>JBCCSC010000025.1:0-93807 GCA_039200705.1 Chloroflexota bacterium
CTCGAAGCGCCGGTGATCACCGCGACCTGGCCCTCAAGCGGGCGGGGCGCGCTCATGCCGCCACGCCCGCGGGGCGGCGCATAGCAGTCGCTACAGGTTGCATCGTGAACTCCCATCGCTTGAGACAGACGTCGATCGATCCCGCCAGATCGCAGTGCGGCGCGCGTGAGCTTCAGACGTTACAGAAATACTATCCGCGCGAAGCACCATTCTTAATTGTTAGTAATTCTTGACAATTTGTTATACCTGTAGGTAATCAATATCAGGAGGGCATAGTGACCCTCCTCTACGAAAATCAGTATTTTGGGCAGATTAGTGACGATTCTTATTACCTGTGATTGCTATCTAATCGGAAGCTCTAGTGACTGATAAGCATCACAAATTTGTGGAACTTTCCTCAGATTCGTCTTTCATAAGACTGTAAAATTGAGCAAATACGGTCTTAATTGCATCTTTGCCATCAGCAGTGATAAGGCTGGCACTAATCTCGAAGGCAATATCATCTGGTATGTGGTGAACTGTGAAGGCGCGGTGTTCACTTTTACCTATACGATTGAGGGCGAAGCGTTCCCACTGGGCGAGTTCGTCTAAGATGGCTTTGGTATCCGCCACAGGGTCTTCATCACTTGAGGATAGCTCATCAGGTGCAGGTAATGCACTAGATTCAGATTGAGCAAGCAAACTGACAGGCACATCACCCCATGCGACAGTTGGCATATTGTAGAATTGCTCCCGAATTTCATTGATGGACAAGATCGCTTGTGCAGTACGAATTTCGTCCAGTCGAGCTTGGGTATCAGTCGGGCGAATATCCTCAAATTGAGCAACCGTATTATTATCGTAGAAGGGCAATAGCTCTTGAGTGATTTTTTGAGCAATGCGAACTAACTTCGGATAGAGTGTACGCTCAATGAATTGTCGTTCAGCGACGGTGGCATTGGCTTCGGTGGCATTTTCGCTGACTAGACCAACAGGAATCCCAAAAATATTGAGAATTTCGTCTCGATGAGCAATACGTCCATTGAGGAAGTCTAAATCAGTGTGGCTCAAGCCGATGTGATGCCAGCTAATATCACCTCCGCGCAAGAAAGCTGTCCGACGCTGTGCACCACCATAACTATTGCGCCATTCACGTTTGATACGATCAAAATCGTCATCACTCACAAAGTCATTGATATTGACAATCCCAGCAGGCACCCCGTTATCATTGCCAAAAGCGTTATGATTCCACTGTGCCATCGCACGATCACTTTCAATGGCAAGACGCGCCGCATCTAAGGGACTCAAGCCATAATAATCATTAGCAGGATGCCAGCGTTTGAAGTGCACAACCTCAATAGCATCAAAGGGGATTTGCTTGCCATCGGCTTCGTAGAGATAGCCCGCAACATAGTTTGTGGGATGAGGCACAATAGTCATGCGGTCAGGACGTAGACTCCAAATTTGTGCGGGTCGTCCCATACTATCCCCTGCAAGATACCAGTAAGCATTGCCTGTGAGTTCCAGAAAACCAAGTGTACTTTCCATCAGTTCAAAGCGACTCATGGCTGGATTCGGATTATCAAGTAATTGTTCCAGTGGGTGTCGCTCAATTTGGAGGCGTGTTTCGCCGTCTAAGCGCAACACTTGCAAAGGCACAAGTGCGGCTGCTTCTGCGATGCGACTGACAGCGAGGTGTACCCATGATGATTGTTGATACATGGTGCTGTGTTGGGTTTGTTGCCAGCGATTATTGAAGAAACTACTATTATGAACAGCAATGGCTTCAAGATGTGTTGACTTCGGTTGGAGTTGCTTGGGTGTGCGGTTGAATAAGTTGCTTAACCAGTTAAACATCGGTATTTTCCCTCTCTCTAGGGGTCACTTACGATACTGTTTCACCCTAGCACAAAAGAGCTATTCGATGTTGTGCACATGAACGGTCATATGTGCGGTCATATGTTCAGTGATATAAAAGTTCTGAGTTCTGAGTTTTGCTGACGAGTTAGTAAAAATTAGGCTTATATCTTATGCTGAAAAAATATTATGAGTCGCTATCCTTGCTTAAGCGAGTCCCAGCACCTGTAAAGTTTCATCTGAGGAAATGACAAAGCCAACATAGGCATCTAGGTATTTGAGGGCGTAGGCGGCATCATCGTAGTTGTTATCGCGTGTTGCTACGAGGTCTTCAATAATAACTACATGAAATCCCTCACGGGCAGCAATACGTGCTGTGTTATCGACACAAATTTCAGTGCGAACGCCTGTCACCAACACTGTTTTGATACCGTGTTCGTGCAATTGTTGTTTCAGATTTGTTTTTAAGAAGGGGTCACCGCCTGTTTTTTCTATGAAAAGTGCATTATCGGGAAATTCTAATCCATAAAATTCAGCCCCGACTGTATTTTTCTGGGTTGGACGTTTAACACCTTTCATCTCATTAAAGAATTGCGCTTGCTCAGAGAGATTTTCTTCATCAACGACAGCACGAATATAGATAGGCAAAACACCAGAGTCTTCTAATTGTTTGACGAAGGCATTAATTTTTGCAGGTAAGGCTTGCATCTTGGTATTGGGTCGTCCACGACGGGCGGTTGCGCCATCAGGAGAGCAAAAATCGACTTGCACATCAACAACCAATAAGGCACAAGTTACAGGGTCGAATTGTAATGTGGGCATATTTTGTTGTCCTCAATATCTGGTTAGAATGATTATAGCTTGATAGACAGATAGTACCTATTTGGATCAGTAAGATTAAGAGCAAATGTGTTTAGCAAATATCTGTAAATTTGTAATATTCTCTTCATTTCTATCGGGCAGACTAGCACCATTGTGACAAACTTCACCTATTCAGGGAGCAGACAAATAATGGATAACACATCGCAAGCAACGGGGATTTCCGCTATGCCACAACGGATTATCAATTGGTTGAAAAATCATCCTACACAGATTACCGCACTCATTTTCTGGACAGCTATCATTCTCGGTACACGCCAATATATGCAAGTTAATGATATTGGTTTTGGTGAATTAATTCGTCAGCTTTCGGACATTTTGACGGGAACTTGGTATGGTCCATTGCTCTATATCGTGGTCTATCTCTTACGTCCACTAATTCTCTTCCCAGCATCTTTGTTGACCTTGTTAGCAGGGAACATCTTCGGTTTGGCGTATGGCTTTGTTTATGCGCTGATTGCAGGAACAACGTCCAGCGTGATTCCATATGCTGTCGGACGTTGGTTCTCGAATGAAGATGAAGCAAAAGAAGAAGCTCTCGACGACGAAAAAGGCTCACGCATCAAGCAATTTATGGGCTTATTGCGTAAAAATCCATTCCAAGCCGTGTTGACCATGCGCCTCTTGTTCTTGCCGTATGATGCGGTTAGCTTGTTGGCAGGGGCATTCCGCGTTGGTTTCGTACCATTCTTCCTCGCAACGGCTATCGGCAACATTGGTGGGACATTCGCTTATGTCGGGGCAGGGGCATCTATTGAAGGTGACATCACCACAGGGAATTTGAGTGATGTGAGTCTCAATCCTGTCACGATTGCATTGACAGTCGCTATCTTAGTCATCAGCATTGTGGTCAGTCGTGTGCTCAGCAAACGACAAGCTGAAAAAGATAAGAACGATAGTCTGCAACATGCAACTGCCTCATAAGTCACTGAGGTAAGAGTTGTATGTCAGTGACTGTCGAATGACACTTGGCACAATTGTATAGATTGATGATGGTCGGAACGCCTAGCTTATCAGCGACAGCTTGCGACCATTTTTGTTCGCCAATGAATTTGAATCGGCTATAGTTGCCACATGAGGGACAATCAGTTTCGATTGGTTGATGGGTATCTTTCACTGTTTTCATCTGTGATTTCTTCCTGCGTAATCCGTCCTGTAATATCTATAACGTATTTAATCACAAAATCGTTCCAAATGGGGCGAGCATAGTACGAACGTATGAGGCACGTTGTCCTAGCGTTAGGTTGGCATTGCCAGAGCTAAGAGATGGGTTACAATGGATGTAACGAATTCTTCATCAGGGGATATTATGCGACGGATTGTTGTTTGGATCGTTTTGAGTTGCTTTGTTGCAAGCAGTCAGGCACAGACTGATATACCGTTGTTGTCACCTCTCTTAGCCCTCAATACCGTTCAGCAAGATGCGATTATTCTCTATGATGTCACCAGTGATAGTTATCGTCGCTTGAGTATTGGTGTAGGTGACCATCATGTGTGGGATTTTTCGCCTGATGGATGCCGTGTGTTGTTTACATACACCGAAGCGACCCGTTGGGGACGACTCTACAGCATGTCACTCACGGGGGATGATGTGCTAGAAGAAGCAATTTACAGTGATTTGCCCAATGAGCGATGGGGCATCTGGGAAGCAGACTGGTCGCCAACAGAAAATCGCATCGCATTCACGCTCCGTCGTTTACAAAATGATGGCACGTTGACGCACCATACAGCATTTGTGACTGATGGCAATCCAGATATTCAATTTTACAGTGTTACAGGCAGTGAATTTTCGCCAACATGGTCACCTGATGGCGCATGGTTAGCATATTTATCGTATCAAGAGCGCGTTGCAGGAACGAACGTACTCGCAACAGCTTTGCCCACAGCCGAACCTGCGCCAGGGCAAACGCCAATCCCTGCTGTAACAGTTGATGAAGCAGATTTATGGGTTGTGAGTGCAGATGCTGACCTCAAATATCAATTGACAAATTTTGAGACAGGCAGTGTCAGTAAACCACGTTGGTCACCTGATAGTGAATTGATTAGCTTCGTGTGGTCACCACAAAATAGTAGTGACATACTGTGGATGATTGCGAATCAACCTACTGCGATTCCGACACAATTAAGCTATGAGTGGTCGATGGTTTTGGCGCACGATTGGTTACCTGATGCAACTGGTTTGACAGGGGCAATGCGCGAATTTCGTGAGACTGTTCCCAATACGCTGTGGCAGATACCACTCATTAACACGGACGATTCAGAAGCAAATCTGTATCTACAAGATTTAGACATCACCCATGCTGATTTTCCTCGCTTTAGCCCTGATGGCAACTGGCTAGCTGTCCGTAGCGATTATGAGATGATAATCGTCAACACGGAGGATAATCGCTCACGCTTACTCAATCGGTCTGTTTTAGGCAATAGTGCGGGGGTTTGGTCACCTGTTGCATTCAGTGGTGAGGGTGATTGTTAGTATTTTGTTTTGTAATATTCAATAATTCTTATAGTATAGCGGTAACCTTGTGGCTTCAATTCCGATATACTATATCTAGCTTATTCATCAACACTATTATTGGTCATAACACCTATGAAATTCACGACAGAAACCTATCTCGACCTCCTCAATCAGCTACGACTGGTTGCTATCAACAGCAAAAGTATCGAACAACGTCATCGAATGCGCGATAATATGATGCGTCTTGCCGTGCGCGTTTTTGATGCGACGAGTGCTTATCTGTGCAAGCATGATTTTGAGCAACAGGTTTCGATTGTCTTGAATGACTACATTTCATCTCCACAGAGCAAAATAGCAACAGGATTTGATGTTGATAATATCTATCCTGAAGGTGATATGCCACATCATACAGCATGGCTTTACAGTGATGAACCACAGCCTTATATTCTGAAACCTACTGAACTTGACAGCAATGGCGCAGAATATGCCGAATACGCACCCCATAATGTTATGAGTGTTATCTTCGCACCGATTCATTACGACGCGAGTCTGTGGGGCTACCTCGAAATTTGGGATTCTAAGCGTGAACGGACTTATACAGAAAAGCAATTTGAACGCCTCAGCAAAATTGCGTCTGCGATTAGCGATAGTATTCTGACGAATGAAGGCTGAGGAACTGAAACATCTACAGACAAATTAATCATAAGACGGGTTCGCTGTAGCAAACCCCTACAGCACTTTCATTTGTGTAATACTATCACACAAAGAGATTATTATCCTTGATACCATGCTGGGAATTCGGTCAAGAAGGGTTGAAATTGAGACGGTTCAATATTAATAATGCCATCGCCTGACCCACCGCCATCTTCGCTAGGTCCGTCGGGGCTACCCCAATAATTCTGTCGGATGTTGATTGTTCCATCAAAGCGCAACACTCCTGTACCGCGACAATCATCGCTCAGGCATTGATTGCCCATGATAATGCTATCTCGCATTAAAAGTGCCCCACTGGTATCAATGCCAATGCCTTCACCATCACCGCGATTATTGATGATTTGACTATTCACAATCACGGCTGACCCTTTGTTGACAATCCCTGCGCCATAACCACCATATATCTCATCATGTCTGACACTATTATCATCAATAATGCTATTGGAAATGACCATTGCACCAAGATTATAGATTGCACCACCTTCACGCGCTCGATTCCGCGCGAGTTCAGAATCCACTATCATCAAGCGACCTGTCATTGCGTTGTAAATGCCACCGCCACGCTCAGCAGAATTTGCCGAAATTTTGACACTCTGGAGGATTAAATCACCATAATTGAGGATTGCACCACCGTAAGCAGGCTCAATTTCGACTGAACCAGAGAGGATTTGTGTATTACGCACAGTAAGAGTTGCGCCTTCTGCAATGATGAGGATACGGTCAACCCCATTGCTATGCAACATACCACCCTCAATGATGACTTCGCCTGTAATTATCACGGCTGGACTGACCATCAGCACACAATCATCTTGGAGCACAAGATGCCCCCCATCGAGAACTACATCGAGTGCTTCGCGCGTGCAGGTATCTGTTGGTGATAGGGTGTGCGCGAATAATCCGACTACGATGGACAAGACAATCGATAGAATAATTTGTACAAAGCGTTTGATTGGCATATCAACCCCTATGGTTTTATGGTGATATGCTTCTCATTATAATCCAAAATCTCACGGTTGTGCGGTAGATGTTGGCGTGGGTGTGATAGATGGAATGATTTGTGGTGGAATCAACGCCAAGCTATCAGGCAATTCTTCAACAACCCAGCCGATACGTCCTGCGATGCTGACTTCCCACCACAAGAATCCATCGGCTTCGACAGGACCACCACTGATAACCCCACGTGCGCCACTTTCGAGCAAGGTGACGACGTTAGAATTGGTTGTTGGTGCATCCCGTAAATTAAGAAAGCCTTCTTCTGGCACATAAATCTGAATCGGCATCCCTATCCGACGAAAGGCAGGGAGGTCAGGGGCTTGGGTCGGTGTTGCTTGGCGCGACACAATGCCTGTTGGGTCTTCTTCAGATTGTGCCAATTGTACCCAGTCAAGAACTTGCGCTTGGGCTTGGTTAATCCCTGCCCAGATAATACGCCATTCGTTGGGCTGTAACCAAAGGGTTGATCCTGCGGAGGTGCTATTGCGCGTATCCACATTGACGATAGCTGTTTGCCCTTCAACTTGGGTGGCATAAATATAGCCATCAGGTGTGGCAGTGGTATCACGTCCCACAGCAGGATAACGGCGAATTTCGTTGCCATCGCGCTCTATTAACACATAGACATCCACAATTTCATCGACGTAGGCTTGGGCTAAGATGCGTTCGCCACCTTGCACTAACCATAGTCGCTCAAAACTGAGATCTGGCTCAAAAAAGACGGGGAAACGTCCCTCAATGCCTGTGTATGCAAAAAGAGTATTCACTTGTTGCCATGCGTTGCGAAAATCTTCGTTATTGGTCGGGAAGCGATTATCGTATTGCACACTGATAATGTCACCTTGAAAAGGATTACTCGTATTGATGCGCGTCGGTGAGGCAATCGTTTCGCTGAGAATATCAGATGTATAAAACCAGTGATAGCTATGAATGCGTGTAGGATACTCAATATCCACCAGAAAGGTCACACGGTCACCTGAGAGATGAATAATTTGAGGCTGAATGCCTCCGTGTAGTGCAGGGTAGGCATAGGTTTGTTCATCGCCATAGGCTAAGGTAGCCACACGCACATCATTGACGACATCATGTGCGTGAATTTGCCAACCGAAGCCCGCCAATCGCTCCCAATAAACAAGATGAGTATCATCATTGGTGAAGGCAATGTCATCTAGCATCAGCGCATCTTCATCAGTGTGGATTGCGCCAATCTCACTGAGGCTAATGATTGCTTTTCGTGTGCCTGTAGTGAGTTCCATCACGATGATTTGTTGCAAACGGGGTGGTTGATACGCCAGTAACGTTCCATTAGAGCTGACAACTACTTCGGTTGGATAGAGGTCATCACCAACAGATGGAATCGATTGTGTTGTCATCACTTGTCCGTTGTTATCGATTTGTTGCAAGCGTCCGCTATCAGGCTGATAAACCCAAACTGACCAGCGTGCCTGTGCGCGAAAACGCTGTGTGCCGACTATCATCATCAATACAAGCAATAAACCGAGCGATGCCCGTTGTATCATGGTTGTCCCCATTGTATGGTGTTGCGATTACAATCACCATTCAGCGTAACACGTTCTACAGCATAGACCAAAACGCTCGCACCACGCTCACCCTACGCTTGCTCAATTATGCTCTTTCATGAACAGATTACTTAGCATCAATTTTGCATCGTGGTACACTGGTAATAATCATTAATATGACTTTATCTTGACCATGAGGATGACGCAGAATGAGTGATTTTGAACAAAATTTGAAAAAATATGCTAATTTATTGGTACATGTCGGCAGTGCGATTCAGCCTGGGATGCGCTTAATAGTGCAACCAAGCCTGACTGATGACCCAACGATTCGGCGTTTGGTGCATTACATTGTGGAAGCTGCTTATAAAGCGGGGTCACCATTTGTAAAAGTGCGCTGGCGTGACCAAATGCTGCAAAAAATCCGCCTCGAAAATGCACCTGACGAATCATTCGATATGACGGATGAATTTTACTTCCATACGCGCAAAACTATCACCGAAGAAGGCGGTAGTATGATGTTTCTGCTCGGTGATGACCCTGACTTATTAGCAGGGCAAGACCAAGATAAAATTGCGCGGATGTCAAAAGCATCAGGCAACTTGTTCCGTCCGATTAGCTTGCTCAACGATCAAGGCTACGGCACATGGACAATTGGCGCGATTGCAACCAAGCCGTGGGCAGATAAAATGTTAGCTGATTTACCAGAAGATGAACGAGTTTCTAAATTGTGGGAACTCATCTTCAAAACCTGCCGTATTGACCAAGATGACCCTGTGGCAGCATGGCAAGACCACGCATCGAAATTACAAGCTATTGCTCAATATCTGAACAAAAAGCAATATACAGCGTTGCGTTATCAAGCTGATGGCACAGATTTGACGGTTGGGATGCCACAAGATCACGTTTGGGCAGGGGGTGGCGACATCAATAACAAAGACATCGAATATATGCCTAATATCCCGACAGAAGAAGTCTTCTCGATGCCTCATCGTGAGAAAATCAATGGTACAGTCAAAGCGACGAAACCACTCAGTTATGCTGGCACACTGATTGATGATTTCAGTGTTACGTTCAAAGATGGGCGGATTGTAGATTTCACAGCAAAAACAGGTACAGAAACGTTCCAACGTTTGATAGACCAAGATGAAGGTGCACGTTATATCGGCGAAGTTGCGCTTGCACCGAGTACCTCACCGATTGCCCAAACGGGGCGCATCTTCTATGAAACACTATTTGATGAGAATGCCTCGAATCATCTGGCGATTGGCAATGCGTATCGCACATGCCTCAAGGATGGTGCACATATGGAAGAAGACCGTTTTGTGGAACTTGGCGGCAATGTCAGCATTACGCATGTTGATTTCATGATTGGCTCAACTGATATGACTGTCGATGGTATTACGACTGATGGCACAGCCGAGCCGATTATGCGTGATGGCACATGGGCATTTGATGTAGAATGATTCTTTGGATTTAGCACGCCAAATCCCTACATTGAATCATGTTGTAAGGGCATGATGTGTCATGCCCAAATTTATAATTTTGTTAGGATTTATTCTTCTGGTGAGCGATTTCGCAGGTAAGGAATACCAGCAAGGAACACAAGTAACACAAGTACGACTATGCCTATCACACCTGCAAAAGCAAAGATAATCATTTGAATCGTATCTTGTAGTGCATTGACTGAATCAAAGCTACTGGCAACAAACAGCGTGCCTTCTTGGAAAGCATCCTGACCTTCTCCTAAAATGAGCGGAGTCGCTACCATACGCAGTTCTTCTTCGTTTTCACCTGTCACAAAGTCAGCAAAACTGAGTTCAAAATCAGCATCTTCTTGATCGTAATCTTCATAGATTCCGTAGAGATTGCCGTAGGTATCGGTGTATTCGTAATCGAGGTCGCCTTCAAGATAAGGGCGTATGCTATCGGCAATTTCAGGGGGGGTGCTAATCGTTGTCACAACAATTTGGTTTTCGATATTAGCGATGATTGCTTCTATATCAAGGATGTCTGCTATTTCGCTGATATACTCGTCATTGATATGGTAAGCCACTAGCACAGCCCCAATGAGGTCATCTGAATCGGTGCGATAAACAGGTGCTGCTGCGATGATTTGTGATTCTGGTGAGCCAATGACAATATCACTCACATCATCTTCAAACTCAAGAGCATCTAACACTAGGTCTTCTCGGAGTTGTTGCACGCGCTCGTTGTGGTTTATTTCAGGACGTATAAAGTAAACAGGCTCTGTACCGTAATCAAAACTTGCCCAGAAAAAACTCACTTCTTGCAAATCAAAATCATCACGAATCGGGGCAATCTCACGTTCAAACTCTTCTGCACTGACGTTATCATCCGCAAGTTCGCGTACCAGATCGACATTGGCGACAAACAGTGCCGAAACAAGAGCTAATTCTTCGTCATCATCCAACAAATCACGGAAGCTAAGTGCTGCTTCGCTCAATCGAAAATCAATATCATCTGCAAGGCGAAATTCTAGTTGTGTGTTGATAAGTGGCAATAAGGCAAAGACAATCACTCCTAAAAGCACAGCAAAGCTACCAACAAGAATCTGCAAGCGATTTTTTGCCTGATTTTGGAGACGTTTTTCGTAAGCGAGATTATCGTTTTCTTGTTCACGGCTGGCTTGAATGAATTCTTTGTGTAATTGTGTCGGGATAGGGTCAGCCTCAGCATAAGTTTTGAGCCAAAATTCGGCACTGATGAGGTCATCCCCTTGTAAGAGTGAACTCGGATTGCGTTCGGCATTGTGCCATTCTTGAGCGCGAACCAGCAGACGAGTATGTGTTTTGATGTGGAATAAATCTTGGTCAACTGTGTTCAGCAATGCTTGAAATTCACTATTATATTTGGCTGGATTATTGAAGAAAATCCAATTGATATGTTTGAGTGCGTTCCAGTTGCTTTGGGCGGTTCTATTCCAATCTGTAGATTGCCATTTCGTGGCAACACGCTGATGCACATCCTCATTAATTTCTTGCAGAATGAGCGGAATGATTTTCTTATTATGCTGGAGGGCGTAGGCTAATTCTCGGTTACAGATTTCTGATGCGAGGCTATGTTCACTCACTAAGAAGATGAAGGTATCGGCGTTATCGATGCCACTGTAAATCTCTTGTAGCCAATCTGCACCGCGCGGAATATCTTCCCAATCGACCCAGACATCACGTTTACTTTTATTAAGTTCGCGGAATAATAATTTTGCAAAGTCGATATTGCGCCGTGAATATGAAATGAATACATGCGCGTTATTGGTTGCCATTTGCTATCTTAGCTTTCCCCATATGTTTGATATTCCTAATGGTAGTGATAATTACGCGAGGTGGCAAGTTAATAACTACCCAATGCTCTCAATGGTTACTGGCATGGTGTCATCACCTCACGGTACACTCTATTAAATTGAATAACGTAGTGAGAGTGGTTTTTAGATGACAGAGTATCCGATTTTTGATGGACATAACGACACTGTTTTACACTTAATTGACTCTGAGACACGGGACAAACGCAGTTTTTTCGAGGAGAGTGAGGTTGGGCATATTGATTTACCACGCGCCAAACAAGGGGGCTTCGCAGGTGGATTTTTTGCGATGTTTGTACCGAATCCAGCCAAAGTGACAGAGCAACTGCGCGAAGCATTCAAACGGGGTGAAGAAGTGTCTCTACCTCCACCACTAGAGCTAGATTATGCCCAGCAAAAAACTTTCGAGATGATGCGGACACTCTTTGATGTTGAAGCACAATCCGATGGGCAAGTCAAAATTACGCACACTGTCGATGAGATTGAAACCTGTATCGAGACTAATGTGTTGGCGATGGTTTTACACATCGAAGGCGCAGGCATGATTGATACCGATTTCGATTTGCTAGAAGTCCTCTATCAAGCTGGTTTACGATCATTGGGCATTGTGTGGAGTCGTCCGAATGCTTTTGCGACAGGCGTGCCATTCAAGTTCCCACATTCGCCTGATATTGGCGATGGACTCACCGATGCTGGGAAAGCCCTCGTCAAAAAGTGTAATGAGATGGGTATCATGCTTGACCTCTCGCATCTCAATGAAAAAGGTTTTTGGGATGTGGCAAAACTCAGCACAGCACCTCTGGTAGCGACACATTCTAATGTTCATGCACTATCGCCAACACCACGTAACTTGACTGACAAGCAACTCGATGCCATCAAAGATAGTGATGGCATGGTCGGTTTGAATTTTGCGACAGCTTTCTTGCGTGAGGATGGTGGCAAGGGTCTCACAGCAGAAGAGCGTGCTGAGACACCTGTATCGACAATGGTCGCGCATATTGATTATTTGGTGGAGGCAATTGGCATAGACCGTGTCGGCTTAGGCTCTGATTTTGATGGGGCAGGGATTCCGAGAGCAGTTGGTGATGTGGCTGGATTACCCAATTTAATTAAGGCACTCCAAGATGCTGGCTACGATGATGAATCACTTCAAAAAATCACACATAAAAATTGGATGCGTGTTCTGCGTCAGACATGGGTATAAACAGTCATTAGTGATTAGTCGAAACAAGTCCGTTAGCATCATTTTGTAGTGAATTGCTTCTATTTGGCGTGGAGGGTTAAAATCGTAATTTCGGGACGGCAATTGAAGCGTATCGGTAAATCGACTGTGCCTAGTCCGCGTGTGACATACACTTGCAGATTATTGACATTGTAGAGACCTGCGCGATAGCGTTTGCCGTAATCAGGTGTATGGACAATGCCGAGTAGTGGCAAGCGCACCTGCCCTGCGTGGGTGTGCCCCGACAATTGGAGCGCAAAGCGTCCTGTAGCCGTTGCAATATCGGCAAAATCAGGTTCATGAGCGAGTAAAATCGTAGGATGGTCATCAGGCAATTTCTGTAGCACAAGGTCAAGACGTGCTTTCCGCTCGAATAGATCATCCACCCCTGCGATGTACAAACGTGTGTTGTCACGTTGGATACTTGTCACGTCATTCGTTAGTTCATGGATACCGACCTCTGCCAAAATACCGCGCACACGCTCAACCCCTGATTTATGGTCATGGTTGCCCATCACAGCCAAAATACCATCAGGAGCATCAAATGCAGATAGAGCATCACGCAAATTATTAGCTACATAAGCAACCTTATTCGAGACAAAGTCACCTGTGATGACGATTAAATCGACTCGTTGTTCGGCGATTTTTTCAGCAACAGATAGCAAGCGGTCTTTGGTCATGCCACCATCCATGTGAATATCACTGATGTGGGCGATGCGGTAGCCATCGAACTCTATCGGCAACTTTTGAATATCAAGGTTTGTTTGCGTGACTTCAAACCAATTGGGTTCAATTTGATTGGCATAAATGAGTGTCACGACGACTAGAATCAGCCCAGCAGTGATAAGCACGATGAGTGGCATAGTATCTCCTTAAATGATGGGCATCACTCTACAGGTTTGGGATTCATTATGCAAGCAAGAGCTTAGAGGGCTTTCGATGATTGCGGGATTTTACGCCAGCCTTGTATTTGTTGTCGAATGGGAGTCACTAATACCCAGATGTAGACTATCAGGGGGACGATAATCGGTAAGCGTAGTGCCCACCAACCAAAGCGTCCCATCAAAAAACCGACATTGCCTAATAATCCGACCCAGCCAATCGGCATTGCATAGAGGAGCAACAAATCGGTTTGCTGAAAATATGGTGACGACAGTGCCGTTGTTGCCAGAATCGCAACTAAGCGTCGTCCGAATGACATCGGTAAGGTCAGCGTGGGTATCCATAAAAGTAATGCACCAGCACCAATGTATCGCCAGAGCGAGATACTCCCGAAGGTATTCGGTGGTGTTTCCAAATAGGCTTGATACACATCGACGATAAAATTTGGATATAGGAGCAAGGATAGTATGGCTGGCACGAGTGAAATCACTACAACTTTGAAACGATGCCACCATGTCATATCTGTTAGGAGCAACAAGGCAACTGCCATCGGCACACCTAATTGGGGTTTAATCGCAGCGATGGTCAGCAATAAGCCTGCGATGACAAAGCGACGATGCAAGAGAGCCACCCAGAAGAGCGCAATCACGCCTGCTAGTAAGCCAACGATTTGCCCATAGAAAAGACAATATATCATCTGATAACCAATCATGGTGATTGGTAGATTGCCTCCGAAAACGCGCACTGCTATCCACAGGAGCAAGATATTTATCATGTTCCAAATCAAGTAGCTAATCGGCAAAGGCAACCAACTCAAAACCGTGAAGATTGGCAAACTCCAAGGAGCATAGAAAAAGCCTGTATAGTCACCTTCAACTGCCTCAAGGAAGACTCCATAATCAACAGCGAGATCCATCCCCTGTGTGATTAGGTAAGCAAAGCAAGCTGCAAGCACGCTCACGGCGGATAGAACGACAAATTCTGCACGTGCTGGTGGCTTGAGTAAGCGTTCGCGCATGTTGTCGGGATTGATGGCGAAGGTATGTTTTGTGATTTGCATGATTATCCTGTATGTATCGAGCAAAGTTATGAAAAATACTGTCTGTAGGGGATGACTTGTGTGTTATCCCGATGGACGCAAACACAGCTACGTCCCTACAAAATGAATTTACAAATAGATGATAATTTTCTTATTTTATCGTGAAATGGAGTCTATAAGAATTAACTCATATCAAATCTTGTTCGGTGACTTCAAAGAGTCGCATTAGTTTGAGTGCAATCTGTAAGTTAGTGCGTATCATGGGGTCTTGGAGGTTAAATTCGAGAATGCGGTTAATCCGTTGGAGGCGATAATTGAGTGTACTACGGTGAATATGCAGGGCTTCTGCGGTGGCGACCCCATTTGCACCACTATCGAGATAGGCTTCTAGTGTGCGGAAGAGGTCAGCTTGTTTTTCGTCGAGTAAGCGCCGCAGATAAGGCACATAGGGATTATCGTTAAGGGTATTTGCACCTGCGTGGTAGAGTGTGTGCAAGTATCCTAATTCGCCAAAGTAAGCAACACGTGCCAATGGGTCAAGACGGCGAGTAATATGGAGGACATCTAAGCATTGGTCATAAGCACAACGCACATTATCAACACCCTGTTGTAAACCACTGACCCCCACACGCGGTGTGGTATCCCCACAGACTTTGGATAAAGCAGCGCGTTCTTGCACACGGGCGACTAGTGCTTTTAGGTGTTCATCATCTTGGGCGAGTACGACAATCTGCCCTGCGAATTGTCCGACAACGGCTTGCCAACCATCAGTAGCAATCATCTGATTAATGGTACGGTAAAGAATGGCTAGCTTCTGTGAACCATTCATGGCACATTCAAGCAACATCATGACGTAAGGTGAGCGCAAATCGACACCATAGCGCATGGAAGTATCGGTCAGAATGGTTTCACGGGTGACATTGCCTTCGATGAGTTGACTCATCAATGAGCCTTTGAGCGAGGCTTCCGCAGATTGCACACTCTCTTGATAGAGCATCATCAGTGCCGCGATGGTACTGCCAATTTCAATTGCCATCATATCAATTTCGGTCAGTTTATGCTCGTCGGCAATAATCCACATAAAGCCATAAATTTCACCATGCACCACAATCGGCGCAAGGATGCGTTCCATCTCTAAGCCAACATCTGCCATCACCTCAAGATGTTTGGGGCGCAAGTTACGGCGGATTTCTGGCAGGATGCCATGTGTTTCGAGAGCAGTCACTAGGCGTGGGTCAGTGCGACCATGTAATTGTGTATAGCGACGGGCTTCATCCACTTCGGCAATATTATGCGTTGCAATCGCATCAAAGCGGTCTGTTTCGATGCTCACACTGTGGTCAAGTAATTCGGCGAGGCGTTCCGCGAGGTGTTTTAAGCCACCACCTTCTAGCACGAGATTGGTCAGTGCTTGATGAATAGTGAGGGCGCGCCGTTGGATTTGAACCGTCTCTTCACTGATACGTTCGTTGATTGCCTGTGCAATATCGACGAAGGGAACAGTAAATGGAATTTCAATTAGCGGTAAAGAAATTTCATCGGCGACATCACACAGATAAAAGGGAATTTCGTCGATGTAACGACCTGTGGTTAACATCAAGCCTGCGACGTTTTTATCGGCTAATTGACGGATGTACTCGGCTTGTTCGCTGACATCGGTTGGCATGTTAAAAATCGTGGTCATGACGAGTTCGCCACCATGCAACCATACGGCTGCATCGGGCACCCCTGCATTATGCACCCAGCGCACCTCACGGTCTAAACCATTATGTCCCGCAACCACAGTGGCAGTATCTAAAATATCATCTTGGAGGATTTCAGCGACAGATGGCATAGGTGTCGTTTCTATGACTTGTTTGCTCAGTCGATACCATCTAATGATACAGCAGTTAGATGATGTATGCGTAGAGGATTACGCTAGATAATCGATTAATCGTCTGAGGATTGGTCAACGAAGATGATGCCTAAACCATCGAGTAGCATTTTTTGTTGTTCGGTATAAAGTGTTGCGCCTGTCAAATCAAGTTGGCGAATATCGAACGATGCAACGTTTGCGCCTCGTAAATCCGCTTCAACAAATTGTGTGTGACGTGTAATTGCTCCTGCAAAATCACACTCTGTTAGATTGCTTTTGGATAAGTCTGCATCGCTGAAATCGGCTTGGTCAAACTTGGTTTTGTGACAATCACATGCTTTGAGTTTAGCATCGCGCAAATCCACCATACGGAAAATACAGTCAGTGATGGTGACAGCATTATTGAAATCTGCACGATAGAACGATGCGCCTGTAGCATTGGTTTTGTGAAATTTTGAGCCGAATAAGCGCGTGCGTTCAAAGGAGGCTAGGCGTAGGTCACACTCGGTAAATTGAGTATTGCGACAATCGGCTTCGTAAAAAGTACATTCACCATTGTGTTGATAAAAGGAGCTATTTTCAAAGATAGCATCTGACAGAGTAGCGAAGGTGAAATTACAAGCGATGAACGTACAATTGCGTGCTTGAAGACTTTCTAGCATTGCGCCACGAAAGTTAACCCCCTCAAAGGTGCAATCAACGAGTTCAAGGTCAGATGCGTCGATATTGCTACAATCGAGTTCTTGATAGGTGCGCCCTTTGAAGCGTCGTTTGCCACTTTGGATTTGCTCGTGGAAGGTCAATGGTTCGCTCCTCGTAATTTCAGTCCCGACTAAAAGCATAACGCAAAGAATCTAAGAGTGAAAGAATGGAAGGGAATGCAAAAATTTTTACACCTTTTTTCGTAGAAACTTGATGAGGATTTGCTTAGATAGACGTATAGGACAAAGAAAACGGAACGAATCAGGGAAGAGGTGTGTCTCAGATGGTGAGACCGCACAGGGAAGTAGACCATATGGAAGAGAGACAATCGGCTGATGCGAATTCATATCAGGGATTTGACCCTGATTGGGCATTGGTGCGAGCAATGGCAACGGGGGACGTGCGTGCGCTAGATGATGTGTACGAACGATATGGCGCGATGCTTTTAGGATTTTTGAGTGCGCGTTTGCCGAGTCGTCAACTAGCGGAGGAAGTTCTCCAAGATGTGATGCTCGCGGTGTGGGATAATGCCCACAAATTTGAAGCGCGTAGCAAAGTAAAAACGTGGTTGTTGGTGATTGCACGCAACCGTGCGATTAATGCGACCCGTCGTAAAAAGTTACCACTGGTTGATATCAATCAAGTGTTTGATTTGAGCAGTGACGAAACAGGTCCGATGGAAGCTGTTGTTCGTCACGAGGAGCAAGATAAGGTGCGTTCTGCGATTCAAAAATTACCCGATGGACAGCGCGAGGTGTTGGTGCTGGTGTTTTATCATCAGCTTACAGGACCTGAAGTGGCTGAAGTACTGTCTATTTCGGAAGGCACAGTGAAAAGTCGCTTACATCGCGCAAAAGAGACCTTGAAGGGTATTCTGGCACAGGAGGATTCCCTGTGATGAACCATCAAGCATGGCAAGACCTCATCCCATTTTATGTAGCACAGACACTATCAGCAGAAGAGTTGCGTCAATTTGAAGCACACCTGGTCGGGTGTGAGACGTGTCAACAAGAGATAGATGAATGGCGCACGATTGCATCAGCCGTATGGCGTGATACCGAAACTATCGCACGAACACTGCCTCCGTTATCACCGAAAGTGTATGAACAGCTACAACAACGTAAGCAAATATTGCTACCTGAGGCAACACACACTGATTCAGCATCTGTGCCGACGAATGTTCGTCAGTTGCCACGTCAGCGAAGTCGTGTGCCGCTCACACTCGTAGCTGGCATTGTCGTCGCAGTATTATTCGGTGGCTTATTGATGATGCTAGCTTTACGTCAACCACAACAAGATGATGATAGTGAAGTTATTGTACTCAATTCAAGCGTGACACCGCTATCCGATAGTCCTGCCGTGAATATCATTGCAACGGTAACACAACGCCCAACGGATATGGGCATTATTCCGACTATGGCAGTTGATACAAGCACACCGAGTGTATCTCTGTTTGCAACAAATACAGATGTACCGCCAGTTCTTGACCCACCGCCTGAATTGCCGACAGATGATCCATCCATAGCATCGATGGCTATCCTTGAAACAGATGTGCCCGAGGCATCATTTAATCCGACGGTGTTTCCGACACCGATTCCACCGACTCCGACGGAAACCCCTGATATGAGCTTCGTCGCACCATTGGGGAGTGGTCCGCATATCACCTTGACCCCTGATGTAGTGGATAATTTGGGTCGTCCCTTATGTGAGTTATTTAATCCGACCAATGCGCCAATTGAACTGTATGAACATCCTGACCGTAATTCACAGATTGTGACTGTGCTTGTGCCTGATGACCTGATGCGCGTAGTAGGGCGAAGCAACACAGGCTGGTATCTCATTGAAGCGGTCAGTGGGGGACGCGGATGGCTGCAACAAAGTTTTGCCTATGTGCGTGGGAATTGTGATGATAGTGTGCCGAGTGTGACGGTTCAACCAACGGCGACACGCATCCTTGCAACGACAACACTACAAGCAATCGGGACACCCAATTTTGAGAGAGTAGTGGTAAGTGCCTCTTTCGCAGATTTATACGCTGAACCAAGTTTTGATTCGGCGGTGATTGGGGTGGCTGACCGTGATGATGAGTTCCCTGTATTCGGTTATCAAGGTACGGGGACAAATCGCTGGGTGAATGTGCAATTGCCTGATGGCTCATCAGCGTGGGTGTGGGCATCAACAGTGACAGAGGTGGATGATGCGCCATAAGTTCGTTGGTTAGAGACGTTTGCATGTTACACAGGCGATAAGAGGGGACTTTGTTTGTATCTATTAATGAAATGAGGCGCACATCATGAAAGACCTTCCTACAATGATGAGATGTTGTAAGGTGCGTATCATCTCAAGGATAGCAGGATTGAGGGAAAATTATTGTGCAAGTGTGAAGGTCATAGATTCAGAGTTTGAATCCCTATAGAAATCCTCCCTACTGTATTGTAATAGGGAGGATTTACGGTTTTTATGGGGATGAAGCAGAAATCAAATACGACACTGAGACACAAATTGTGACATTGTCAAAGAACAGTCGGCATTGTCACACATCATATTATAGAAACTGCTTGAGATAATCATCAACAATGCTTACCCATTCTTCCTCAAAGCCACCACCAATTGCCCAGTGACCATAGTCAATTTCAATGTAGGCTTTTTCACCACCGAGTCGCTCATAATTATGACGTGTCACACTTGGGCTAACCATCTTATCGCGTGTTTGGTTGATAACTAGCACGGGAAGTGTGTTTTCCTCTAATCTTATTGCTGGTGGCGTACTAAATATACTTGCCATATATCGCAAACTCACCCATTTGATAGGATATGGGTCATCTTGATAATGAGCATAAAACTCTGTATTTCGCTCATCCACCATCTTATCAAACTTACCAAGCATCTTATAAGGAATTGTGATTTTGGGTAACACTGCCCTTAAGAAACGTGTAGTCATAGCAAATAGCGATGGTATCAGTGGTAGGTTTGCAAAAGGAGCAAATCTTGAAACAGCCAGCGTATCGCTTGGATTACCAAAGTCATACAGATTATGGCAAACAATGGCACGCACTGGTGACCCTGCAACAGCCGCTTTATAGGTCAGCGCACCACCGAGACTCGCACCCCCCATAAATAATACCCCACTATATTTTTTGCTTGCCCAATGTGCCACATCGACAATATTTTGTACAAATTGACCCATTGTGAAGTCACTACGATTACCTTGTGATAATCCTTGTCCGCGTTGGTCAGGAACTAACACAGTGTATCCTCGCTGGTATAGCTCTAAGATAGTTGGAATAAACAATCTGGAATAACCACCACCTCCATGATTGAAGATGAATACAGGTGCAGATGTATCTTCTTGCTCATAGGCATCAATATGAATGTCAACACCTGTTGATAAAATTGTGTATGTTTTGCGAATAGCATCTGTTTGTTGCAGGTCATGTTCTGAGTGATAGATACGCCAGTAGTCTTTGTTACTTATTGGTAAAGTCATTGCCTCATCTCATCAATTCATTTGTCATTGATACGACAATACAATAAAATTAACATATCAATCAACAAAGATAGTTACTTAGTAGACAAATGACTAAAAATACAGATAGACGGTATCTCAGGACAGAAAAAAGGCTCGTCACAGCCATGTTGACCTTGATTGAGCATAAACCATTTCATGAAATTACTATTGAAGATATTGTAACTCAAGCAGATATTGCCCGTAAAACATTCTATGCACATTACGAGAACAAACAAGATTTGTTGTTACACAGCTTAATTACACATTTTCAATTGCTAGAAGAACAAAGCAATGAATTAAATGCCGATACGCTACTCATGGATAACAAACCATTGAGTTATCCAGTTTTTAAACATGTAGCATCGTATCAAGTCTTTTATCGACACATGCTCACAGACGAGAATAACACGGATTTCGTTTATCAGTTTTGGGATTATATCGCGCAACAGTCGTACCAGAAGCATCAATCTCTGCGCGATGTTGCGCCATTTATAACGGTGCGACCTGAACTTATCGCACAAATGTTATCAGGCGCATTATTAGGTGCTTTACGATGGTGGTTGCGAACTGATATGTCTATTAGTCCTGAGCAAATGGCATATCAATTTAGCCAAATCATGGCACCAGGTGTTTTGCAATCTATGGGTTTAGATTCGCTTGACTAATACTTTCATTGAAAGCTGAGGACAGCCGCATCCACGGTATCGTAAAAGACCGATAGACTATCCAAGCCAACCATCTCGAAGACGGGTTTTAAACGCCCTTGAATGCCTGCGATGTGTAAATCGCCCCCTGCTTGTTTGGCACGCTTTAAGCCTGAGACAATATCGCGCAAGCCAGCCGAGGACATATAATAGACTTGGCTCATATCCAAGACGATATTGCCATTACTCGCTTTATCAATGGACTCTTTGAGATAATCGCCGAAGGTGGGGGCTGTTGCCGAATTAATATCGCCTTCTGCCACGACGACCATCACGCCTTGTTCAATATAGTGATCCATTTCCAATGATGACATCAGAACACTTGCTCCTCATCATGTGTATAAATCTGTTATACGCTTATACGCACAAAATGGCAAGTTTGTTACCGTTGGAAACGTGTTAAAGCTCAATATAATCATCAACAACTTCAACAGAAAGTAATGTATGAGAATGCTCAGTATAATATGTTGTGAGAACCACATTTTCTGGTAGTACATCAAACAGGTCTCGATTTACAGTTATCTTATCGCCATCTGGCTCAAAATATATTAAGTATTGATTCGGGGTAACTTCATGATTGATAAACTTGCAGATTGTGCCTGTATCCATCAAAATATCACCTATTTCTAGGTCGTTTTTAATAGTAGTCGTATCACGTTTTTGCCTCCAGATGACAAATGGTAAAACAATCAAACATAAAATACCTGACATTATAATTATGAACCTAGTGTTACTGTTTGGATACAGATAGAACAAAATGCCATATCCACAGACAATGATCAGTAACTTGTATAGTAAACCTCTGCTATTATTTGAAGTATGATAATTTAGCAGACGTTTTTGTTGCGCTTTTGTGATTGTTCCTTTGCGATTTGCATTTAAATCATCAGTCGTAAAATTACCTGCTGTTTGAAATAGATGTTGTTTGAAGGAACTCATTTATGTTTAACTTTCAACTGCGCTTCTGCATAATCGAGATATTTCAATTCATCTTTGAGAATGAGTTTGCTCGTATCGGCATCAAGGCGTTCTACAGCAACAATAATTTTTGTTCGTGGTGTGTAGTAGACAGTCAATGCCATCTTATTTTGTAGGATGTCATATGTTGCTCGGTCAATGTGTAATAAATCACCATCGACACCAATATGCAAATAGTATTCATCATCTTGCTTATTATGGGATTTATCAGATAACCAGATAATGCCTGTATCTGATTCGACTTCACCTCTCGATATATCCAGAGAAAATAAAATCATTTCTTCTAGCCACTTTATGGCAGACAAACCAAGAAGAAGCATAAAAGGGATAAAACCAATCATGACAATGACAATCCCTGCATCGAATAGATTATTTATCAGTAGGGGAAGCACAAGCGCAATTATTCCGACAATAGCACCGATAGATAACCAACTCAATTTTGGACGCTCAAGTTCACGTAACCAATCTTTTTGATATTGGCTCAATTTTCCTGAACGATTAGCTTTGAGGTCGCTATCTGTGAAATCGAGTGTTTCTTGAAGTAACTTTTGCCTAGGGACAGTCATTTGCGTTTGGCTTTCAGTTGTGCTTTTTGATAATCAAGATACTTGATTTCATCCTTTAGCAAATAAATAACAACGTCTTTGTTAGGCGCATCTATGCCTATCAATTGCTTCGTCATATATGTAGTGTAAACAGTGTATACATCTCCATCATAAAGACGAGCATAAGTTTTCTTTGTAACAGGTATTAACTCACCGTCTGTTCCAACACGGATGTAGTGATAGTCACCGTAAATATTTTGCTTCTTCTCGATTGAACGCCAAATAATTCCAGTTTTCTGCTCTACTGTATTTTTTAGTAAATCAATTGAAACCATAGTCAATATTTTACTAGCTCTAAAGAATCCCCACAAAAACAATAGAGCAACTAACGAGTAAAATCCATAAAAAAGAAAATTTAGCTCTGTTCCTACAATCAAAATCATAGATATAAGAGGCAGAATGAGTATAAACACCAACCATTGCCATCCCACGGATGCAAGTATGTATAATAAGTTTTTTTTCTGTGATTTTGAAAATTGTCCTAGGCGATTCGCTTTGATAGTTGCTTCTGTCATTTTCAATTCGCGTCGAAGTGATTTATTAATCATCATCAAATTATTCCGTTACTGACCTGATATAATTATAGTTCCTACCAAAAACAAAAATCCCCTAAAGAATGGGGGATTGACTGAATTATCTTCGGGAGCGCACTGTGACGCTCCCCTACATAAAAACTTTTGCTTTAATAAGGCTTTGTGCAGTTTTAGATTTGTCCAACTGCTTCCGTTGACTAGACACTAAGCATTAGATACTTGCCTACTCCACATGCTCAGCGAGTTCTGCCCATTCTTCCATAGCGGATTCGAGTGCGGATTCGGTTTCTGAATATTGGATGCCGAGTTCATGAATTTTGACCGTATCCCCTTTCGCAGAGGCAGTTTCGATGCCCTTGGCGATGTCATCCATTTGCGCTTCAAGGTCTGCGATTTGTGTTTCGAGTTCTGCGACGCGCCCTTTGAGTTGATAGGGAGTCATCCCGCGCACTTTGGTAGCGTAGCTTGCGCCTTTGTTGGCTGTGCCGTTGCCATTGGCTGAGGCTTGGGCTTCGGCGAGGCGTGCTTCTTTTTGTCTGCGCCAAGAGGTGTATTCGCTGTAGCTCCCTTTGTAAATTTCAACCCCTTCGCGCGGACGAATTGCCCAAATTTGTGTCGCTAGTGCATCAATGAAGGCACGGTCATGACTCACCAGTAAGACTGTTCCTGAGAAACCTTCAACTACTGCTTGTAAAATCTCTTGTGAATCAATATCGAGATGATTCGTTGGTTCGTCTAGGAGTAGCAGATTCGCGCCACTGAGAGCCAACTGCGCCAGCGCGACACGTCCACGTTCCCCACCTGATAGTGAGCCAATATCACGGAAGACATCTTCACCACTGAACAAATATGCCCCCAAAAAATTGCGTGCCTCTGCAATGCCCATGTTACCTGCTTCCATGATGACATCAATCACACTTTTACGGGAGTCTAGCCCTTCGTGTGCTTGCGCGAAATAGCCAATTTCGACCTGTGCACCGAGTTTGCTATCGCCATCGAGTGGGTCAAGTTCACCTGTAAGAGTTTTGAGGAGGGTCGATTTTCCTGCGCCGTTAGGTCCGATAATCGCGGCTGTTTCGCCACGATAGAGCAGAAGTTCATCAATCGTGAAGAGGGCTTCATCGTAGCCAACCGTCAAGCCATTCGTTTTGATGACTTCGTCGCCTGAGCGAATATCAGTTTGGATGTTGAGGTTCATGGTGTCACGATTTTGGGGTGCAGCGTCGATAATTTTGCCACGCTTTTGCATGGTCTGTAATTTCTTGAGGCGACCCTTTGCTTGGGCTGTCCAACGGCTGCCCATGTGCTTGCGAATATAATCCATCTCTTTAGCGATGAATTCTTGCTGTTTTTCGTACTCTTTCATCAAGCGTTCACGACGTTCGTCGCGTTGTTGCATATAGTGCGTATAATTACCGCGATAAACTTCGACACGCTTCCATTCCATCTCCCATACTTGATTGGCATAATTATCAATGAAGCGACGGTCATGACTAATTGCCAACACTGCGCCATCAAAACCTTTGAGGAAACTTTCGAGCCATTCGACTGCATAAATATCAAGGTGATTGGTCGGTTCATCGAGTATCAGTAAGTCAGGTTGTTCTAGTAAAAGGCGTGCTAGCATCGCCCGTGTTTTTTGTCCGCCTGATAATTGCGTGAGGAGTGTTGCGTAATCCTCCTGTGCAAAGCCGACTCCCGATAAGACCATCTTGGCGCGTGTTTCGTAATCATAGCCTCCGAGATGCTCAAATTCGCTCTGGAGTTTGCCGTAAGCCTCCATTGCTTCGTCGCTTTCGGTCATCCGCATGGCGAGTTCACCGAGTTCAGTCTCCATCTGCTTGAGGTCGGCAAAGGCAAGCATGACTTCATCCCACAGCGAATGATTCCCTGCGAGTTCAGGACGCTGAGGCAAATAGGCAATCGTAGCATCTTTTGCCGTGTAAATATTGCCTTCGGTGGGCAGTTCTTCACCGATGAAAATTTTAATCATGGTCGTCTTGCCAGCTCCATTCGGACCAACAACAGCGACTCGCGCATCAGGTGGAATCTCTACCGAAACATCACTGAAAATTTCATCTGCGCCATAGTATTTGGTCAAGTTATTGGCTTTGAGGACGGACATGCGACACTGTGCCTATCGTGTTGGTGAACGTTATGGCACACATTATAGCAACTAACGTTATAATGAGGCATGTACAAATCGTGACACAATAGGTAAATACAAATGACCCTGAAACCAGCATCAAAGACAACACCATCGCTACAATTTGTAAAAACTGTAGAAGCACATTACACGCATATCACGAGCCTTGAAGATGCACTTACTATTCTCAAGAATGCTAAATTAGATGAAGACCCTTATTATATGAAACTATATTTTAATACAGAAAAAATTTCGGCAGATATGGTTCGCTTCCAAGCTGGAATTGACTTTGAGAAACAAGTCGGGCAGTTCACGACTTCCAATATATATCTTACTGGTGAATTACACATGGCTGACGGGCTTTTGCTGACGTTACGCGCTGGTGTTACTAATGCTTATCAGAGCCTGATACAAGGTCTACTTTGTGGCTTGGTCGCTATCGCGATGATGTTGAGTTGTGTCATATCTTTTTACCCACTGAGTTTATCGACATTATGGCTATATATCTCAGTTCTCATTGTTGGTTCGACAATTGGGGGTATGATTGGTTTGCTGTTTCTCGCCCCTCGTAATGATGCCCTGAGAGCTTTACAGAGCATCTTTGAAGAAGCAAAATCTTGAGAAGTAAACTGATTAATGTGCAATGTCAATCAGCACTTTACCTCGTGCACGCATGGTCAGTAGATAGCGCAGGGCTTCGGCGGTATCTTCAAGCGAGTAATGACAATCAATGACAGATTTGAGTTTGCCTGTCGCCATTAAGTTAGCTAGATACTGTAAATCCTCTTGATTAGGTTGTGCTGTTCCCATTGAGCCAATGAATTGACCCTCTTTTTTGGATGCCCAAGCACCCATAATCATCACGGATACCATACGACCTAACGTTGTGAAGCCTGCTACAACGGCGCGTCCTGTGGGGGTCAGTAATTGTTTAAAATCTCTGACGCTCAAGTTGCCGACGGCATCGTAGACGAGGTCGTAGCGATTGCCATGTTGGGTGATGCTTCCTTGTGTGTAATCAATGACGTGGTCTGCACCGATGGAGCGTACAAGGTCGAGATTGCGCGTGCTACAAACGCCTGTCACGATTGTGTCATAGGCTTTGGCAATTTGTACGGCTGTTGAGCCAACACCACCTGATGCGCCATTGACCAAGACTGTTTGTCCTGCTTGGATTTTGCCTGTATCACGCAAGCCCTGTAAAGCCGTAAATCCCACCACAGGAATCGCGGCTGCATCTGCAAAACTGACATTGTCTGGGATATGCGCGAGGTATTTTTCTGGTGCGAGAGCATATTCAGCGAAACCACCTGAACCAATTTCACCAAAGACACGCTCACCGACTTTGAATTGTGTCACGTTTTTGCCAACAGCTTCGACTGTGCCAGCAATGTCTGCGCCGAGTTTGGTATTTTTTGGTTTGAGTAAGCCTTCGCTCAAGCGCACGAACACAGGGTCAGCGAGCATCCGATGCCAATCAAGCGGATTCGCAGCAGCAGTATGCACTTTGATAAGGACTTGGTTATCGTCAGGCGTGGGAATGTCTTTATCGACGAGTTGCAGTACATCTGGTGTGCCGTAGGTTGGAAAAATAATAGCTTTCATGCAGGTTATCCCCCTTGGATAGACAAATGACAGCACACCATATAATGTTGTTGTGCTGTACAAGTCTATACGTGAGGATGTGATTCAGGTTGCGAATTGTGTCTCAGGCAAAATCGACACGAATTGAGCGTGTTAAGCATCCATGCCAAGCCAGAGCTGTCGCAATCACAGTATCATCGTGCATCCCTGATGGGGCGTTATAACGATAATTGCCATATGCCGTGACTTCTATCTGATAAGCAGCTAATTCGCCTAGCAGTGTGTCACTCGGCAACAATTGTACTTCGCCTTGTTCAATTGCCAGAGCTAAGGCTTCAATCAGTGGTGCTTTGCTCTTGCTGGTCGTGGCAAAGGGACGAATCGGCAAACCATCTGCTCGTAACTGTTCGATGATGGGCGTGCCGATGCTGTTGCTCTCTGCCCAAATAACACTCGGATGCCATTTTTTCGCTAGAGCTTTCAAGCGTTCTTGCTGATAGCGATATTCAATTTTGTTGAAGCGGTCAATCGCTACCATCTGACGGGTGCTACTATCAATGACTATAATCACCGTAAAATCATGGTCGCGTCCCCAATCGACACCCATCACATAACGATGTCCTGAAATATAGCTTGCATTCGGTGGGGCAATCGCTGCTTCGGTAATCCCACGGAAGACTGCGCCTGAGTCATCCAAAAATTCGGCTTCGTATTCTTCGCGGAAAGTACGCTCGGAGGTAGTACGTCGAATCTCTTCCATTTCTTCTTGAGCGACTAGTGGATTCACCCATGATGGAAAATGGAAACTCTGCCAATTTGTCTCTAGCGGGTCAAGTCCGCGCTGATAAATGCGCCAGAACCAATTTTTACCGCGTGGCGTACTCAGAAACAATGCACCACCTTTGCGCTCCAACAACATGGGACGCACGACCTCTGACCAAACATCAGGGTGCATATAGGCTGCTTCATCTAATACGGCGTAGTCAATACCAGCACCACGCAGATTATCGTGATAATGTGTGCTATGAATTTCGATAACACCACCTGTTGATAGAGTGATGCGTTTATCAGTTTCTCTAATCTGGATGCCAGTCGCGCTCTGCATCGTCTTCTTCAGGTCGCGCCAAACGTGACTCGCCATCTGATATGTGGGTGCGAGCCACCAAACCGTCATCCCCCGAAACGCTAGTTCCGTCACGATGAGTTTCGCCAGCTCCGTTTTGCCGAACCGTCGTCCGCAAGAAACCACTGTGTAACGGTTGCCTATCGTCAGGATTTGTTGTTGTCCATGGTGGGGCATCGCCAACTTTGCCTGTGGTGGCATCGTAGTATTCGATGCGGATTGGATGGTCGTTAGGGGTGTCTTCGATTTGTTTGGCATCATGTATCCTCAAGAAACGGTCTGTGACGACTCCGAGTGCACTCGCAATCTGATTGAGTGGTGCTTTATCGATTTTGTCATCGGTGAGAGCATCCACTAGTTTTATAATTTTGTCTGCCATCTTCTTCTGCGCTATGGCAATCTTATAGACAGCTTCATCGTGTTCATAGCGATGGCTTGTCGCTTGTAACTGGTCATAGGCTTGTTCCCATTGCCGAATGCGACGGGTCGAGAAACCTGTCACGGCACTTACCTCTTTATAGGTATGCTCGCGCAACATCCACACGGCTTTCAACTTTTGCTCTGCTGCTGCAATTTTTTTAGGCATGGTTACCTCCTCTTCATTCCCTCACCCTAAATCCCTCTCCCAACCGTTCGTTTCTCACTAGGAGAGGGACTTTAATGTTTATCATAATTTTTTCGGACAAATAATTCTTCGTATCAAGCACAACATGGATAACAAGCGCATGGTGTGGTGGGGATTACGCTTGCTATCCTGCTATGTGCGAACTCGTCATCCGACTACGAACGGTTGACCTGTGTATTGATGTTGTTTTCGTCATCCGTGTCGCGTGTTGTTAAGTTATTTATAGGATAGAACATTTTTTCTGATTTGTGTTGTGCATATGAGCGTTCATATGAGCGAACATATGTAAAGCGCATCAGCACTGGCTTTGCGAGGATTTGGGGAAATAACTTAGGAGAGTATGCTGAATATGGTTATGTAGGGTTCACTGTAGCAAACCCCTACATTTTATGGATTATGAAATTCAGCTTTGCAAGACAAAAGGTTACATGTTCAGCTAGGATTTTTGTTTCTTGAAGGATTTGAGATGCCCACGCCACATACTAAATATGCCTGAGCCAATCAACAGAACACAAAAAATGCCACACGTATAGACTGCCACCATCCGAACGACAGCAAGGGCAGTGAGATACGCCAACATATCACAGACTATAATCACCAACAAACTCCACGAGAGGAATAATATTGCATTCCGAAAGTATTGCCGAGAGTGTTTGAATGTTCTAGCATCATCCAATACATCGTTCAGAATGCGAGAAGATTCGAGTTCATCACGCTGGAAAATAATGCGATAGAGTACGCCAATGACTGTCTCGTGTTTGAAGTACCCCAAATGAGAGCGTCCTGGTGATGGAAATTCGTGTGATTTAATTGGAACATTTTCAACTGTTTGCTTATTACGTGCAAAAGTACGCGGATTGGGTGTATAAAGTGCGCTACTGATGTAGTCTTCTTGATTATAGAAATTAATCCAACGGAAGGCACGGTTGCCGTTATTTGTATGAACAAACGGAGGCATCCCAATATCTCCGCGTAAGGTATCGACAATGCGTTCGTAAGGACGAAACATGCCTTGTTTGCTCTCGAAAAAGTAATGAATTTTATCAATTGGGCTACCGAAGGTCACAAAATAACGGATTTTACCGACAGGGATTTGTTTGCTATCCGCTTTTGGTGCTTCGCCTAATTCAACACCCGAACTCAAAAAAGTTTCTGATGAAGGTGGTTGCAATTTGGTAGCTTGTTTTGTATCACCTTTTGTCGTGGCGCGGTTGTTTCGCCCGATAGAGAGCAAGGTATCGTAGGCAATTGTACTGCCGAGGCTATGCCCAACCACTACTACACTATCACATTGTTCATGATGAAGAACGTGCTTCATGGTATCTAAGCCGAGTTTGAGAATTTCTTCTCGCTTGTGGAACTTTTCGCTGGTTTCGTGGTAAGTCGCCCATAATTGCACATCCCCACCATAGGCTCTCAATGCCCACAAGATGAACAAGGTCAAGGGTACAGCGATAACCAGCAATAAGTAAAAAGCCAAAACATTAGGGTCACTCCAAATCATACCCCATGTTACAGGTGACTCTGCAAACGGAGAAATGAAGTTTATGAGTTGCGTGATTGTGACATTGCCCTCACTCGCAATATTATCATTGAGGAGGAATATCACGCGCCCAATGGTCAAAATCGGTAAGATATATAAGATGTAAATCAGCGTCAGGAATATAAATGTGTTGCGCCATTCTGTTGAACGAACAAATTGTTGCCAGTGATTGGCACGGTCAATTAGAGTTCGTTTTTCATCATCAGATGGATGATTTTGCTGGTCTAAATAGCCTACAAAGTCACGAAAGTCTCCATCAAATTCGGATGATTCGAGACCGTTACGCGCATCATCGCACCATGCGTTGTAATGCTTAATGAGGTCGCGCTGGTAGGGAAAAGGGGATTCGCCACTATATTTTTTTTCCCATAGGGCATAAAGATAACTAATGCGTAAACGACGATGTGTGTTCCAAGGGCTGATTAAAACGTGGATAGGGGTGCGAATTAAGCCAAAAAACCATCGGAGGACATCAAACCCTGTGGTGCCTGTGGCGGTTAGGGGTGCCCAATAGACTTCGTAGAAGCGAATTTCTTTATTATTGTGTATGACAGAGGCATAGCCGATATTATGCTCAATATACTCTAGGTTTGGTGTTTCAAGACCCGCTTCAAAGGTTTTGAGTTGTTGGTCATCCAGCCTGACACCGTAATCATCAAAGGCTTCTAAGATACGACTGAGTTCTTCGTAACGACTTTGTTGCCCAATCCCATGAAAGAACACAACGGCTGTGAATTTTTGGTTGTCTGGCATATGGCTGGCATCCCGTGATTGACGTTGTCATCTCAGTGTTAAGTGTAGACACAAATGCCAATTGAGCAAGTGACTAGAGGCAAATGTAATGGGTTCTGGTATTGAATAAGACATCAGCATACATGGATTTGCATCACTCACATTTGTTGGGTGCTTACTCTCTATGTACTGATTGTGATTACGTTTCAAGCCGACTTAGCTCGCTGATAATCCTAAGTGGATGGCTAATCCTATCAATTTTATGTCGCTTTCTCAGTTTAGCCTGTGCGAGACGTGCTCATTGACCGCGCAGGAGCTTGAGCAGGGCAGCATTAGGGCGCAAGAAATGGACATTTCCTTGAGCATCACCAACGATAATACACTCGAAATTAGGCGCAATCACAACAGAACGAAGTGGGGCATCGGCATAGAAGGTATATAGGCAGTCGCCTGTTTGCCAATCCCAAACTTTGAGCGTTTCATCCCATGAAGTACTCAGTACGTAAGAACCTGATATTGCTAAGCTCCTAACAGATGAGATATGTCCTCGAAGTGTGCGCAATAACTCGCCAGTCCTCCAGTTCCACACTTTGAGTGTTGTGTCATCTGAGGCACTCACTGCATATGAACCAGATACCACAACACTTCTAACAGCCGACATATGTCCTTGAAGTATATTTATTTCCTCACCATTCTCCCAGCTCCATACCTTTAGTGTTTTATCATACGAGGCACTCACTGCATATGACCCAGATACTGATACACTATTGACCCAATTGGTATGCCCTTCCAATGTACGCAATAACTCACCAGTCTGCCAATTCCATACTTTCAGCGTTTTATCATCCGAGGCACTCAGAACATAAGACCCAGATACTGCTACACTTCTGACAGAGGATGTATGCCCTTCTAATGTACGCAATAACTCACCAGTCTGCCAATTCCACACTCTCAGCGTTTTATCTAATGAAACACTCAGAGCATAAGACCCCGACATCACTACACTTCTAACAGCCGATGTATGCCCTTCTAATGTGCGTAATAACTCACCACTCTTCCAGTTCCAAACCTTTAGGGTATGGTCAGATGAAGCACTCACTGCATATGACCCAGATACTGCCACACTTCTAACAGAGGACGTATGCTGTTCAAGCATACGAATATCTTCACCACTCTTCCAGTTCCAAACCTTTAGGGTATGATCAGACGAAGCACTCATTGCGTATGACCCAGATACCACCACACTTCTAACAGCTGACGTATGTCCTCGAAGTGTGCGTAATAACTCGTCAGTCCTCCAGTTCCACACTTTCAGCGTAATGTCCGATGAAGCGCTCACTACATATGACCCAGATACTGCCACACTTCTAACAGCTGATGTATGTCCTTCCAATGTGCGCAACAACTCGCCAGTCTCCCAATTCCACACTATTAGCATGTCGTCAGATGAAGCACTCACTGCATATGACCCAGATACTGCCACACTCCAGACAGAGGATTTATGTCCTTCCAATGTGCGTAATAACTCACCAGTCTGCCAATTCCACACTTTCAGCGTTTTATCATCTGAAGCACTCACTGCATATGACCCAGATACTGCCACACTCCAGACAGAGGATTTATGTCCTTCCAATGTGCGTAATAACTCACCAGTCTGCCAATTCCACACTTTCAATGTTTTATCATCTGAAGTACTCACCGCATAAGATCCTACGATCACGACACTTCTGACAGAGGATTTATGTCCTTCCAATGTGCGTAATAACTCGCCAGTCTGCCAATTCCAGACTTTCAATGTTTCATCATAAGAGGCACTCACTGCATATGACCCAGACACAGCCACACTCCAGACAGAGGATTTATGTCCTTCCAATGTGCGTAATAACTCGCCAGTCCTCCAGTTCCACACTTTCAATATATTATCAGACGAGGCACTTACCGCATATGATTTATGCATCGTCACCCCCCAAATAGCTGATGTATGTCCCGACAAAGTTCGAATTAATGCCCCTCCTGCTGATTGGAAAGTTTGGTGGGTGGGAAACAGGTTTACTTCTTTTGCTCGATAAGAATCTTTTACTAATAAATCAATTGGTAAATAATTTTTAGTGTGGCTAATCAAGCGCGCTGTCAATTGTGCAGGAAGCAAAGTTGGGTAATTATCTAAAATATGCGACGACATAGTGATAGCAGATTTGATAAGGTCGATGGGATGATTGTTTTCCCAATCTTCACTCAAATACACATCACAATCAGCAATGAGGGCGTTGGGGTCGGTGGCATCCAGTTTGTTTTGCAGGTAATCGAAAGTCAGCAATAAGTCGCGCAGGGTGTCGCGGTGTTCAGCTTGGATGAGGTGATAGGCGAGATTGCGCCATGCGTAGTCGTCTAAGACCCTCACCCTAAATCTCTCTCCTGCCGTTTCGGACAGGGCATGCCCTGTCCCTACAGGGAGACCATAATTACGGATGAGTCGGGCGTGAACAGTGGTGGGTGCTTGTTCTGTTTTGAGTTTGGTTTCCAGCACTTCACGGACAACATCATGCAGGCGGATGGTCTGGGTTTCGGCATCGTATTTAACGAAAGAATACCGTGCAAAGCGGATAATTTGCTTACGGACTCGTGTGCCTTTCATATCCCACAAAGCACCGACCGATGTGAGGGGAATATCGCTATCATCTACGAAAATGGCAAGTTCAAAAAGGCGACTTTTCTCTTCGATTTTGAGTTGTCGGAAACTAGCTGATAACACCCCTTCGGCAGAGTGTCGGCGTTCGTCGTCCGTTTCGGTTTCGATGCCATAGATACCTTCTTCATCCAGCACATCGTTGACAAATTGGAGTGCGCTGACAAGCGAATCCCCAAAATCAAGTGCTTCGCGCAACATGCCGTTCACAATTTCAAGCATCAATGCCCATTCACCGAGGCGTTCAGCGAGTATTTCAAAAGGCGTTATATCTGTCGGCTGAGGGTCAATGCCACTTAATAACAATTGCACCGATTGCGAGGTGGTCATCTCATCGACATTGTTAGCATTGGCTTTGGCATCCACCGCGATGTTGCTAAAACGGGTTGTCAGCAAACGGGCACATCGGTCACCGCCTCTTAAAAACGGTTTGGCGTGTTCACTTTTCCAGATGTCATCGACGACCAGCAAAATATCGTTCTCGGCTAATTTTTCAGCAAAAGCAGATGTCGCACCTGTCATGGTTTCGTAGGATGATTTTTCACCTGTCAGCGCGAGTAGCATATCGTTGATAATCAGGACAGGTTGGGATTTTCGCCGAGTGTGACCCACAGCACACCATCATCGAACGCGGTCTGTACATCTTCATCATGGCAGAGAGCTGATGCGAGGGTCGTCTTGCCGAAGCCTCCTGCACCGACGAGTGAAGTCGTAATGGCAACTGGGTTATCGCGTGCATCGTCCAGCAATTGAGTTTTCATCTGCTCAAAGACTTCGGGACGCTCTACGAAATGTTCAGGCAAATCAGGCACACCGTAAAAAGGCACACGCACGGCAGTACATTTTGTATTGAGGTCATTGATTAATTTTTGATTTTGCTCTTCTGTGGTCAGGTCGTAAAAGTGACTATCGCGCATCCAGTGGGGGAGACTACCAAAATCAATCGGTAAATCAGGCACTTGCAAGGGATAGACGCAAACACCTTGCTGACGAGCATATCGCCATTCTTTTTTGACTATAGGGGATGCCATCGCAGCAGGAGTTGCTATCAGCACCATAAATTCGACATTTTCGAGGGCAGTTGTGATTTGCTTCCACCAACTGATGCCTCCTTCCATATCGGTGCGGTCTTGCCAGATTGTGTCCTCATCAAATTGGGTGATGAGTTTTTGGCGCAGGTCTTTGGCGAAGGCTTCTCCATCTTTGCGAGCGTAGGAGATAAAAATTCGGGCTTTTTCGTTGGACATGATGTGCGTTTCACTGTCATTGTTGGATGATGATTACAATGATAGCGAGAATGTGATTTTTTCACCATGACTACACAGGAAAAACTGATGATTGAGATTGGCAAGATTTTTGTGCAACATGACTAATAGTTTGAAACAAAAATGAGTGAGTGCTTGACAAAAAATGAGTGAGAGGTTATTTTTATGGAAACCGGTTTCAATGTGAACTCGATTTATTATGCCAACGCAGAAGCTCACCATCAAAAAAATAGCAGAGCTTGCAGGTGTCTCGAAAGCATCGGTTTCGCGGGTATTGAATAATTATCCGCATATCAGTGATGACATTCGGGAGCGCGTCATGACCGTTGTTCGAGAAACAGGGTATGAACGCAATCATATCGCTACGATGTTGGCATCCCAACGGTCTAATATGATTGGATTGGTGATTCCGAGTGGTGCGGAGGCAATTTTTACAGACCCATATTTTCCCACATTGACACGGAGTATCTCGCGGAAGGCAAGAGAGTGTCAGCAGACATTGGCATTGTTTTTGTGCGAATCTGAGCAAGAGGGAATTGATACTGTTCGTAGTATTTTGAACACGGCTTTGTTAGATGGTGTCATCATCACATCAGATTATCGCAACAATAGCTTCGAGAATGCTTTAGTTGCTAGTGAGATGCCCGTCGTTTTTATTGGTCGTCCAAGACAATCGCCGAATGTCTCATATATTGAAAGTGACAATTTCAATGGTGGTTTGATGGCAACAGAGTATCTGATTGAGCGTGGATATAAACGCATTGGTGTGATTAGTTCGTTCAAAAATACCTCTGGCGATGATCGCTATCTTGGATACTGTGATGCACTTAAGAAACACAATATCCCTTATGATGGAGCATTGGTTGCAGAAGGTGATTATTCGATGGAAAGTGGCAGACAAGCAATGAATGACTTGTTACCTGCGAAGCCAGATGCTGTTTTCATCAGTTCAGATACGATGGCATTGGGCGCATTACGTGCCTTGCGCGAAAACAACCTTCGTGTGCCAGATGATATTGCAATCATGGGGCATGATAATTTACCGCCTGCGATACAAGCTGACCCACAGTTGACAACTATTCATCAACATGTGGAAGATATTGGCGAACTTGCGGTGGAAACTTTGCTTCAATTCATTGCCAATCCGAAACGTCCACCACGACAAATTAGTTTACCTGGTAAGGTTATTGTCCGTGAAAGTACCCGTTAGGGACACACGGTTTCAATTACATTTTTACTTATTTTTAGAGAGAGGGCATCATCACAACAGAGGCAATATAAAGATTTTTTTTAAAAGGGTAACACCCGGTCATAAGTTTCAGAGCGTTACAGCAAACTTCATAAAATTTTTTACGAAACTTTGAAACCGGTTTCACAAAAACACATTTATATATTTAAGTTTTCAATGGGAGTAACCATGATTAAACATCGTATTTTAACTGTTATTGGTATGGTAGGGGCTATGCTCTTGCTATCCATGAGTGCTGTGAGCGCACAAGGACCTGTCGAAATTCGCTGGTTCGTTGGATTGGGTGCTGGTACAGACGCACCACAAATCGAAGCACAAGAATCTGTTGTTGCAGACTTCAACGCTTCACAAGATGAAATTGAACTCGTTCTCGAAATTGTTGATAATGAAGCGGCGGCTGGTGTTTTGACAACTCAAATCGCTGCTGGTAACGCACCAGACATCGTTGGTCCTGTTGGTGTACGTGGTCGTTCACAATTCCCTGGTAACTTCCTCGATATTACCAGCTTGATTGAAGAAAATGATTACGACCTCAGCGACTTTGACCCAAGCCTCGTTGAGTTCTACAACATTGAAGGTGAAGGTCAAATTGGTCTGCCATTTGCTATCTTCCCATCATTCTTGATGTACAACGCGTCACTCTTCGACGAAGCTGGTATTCCATATCCACCAGCAGCTTACGGCGAACCATATATCGACTGGAATGGCGAAGAACGTGAATGGAATATGGATACCCTCCGTGAAGTTGCGATGATTATGACTGTTGATGCTAGTGGCAACGACGCAACGATGGAAGAATTCGATACCGATAACATTGTTCAATTCGGTTTTGCTACACAATGGACAGACCTCCGTGGTCGTTTGACATTGTTCGGTCCAAGCAACTTTGTCGATGAAGATGGCAATGCTGTTGTTACCGATAATTGGCGCGAAGGTATGCAATGGACACAAGATGCTATGTGGACAGATTACTTCATGCCAAATGCTGTTTATGGTGGCGCGGACTTCATGGGTGGTGGCAACTGGTTTGAAAGTGGCAACCTCGCTATGAACTACATCCACTTGTGGTACTTGCCATGCTGTACATGGGGTCTCGATGGTGTTGATTACAACCTCGCAGCAGTTCCAAGCTACAATGGTCAAACCACCGCTAAAATGCACGGTGATACCTTCAGCATCATGGCTGATACAGAACATCCACAAGAAGCATTTGAAGTTTTGACCTATCTCTTAGGTGAAAAAGCAAATGAACTCGCAACACTCTATGGTGGTATGCCAGCACGTTTGAGCTTGCAAGAAGATTACTTTGATGCGATTTCACAAAATGACCCAATTGCTGGTCGTGAATTGAACTGGGATGTTGTGGTTGCAGGTATGGAATTTGCTGATAACCCAAGCCACGAAGGTCCTATGCCAAACTTCTTGGAAGCAGAAGATGTTTACATCACATGGTCTGGTCAGTTGGATCAGGATCCAGAATTTGACCTTACAACAGGTATTGACGAACTGATTGCTAGCTTGCAAGAAGTTTTCGACGCTGAGTAAATTATCTGTTTAAGGGTGTTATAGTGGAACGTTCTCTATAGCACGACACAATCGGGTCGCATTCGTGCGACCCTTTTGATAAGGATGATAATTTTATTACCTTCATTCTCCCTAGTAAGACAAAAATTCTCAGTGAGTTAGGGAGAGGGTAAGAGACATGACGTTGTTGCATCCAATACCGATTTAGTGCAATATCCTCGACCTCAAAAAGTATTAATTGGAGTATGTTCTTATGGATATGATGAGTGCATTAGAAGATGCACAAAAAGATCGATTTTCGTGGACGGGGATGTCGCAAGCACGTCGTCGAGAAGCGTTGTATGGATTGATGTTCATCAGCCCTTGGTTGATAGGCTTTTTACTGTTTTACTTTTTCCCGATGATTGCTTCTGCTGTTTTTTCTTTCATGGATTTTGAGTTATCACAACCTGATGAAGCAACGTTTATTGGTATCGATAACTGGGCGCGTTTGTTCAATGATGACACACTACGACAAGCAATCGTTGTGACATTTGCCTTTGCGATTATTAGTTTACCAATTGGGATGCTATCAGCATTTTTATTGGCTGTGTTACTCAATTCTGAACATTTGCTCGGCAAAAATATTTTCCGTACCTTGTTTTATGCGCCAACGATGGTGCCACTAATTGCTGCGACGCTCATTTGGGCACAAGTATTAAACCCTGCCGATGGCTGGATTAACCGCATGATTGAGTGGTTAGGTTTCGGCAGTTTCTTCGGCGGTGATGTGCGTGGGGTGAATGGTTTACGCTGGTTGAATGACCCTGCACGCCCGAATTTGGTATGGATTGCTTATACTTTTATTGGTTTATGGGGCATTGGTAATGCGATTCTGATTAATTTATCCGCATTGCAAGGTGTACCAACTGAACTCTATGATGCTGCTAAAGTCGATGGTGCGACATGGTTGCGTCGATTATTCTCTATCACGGTGCCGATGGTGTCGCCTGTCATTTTCTATAATTTGGTGCTGAGTGTGATTGGCTTATTGCAGTTCTTCATTGTGCCTTGGGTCTTGAATGGGGGCGATGGATCTCCAGAAGGACGCACGATGTTTTATATGATTCATTTCTATAAGCAAGCCTTTAACTTCCAGAATATGGGTTATGGTGCAACACTCGCTTGGTTGATGTTCTTCATTGCGCTGGCGATTACACTGGTACTCTTTGGTACGGCTCGTTACTGGGTATATTACAGTGGGGAGTTAGACTCATGACAGGCATTACAACAGATCATGTCAATTTAAAGCAAAAGAACGACTTCATTTCTACGGTACGTCGCCAAGAGACGATTACGGCTTTATTGGTCACGAGTGTTGCTGTGCTGATTTTGTTGGTGTATTTGATGCCAATGGGTTACGCCTTAGTAACATCATTGAAGGATAAATCTCAGACAGCAGCGATTAATGCACCTTTGTTGCCTTCGACACCGCAGCAATTTGAATATGAAGGCGAAACCTACGACATCTTTTATGTTCCACAAGAAGATGGCAGTGTCGAAGAATGGGCATTGATTCAAGGTCGTCGTCGTGGGGCAAACGATTTTGTAGACCCAGCTAATCCTGAAGCAGGGATTATCGAATGGGAAGGCAATTGGCGTGCCTTAGATGCCGTGTGGGAACCGAACGTGCAATGGAGCAATTATCCTGATGCGTGGAACTTCATTGATTTTGCCCGATTGCTCTGGAATACACTGGTCTATGCCATCATCACTATGATTGGGATGGTTTCGGCATCAGCATTTACAGCGTATGGCTTTGCGCGATTCCGTTTTCCGTTCAAGAATATTTTGTTCATTTTGGTGATTTCGACACTGATTCTGCCACCGCAGGTGACCCTATTGCCCGCGTATGCCTTCTTCATCAATGTGTTGGATTGGGGCGGAACGTGGTTGCCATTATATGTGCCAGCCTTCTTCGGACATGCGTATCATGTGTTCTTGTTGCGCCAATATTTCTTGACGATTCCGCGAGAGATGGAAGAAGCCGCCTCAATTGACGGAGCAGGTCCGTTGCAGACATTCTTCCTTGTGATTTTGCCACAAGCAGGTCCTGCATTGACAGCATCAGCATTGTTCCACTTCTTCTATGCGTGGAATGACTACTTCGGTCCGCTGATTTATCTGGCTGGTAACCGCGATGCCCAACCAATTAGTATCGGTCTGGCAGAATTCAACGGTCTATATAGCAGTGAGCCACAATTGATTTTGGCTGCATCAGTCATCACCTTGGCAATTCCGTTAGGGATTTTCTTCTTCGCACAACGGGTGTTCGTACAAGGTATTGTGATTACGGGTGTGGATAAGTAGGGAAAAGTGCTTCGTTATTAGTGCTTAGTCCTTGGTAATTTTGGTCAATATTAGAATGAGATGGTTTAAATTTGGTGGACGCGCCGTTGCGCGTCCCTACGAAATAAAATCTGTTGTCATAGGATGAGATTCGGCGTATACACTGTTTAACACCGATGTGCTCTTACAGATAAACCAATCATTTTTGAGACTCTACATAAAATAATTAAGTCCGTGAGGGAAACGGAATCGCCCTCATTGTAGTTTGTTATTGCCCATGACGGGGCATGAAAGTAGGACATTATGCAATTAGAGCAAGCCTTATACCGCGAGACATCGCAGACGATTGAGGCGCGTGTGTCTGATTTACTGAGTCAGATGACACTTGCTGAAAAAATAGGGCAGATGACGCAGGTAGAAAAAAATAGTATTGTGCCAGAGGATGTCAAAAATTATTTCATCGGTAGTATTTTGAGTGGTGGCGGTGGTAATCCATCCACAAATACTATTCTTGAATGGCGCAAAATGGTACAAGCATATATGCAAGCCTCTCTCGACACACGCCTTGGAATTCCTATCATCTATGGGTCGGATGCAGTTCACGGACACAGTAATGTCAAAGGGGCTGTTATCTTCCCTCATAATGTGGGTCTAGGGGCAACTCGTGATGCTGATTTAGTTGAGCGCGTAGCTCATGCAACAGCAATTGAATTACTAGCAACCAATGTCCATTGGGATTTTGCCCCTGCGGTCAGCGTCCCACAAGATATTCGTTGGGGGCGCACCTACGAGGGATTCAGTGAAGATACGTCTCTCGTGACTGAACTCGGCGTGGCTTATGTGCATGGTTTACAACGCCAAACAGAAACAGGCGAGTGGGTCTTACCCTCTGTGAAGCACTTCGCAGCCGATGGAGGCACAGAATGGGATTCTCGCAAGGAGATGCCTTATCACTCATCTGTGAATTGGCAAGCAGCCTCCCCGAATTGGCGCATTGACCAAGGTGATGCCCGTATCGACGAACAAACGATGCGTAATGTTCATCTTGCCCCCTATAAAGAAGCCATTGACGCTGGCACAGATAATATCATGGTGTCGTTCTCTAGTTGGAACGGACTCAAGATGCACGCGCATGAATATCTATTGAATACTGTTCTCAAGGGGGAATGGGGCTTTGAGGGTTTCTTGGTATCAGACTGGATGGCAGTTAACCAAATCACCGAAGATTTCTATCAAGCAGTGGTGACATCTATCAATGCAGGGATGGATATGGTGATGGTGCCATTTGATTACAAACAATTCATCAGCGCCATGACAGATGCGGTCAACAAAGGCGACATCACAATGGAACGAATTGATGATGCTGTCTCGCGCATTTTGAAAGCCAAATTCAAACTCGGCGTGTTTGAAAATCCGATGACAAGTGAAACACATATCGCTAAGGCAGGCTCAGAAGAACATCGTGCGCTGGCGCGTGAAGCTGTGCAAAAATCGGCGGTATTGCTCAAGAACGAGGGTGTGTTACCTGTTTCAAAATCGGCACAGATTGTGGTGGCTGGTGATGCTGCTGATAATATCGGATTGGCATGTGGTGGCTGGACAATTGAATGGCAAGGTGGCAACGGCGCAATCACTGATGGAGCGACATTGCTAGATGGACTCAATTCACTCGCAGAAGATAGTGTGCAATATGACTCCAATGGCACATTTAACGGACATGCTGAGATTGGTATTGTGGTCATTGCGGAAGTACCTTATGCCGAAGGGGAAGGTGACCGCGAAGACTTGACGATTAGCGATGAGCAAACACAACTGATACAACGAATGCGTGAGCGTTGTGATAAGCTGGTTTTGGTAATTTACAGTGGTCGTCCAGTGCTGATTACGCATGTAGTAGAACAATGTGATGCGATTGTGGCAGCATGGTTACCTGGGAGCGAAGCGAATGCGCTTGCAGATGTACTCTACGGAGATGTGCCGTTCACAGGTAAATTAGGCTTCACATGGTTCAAATCAATGGCGCAGTTGCCATTGAGTCACTACAAAGCAAGTGATGAATCTGCATTATGGGAGTTGGGTCACGGGTTGGTGACATAAATATGAAGAGGGTTTGGATAAAGTGACCTGCCAACCCCTCCCCTAAATCCCCTCCCCACTGCACTACGTTGGTAGAGAGGGGACTTAAAAGTATTAACGAGCAAAATAGGTTAATACATCGGATATGCAAATGCATGTCCCAAAGAATTAGATTTTCAAAAATATTATTGAATGAATGTTGTAACTGTAAGTTTGAGAGAATGGGGCAAATAAAATGGTCAAGAAAGGAATTTCGCTGTTCATCCTGCTGATGATGATTGGCTTGCTGGCTGTTGTTGTCATCGCACAAGATGATGAGACGGTAGAATCGCCATTGATGGATGATTTTGAAACAGAAGAATTATTCGGCGAAGTTGACCAATTCAATAATACGATTGGTCATGTGGCGTGGGGCGATGCGGCTGGCAATGTCGAACTGAGCTTGGCAGAGATTGAGCGCGATGGCGCGATGACGACTGCACTCGAAATCAACTACGACATCGGTGCGTGGGGTGGTTTTACTCATGCGTTGACCGATGGTGAAAATTGGATCAGTCAAGATTGGACAGCTTTTAACGCCTTACACTTCTCGTTTTATGGGAGCAACACGGGCGAACAGATTCAAGTTGAAATCTTTGACAATCGCAATGCTGACCTAAACGGTGATACGGCTGAACGCTGGTTTTTCCGCATTACAGATGATTTTCAAGGCTGGCAAGAATTCACGATTCCATTTGATAGTTTCCAACGTCGGTCAGACTTCCAACCTGGGGGCGCACCGAACGATGGACTTGGCTTAGATGCTGTCAGTGGCTATGCATTTGGATTCCCAGCAGGGATCGGCGCACAGACTGTTTATCTCGATAATGTGACTGTGGTAAATGCAGGTGTTGAACCCATCATCATTGATAATTTTGAGCAAGATGCGTTATTCATCGGACAAGATGCAAACGGCGTAGACATTGGCTATATCCCTTGGGGTGATGTGCTTGCGAGTGGCGAACTCAATCTGATTGATGCGGTTCGTGGTAGTGATGACACACGCGCATTGGCTGTAAACTATGATGTATTAACCTTTGGTGGATTTAGTCATGTATTTACCGATGGCGAAAGTTGGATACCACAAGATTGGACAAGTCATAATGCCATCGAATTTTGGTTCTTGGGGAGCAACACAGGCGAAGAAATTCAATTTGAGATTTTTGACAATTTAAATCCCGATGCCAATGGCGACAGTGCGGAACGCTGGTTCTATCGTTTTGTGGATGATGACTTTGGCTGGAAGCTGGTACAAATTCCTTTTGTTGAATTCCAACGACGTAGTGATTGGCAACCAAGCGGTGCATTGGATGATGGTTTCAACTTAAATGCGGTCAGTGGCTATGCGTTCAGTATGCCTATCGGTACAGGACGCAAAGTGGCTGTGATTGATGATATGCGAATCATTATCCTTGATGGTGTTGAGATGCCTGAAGGTGTTACAAGTGCATCATCAGATGTAGCAACAAACGACCCTGAAATCACGCTTGAGCCTGTGACATTGCCTCTTATTGAACCGAATCCAGAATTTTTAGGTGAGATGGAATTTGTCGAGCCGATGTTAGTTGCCGATTATGAGGCGGGTACAGCAGCACAATTCACCGATAATGTGGGGCATGGTTTCTTCACATGGGGGGATACACTCGCCAACACAATTATTGGTGTGACACAAGTTCAAGCGTTGACTGATTTATCATTGCCTGACCAAGCGGACACAACACAAATCTTCCGAATTGAATATGACATTGATGGCTGGGGCGGTTTCACGCATTTGTTGAGTGATGGTGAAGCGTTCGCACCGCAAGATTGGACATCGTACAACGCGATTCAATTCTGGCTTTATGGCAATGACACAGGACAAGTGATTGAGTTCGAAATTTTCGACAATATGAATCCTAATGTCGAAGGGGATACGGCTGAACGATTTGTCTATCGTCTAGTAGATAATTACGACGGCTGGCAACAGTACACGATTCCGTTTGCGTTCTTCCAACGGAGTGATGTGCAACCTGATGACGCGCCTGATGACGGGTTTAACTTGGATGCAGTGACGGGTTATGGCTTCGGTTTTCCAGCAGGGGTTGGGTCGCAAGTCGCTTATATCGAGGATATGCAAGTTTTAGTCGTTGAAGACCCTGCGAATGTTCGTATCAATGGGGATGTTCCACCTGTGACAAGCATCGAAATTGACGACAGCATCACATGGGATAGCCGTGAGTGGGACTTGCTTTGGTCGGACGAATTTGATGCCGAAGCGGGGACACCTATCAATGATGACTACTGGACATGCGAAGTCGGGCGTACAGGCTGGGGCAATAACGAACTCCAGAATTATACGACTAGCACCGACAATGCCGCGCATGATGGCGAGGGCAACTTGGTCATTACTGTGATTGAAGAAGGTCCGAGTGACTATACATCGGCGCGGTGCATCACCGAGGATAAAGTCGAATTCACTTATGGACGGGTCGAAGCACGCATTAATATCCCAGAAGGGCAAGGGATATGGCCTGCGTTCTGGATGCTGGGTGCGAATTTCCGCGAGGTATCATGGCCTGCGAGTGGTGAAATCGACATTATGGAAAATATTGGTGCTGAACCGAATACGATTCATGGCACGGTACATGGACCTGGTTATAGTGGTGGCGGTGGCATCGGCAATAGCTATCGTGGCGATACACCTTGGACAGATGATTTCCATGTATTTGCGATTGATTGGGATCCGTACATCATTCGCTGGTATGTCGATGGCGTGCATTATGGCACAGTTTCGGTTAATACCTTGAATGACAATCAGCCTTGGGTCTATGACCATGATTTCTTCTTGCTGATGAATGTAGCTGTCGGTGGTAACTGGCCTGGTTATCCTGATGATACGACGGAATTCCCACAAGAGATGTTGATTGATTACGTGCGCGTGTATCAGTTAGCAGAGTGAGCTAACTCATGCCTTGCATGTCATTGTTAATGCAAAGTCATAGAGGCGCATCTGGCTAAAACCAGATGCTACGACAATCACATCGGCTAAAGCCGACAGAAAACTGTCGCTGCCGACTTTAGTCGGTGTGATTTGACTAGCCTTCGGGTTTATCCGAAGGCAATAATGTAGAACCTTACTTTATGTTATTTCGGAATTATTTGATGTTTTTCACACAAAAATTGGAGATGACTATTCATGAAATTACGATTATTGATTGTTTTTTTGTTTTCGTTGTTAATCGTGACTGTATCGGCACAAGATGAACTATTGCCATATCAGAATCCTGATTTGCCGATTGAAGACCGTGTCGCTGATTTATTAGAGCGAATGACCTTAGAAGAAAAAATTGGTCAGATGACGCTGATTGAAAAAGGTAGTATCGACCCTGATGCTGTCACAGAGTATTTTATTGGGGCAATTCTAAGCGGTGGTGGTGGGTATCCCACAGGGAATAACACGGTTGAAGGCTGGTACGAGATGGTCAGTGGCTATCAAGATGCGGCTTTGGCAACGCGCTTAGAAATTCCGATGTTGTATGGTGTGGATGCCGTGCATGGACACAGCAATTTATCGGGTGCTGTCATCTTCCCACATAATATTGGCTTGGGGGCTGCAAATAATCCTGAACTCGTTGAAGAAATCGGACGCATCACCGCGCAAGAGATGATTGCGACAGGCATCTACTGGAATTATTCGCCCGTGTTGGCTGTACCACAAGATATTCGTTGGGGACGTACTTACGAAGGCTATAGCGAAAACACAGCAATTGTGACCCAATTATCTGTTGCAATGTTGAATGGCTTGCAACAAGGGAATTTATCATCACCGTTGAGTGTATTAGGCACACCGAAGCACTTCGTAGGCGATGGCGGGACAATGTTCGGCACATCCCCTGTTGATGGTGCATTGCTAGACCGTGGCGATACAATTCTCGATGAAGCGACTTTACGTGAAGTGCATCTCGCGCCCTATTTTGATGCGATTGATAACGGCGCACGCAGTATAATGATTTCTTATAGTAGTTGGAACGGCGAACGCTTGCATGGTCAAGAGTATCTGATTAATGATGTACTATTGGGCGAAATGGGCTTTGAAGGCTTCATTGTTTCCGATTGGCAAGGGATTAACGATGTCGCGCCAACTTTTTATGATTCAGTAGTACAAGCCATCAACGCTGGTATCGACATGAATATGGTGCCCTATGATTACGTAGGCTTCATCACGACGATGCTGGAAGCAGTCGAAAATGGCGACATCAGCATGGAACGCATTGATGAGGCTGTAGGCAATATTCTGACTGTGAAATATGAACTGGGCTTGTTTGAACGTCCGTATGGTGATGAAAGTCTGCAAGAGACAGTTGGTTCGGATGAACATCGGGCAGTGGCACGCGACGCAGTAGCGCAATCACTAGTCTTGCTCAAAAACGATGATGATGCACTACCTATCGACCCCAATGCGGAACAGACGATTTTCATTGCAGGGCAAGCTGGCGATAACATCGGCATTCAAAATGGCGGTTGGTCGATTGAATGGCAAGGTGTATCAGCGAATGTGACAGAAGGGACGACGATTCGTCGGGGGTTGCAGAATGCCTTCGGCGATGATGTGACAGTTCGTTATAGCCGTAATGGTAATTTCAATGATGATGAAGGCAACCCTGCTAATGCAGATATTGGGATTGTGGTTGTTGGTGAAGAACCCTATGCAGAATGGTTTGGGGATAATGCAAGTTTGAACTTGAGCAGTCGTGACCGAGACCTAATCGCTGAGATGCGTCCGCGTGTGGATACACTGATTGTGATTTTGCTGTCGGGTCGTCCGATGGTGATTGATGAATCACTCAATTTAGCCGATGCGTTTGTCGCGGCATGGTTACCTGGAACAGAAGGGGCTGGTATTGCGGATGTGTTAGTCGGTGACCGTGATTTCGTCGGGACATTGCCGTTCACATGGTTACGCAATATCGAGCAATTGCCATTTGATTTTGCCAATTTGCCAATGGAAGGATGCGATGCGCCTCTGTTCCCATTTGGGTATGGCTTAACCTATGAAAGCAACGATGCCTCGCAAGATTGGCTTGATTTATCGGTGGAATGTGCGCCTGAGCAAGTCGAAATTGAGATACAGGAAGTCGCCATTCCTGAGACAGATTTGATTGCACCAGAAGGGGAATACGGTGTGCAGTATATCGCGCCGTTCCCTGTAGCGATTACACTGGATGGCGAGTTTAGCGATTGGGCAGGAATTCCGACGATGACTGTTCCACGCGGTGCTGCGCCTGATTCAGGTGAACCATCCGTGACATTTGGCGCAGCATCCGATGCTGAGAATCTCTATTTTTATGCGACTATCACTGACGAGAATATCATCAGTGGTGAGCATGGCGATAATTACTGGAACGAAGATTCACTCGAAGTTTACATCAACGCCACAGGCGACCTCGACTTGCTCTATTATGAAGATGGTGTCGCGCAGGTGACGATTCCTGCATTGAATATCACCAATCCTGAAACGGCTGTAATTGCTGGTGTGAACGGCACAACTGTCGATGCTGATGTGAGAGTTGTTCAGACAGAGACAGGCTGGGCTGTCGAATTGGCAATGCCACTGGTCAATGATGTATGGTCAATCACACCTGAACAAGATAGCGTTTTGGGTTTTCAAGTACATCTGAATGGTGCATCTGACCTTGACCGCGATACCAAGCTGATTTGGTCATTGGCTGATACCAGCGATACATCTTACCAAAATCCTAGTTTGTTTGGGCAATTGGCATTTCATGAAATTGGCGCAAGTGATAGTGATGCGGAAGAAGTCAACGCATCTACAGAAGAAACACTCGTTATGCTAGAAGATGATGAGCGTCAGTGGGAGTTGATGTGGAGTGATGAGTTTGATGGTGATAGCATCGACCCGACCAAATGGGGCTATGACACAGGGGGCGATGGCTTCGGCAATAACGAATTGCAGTATTATTCCAATCGTCCTGAGAATAGCTTTGTTGCTGATGGGAATTTACACATTGTCGCACGCGATGAAGACTTCCGTTTTCGGGAGTATACATCTGCTAAGTTACAGACTCAGGGCATCATGCAATTCCAATATGGGCGGATTGATATTCGGGCACAGTTACCACAAGGACAAGGCATCTGGCCTGCTTTCTGGATGATGCCCTATCAATCACGCTATGGGGGATGGCCCGCCAGTGGTGAAATCGACATCATGGAAATGATTGGACACCAGCCAGCGACAGTGCATGGCACATTGCATTACACAGGCGATGACTTTGGCTCGCATCAATTTACAGGCGATAGTTACACACTGGACGAAGGTATCTTTGCCGATAATTTCCATGTATTTTCGCTCATTTGGGAAGAAGACCGCATTGAATGGTATGTTGATGGTGAGTTATATCAGATTCAGACGGAATGGCAAACGGCTGGCAGTGAGTACCCTGCACCATTTGACAACGAATTTTACCTGATTTTGAATTTAGCTGTCGGTGGGGATTGGCCTGGTAGCCCTGACGAAACGACAGTTTTTCCGCAAGAGATGTTAATTGATTACGTGCGGATTTATCAGGAAGCAGAGTAAGTGAGATTGTTGATAGGGACATCCAAAGTGTCCCTATTTTTGTGTATTTTGCCACGAAGACACGAAGGACACGAAAAAAAATTATCCTGCAAGGTGTATTGAACTGATCCCTGTGACAATATTGCCATAAATCACAATCCAGTGACCACCGAAAAGATAATCATTTCCATCACCATAGGAAAAATTGTATTCTCCATCGTCTTCAACTGCCATTGACTCAAGAGTAAGCTGTTGTGTAAATTCTTCAGCAGTAAGCTCAGGGTCGTTAGACTCTCTCCAAATATCATTGTACAAGTCTAGCATTTCGCTAGCGATAGCATCTTTAAGTGTCTGCTCCCACTGTTGTTGATTTATCCAAATTTGTTTGATGAATGCAAACTCATGTTTCCGTACCGACTCATCACTAGACACATGGACATAGACCTGCCCATTGACCCACGAGATTTTACCTTCATACCAATCTACACTACGATTTAATGTAAATTCGCCAAAAGTATCATGCTGGAATGTGACAGGTAATTGTAATTGTCGAACAATATCGTTCAATTCTCTGTCTGACTGAACATTATCATCAAGAATTTCGAGCAATGTTGCCTCATTAGCTGTGTCAAAACTAACTTTCAGCTTAACAATACTATATGCGTTGATGCGATTCATGTTTCTATTTAATTCTTGGTGAGTGACTTCTTGTTTGATATGCAACTCATTCTCTTGCAATTGATTGGATGAGTCGCGCCATGTATGCAATCTCATCTGAAATAGCCACATGTTGTGAGGTGGCGTATTGACTCCACCACTTCCATGAGGGTGGACAATCCCTAATATGATTTGCTCACTTTGGTTATCGCTCATCGTGTGCCTATGATTAGAACGAATGTTTTGAATTAGTCTACTAAAGATACATCACACTATAAATGAATAGCTCATTAATATGTAACGCAAACACATTATTTCAGCTATGATTATTTCTAGTAATTAATATTTTTGTTGGATAAGGTGAAATGTGTTGGTATGTCGAAAAAGATTTTGTTGGTAGATGATGACCCAGAATTAGCTGATGGTGTCGGCGAGATTTTAAGACATTATAGTTATCTTGTAGAGACAGTCAGCAGTGCTGAAGAGGCTTTACAGCTGTTGAATAATTGTGTGCCTGATTTGATTGTGTGTGATTATCATTTAGATGGTATGACAGGTGTTGCATTTGCAGATGCTTTGCAACAAGAAGAGCGTTTCGCACACATCCCATTTTTTCTGTTGACAGGGATGGCTCGCTCAGACATTCGAGGTGACATCGCACCAGAGCGAATTATCAAAAAGCCTTTTGAGATTGAGCCATTTTTGAATACGATACTTCAAGAACTTTCCTAAGAATTACGCCAAGCTGGATAGGTGCATTGTAGCCATGTGGCTAGTGTATCGCAACTATTACCCTGCTATGCTAGAGCTATATCGTTAGGGTAGCCAAAGCATAAACTGATGGCAAAAACAATCTTGCTAGTAGATGATGACATCATGTTAGCTGATAGTATTTCCGAGATTTTATCCTTGCATGGTTATTTTGTTAGAATAGCGAATAGCGCAGAAGATGCCATTCAACTCATGTACGAAGGTTTGCCTGATTTAGTGGTGAGTGATTACTGGCTTGATGGAATGACAGGCATCGCGTTCGCGAATATTTTGCAAGAATCTCCTCAAACAGCAAATATTCCGTTTCTTCTGTTAACAGGTGTGGACTCGTCACAACTGAGTGGCGATTTTGAGTTTGATAATATCGTCAGAAAACCATTTGATATTCAAGCATTTATCCGTCAAATTGAGACATATCTCTCCGATAATCATGCTCCATTAGGATAGACCATCTCTAATTATGGACAGCCATATATTGTTTGATGAGGTCAGGATTGTCCTTGAGTGATTGAGATGTGCCTGAATATTGAATGCGTCCATCGTCAATGATGTAGACACGGTCTGAGAGGGCGAGGGCAAAGTAAATATTCTGCTCAGCAAGTAGAATGGTGATGCCTTCCGCTTTGATTTGTGAAACCAAACGCCCTATATCGCGCACAATGAGTGGTGCTAAGCCTTCGGAAGGTTCGTCCAACAAGAGCAAATCAGGATTACCCATCAGCGTTCGAGCGATAGTCAGCATTTGTTGTTCGCCACCACTGAGCGTTCCACCAAGTTGATTGCGTCGCTCACCCAAGCGTGGGAAAAAATCATAGACGCGCGCCAGTGTCCATGCGGATTTGCCATCGAGGGCAGGTTTGCGTGCCACATCTAAGTTTTCCCAAACGGATAAGTCAGGAAAAATAGCGCGGTCTTCTGGGACGAAGCCAATGCCGAGACGTGCAATTTTGTCAGACGATTTGCCCTGAATCTCATCACCTTTATACCGAATTTGTCCTGTTTTGGGAGCAGTTAAGCCCATAATACTACGAAAGGTCGTCGTTTTACCCGCTCCATTGCGTCCGATGAGGCACACACTCTCGCCAGCGTTTACCTCTAACGAGACATCAAACAGGATGTGACTCAAGCCATAATAGGTATCAATTTGTTGCACTTGTAGAAACGTCACGAAAAATCTCCTAGCGCATCATTGCCGAGATAAACTTCTTGCACTTTAGGGTCATCAGCAATCGCTTGTGGTGTGCCTTCGGCGATGATTGCACCTTGATTGAGGACATAAATGCGCTCAGAAATATCGAAGACAACATCCATATCATGTTCAGTGAAGAGCAAACTCATCCCGAATTGTTCCGTGACTTCTTTGACGAGTTGTACTGTATTTTCGGTTTCGGATTGAGACATGCCAGCCGTCGGTTCATCGAGTAGGAGCAAGATAGGATTCATAGCGAGTGCCAAACCAATTTCAAGGCGTTTTTGATCACCTAGAGCCAGTTGATTCGCTTGACGATCTTGCTGATGGTCATCTAAGCCAATGATACTTAAAATCTTTTGAGCACGGTCAAGAATAGCCTGTTGCTTCGCACGTCCGCGCCAGAGATTGAATTGTGCGCCATTGCGACTAATCACTGCCGATTGCACATTCTCGAAGGTGGTCAAGCGAGGGAAGATATTCGCTCGTTGGAACGCTCGTCCGATGCCAAGTTTAACAATTGTATGGGGTGACATGCCGTTAATCGTGCGTCCACTGAAAGTAATATTGCCAGAATCAGGCGTGATGTAGCCACTGATTTGATTGAAAAGAGTTGTTTTCCCTGCGCCATTGGGTCCGATGATGCTGACTTTTTCGCCTCGAGCAACAGTCAACGAGACATCATCAGTAGCGGTCAAACCTCCAAAGGATTTATGCAAATGTTCTACAGCTAAAAGCGTCGTCATTTGTTCACCTTTTGTGTCTTGCTCAGCCATTGATTGACTTGTCCGAGGATGCCATCAGGGGCAACTAGCACAATAGCGACAGTGATAATCCCAAGCACCATTTGCCACTGGATTTCGCCAAAAATTCCTAAGAAAGGGATACTCGCTAGTGCACCACTGGCTAAGAAGCGATTCAATGATAACTGTAAAAAGACGAGTATCGATGCGCCGACCATCGGACCTGCTAAAACGAACATACCACCTAAAAGCGATGCTAAAATTGGTTCAGAGGAGGTTGTCCAGAAGAGCATTTCGACACCTACAAACCCTTGTTTACCGACAAGCAAAGCCCCAGCCACACCTGCGAAGAAACCGCCAATCACAAAGATAATCAACTGATGCAAACGCACATCAACACCAATGAATTTAGCACGTTCGTCGTTTTCACGAGTCGCTTGCAGGACGAGCACAAAATTGGAGCGGACAATTGCGCGTATTATCATGAAACAGAGCGCAACAATCAGCACAGTGAAAAGATAATAATTGCCATTGGGTGTGATAATTGCAGGGAAATCGAGTCCTTGAATGCCATCATCACCTCCTGTGATGTCACGCGCATTGAATACCAGCGTATAAACTAACTGAGCAAAGGCAAGCGTCAAAATTGCAAAGTATAAGCCTTTACGACGCACGCAAAACCAACCAATGACTAGTGCAAATATAGCACTGACAAAGGGGGCGAGGCTCATCGCTAACCAAGGATGCATGTCAAATTCGCGCATTCCAATAGCAACAGCATAGCCTCCGATGCCATAGAAGGCAGCGTGTCCAAAACTGACCATACCGCCGTAACCCAAAATCAGATTGAGGCTGAGGGCGAATAAGCCAATAATCAGCATTTCGCTGGCGACAATCAGTTGGAACTCGCTGAGGATAAAGCGTAGGGCAAGTAATCCAGCTAGGATAATCAGATAGAGATGCCAGTCTTTGATGTTGTTGGTGCTTTGTTGTTGTTTATTGATCATTGGTTTTGGTCGTTAGTTATTGGTGGCTGGTTATTGGTCATTAGTGGCGGACAATACAGGCAATATCTCTCTACAAGATATTATTCAGGTTTGCCGAGTAAACCCCAAGGACGCGCAATTAAGATGATTGCCATCGCTAAAAAGGGCAGAGCTTGAGCAGGAATCGCAGCAAAAATTGCATCGAAGGGAGCGGGAGCTATCGAAGGTAAAATAATCCCTAGTGATAGTGTTATCCCGACGAGTAATGAGCCAATCAATGCACCGACGAAACTGCCTAAACCTCCGATGACGACAATCGCAAAGGCTTGTACGATAATTTCGGCATCCATTCCCAGTGAAACGGATTGTTTGGTTGCGACAAGTGCGCCTCCGAGACCTGCCAGCCATGCCCCTAACATAAACGATAATGTAAACACACGGTCTACGTTGATACCTAATGCACTCAGCATTTCAGGGTTGGCGACGGCTGCGCGAGTGATGCGCCCGAAGCGTGTGCGTTGTAACAAAAACCATAAGCCAATCGCAATCAGCACTCCGATTATCAATAAGGCAACATCCACCTTGAGCAAACGCAAACGAAAGTCCACATCACCAAACGTGGTATCAATCAGTGTCCAGCGTCCCGAGAGAAAATCAGGACGTGAGAGGCGGTAAATATCGCCCCCCCAGATGAGACGTGCCAAATCACCAAGAATCAGGGTCAAGCCGTAGGTGAGTAGCAATTGTAGTAGATGCTCTTTGTCATAAATGGGACGAAAGAGAAATCGCTCTAAGACAAACCCTAAGCCAGCGACAATCAATGGCACAAGGAAAATCGCCATATATAAGCCCATCGCTTCTGAGGTGAAGTAGCCAGCAATTGTAACAGCGATGAATGCACCAATCATGTAGAGACTACCATGCGCGAAGTTAATCACGCGCAACACACCAAAGACTAGGGTCAAGCCTGATGAGACGATGAATAACACCATGCCATTGGCAAGCCCTGCAATGATTTGAGGTAGTAAGGTTTCGATGGTGGATAAAATGGCTTCAGGTGTCATGATGTGGATTTCTCATTATGATTGCAAGGTCACATTATCGGATACCATAAATAGTGCGCCTAAAATATTACGAACGGACGAGGCGTGCCTCGTCCCTACAGTTATCAAGATTATTCGGCAGCAGCGCGTTCGGCTTCGATATCTTCGCAACTATCCCAAACTTCTTCGGCAGAAATTTCGACGATGTCGGTCAGAATTGGTAGATTATATTCTTCGCTAAAGGTGGTTACGCCGATATAGTCAGGTGCATTGGTGATATGGTCACACCCACGAACCGTGAGTTCACCGCGCAAAGCTGTGAAGGTTAGGTCATCCAACGCAGCTGATACAGCATCACCATCGACTGTGCCAGCTTCTTCGGCAGCAGCAGCCAAGACTAGCACGGCATCATAAGCCAAAATTGCCCAATCAGACGGATATTCATCATAAATTTCGAGGAAACGCTCGTTGAAATCTGCCATTTGTTCGGTGTCAATCGCATAGAAGGGTGCACGCGCATAACCGTATAAGCCTTCTGGCATATCCGCACCCATTGTCTTCATCACATCCGTATCGAGCAAACCAAAGAACGTCACTTCAGAGAAAAGGTCAAATTCTTCAGCAAGGGTGATGAAGTTCACGAGTTGGTCACCCCAGATATTGCTAAAAATAGCTTCAGGACCAATGGCTTCGATAGCTGTTAAGTAAGGTCCGAGGTCAGCTTCGCCGAGGGCGGGCCACTGTTCTGTGAGGATTTCAGCATCAGGATTATTTTCGAGCAATTCAGGGGCAAAGGTGCTGAATCCATCACGTCCAAAGGCATAATCAGGACCGATTGCTGCCCAATCATTTAAGCCAAGTTGAGATGCAAATTGAGCGATAGCACGAGTTTCGATGGTGGTGTGTGGTGCGACTTGCACGCCGTATGGATTAAACCGTGCATTCGAGAGTTGAATGCTATTTGAGGTATGGAAAGCAATTGGAATCGCATTATCACGCGAGACTTCTGTCACAGCGAGAGCAACACTACTACTGGTTGGACCAATCAAGAAATCAACTTCATCTTCTAGGATGAATTGTTCAGCGATGATTGCACCTTGGCTGGCATTGAGTTCGGCATCTTGCCAGATGTACTCGACACAACGTCCGAGAATACCACCGTTGGCGTTGAGGTCTGCCATTGCCATGTCAATGCCTTTGAATTGTGATTCTGCGAAGAGCACACCCACGCCTGAATTATCGGCAACGAAACCAAATAGTACAGGGTCGGATGGGTCACAGCTTAAGTCATCTTGTGCGATAACTGTGCTTGTGACTACGAGAGCCATTATCATAGCTAAAAGTGTTAGCAATTTTAACTGTCTCATGAGCGTCTGAGACCTCCAATAGACTAGGTTTTTTTGATGTTCAATCTGACAGTATCATAAATTTCAAGGGACTGACTAGTGCTACAGAAATTTTTTCACTAAGCCATAAAGAATTTGTATAGTTTGTTTAATGAATAATTTTCTTTAGCAGGATGATTATTTTGTTTACGATGTGTTAACCATCATATGTTATGTTGATTGTAATAATTATGACAAACAAGGGACAGAGGGATGTATACACAAAAACCTGCACCACCAACCTTACTCAAAGTGAGCCTCAATGACTTCATCGTTAGTCTCAGTGGGATACTTGGGATTAGCGTGCTGGTGGGCATGATAATCATGATTTTTCAAACACCTGCGCGTGACCGTGAAAATGGATTTTGGGAAGCAGTGGGTGTGATGGTGTTAATTGCGCTAGTCTGTCTGGCAGTGATGGCATGGCGAGCATGGCAACGTCAAAAAGCAGTGCATCGCGCATGGGAAGAAGGAACACTCACAACGGGGACAATATTATCCGTGCAAGATGTAGGATTCGGGCGCAATCGGCAACGGGTGTTACGCTACAGTTATCAGTATAACGGTCAAGATTATGAAGCAGGGACGAATGTTAAACGCAATTGGCAACCTTCGGGCGATACTATCTCATTAATTGTAGACCCACAGAAACCTGAAAAACCATTTTTAGTCTTTCAGTATGCAGAGTGATTAATAGCGAGGTCATGTTACAATCTCTTGTATTCATGATGTATCTTAGGAGATTTAAACATGGTTCATGACTCACTCTTGCAATGGCGAGATGAATTTCCAATTTTGGCGAAATGCAATTATCTAATTAACAACTCACTGGGTGCGATGCCAAAGGGTGTTTATGACAGTCTCGCGCATTATGCTGATATGTGGGCGAAACACGGTGTGTCTTCTTGGGGTATAGAGTGGTTTGACCTGAATCGACAAGTTGGCAATAAAATTGCCCCTCTGATGGGTGCACCTGAGGATAGTGTGCTGGTGCATCAGAACGCGAGCATTGCGAATAGTATTTTGTTCAGTGGGCTGGATTTCAGCGATAAAAAACGCAACAAAGTCGTCATCACCGATATGGATTTTCCATCCGATGTGTATGTGCTGAAACGATGGTTGCCTGAGCACATGCAGATTCATATGGTGAAAACGCATGATGGCATCAGCATTGATACACAAGAATTTTTAGACGCAATCGACGAAACCACACGCTTAGTCAGTATCAGCCATGTATTATTCCGTAGTGCGTATATCATGCCTGCAAAAGCAATTGTAGAGAAAGCACATCGTGTCGGAGCGCAGGTTGTGTTCAATGGCTATCACAGTGTTGGTGTGATTCCTGTTGATGTGACTGACTTGAATATCGATTTTTATATTGGCGGTGTTCTCAAGTGGATGTGTGGTGGCACAGGCGGAGTCTTCATGTATGTGCGTCCTGATTTGCTAACGACATTGCATCCAAAAGTGACAGGATGGTTCGCGCATAAAGTCCCATTCGCCTTCGATGTCGAAAACTTTGATATGCGTGAGGATGTGTATCGTCTGGCAAATGGCACACCTGGCATTGCGACATTGCAGGCGATTCAACCTGGAATCGACATCATTACGCAAGTTGGCGTGGATAACATCCGTGAGAAGTCAATACGGCAAACGTCATTGTTGATTGATTTAGCGGACGAAGCAGGGTATGCAGTGGTATCCCCACGAGACACAGAGCGTCGGGCAGGGACAGTGACAGTCAATCCACCGAATGCCTATGAAGTCAGTCGAGAAATGTTGGCACGCAATATCAAAATTGACTATCGGGAGAATGCTGGTATTCGTATCGCACCGCATTTCTATAATATGGATGATGAATGTCGAGAGGCGATTGCCGTGATTGGTGAGATTTTAGCTGATGGCAGTTGGGAGCAACATCATGCGAGTCGGGATTTTGTGACGTAATAGCGAACAAAAGTAAGGTATAATGATAGTATCTGTCACGGGGACAAAAGGGACATACCATGAAACGGCTGACTGTACTATTACTATTGCTGTCCTTGACAAGTGTTGTCAGTGTTGCATCGGTTGTTGATGTAGCAGAAAGCCCTACAGCACGTTGTCCTGCGCCAGACCGCCCCTATTGCATCGCTGATATTCCGTACACAACTGATGAAATCCTCACACGTTTGGGCACAAATCAACAAGCCTTGTTGGTTGATGAAGAGTCACAAGAATTAACCTTCGTCTATCGCGGATATGCAGATTGGGTTTGGTTATCCCATAGCTTGAACGAGAATATGGAACGCCTGAATGATGGCAGTCTGTGGGCATTGACCGTTCGCATTGACAATTTGTCGGAAGCTGTGATTTCCTATGTGTTCAAGATTAATGGTCGGCAAACGGTACAAGGAGGCTTGTATCGTGGTGTGGATGCGCCACAATCGCCTGAGCGTATCCCAACATTACGCGGAGAAATCCTACAAACCTCGCTTGAAATGCCTCACATCACGTCAATTCGCGATTTAACGGTTTATCTACCACCAAATCACAATCCAGAGCAAACGTATCCCGTCGTCTATTCGGCTGATGGCGGTGCTGTCGCTGAATTGGCGCACTATATTGAACCACTCATTCGTGATGGCGAGATTGAACCGATTTTGCTGGTGGGTGTTCATTCCAGTGAGTATCGAAGGGAAGAATACATCCCTGCAATTGATTGGGAGCGATTCTACGCGCATGAAGTCTTCTTTACAAAAGTTGTTCGGGAATGGGCAGAAGAAACACTTGGGGCATCGTCTGAGCGTGATGATAGAGTCGTTTTTGGAGTATCAAATGGCGGTGTTTTTGCGATGACAATGGCACTGCGTCACCCCGATATTTACGGACACAGTTTTCCGTTTTCGGCTGGGGTCAATCCAATTCGGCAAGTACCGACGCTACAGGTCGATAACACGGTTCAGTATTATTTTGTGGCAGGGTATTTAGAAGAAGGCTTTTATCGCACAACAAACTGGCTGTATCAGCATGTGACAGAGGCTGGGGCAGAAGCGAGCTTTAGACCTTGGGTGAGTGGGCATGATTGGGTCATCTGGGCGGAATCCTTCCATGGTGCGGTGCGTAGTGTTTTTGGGACATGATAAAAAAGAAGGGCATTACCCCTTCTGGATAATTGTGAGGTTGGAAACTATTCTTGCTCAATTACGGCGAGTAACGATCATCTTCATGCCGTGTTTTGGACGCAGTGTCAGGAGTGGCTCTGGCTCGACTTTATGACCCTCAACTAAGGAAACATGCACTTTTTGCAAGATGGTTGCTAGCACTAAGACTGCTTCCATCATAGCGAATGAGTTGCCCACGCAAACACGCGGACCTGCTCCAAATGGCAAGTAAGCATAACGTGGGATTTGTGCTTCGTTTTCTTCTGTCCAGCGTTCAGGTTTAAATTGATAGGGGTCAGGATACCAGCGTTCATCATGATGCACGCCCCAAATTGGGATGACAGCAGTGGCATATTTACGAATTGGATAACCACCAAGTTCGGTTGTTTCGCGTGCTTGTCGTGCAACACTCCAAACAGGAGGTAGCACACGCATACTCTCTTTGATGACTTGTTCGGTGTAGCTTAGCTGGCGTAAATCTTCCATTGTGGCAGGGCGTGAGCCAAGCACAGCGTCAATTTCGGCTTGGAGTTTTTCATAAATTTCTGGATTTTGCGAGAGCAAGTATAGTGTCCATGTGAGAGCATTAGCAGTTGTTTCGTGACCAGCCAACACAAGTGTAACGGCTTCATCGCGCAATTGTTGGTCGGACATACTGTTGCCGTCTTCATCTTCTGCCATCAACAACATCGACAGTAAATCACCCGTATCTTCGCCTGATGCACGACGCGCTTGGATAATCGGCATCACAACATCATCCAGCATATCGATGGTGCGTTGTTTGCGATATTTAGTCGGCGTTGGTATCCACTCTGGAAGATGAAAAATCTGTTGTGAGGCGTGAACAATTTCTTCTAACATGAAACCCAGTGCTTCTGAGACTTGGTCCGATTCTTTGCGGAAGTCAGCATCAAAGAGCGTTTTACCAACGATATTAAGGGTAACTGCCATCATATCATCGGCAACATCGCGGACTTCGCCATCACGCCAATCTTCGAGCATATGGAGCGCGTAATCGACCATCGTATCAGCATAAGCACTGATGCGCTTGACGTGAAAGGCAGGTTGCATCAATTTACGCTGATTGCGCCAGAAATCGCCATCGACAGTCAAGATGCCATCGCCAAGGTAATCTTTGAGTTGACGTTTATAGATGATTGATTTATGCCAAATGGCGTTATCGGTAGTCATCACTTGACGAATGAGGTCAGGATGGTTGACTTGATAGCCATCGTATTTTAGGAATTTGATATGGGTAATATCACCGTATTGCATATTTTCAGTGAGGAAGCCTAGTGAATCGCGTCGTAAGCTGATGAGATGTCCGCCAATGATGTCGGTAGGCGGTCCATCAGGGTAGGAGAGTTCTTGTTCAGGTGTGGTCATGAATAGGTGTGTTCCTAGCTATGAATCTGACAGAATGCACCTTAGTATAGCAATAAAATAAGCCACCCAAGATAAGAGAGTTGTACATATATTCGCAGTCTGTCTAATAATGGATAATTGTATATTTTCAGATGATATATCCTGAAAGTAGCACCTTCCGAATGATTTCAAGCAAGATTAATGCAACCCTCATCAACACTGACTAAAATACAAGTATATTGAGCAAAAAATCACAATACAGAGAGGTTCGGGAATGCTTGTACTGGTTACAGGTGGTGCAGGGTTTGTGGGTAACAATGTCATCGCCAAATTAGTTGAGAAAAATTATCAAGTGCGTGCGGTGGTGCGTAATCTTGAAAAAGCTGAAAAACGCCTTGGTCACTTTGGGGATAAGATTGAGATTGTACAAGGTGATGTCACTAACCGCAGTGTGTGGGCCGATTTGATGCGTGGTGTCGATGCTGTTGTGCATACTGTGGCGATTTCGATGGAAAAGGGTGGACAGACCTACGAAGAAGTCAATTACCAAGGCACGATTAATGTGATCGATGCAGCTGTCGATGCCAATGTCAAACGCTTCATCAATATCAGCCAAAATGGTGCAGATTCCAGTTTGCCGTATCGCTTTTTGGCGAGTAAAGGCAAAGCCCAAGAATACGTTGCCATGCAAGAAAATCTGAAATGGACAGCGATTCGTCCGAGTGCGATTTTTGGTCCGCAAGATGAATTCTTCAACACCTTTGCGCGATTGGTAAAATTAACGCCGATTGTATTCCCTCTAATTGGTGGTGGTAAAGCACAATTTCAACCTGTGTCGATTTTTGATGTAGCAGAAGCAACTGTGCGGAGCATCGAAAACGATGAGACGATTCATCAGGAGCTTGAAATTGGTGGTCCTGAGGTGCTGACACTGAAAGAAATTGAGCAACGGGTCATCAAGGCATTGGATACAGGCAGAGTGATGATTCCTGCACCTGTGTTCTTGTTGCGTCCTGTGGTGGCGATTATGGAAAATACCTTGCCTGGGTCACCTGTGAGTACGAGTTTGCTAGATTTGTTGGCGGTGCCAAACACTGTGCCGAACAATGCGCTGGTGGATGTCTTTGGGATGGAGCCGATTCCGTTCAAGGGGCAACACATTGAGTATTTGAATGATAACAGTGTGGGTCAGGCGTTGAATAAGTTCTTCACTGGGGCGGTGGTGAACTAAGAGCGGTTGTTATTTTGAAGTAAAATCTTCATCTCTAAATTCCCTATCAAATAAAGCGGACGGCAAGAATGCCGTCCCTACGAAAAGCTACATGATGTATACCCATTATTCACAGTACCAAGGGGCTGGGCTGACTTCTACACAGGGATTCCAGAAATTAGGGTGAGTGGGGTCAGTGAAGCGTGCCATGTCGGTGTCAGGTGTCCAATTCGTGCCATCAGGTAATATGATAGTCTCATTGAAATCGGCAAGCCGTAAATTAGCATTCATAAAATTAGCAGCATCCAAATAAGCATTCGTAAAATTGGCAAAAAGCAAATCAGCATTCGTAAAATTGGCATCATCCAAATCAGCATTCGTAAAATTAGCAGCATCCAAATAAGCATTCATAAAATTGGCATTATTTGAACGAGCATTCGTAAAATTGACACCATATAAATTAGCATTCGTCAAATCGGCAAGCCGTAAATCAGCATTCGTCAAATCAGCATTCCATAAAATAGCATTGTTTAATGCTCCATCAGATAACCAGCCTTCTACATCTAATTGCCTGACTGCTTCAATTGCCCAGACGCGCTCATCACTGCCCATTTGTAGAATGAGTTCGGCTTTGCGATTTTGAATGTCTTGATACTGCTCAAAAATGAGAACCCCTAAACCGAGCAAGACAGTTGTCACAACTGCCCCGAAAAATTCGGTGCTGATGCCTTGCCAGTAATCGCTCCACCAGTGAGATTTTTGCAGTGCGGGTTCGGGTTGATTGCGCCAGCCCATGCGGTCTAATTTACTGAGAGAAGGGGTCGTGGCTTGTTTGCGCGATGTCAGCCATTTGGAGACGATGCCGAAAATAATGACGAAAGCGATTAATAAACCTAAGAAGGCAAGTGTCACATTGAGTTGTAATTGTATATCACTGACTGCACGTTGTAAGTCAAGACAATTCAAGCCTGATAGGTCACAAAACCAATTCATACACATCCCCAATCATTTTATCCTACTGTACTGTGAATTGAGGATTGGCGCACCCCTCATCGCTAGGGGTTTTGGGACAAAAAAAGAGCGACTATGTTCGTCACCCTTTGAAAGATATTACTGTTAGAGGATAGGTCCTGTATCGGCTTCGCACGCATACCAATTGGAGGGTGTGTTATAGCCGAGCGAATTGACTGACGCGACACGATGATTGCTATCGCCACCGCCTGCGAATAGGGCTTGGCATTTGGTCATGGCATCAGCATTGCTACTCGCTGTGATGATAGCCCGCAAATCAGCGTCGGCTGAAATGAGGCTTGTCTTAAATGTTACGATTCCTGATGTAGAACCCTCGCCACACTTTGTATCGTTGTCAAAATCATAAGGACCTGTGGGTCTATCTAACTGGCTTGGTGCAAACTTGAATGAGTCTCTGCCATTTGTCCAACAGTTGGTAGGTCCTGAAGGAGTTGCTGGTGTACTTGGCATATCATCGCTATTATCGACTACGACAACAGCAGGTGCAATTTCGGGTGGTAACGCCCAACTGACCCATGCTGGAATCTCGTCGCGGTCAAAGATGCCATATTCAAAGCGGATTAAATACCAACCTGCTTGCCACATCACTTCCGAATCGCATTTGCCTTCAAGTGTGCCACCCTCGTAACAGGCATTGGCATCCTCGTTATTATTCGGGTCGTTTGCATCGTCACTATCTTGTGCTTGGATGAGCAGTGTACTCAGCACAAATAGCATGATGATTAGGGATAATTTCTTGAGCATTCGATTGACTATTTCCTCGTAATTGTGCTTCATAATCGTTTCAGTGTAGCATGAGTTTTTGGGAGATTGCGTTGAGGTTGTGTCAATAAAAAAGAGCGACTGTAATCGTCGCCCTTTTGGAATATTTTAGCCAATAGGTCCGCTGTCAGCTTCGCAAGCGTACCAATTGGATGGTGTGTTGTAACCGAGTGAATTGACAGAGGCGACACGATGATTGCTATCACCACCGCCTGAGAATAGGGCTTGGCATTTGGTCATGGCATCGGCATTGCTACTCGCTGTGATAATAGAAGTTTTATCAGCATCGGCTGACATTAGACTTGTCCTCAACAAGATAAGACCTCCGCCGTCTGGTCTAGTACAAATCAAGTTCCCATAAAACGTATAACGCGATGTTTGTTTATCCAATTCGCTTGGCGCAAAGATGAAGGATTCAGAGCCATCATTCCAACAATTTGCTGGTCCTGTGGGGAGTGCTGGTGTGCTCGGTGCATCATCGGTGCTATCGACTACGACAACAGCAGGTGCAATTTCGGGTGGTAACGCCCAACTGACCCATGCTGGAATCTCGTTGCGGTCAAAAATGTCGTATTCAAAGCGGATTAAGTACCAACCTGCTTGCCACATCACTTCGGAATCGCATTTGCCTTCGAGTGTGCCACCGTCGTAACAGGCGTTGGCATCCTTATTATTATTCGGGTCGTTTGCATCGTCGCTATCTTGTGCTTGGATGAGTAAGGTACTCAGCGCGAATAGCATGATGATTAGGGATAATTTCTTGAGCATTCGATTGACTATTTCCTCGTAATTGTGCTTCATAATCGTTTCAGTGTAGCATGGCTTTTTGGGAGATTGTGTTGAGGTTTGTTGACATTGTGTCAATAAAAAAAGCGCATCCGTGAGGAGTACGCTCTGGTTATATTTAACGGGATGCACAGGTGCGTCCCCTACAATGTTGGAGTTAGATGAGTTCGTAGGCGTTGGCAGCGTATTGTTGTGCCGTGCCGTTGACAGGTTTTTGTGTTTTGCCTGCACCCATCACTTCTTGGCGTTTGACACTCACTTGCTGGAAGAGATTGAGCACATCTTTATCTTCTGGGTCGCGGTTCATAGCATCTTTGAGGAGCATATCGGCAATATCAAGATGCACAGGGCTAATCAATAAGAGGCGTACTAAATCTACAATCGCTGAGACAATTTCTGCACGGTTTTCGCTTTCAAAGGCAAGATGCAAGGCTTGGCGATAACTCTGCAAGGCTTCGCCTACTTTGCCTGATTGTTCTTGGGCTTGAGCGAGATTACTCAGTTGCAGACTTTCATCTTCTTTATCATCGACTTCACGGGCAATGTAGAGTGCCGAACGATAATAGCCGATAGCTTCACTCCATTGTTCGAGGTCAGCATTGGCACTACCAAGTGCGCCGAGAACACGACCTTCGTAATCGCGCTTCACTTGGTCTTTGAAGAGTTCACGCGCTTGCTCTAGCGAATGAATGGCATCATCAGTTGAGCCATTATCGAGATGGGCATTGCCCAAGTTGTAGAGAATCAGTGCTTCGTGCTGACGATCACCCGTATTGCGTGCAATTTCGAGAGCTTTCTTGAAGCTATCGACAGCCGATTGTGTTTCACCGAGGTCTTGACGCGCTTCACCAAGAATCATGTGCATTTGTAGTTCGGTAGCACTATCGTTAGCATCTTTGGCTGCTTGCACTCCTTGAGTAGCGTGCATGACGGCTGCTTGTGAATTGCCTGTTTTAATCAGCAATGAGCCGAGCATATTGAGCGTATCGAGAACACCTTCCGTATTGCTTTCTGCTTCGTAGACTTCGAGCAATTCATTATAGGTGGTGATGGCTTCGGTATCTTTATCTTGTCCGACTTGAACTTTACCAATTGCTTTGTAAATTTGGGTAATACGAGGCACATCATTTTGTTGCTTGGCTTGCGCTAGTGCTTGTCGCAATTGGTCAACGTCAATGCCACTGAGTTGGTCTGTGCGCAGTGCTTGACTATCCATGCCCTCAATGATGTTGAGATCACCTAAATCAGGTGCTTCAAAAGTCGATTCATCTTCATCATCAAGGATGCTCTCGTCTAATTCGTAATCGTCATCGAAATCGTCAAAATCATCATCGAAGACATCAATCCCTGGTGCAGCTTGCATAGCTGCGGTATCAGTAAATTGCTCGTAGAGGTCGCTGAAGGATTCGTCGTCATCGTATTCTTCGTCATCATCATAATCATAATAGCCATCATCGGATTCATCATCGACGACAGGTTCAATATCGGCATAGGCAGGGAAGGCTTGATTGCCTCCTGCGATATTACGTAGGACGAGTGCTTCGTAGGTATAGCCATGTTCATCGATAAAATCATCGGCTTCGGTGAGGGTATCCGCGAGTTGGCTAGCGGTATCGCGGTCAGCATTATCACTTGCCCATTGTGCAGTGGCGATGAAGTTACTCAGTTCTTTTGCTAAGAATTTCGGGTCATCAATATGATCGAGAGCGTATTCGAGTGTTGTATCATGAACTTTTTGTTGGAGTGTGCCGAGTTGATTTTTCCCTTGCAATGCCGAGCGTGCAAAAGCATGAACTTTGGTCGGCATACGATAATAATCTTTGCCATAGCAGGTAAATTTTTCGACCAAGTAAAGTTGAGCGAGAATATTCATCGCTTGTTGAATGCCACTTTCTGGAACACCACTCACTTGTGCCAAAAAGTCGAGACTGGCTTCGCCTCGGAAGGTTGCACCGAGCATCAGAATTAAGCCTTGTAGGGCATTGTTGAGCGAACGATAACTCAATGCAATCGCGGATAAGGTCACATCGCCTGATTGTTCGTTGACCGCCTTGAGATTTTTGAGGTAATCGGCTGGTGCTTGCTTGGCTGCGACCATGCCACGCGCTGCTAAGACCAATGGCAAGGGACGATAATCGAGTAACTTGGTCAGTCCGTAAATATCAATATCACTATCTGAGCCTTGGATGCCACTCTTTTGCTTGAAGAGTACCAGTGAGTCCGTATCAGCTAACACATCGACATGGACTGTTTCCCAAGGTCCTTCAAGTTCAGTTTCGCTAATCATCACAAGCGGAATATTATCGGCAGCTTTGTCGATGAATTGTTGTGGTGCGAGTGCATCTTCGACATTGTCCAGCACAATAAAGGGTTTTTGTTGTGTCAGTGCGGTTGATACTGCGCCAACGTGTGCTGCAGGTTGGTCACTCGCTTTGACATCTTCAATATCGAGAGCGCGTCCGATTTGAGCAAGTAAGGCTGATAGCGGATGCGTGCGAACATTGAGCCAGATAACCCCACCTGCTTGTTGGACAAAAGCAGCAGCCAGCGCAGCAGCTAAGGCGGTCTTACCATTGCCTGATGCACCGTAGAGCAAAACGGGACGTTGGCTCTGTAGATGAGTGTAAATTTCCTTGAGGACAGCATCACGCCCGACAGGTCTGCCTGGGTGCATGAGAGGCAGGTCTTGAATATCCTTCGCTGGTGCTTCTAGGGGTTTAAACTCGGTCATCTAGCGTCCTCGATTGCTTTGTTCATCAACACAATTTAACGTTATATGGGGAGTATAACATCAGTGGTAAGTTTTCGACAATTAACTAGGAGAAAGGGGTCATTGAGATTGTTTGCCATCGCGTTCATTACCGCGTTTGAAGTTGCCTGTCACCTTTGCCATCAGCAATTGAGCATCGTGCCAATCAAGCGTGTCTATCTCGGCGATGAATTTCTTAGCCTGTTTGCCTGATAGTGTTTTGATGTGTTTGTTGTGATAGTAAAGTAAGACACGATTATCTTTGGTGATTTGATAATCGAAGGGTTCGTCGTCTAGTTTTCCGCGTGCGTCAATGTTATCGGACATTATCATCCTCATTCATATTAGATGAATACTCAGATTGTGTTCAGATATTGATTACTCAAAGTTACTACCATTATGCAGAGATAATCAGATGATGAAAAGGGAATGCAGATGCCAAAACAAGATGACCTACAAAAAGTCGAAGTCAAATCTGCACAAGCATTACGAGACTGGTTAGAAGCAAATCATGCTCAAGAAGAGAGTATTTGGCTGGTGACGTATAAAAAGCACATGGGTGATAATTATGTATCGCGCGATGAAGTACTTGACGAAATTTTGTGTTTCGGTTGGATTGATGGTCGGCGCAAGGTTTTAGATGATGAACGCACGATGCAGTTACTCTCACCACGCAAAACACAGCATTGGGCAAAGAGCTATAAAGAGCGCGTCGCAAAATTGACAGAGCAAGGCAAAATGCACGAATCTGGCATACGGTCAGTGGAAGAGGGTAAAGTGAGTGGTTTGTGGAACTTCATGGATGATGTCGATGCACTAATTGTCCCTGATGATTTGGCAGAAGCCCTCGCTAAAAATCAGGACGCAGAAACTTATTTTGAAGCGGTTGCTCCATCTTACAAACGGAATGTTCTGCGCTGGATTAAATTAGCCAAGACCGATAAAACTCGGCAAAAGCGCATTGATAAAACTGTCAGCACATCAGCAAAAGGCGAGAAAATTCCGCAGATGTGAGGTAGTGTTGTCTGCTATAATGAAGATACACTAATCAGATTGGGGCAGATAATGGCGACCAATCCACAACAAGACCCACGTCGAATGATTGTCGAAGACTATCTTGAGTTTGAGAAAACTAGCGAGATTAAGCACGAATACATAGATGGCTATATCTACGCAATGGCAGGGAGAACAGAGAATCATAGTTTAATTTCAACTAATCTGCTTGCAACACTGCACACACAACGCAGAAAACATGGTTGTGCTGTACATACCTCCGATATGCGTGTTCAAATTTCTGAGAGTAAATATGTGTATCCTGATGCGTCAATCGTCTGCGGTGAAGCACGCTTGAGTCTAGTAAATCCAACTATTGTTATTGAAGTCATGTCGCCATCATCAGAAGCCTATGACCGAGGTGATAAGTTTGAATTTTACCGTAAAGTGAGTTCATTACAGCATTATGTGTTGGTATCACAAGAAAAACCACGTATCGAAGGCTTTACGCGACAACCGAGTGGCTTATGGACATTCAGTGATGCAATTGGCATAGATGCCACATTCACGATTGAAACAGGTGATTTCACTCTCGCTTTAGTGGATATATATGCGGACATTGAGTTTGACCGACAAGACGATTGACTAAGGTCGCCAATGAGGAGATTGTTCCTCTTGTAATGTAAAGGTCACGGCAACTTGATTTTCGCCTATCGCGCTCATCACAAAGAGGTCGCGGTCTGTATCGCGCACAGCATGGAAAGCAATCAGCGTGCCATCAGGTGACCATGTGGGCGAGACATCATTGCCAAGATGTGTAGTTAAGCGCACAAGATTTGTGCCATCCGCATTAATTGTATACACCTCGAAATTGCCATCTCGATTAGTATGAAAAGCAAGGCGCGTGCCATCAGGTGACCATTCAGGAGCGAAGTCGTTAGCAGGATGATCGGTGAGTTGTACGAGATTCGTGCCATCGACATTGATGAGGTAGAGCTCAAAATTGCCTGTACGGTTACTATGAAAGGCAATCCGTGTGCCATCAGGTGACCAAGACGGCACCCAATCATCTTCGGGATGTTGTGTGAGTTGTCGTGGATTGCTCCCATCAGCATTCATAATCCACAAATCCCAATTGCCACTCCGATTACTATGAAACACAATCTGGCTACCATCAGGTGACCAATTGGCTCGTAAATCAGTTGCATCTGAATTGGTGAGATTACGACGATTGCTACCATCGGTATTCATCACATAAATTTCTTGATTGCCACTAACATCACTATCGAAGGCTATCAGAGTGCCATCTGGCGACCATTTTGGGCGTACATCATCACCAGCACTATTGGTTATATTGACGATGCCTGTGCCATTGGCAAACATGGTGAAAATATCCCAGCCTGTGACTTCTTCATTACGTGAATAGACGAGTTGCCCTTCAAAGTTGAGTTCAGAAGGCGTGCTAGTTGCACCAAAAATGCTGGTGGGGCGGGCACGTTCCGTGATGGCAAAAGGGGTGATGCTGTCGAGGTCAACAGTTGCTGTTGCATCAGCTTCCACAGGGGTAGATGGCGTTGAGCTACTATCTTGTGGTGCACCTAAATTACAGCCTGCCAATATCATAATAATGAGTATGAAGCCAATGCGTCGCATGATAATCCTCTACCGTGTGTGAATCCAAAGAGAGAATACCACAAAATCTGATGGATGTTTGAGAACCCACACCACTCGTCAATCAATTGACGAGCTACAAAATAACGTGAAATAAATTTCACTATTTGAATAAGCGCAGATTGTGCTATTCAATAAGTTTTAAATTTTACTGGGTTTGATATGTGCCAAGACCCATACAAATTCATCTAATTTCTACTAAAGGTAGCTTAAATGCCCAGAGCGCAAGAAAGAACGGTAGTTTAAATTCTTACCACCATTAAGCATTTCTTACGCTTGCCCTACGCTGGCTAACAATGCGTCCACACAGCATAAAAATTGGTCTAAAGTACAGGCAATGATTGTTCAGACTATCATTGCACAAGTGTTCGTTTACCCATTATAATGAATATAAGGTTATCAACATAACATCAGAAATTGTCAAATTATCTCTATTGAACCATTAAGACCTTATACATATTATAAAATTAAGAACATTAACTTGACTTTACCCACTTTAGTGCATATAATGAAATTATCTTACCCAGCTTATCGGGTAGAGGGGTAAGGTGAACTGGTGGGAAGCAGTTCTTGAAAGTGACATCCGATATGGGTTGCTGCCGAACAACGTTTTAACACGTCCAACCGCTTTGCCAAGCAATTAGTTTTTGTGGCAACCCTGCTTTTTGACCGCACCTTAACAAATAAATCACACATCAGCCGACTAGCAATTTTGGCAAATTTTGAACCTTTTTCCAGTATTCCGCGTATTGATTGATAAGACAGTGTCAGCACAGGTTGACAATCGCTAAAAATAAACATTTATAAAAAGTCTGACGAATTTTGAACCTTTTTGAACAGACACCCGTATAACAAGATAGAGACAAGCAAAGAGGAGGTAACAGCATGAGATTCAATAAAAACACAGAAAAATATAATACTGCCGAATTGACTGCTCAGGCTTATCGTGCTCAAGTGAGTGGGAATCGCCACCAAGAAAATCGGGGCAAGCAAAATCACCGCCGTCGCTAGTCTTTAATTTCACAGCAACTACCCAAAAAATCGGGTATAGTGATTAATTTGGGTAAGAACTGCTTTATCAACACTGTCTATAAAACACATCAAATACATTAGGAGAACATCATGAACGGCTATAACTATCAACAATACGAATACGATGCAAACGAACGTCGCCGAAAGGCTCAACAACGCAGTCGCACAAACAACAGCAACGACTATCGCAATAACAAACGCAATCGTAAACAACGCTAAATTCAGCAACACACAACATTCAAGCATAGGGAGCATGACATGAACGGCTATAACTATCAACAGTACGAATACGATGCAAACGAACGTCGTCAAAAAGCGCAACAACGCAGTCGCGCAAACAACAGCAACGATTATCGCAATAACAAACGTAATCGTAAACAACGCTAAATTCAGCAACACATAACATTCAAGTATAAGGAGAACATCATGAACGGCTACAACTATCAACAATACGAATACGATGCAGACGAACGTCGCCAAAAGGCTCAACAACGCAGTCGGGCAAATAACAACAATAGCGACTATCGCAACAACAAACGCAATCGTAAACAACGTTAGAATTATCTAGGGGAGAGCAATCATGAAGTGGACATTTGACGATTATCGTCACTACAGCACTGAGCATCTACAAAAGGCAGAGAAACGGCGTGTAGCACGCGAGGGAAAACTTGAGTCTATGCCACGTCGGCGAGGCGTTCAAGGCAAACGTCGTCCCACGACTCACAGCCTTTAAGGATGCTCTCGCATGACGACCAAACATGATCCTATATGAAAACCATCACGACACATTGTGGTGGTTTTTTGTTTTAATGAGGCATTTATCCTAATGCTATTCGATGATGATTCATGTTAAAGTTTTTAGAAAGCAGGAGGGTATTATGAGCTTACCACGTAAAAACATTCAGTTTATTCTTTTGGCTAGTGGCTTCGTATTTTTAGCAATTTATGTCTTATTTGTTTATACATGGGTGGGTGCAATTGGTGCGCTTGTGGCAGCATCAGCAATGAGTGCTATCACTTTATTTTTTGGATTCATCAGCTACAGTCTGCAATATCAACGGACAAAATCAGCTTTAGCGAATAAACAAAAAGTTAGTGACACTATGGACACGCATCAGACACGGACTATTGAAATTGATATATCACTAGAAAGTGCTTTCGACCTCGCCCTGAATGCACTCATGATGTTAGATGATGAAAACATCCCACATACACTGACAGGGATTCTGTCAACACAACGCCTCAAAATTCATGAGCAAAACCGCGCCATCGGGCGTATTCGTGCAGGCTTACGTGCGAAGACACTCGGCATTCAAGATGTAATGGATTTTTCACGGGTTGAGATTCAGTTACAGCAAATCAATAAAACCACAACGCGGATTCAGATTGACAGTCGCCCCACCAGTTCACTTGAAACACTCGACCTCGGACGGCATACACACTATGTTAGTCAGTTGGCATTGCAAATTCGTCAATTAGCACACGAGCAAACAGCGCATAATCGTTTATCTGATTTGGACAAAGTTGATGACAATCATCTTATTGATACAGACGATGGACACATTTCCTCAGATGTAAGCGACTGACCTAAAGGACAAGTCAATGCCAAACAACCATCAAGACGACACCACAGATTTTTATACCGATTTTTTCACACAAACAGGGGATTCTATCTCACGGTATCCAAATCCTGATGAAGTACGTCGTGCCAATCAAGTATTAGCTTTAGTGACTCATATCGCAACACAATTCGATGAAGTACATGAGCGTCCATTGCGGATATTGGATATGGGCTGTGGGCGTGGTTGGTTGACTTTTATGCTAAGTATGTATGGTGATGTCGTAGGAGTCGAGCCTGTGCACACTGTGGCGAAGTACGCGCAGAAATTGTATCCTGACTTAGAGTTCATTGAAGGAACATCAGAAACACTGCTCAATAATAATTATGCAGGCTACTTTGATGTTATCGTTTCATCAGAAGTAATTGAGCATGTGCCATATCCACAACAACAGGATTTCATGCGCCAGTTAGCAACTTTGCTTCACGATGAGGGCAGTATCGTGATGACAACGCCACGCGGTGAAATTTATGATGAGTGGATGCAACAAGATTGGGTCATCGCGCAACCAGTCGAGGATTGGGTGACAGAAGCTCGTTTTGATAATCTCATCAGAGGAGCAAAATTAGACTTAATCGAACGGCAGGTTTTTCGTAAATTTGCTGCTGGCATCAACCGACGTATATTTAATAGTTTGTTCATTGCATTAGGGCGAGCCTTAGGTTTTCAGGCAATTGAACCGCGCCAGTTGACTGTCTATCAAATTGTGTGGTTAAGTAAGCAAGGTGCATCGGCTATAGAAGGCATTATAGATAGGGGCTAAGCAAACAGTTGTACAAATAGACAAGGGATTAGCCCGCCTTTTCATCTCATGCTTAATACTATAAATGAAATCGCATTAGTAAGATTAGACCATCATCGAGATACTATGCTATAATTAAAGTAGAACATTTATGCTATCGACATATCAAAACACAGAGGTTTAATTTGGAGTACACTAAACAGATTCAGATTGCACGCCAGATTCTGGAATGTGAGTACACAACTTCTATCACAGTTGAGCAACTGAGTCACAGAGTTGCGCTTTCACCTTTCCATCTCATCAGACGATTTTACCGTGCTTATCGACAGACACCACATCAGTATGTAATCCAACTACGTATGAACAAAGCAAAAGAGCTTCTAATTAACTCTGATTTGAGTATCACCGCGATTTGTCTCCATGTCGGCTATGAAAGTCTAGGTTCATTCAGCACACTATTTTGCAAAACTGTCGGGATACCACCTACTGATTATCGCCTCTGTGGTCAGAAAATACGTAAATCGTCTTACATTCCTCTTTGTCATTACCATCTACATGGCTTGAATTCCACACTTAACCCTTAAAAGACAGCAATTTTCGAGAAGCTATCCCACTTTTCATCAGTTATACTTCTGGTCATGAACTACACAATGTAGAGTGTATGGAGGTGAGCGATGATAACCCAGCTATCAGTTGCAACTATTTGGGTAACAGATCAAGCCGAGGCATTGCGTTTTTATACAGAAAAATTAGGCTTTGAGATTCGGGCAGATGTTACGCATGGCGATTTTCGATGGCTGACAATCGGATTGCCAAGCCAGCCAGAGATTGAATTTCAACTAGGCGCGATAAAACCGAGTGAACAATTTACACAAGAAGAAGTCAATCATTTGACCAAACTTGTCGAAGCAGGTCAGTTGAGTATCGGACCTTGGAAAACCGACGATTGCCAGAAGACATATGAAACGCTCAAAAACAACGGAGTAGAATTCGTACAGCCACCTACAGAGCGTCCTTATGGCATTGTTGAAGCTATTTTTAAAGATAATAGCGGTAATATCATGGTTCTCACACAAGATAAACCATAACTCACAAAATCAATAGCACCGATAAAACTATCAAAATTACATATAGGCTAATATACTACGAAAACCTTTCATAATCCAACAAAATTGAATGCAGAATAGCAGAGGAACACGATATGTTTAACATGGGAACTGACAAAGAAACAAAAATACTAAAAAAGATAGCAAAGATGGAAAAGCCTTATGATGCAATAGGTAAGAAGCTACATGAAACGATAACGAAAGCTAATCCTAAGCTAGAAGCAACTACGTGGTACGGTGCGCCAGCATACACGAAAAATGGAGATGTTCTCTGCTTTTTCCGCGTTGATGGCAAGTTCATGACATTTGGTCTCACCGAAAAAGCAGTTTTTACGCCTAATGAAAATGACCTTCATCACCTGATGGCTTGTGCATGGTTCTTAACCGAATTCGACACGGCAACAGAAGAAAAAATCTCTGATCTTGTGCGTAGGTCTACAGGCTGATAACACTCAACTCATGAATAAAGCATACTAAGAGAGGCACTCAACATGCCTAAACAACCTACTACTGTAGATGAATATCTAGCCATCGGTTGCGGACGTTGCCCTCTTGGGGGTACTCCTGATTGTAAAGTCCATAATTTCGAGCCAGAGCTAAAAGCCTTACGCGCAATTTTGCTTGAAAGCAACCTATCAGAAGAAATCAAGTGGAGCGTGCCGTGCTATACCTACAATGGGGCAAATGTTCTTCTGCTATCTGCCTTCAAAGACTATTGTTGCCTTAGTTTTTTCAAAGGTGCGCTTATGAACGATCCTCATAATATCCTCATTCAGCCGACAGCTAACACGCAAGCATCAAGGTTAATTCGTTTTGAACAAGGTGATGCTCAGAAAATCACTCGTATGGCAGATACCCTACAGGTATATATCCTAGACGCTATTCGTGTGGAAGATACAGGCTTAGAATACAGCTACAAATCTACTGAGCAATATGAAATGCCTGACGAACTATTGTCCAAATTTGAAGACGATCCGCAATTCCAAGCTGCGTTCGAGGCACTTACCCCTGGTCGTCAACGTGGATATTTACTCCATTTTTCCAGCGCGAAAAAATCCGAGACTCGTATTCGACGTATCGAAAAATATATGTCTAATATCTTTGAGGGTATTGGTTTACACGACCGTTACTAAAGATTAGCGAAACTCTCTGACCATCATCATTGTTCAAATTGAGATTAGGTAAATTTTTGAACTTTAATTATTGATTTTACTGGGTTTAGAATATTCAAGTCCTACAATTTTCACCGAAAGTTACTATCAGAAAGCAAATTACATAATTATATAATTGACAATTCCGTATAGTTCCTAATCAAGATTTAATTAATTTCGTCATAAAGCTGTAGTATGCTTAGAGTGGGGTGATTACAGAAGTTTGCATCGTTAGGTATATTTGTCACATGGCAGAGCCACAGATACTAACACTTTTCCCTCGCTTTTCACGCTTGGGTATCATCCGCACATTAGAACAACTTGTCATTGAAAATGGCAGTCCGACTAAAGTTCGGTTTGGTCAAGTACCCCTATACCTCGCGGCTGACCCTGATTCTGTTCAGCAAGTGTTGCGTGATAAGGTCAAGAATTATATCAAGCCCGACCTATACTACTCTGCTGCTAAAATCACACTAGGGCAAGGACTAATCACGAGTGCTGGTGATTTGCACCTCCAACAAAAACGCTTAGTTCAACCTCATTTGCATCGCAACGCCCTCATCAATATCACACAAACCATGGTTGATACGATTGATACTATGCTGACTGATTGGGAACAATTGGTAGGGCAATCCGTAGATGCTGGTGATTTGATGGCGCAATTATCGATGGCGTTAATCACCAATACACTGTTCGGCACTGATATTTTGACGACTAAAGAACGTGATGACATTGCTCAAGCAGTTAAAGTAATTGTCGATTACACCGCCACACGTGGATACTTGCTTTTTTATCCACAAAGTTTGCCGATACCAGGTGAAAAACGTTTTAAACAAGCCTACCAAGTCGTGCATGATGCTGTATCTAAAGTAATTGCCGTACATCGTAAGCGTGATGATAATCAAGAGAATTTACTTGGCATGTTGCTCCATGCAGTTGATGAAGAGACGAATGCGCGGATGGGTGAACAGCAACTGTTCGATGAGGTGATGACGATTTTTCTGGCTGGTTATGAAAGCACCTCGACAGCACTGACATGGCTTTGGTATCTGTTGTCAGAAAATCCTGAACAGTATCGCGCTTTGCAAGATGAGATTGATACTGTATTACAAGGCAATCATCCGAGTTTTGAAAATTATCGCTCTCTTGAATTATGCCGAATGAATTTTTTCGAGAGTTTGCGCTTATACCCACCAAGTCCATTTGTGCCACGCGAAGCAGTTGAAGCCGATACATTAGGTGAGCATCAGGTAGACGCAGGTAATTTCGTCTTTGTATTTTTCTATGGTGTGCATCGTAACCCTGATGTGTGGGACAAGCCAACGGTCTTTGACCCACTTCGCTTTACGCCTGAGCGCGAAAAAGAACGCTCTCGTTTTGCTTTTGTACCGTTTAGTGCAGGTCTCCGCCAATGTGTAGGCAACGATTTTGCCATCATGGAAGCGGTGTTAATTATTTCTATGCTCCTCCAACGCTACCACATCACTGTTCCAAAAGGGCAAACGGTTGTACCGCGCGTGCGGGCAACTTTACATCCTGCTAATGGTTTGCAGATAATTCTTCAACAACATTAAAAAATCTCTGAAATAAATTTCTTAACTGTTATATCGTTATTTAGAGTTTAATATTATTTTGTAGTTCCAATGTAATGTAGGGATACAATATCAGGAGGATGAAATACATGCAACAACAAAGATTGAGAAGTTTATCGGATATTTTGTACGCTGGACCATGCCAAGTTAATACTACGGCAGAACAAGCAGAACGCACAGCAGAGGCATTCTGTAAGGAATTGGGAATTTATCTACCCAATTTGAGCGAATACAACACGATGAGCGCATATTTGTTCCCACATACAAGCTATGAACGCTTGTTTGCGATTATTGTATTGAACAATTTGTTGTTCTACATTGATGACCAAATGGATCGTAATGATGCAGAGGGCAATATACCAAGTGAAATTGAACAACGGCGCATGTTCGACCAAATTGTGCGAATTTTCAAAACAGGTCATGTACAAGATAATCAAGATAGGTTGCAAGTATCCGCTAAAGCAATCCGTGATTTATTCCTACCATTGAGCGACCCACGCTGGTTAAAACGTCTCATCGAAAATACAGAAAAACATCTTAAGGCTACGACATACGATTCGGGTGTACAATCAAATCGTACAGGGCGAAATCTTGTGGAACATTACATCGCAGTCCGCGATCATGATTCTGGGATGGTGCCAACAGTCGATTTGATTGAGTTTGCTAGCAATATCTATCTACCTGACGAGGTACTTGCACACTCTGTATTGCAAGAAGCTATGTTAGAATGCACCCGTGTTGCTGGTTTGATGAATGACATCTTCAGCTACCATCGGGAATGTGTTGTGATGGGGTCCGATTTTAATCTGGTTGCCGTCAGCCAACACGCTTTTGGTCTCTCATTTGAAAGAGCCTTGGATTACAGCATTGGTGTAATCAACGAAAATCTTGAGTCATTTTTGGCGAAAGAAGCTAACTTACCGTCGTTCGATGATGAAAGCATTGATGCGCTCGTTCACGATTATTATCACGGTCTCAAAGACCAAATTATCGCAGCGTGGCATTGGCAATTATCAGGAACAAACCGTTACCGCTCTCCTGAATCACCATTTGAGGAGTTGCGCCATATGTTATAAATCATATTGTCTTTATAGTAGGAGCAAGTCTCATGTACCAAACAGAATGGTATGTAGCGAACAAAGTGGTTTTAGTCACACTCAGTGGTGATGTCACAGTCAAAGAATTGGCTGAACTCAACAAAAGCATTGTTGATGACTATCTTACTGGTGCACCCAACAAAGTTCATCTCATAATCAATGGCACAGACATCACAAAACTGCCAAATGATTTATTCGGCATCACAAAGGCATCAAAGCCATTGATGGATAGCCCGAACATTGGCTCAAGCATTTATGTGAACTTTTTGAACTCGATTTTGGGTTTTCTCGCGAATGCTGCGACTCAGATTGTAGGGCAACCTTACAAGATGGTCAAATCAATGGATGAAGCGGATGCTGTGCTAGGCAACTTAGGTGTTGCTGTTGTTCGCTCCTAATTTAGTATATAATACTAACATAGGAGGAACATCATGGTTCAAACTGTTACATGGTACGAACGAGACAAGGCTATCCTATTAGAGATGATAGGTCGCTATTCGCTCAACGATTACGTTCAAGCCTGTCATGAGGCGCGTGACCGTTACCTAGAACCAGCAAAAACACCTCTGAGTTTAGTGGTGGATTTGAGAGTAATGGATGATACCGAACAGGTGATTCCGATTGAACCGTTTGAGAATTTGCTCGATCATAGTAATTTGAGGAAAATTTTCATCCTTGCAAGACCCAGTATGGCGCAATGTTTGATGAAATTCACTCAGAGTTACCATCTGACCTTGCGGATTCATCTAGCAGAACATCTTGAACAAGTGGATGAACGACTTGGTCTTGCGTATAGTTCGGTGTCTTAGTTGTTCAGCGACATCGTATTAATCGAATAAAAGAGCGCATTCTCATCTTAAAAATGCGCTCTTTTTGATTTACTCCAGAGAAGAAATCATCCAAACCTCACAAGTGAATATCCTATTAAACTATACATTCCATCCATTGTATCTATTGGTGGACAGGTTACACTCTATAAGTATCGTTATCTGGATAGACTGTAGTTCACTTTGGAAGATAATCCCTTATGTCCGTTATTCCGACCACATTAGACCGTTATATCACGCATAATGCTGCCTACGATGAGACCTTTGATATTGATATGCAAGCGCGTCCACAGTATCGCTCTTTGATTGACCGCTTGGTGCAATTTTCGATAGATGACCTCGCACAACGGCAAGCAACATCGGATATAACCTTCCTCAATCAAGGGATTACTTTCACAGTGTATGGCGATGAAAAAGGTACAGAACGGACATTCCCCTTTGATTTATTGCCCCGTATTATCACGGCTGATGAATGGGCACACATTGAAGCAGGCTTAACGCAACGTCTGCAAGCCATGAATATGTTTTTGTATGATGTGTATCACGATGGCAAGATTTTCGATGATAAGGTCATCCCCTATGACTTAGTCGCATCCGCAAAACACTATCGAGATGAGATGCGTGGCGTGAATGTTCCACATAATGCTTATGTCAATATTTGTGGCACAGATTTGGTGCGTTTGACCGATGGCAGTTTCGCAGTATTAGAAGATAATCTGCGTGTACCGAGTGGCGTATCGTACATGCTAGCGAATCGGCAAGTGACAAAAAATGTCTTTCCGAGATTGTTCCAGAATTATGGTGTGCGCCCTGTTGACCAATACGGACAAGCCTTACTAAGTACCTTGCAATCGCTGGCTATCAACACCGATGACCCAACGATTGTACTCTTAACACCTGGGGTCTATAACTCAGCATATTTTGAGCATACGTTTCTGGCACGTCAGATGGGGATACAGTTGGTCGAGGGACGTGATTTGTTGGTGCATAACAATTATGTCTACATGCGAACTACCAGTGGTTTGAAAAAAGTCGATGTCATTTATCGGCGGATTGATGATGACTTTCTTGATGCGCTTGCGTTCCGTGACGATAGTCAACTCGGCGTGAATGGCTTATTCAATGCCTATCGTGCTGGTAATGTGGTGCTTGCCAATGCGGTTGGAACAGGCATTGCTGATGATAAAGCGGTCTATGCTTATGTCCCTGCGATGATTCGCTATTATCTTGACCAAGACCCCATTTTACAGAATATTGAAACCTATCTACTAGAAGATGACACACAGCGTCAGCATGTTATCGCTAATATCGACAAATTGGTGGTGAAAGCCGTAGGGGAAGCAGGTGGCTATGGGATGCTCATCGGTCCTCGTAGCACCAAAGCGCAACAAGCCGACTTCATCGATGCTATTGAGCGCAATCCACGTAATTATATTGCCCAGCCGACACTTGCATTATCGACTGCACCTTGCTTTATTGATGAGAGTTTGTCGGCACGGCATGTGGATTTACGTCCGTTCATGTTGCAGGGTGCAAAACCGATGCTCGTCCCTGGTGGTCTCACACGGGTTGCGTTACAGAAGGGGTCGCTGGTGGTCAATTCGTCACAAGGTGGTGGCAGTAAGGATACATGGGTGCTTTATGCGTAATCAACAACCAATGCTCTCACGAGTCGCGGATAGTCTCTATTGGATGAGTCGCTACTTGGAACGGGCTGAACACACAGCACGTCTGTTGGATGTGTATCTGAATACAACACTTGAAAGTGATGATGTCATCAACAATCCACGATACCGCTTACTAAGTAGCTTATCGCTTGAAGATGAGATGAACAATGATGAGCATGTCTTGCGTCATCTGGCGTTTGATAGTGCGAATTCAGCATCGATTGTAGCGACAGTTGCTAGCGCACGCGAAAATGCACGGCAAGTTCGGGAGCAACTCAGTTCTGAGATGTGGATGCAACTCAATAAACTCTATCTGCTGGTACAACAAGCTGATGCTGAGGCAATTTGGCGCGTATCCCCACATGATTATTTGGTCGAAATTCGTGAGCATTCGCATTTATTCCAAGGGGTGACCGATGCCACAATGAATCATAATCAGGGCTGGCACTTCATCCAAATTGGACGCTACATCGAACGTGCCCTCGATTTATTGACTTTGTTGGATGCACATTTTAGCGAGATTCCGCGCGATGAAGATGATATTTCGACTGAACACTATTTTGATTTGGTCAGCACTTTGAAATCGGTGAGTGCTTTTGAAGCCTATTGCAAAGTCTATAATCCGAATGTGCGTAGCGAGCGCATCATCGAATTTTTACTATTCAACGGTGAATTTCCGAGGTCATTGCGCTTTTGCATTGATAATATACTGGTTGGACTCTACGCCTTAGCTGATGCCACAGGTCGCCGACGGGATTCGCAATTGTACAAACGGGCAGGACGTTTGCAATCCAATTTAAGTTATGACGAAATTGCCGATATTCAACATCTACCCGATTACCTGAGCCGAATCCAACAACAAATTTATCAAATTCATGATATGGTCTACGATACTTATATCAGTTACGACATTGAAACGGCACTCTAGCTTATGTATTACGCTATTAGTCACCTCACGCTTTATCAGTATAGTGAACCAATCAGCGATAGTGTGATGGAATTACGGATGCACCCTCGGAGCGATGGCATTCAACGAGTGATTCGCTTTAATTTGAATGTCAGCCCTGATACACGCATTTTTTCTATCAAAGATTATCTCAACAATACGATTCATCATTTCAATATTCCTGCCCTGCACGAAAGTCTAGCTATCAAAGCTGAAGCAATCGTTGAAGTTAAGCAACCGCCACCCTTACCTGATACATTGCCTGAGTCAGCATGGGACGAGATTGACAGCGCAATCCAAGACCGTGACTTATACGATTTTTTGTTGGATGGCAAATATACACAAGCGACATTTTTACTCTCACAATTTGCTCAAGAGGTTGATTGGCGACGGCGTGGTGACCCTCTATCTTTGGTGCGCGAACTCAATAGCATTATTTACGATGCCTTTGAATATCAATCAGGGGTGACGCGCGTGGATTCGCTCATAGATGAGGCTTTATCCGCGAGACGTGGTGTGTGTCAAGATTTTACGCATATCATGTTGACGATGTTGCGTCAGGTAGGGATTCCTGCACGGTATGTCAGTGGTTATCTGTTTCATCGCACGGATGTCGGTGACCGTTCTGATGAAGATGCGACGCACGCTTGGCTGGAAGCATGGTTGCCATCACTCGGTTGGGTGGGTTTTGACCCGACGAACAATTTGATTGTGGGCAATCGGCATGTCCGTGTGAATATCAGCAAAGATTATGACAATGCCTCACCATCGCGTGGTATTTTCCGAGGGAACGCGAGTACTGAGTTAGAGGTTGGTGTGCAGGTCAAGCAATTGGATGAATTGCCGTATGAGCATGTCGAACTTGCACCTGAAATGGCGATGCCTCGCTACCAATATTATCAAGCACCGAAGCAATCACAACAGCAACAACAGCAGTAGAGTTATTTAGCTTGATAGCTGTTTAGCATTTCAGCAGGTCAGAAAAGCCTGCGGATAAATCCACAAGCTAAGCAAATCACATCGAAACGAGTTTGGCAACAGAATTTTTTGTCAGCTTTTGGGATTCCGAAAACTAATTCGATAACAGATAAAGTGTAGGAATTTGCGTGAGGTGTCGTGTATGCCACCATATAACTCGAACACATCCATTATTGGCTGATGATAGGCAACCAGAAGCCGAAACGACTACCTGAACCTTCTTCACTTTCGACCCAGACATCGCCATTATGACGACGGATGATATTCTTCACGAGGCTGAGTCCAAGTCCGCTACCTTTGGCTTTGTTCCGATGCGATTGAACTCGATAGAATTGTTCAAAGACAAAGGGCAGAGCATCTTCGGGGATACCGATGCCTGTATCTTCGACCATAAAGTTGAAGTAACGCTCGTCATAATTTGCTGATACTTTGACTGAGCCACTTTCGGGCGTGTATTTGATAGCGTTGCTAATTAAGTTATCCATCGCTTGCCGAATCAGCACAGGGTCAGCCACTAATTTTGGAATATCTTCCAGCACAATATCGGTATCAATGCGAATCGACTTAGAATCCGCTACTGGACGTGAATTGACCATAACGAGTTTGAGCAGAGCACGCATATCAGTGGATTCATGTAATTCGAGAGGCGATTCACGGATGCGTTCGACACGCAAGAGATCATCAACGAGGTTGCTCATTTTTTCGACTTGTTGCTTGATGGTATCAATATAGAATTTCAACGATGGGTCAGCATCTGTTGCATCAAGTAAGACCATATCAGCATAGCCAGCAACCAATGCTAACGGACTGCGTAAATCATGGCTGGCGACGCGCAACATCTCATCTTTGAAGCGTGCAAGGTCTTTAACGCGCGTAATATCATTCATCACGACGACATAGCCTAGAATCTCATCATCAGCAAACCAGAGTGAGAGTCGCACATTGTAATCTTTATTTTGGCGTTCCGAACGTGCCTCAAAACTCCAACGTTGGGTATCATCTTTACCTGTTTTGAAGCGGTCAATAATGGGCGTAAACACCTTATCAATAGCGGTGAATTCATCCAACGGTTTGCCCATTGCTTCGCCTTGATAATCAACATCTAACAAGGGCAGAGCAGGTTCGTTGAGCATAACAATTTCGCGGTGACGATTTAGCACCAACAAGACATCACGCAAGGATTGTAAAACTGCATGCAGTTGTCGTTGTTGTTCGTGAATATGCTTAAATAAATCGGCATTGCGAATCGCTACTGAGGTTTGATTAGCAATGATTTCCATCAAGCGCAGATGGTAGGGGCGGAAGTGATTCGGCTCTTCGTGAATCATGGTGACGGTTGCAATCACCTCGCCATTGAGGATGAATGGCACACACATCGCTGAGCGCGTGATGATTGGGTCATCAGGGAAGACAAGCCAACGGTCATCAACATTTGTATCAACAATAATATCGCCTTTTTTCTGCCGTAGTACCCAGCCCCCGAAGCCTTCTTCTAATACTTGTGAGACAACCTTGATAGATTGGTCAGCCGATAATTGGCGCATGGTGATGAGATGCTCCCATGCTACTGACTGGTCTTCGATGAGGAAAAGGCTGGTTTTCTGTGCGCCCATGCGGTCACTGGCAAGGGCAATGACTTTGTGGAGCACTTGGTCTAAGTCAATGACAGTCAGCAATTGTGATGCTTCTGCTAAGACTTCTAAATCTTTAAATGAAGGCTGATTATTTTTCATTTCAACCATAGTGAGCGTCTCGATGTCTTTCTACTACGACTATATTTAGTACACCACAGACTTGTGTTTTGCACAAATGGATTTGTGTAAATTTACGCTATCATTTGTATGGTTCATCGTCGGAAATGAGTTTCGCGCTATAATAGGCTTGTGTCGTTGTAGTGATTCATCCTATCAATAGTTTGTAGTAGGGGCGTAGCTGTGTCTGCGCCCGTTCGGGATGATACACAGATCATCCCCTACAATGATTTATCAGACAGACCATTAGTGAAAAAACCATTACCTGAAAGATAAACTTATGTCCTTACCTAGCAGTTACCAAAAACTTGTTGCCATCCATCCTGAAACAGGCAATCTACGTGAAGCATGTACCGTGCAAGATGTCGAGATGACAATGCCCTTGCCAGGTGATATTCTCGTCAAAACACATTATACAGGGGTCAATGCTGCGGATTATCTCATGGCACTCGGACGCTATTTATCCAACACCGAACCTCCTTTTGACCTCGGCGCGGAGTCAGTGGGCGAGGTTGTTGCAGTGGGAGACGGCGTAGAAGGTATCAAGGTCGGCGATGCAGTGCTATCGCTGATGGACGGTGGCTTTACCGATTACTTCACCACGAAAGCGCGTCATGCGATTCCTGTGCCACAAGCCACCCCTGATGTGGTCCAACTCGGTGTGAGTGGCTTAACCGCATCGATTGCTTTAGAAGAAGTCGGTGATATGACAAGTGGCGAGACTGTTCTGGTGACAGCTGCCGCAGGTGGAACAGGCAGTATGACGGTTCAATTAGCGAAAATTGCAGGGAATACTGTCATTGGTACTTGTGGCAATGATGATAAAGTTGCTTATTTAGAATCTATTGGTTGTGACCGTCCGATTAATTACCGCACAGAGGATGTCAAGCAAGTTCTCAAAGAAGAATATCCTAATGGTGTTGATATTGTCTTTGAGAGTGTCGGGGCTGAGATGTTTGACTTAGCTGTAAAGGCTCTGGCAGTGCATGGTCGCTTAATTGTGATTGGTGCAATCAGTGAATATGAGCAAGGTCCGCAAGCTGTTACCCGTCCGCGCATTGGTTATTCACTGATGACACGGTCTGCATCTATTCGTGCCTTTTGGTTGATGAACTTCTTCAAGCAGACTGTGCCACATCTACAGAAGTTATTGGGATTAGTACAAAGTGGTCAACTCAAGTTGAGTGCTGATGACGGTGTCTTCAAAGGGGCATCAGGGGCATTGGACGCTTTAGAGCATATGTATGCTGGCAACAATATCGGCAAGGTTGTGGTCGATTTTACCGATGAATGATGATTTAGCAGGGCAGTTAACATCTGATTGGCAAATCCCTGAGTATGCACAAGGTCGATTATGGCTAGATAGTGAGGCAGGGTCAGCACAATGTGAGGGGAGCAATGGACTTTTCACACTGGATGCGCCTGCTCAAGTTTTGACTTTGCGTTGGAACAGTGATTCAGGTGTACCCTTAACGCAACTGCCTTGGCAGATTGATAATTTGCATTGGGATGGCTCGGTGCGTTTGGGTGGGATTGTCGAGGCAGTTCATTTGACACAATTACCTAATGTTGATTTTCCGATGGCGATTGTGATGTTCAGTGGGCAAGCACTACATCCTGAAACCCGTCCGTATCCTGATGTTTCTCAGCGTGGTGTTGATGTATTCGCTATGCCTGATTATTTGGAGGGTGTCGATGATGAGATGCCCCCGATGACTGTTCCCTTGATAACCTTTGCTGACAGTCCTTTGGTGAACATTGCCCAAGAATCACTGATGCAACACAATCCATTGCATGTTTATGGTTCATTGGATAGGAGTGAGTCCCATTGGCATGAATTTTTCGCCTTGCCGATTATCTGGGAATCCGTGACGGTATTTGCACCATAACGACAATTAGCGGTGATTGCGTTTGATAAAGCGAACTTCGAGGGTTAAACGGCTGAATGTGAGTGTATCCCCATCCATGATATTATAACGCTCACCTGCTTCTGCTTTGTGCCCGTTGACGAATGTGCCGTTGCTACTACCTAAATCGACTAGTACAAGGTTATCTTTGATACGTTTGAGCATTGCATGTTGGCGTGACACACCGAGGTCGTGACCATCATAAGGTTCAAGGTCAATTGTCACTGCGGGATCATCATCACTAGGCACTCGCCCGACTGTGACATCTTTGGTGACATCAACAGGATACTCTGTACCATCAGGCAACATAAAGTGAACAATCTCAGGGACATCGCCACTGGATAAGCGTTGTGTCTTGTCAATGCGCGGGCGTATCTTTTTGCGATTGAACAAAGTCACAATTTTGTTTTCTTCGGTGTATTTCATAGGATGGTATATGCTCCCAAGTCTCCACATGCCTTGACTGAATTTTACTGTAAATTTATTGTAAAATAATTAGTACCAACGTCGTATCAGCTTAATAGTTTGGGGATGTAATGTTGCAAATTTGCACTAATCAATAGGCTTAGTGAGTGAATCAGAACTTCTGATACCCTGTTGGTTCGGTGACTGCCATCCTAAGCGAAAGACCAAAATTGAGCCACCAAATTCGACTTTATCACCATCTTGGAGCATAACTGATTCGTTCGGTTGTAAAATATTGTGATTCACGCGCGTGCCATTGCTACTATCTAAATCAATCAAATGCCATGTGCCGTGTATACGTTTAAGACGAGCGTGGGGGCGCGATACGGACGGGTCTTGAATTAATATTTGCCATGTTGCACTACTGGTTGCACGCCCGATATATAATTCATCAATTAAGAGGGCGATACTTTGCCCTTCTTGCGGACCATTGGTGATGATGAAGCTAGCTTGTCCGTTTGGGTCAGCAGCACGAATCACTTGACTATCTTCACCAAATTCTTCGGCTTCCGCGACTGCAAGAAATTCCAAAATTGGTTCAAAAAGTCGAATTTTATCACCAGCCAGCAGAGGTGCAGGAGCTATGATTTGCTTATCGTTGACGAATGTGCCATTGCTACTCGCAAGGTCATTTATCATAAAGAAACCATCACGATAGCGAATGACCGCATGTTGACGCGAGACGTGTTGCTCTGGAATCTGAATATCATTACTCGACGCACGTCCTATCGTTGCGGTAGCCCCTTCGTTCAGAATATATTCTTTTGTTGATTGCGTCGTTGGGTCAACCCAGCGCAATTTGGCGAGTGGATCTTGTGATGCCATAGACTCTCACACTTATTGGTTGTGTGTGTTTTTTGCAAATATTGATAGGTAATATAGCACATGCTGGTGTGTGTCACAATCAAGTCATCATGAGTGCATATATCAATTTTGAGATACGTATCATGGCATTATTTGTATAAGTGCTTTTTTAGCATATGACCTTGTGTACGTTAATCTTTCGCTAGAGAACACATCATCACTATAGCATGATATTTGTGTTCTCTAACTTGAGATTTGATGTTACAGATATACTATTCCGCTAAGACTAAGAAGATAATACGTCCATCTGTTGTGCCAACAGCAATAGCGCGACCATCTGGCGTGTATACTAAACTGACAAAGTCATCATCAATGGAATCAAAAGTCTGAGTTTCTTCGCCTGTGGTGGCATTCCGTTCAATAATCTCGCTAGATTCATCTGCTAGGGTAGCAAATCGTGTGAATTGATTGTTATACGCAATAGCAATTACCTGAGACTCATGTGTGGGTACGATTCCAAGCAAGTTACCTGTATTGACATCAACCAAGCCAACACGTCCTTCGCTACAATCCGCATTGTTGCATCCGACTAGCAATGCTGACCCAGCGATGTCATCTAAGATAACAGAATCGAGGGTGAAAGTATCGCTTTGTTCCCATGTGCTAAGAGTCTCTAAGGATTGAGCATCGTGAAAGGTAATGGTATCGGATACCATCAGAGCTAAAATCGTATCATCTTGACTGAGAATCATATCGACCACAGGGGAATTCAATGAGGTGCTATTTATGATTTCACCTGTTGTCATATTCCGAATACTAATCATGCTACCCGTACAAGCCTCATTGGAATCACAGGTTTCAATGATAATAGTGTTACCATCGCTTGTGATTTCGACTTCGGGATTTTCGGTGAAGAAGCTATATTGGTCAGTGAGTTGTGCAATTTGTTCTAGCGACTGACCATCATAGAGTGTGATTGTGCCATTGCGTGCAGCAACCATGATAGCATTAATGTCTTCGGCGAGGTCAATATCAGCAATACCAGACGGTTCTTCGATTTGAGCGATGGGATTACCCGCGCTATCGTAAACTGCAACAATGCCTGTTTGTCCATCACCAAAGCCTTGCCCCGTTGTCAGCGCAAAGAGGCGCGTACCATCTGCACTATAAATCAATTCTGTGATTGGAGATGTACTGACTGTAATCGGGTCGAATGAAGGTTCACCTGTATTTGTAGTAGTTATAGGTGAGTCGCCTGTGGGTTCAAGGAAGTAATCATTGGTGCTCTGATTGCTTTCGGCTGTCCAGCCTGTTGTGTCATCAATTTGAACAAACCACCAGACAAAGCCCTGATTACAGGCAGGACCAGATAGGACACGGTCAATGACACGCTGTGGCTGAATAACACCAATACGAGGGGCTTGATTATCATCAACGGATGGAAAGGCTCGCAATGTGTTCGGAATACCACCAGCACTAACTTGTGCTGTACCCTCACCAATCACAATGCGTGGAATCAAATAGCCCTCGAAATCGGCAGGGCATCGGAATTGTTCTAAAATTGTGGTGACATCTGTTGCTACGACACCATCATCGATGCCAAAGCCAACACCAACTGAATTGTCATTGACTGTCACGCCATTGCAATCGCCCAATTGGAAAATCACTGTATTCGAGACCCAACCTGCAGGTTGAATGTAGAACCATGTGCCAGCCGTATTGCGTGTTGTGATTTGATAGACTTCATTTTCATAAATGCGCCCGACTAAATCGCCATCTGGCGTAGCACGAACATTAGTGAATCCACCTTGAGGTTCAACAAAGCAGATAATGTCGGCGGTTGGGTTAGTAACTGAGGTCGTTGGGACAGTTGTGCAATCACCTGAGAGAGTCACAGAGGTAGCATCAATCCAGCCTAAGCCCAAATCTGATGCAACTTGATACCAGCCGCCATCAGATGAGACACCATAGACAGGATAGGGTTGAGCGTCGGCTGCGAAAACACCCTCAACTGTGGTGCTGGGTGCTTCATAAGCAGGTAGTGTCTGTGTGGGTGTTGCATTACAGCGCGATTCTGCACTGAGTTGATTCGATAGCACATCGGCTTCAAATTTATTGTCGCAAAGCAAGGTGACTTGTCCGCTAAGAGTTGTGAAGACTGTGTAGGTTGCATTATTAGGATAAATGACATCCACACGCAGAGCCGTCACAGAAAAAGGAAGTTCCTCACCTTCAATGAGTGGGCATCCTAAAGAAGAATCGTTGGTTTCCCCTAAAAATTGAAATGTAAAGTTCGTGGCACGTTCATCAAACTGTGCTTCAACGGCTGTTAAAGCGGCATCAATGGCAACCTGGGGGGTGTCATCGCCTTGTGCCAGAGTCGGTAGCACCAAGATAATGCTGAAAAGTAAGACACATACTCGTTTGAACATGGCTCTCTCCTGTTGATTATTTATATTATGCACGCAAAATTGTAACACGATTTGTCATATTGTTTGATAGAGATGAGAGCGATTTAATCTGGCTCTGATATGTCGATTATTTAGGTCTGCTAAACTTATTGTGATGATAGTCAGCATATCATAGTGGTATGGAGTAAGTGTGATGGCAATTGAACTTTTTTGGGACGATGAAAATCAATCTGTTTTGCTAGCCGAATTTAACGGCAAGTGGACATGGGATGAGTTACACAAACTCATCACCAAGATAAAGAGCTTATCCGATGAACGTGGTGAAATCTTCGGGGCAATATTGGATTTACGCAATGGGATGCACCTGCCTGGGGGCAATCTCTTCTCACGCGAGAGTCTTGACCAATTTAAGCAATTGGTATCACTCGGTGGTGAAGACGATAAAAAAGGTCCTGTGGTCGTGCTGGGTGTCAATGGCGTGGTTAAGATGATTTTCGATGCGATTAAGAATGTCGATAAATCTATCATTGAAGATGTTGCCTTTGCCAAAACAGAAGATGAAGCACGTCGCTTGATTTATGATGCTGTCGCAAGAATCAACAATCAAAAAACCTCAGCGTAAATTATCTGAGGCTCAGATACACTAACTAGATGATGTTGCTTTTAACTGCAAGAGTCTCTAGCTTGCTGTTCAGTTCAGAGATCTCACTTTAATTCTACTCTTAATCAGCGTTCGGTAACTTTTGGGACGCGAATAGCATCAAAAGCCTGAATCAGTCGCTCCGTAGTATTTTGAATATAGGTTTCCATCTCATCACGCGATAAATATGGATAATCATGAGCAAGAGCAAAGTCTGTTATATCCTGATTGTCGTAATAATTTTTGATACGATGGACAGCCTTAGTTAGATTGCCTTCTGGCACAAATTCTAAATAGTCAGGGACTATCTCTACAGGGGCAAAGGCCGTATAAAATAGGCTGTCAGGGTGATTGTATAAATAGACAAAATCATGCCCATACCAGTCGTTTTTAATAGTCCAGATGAATTTAGGATTATCTTTTAATCCCTCTGCCCATAGAGGCGTGACTTTTTTGGGACGATAGACATCTTCCGACCACGCAACATCTGCGAGTAAATGGGCATAATATCCGACCATAAAAGAATATTTCTCGCGATTGAAGTGCTTATCTTCCATGTGCTTGTCGTAAAAAATATGAGGTCCTGCTTTTTCACCTTCTTGCCCAAAGTGTGTCACGCTAGATGGTGGTATGAAGCTACCATCGTCATCAGGTATCCCGCAATCAGGCGCAATATTTCCAATCGTAAAGGGTGTAATCTCTAAATCAAAACCCGCATCTAATAAGTTTTGAGCCAATCGTAGATGAGCAATCCATGTTGCCATAGAATACCTCCTTATTTGATTATCGCACTCATTGTAGGTACAAAGACTTTATTCCACGAGAGTTCATCGTAACCTACGCTTCTCATACTATTCGTCATAATTATTCGGCGCAGAATCCCTATCTGAGACTAAAAAAATGGAGCGGATAACCGCTCCAGATACACTCTCATTTACACTATCTCATAATCAATGAAGCTACGTGCAGTTGCGAGAACAGACTCCTGTGGTGAACGCGGTTGCCAGCCTAAAACCTCCACACTGTTGCTATGGTCAACACGCTTATATTGGTCAAGTGACGGTATGATGGTTTTGATTGAAGCATCGAAATGACTCAAGAAACGAAATATCCACGACGGTGCACGCCACTGTGGGACTCTTTTAGCATGTTCACCTAATTCTTGTCTTAGCAATTGAGCCATTTCGTGTAACCACATAAAGCCTGATGATGCCATGAAACGTCCATTCACAGCATCAGGATGTTCCATGGCTAAACGATGTAGAACAGCGACATCGCGCACATCGACTGTTTCGTATCCTAAGTTGGGAATCACTGGCAACTCACCACTCATTAGGCGTTTGACTAACTCCAAAGAGGTATTCACCTTTGGTTCAAGAATAGGTCCATAGACCAGACCTGGATTAACTGTCACTAATTCAATATCGCCATGTTGTGCGACGTAATCGCGTGCAGCCCGTTCAGCAATTGTTTTACTCTGGTCGTATGCCGATACTGTTGGGTCAGAGATGTCAGTCCAGTCATTTTCGTTGTAGATGTAGTCAGGGGATTTCATGCGTGACCCACCGACAGCCGCTTGCGAGGAGGTAAGAACAACTCGTTTCACACCACCTTGACGCGCTGCTTTGATGACACGTAATGCACCGTCACGCGCAGGGTTGATGAGATCATTGGGATTATCAGGTTGTACGACAGGCAAGGGCGATGCTAAATGCAACACATAATCGCATCCTTGTACAGCATCGTGCCATCCATCATCACGCATCAGGTCGGCATAGGCAAGTTCAATTGTATGAGTAGGAGCATGTTGCTTGAGGAGGACTGTTAGTTCTTGAGCACGTTGTGGTGTGCGGACGGTTGCTCGCACTTTATAATCGTTTGCCAGTAAATCCAAGACACAATGTGCGCCAATGAAGCCTGATGCACCTGTTACGAGAACTGTTTTCGCTTGCATGGGTCTATCTCCAAAAGATTGATTAAATTTCACAATCTCATGGTAAAGTATGAACTATAGTTTAATGTCAACAACAAGTTTTAGGATGCCTGCTGATGTACATCAAAGACCTCGCGCAAGCTGTCGATATTCCAATTAGCACGATTCGTTACTATGAACGCAAAAAGCTCCTGACAGAAGAACATTTCAGTCGATTAGATAATAATTATCGCATTTACAATGAGCAAGCTGTTGAACGTCTTCAACTCATCAGGGCAGGTCAGCAAGCAGGAATTACCCTAAGCGAGATGCAAGCCTACATCGATGATTGGGAAGATAATAACCTGACTGATGATGATAAACGGATGTTTTTCAATGCTAAGTTAGCAGAAATTGAAGACCGATTACTCGGCTTACAACAAGTCCGCGAGTATGTGTTATCGAAATTGGAGCATTTGGATAATGAGGATACACAGTTAGCGTTCAATCATCCTTGTGAGGATATAAAGTAACTGTGAAGCTATTTTAAATTCATATCCATTCAATGCCTTCGCCCTGTTGTAGAGCCATCTCAAAGACACGTTCCAGAGGACCTGTGATGTAGATGAAGCGATTGGGCGCAGTATCACGTAATTCAACATGGAAACGTTGGAGCATCATACGTGGTATACCATCTTCCCCTGTACCAACTTTACCGAAGGGTGTAGTGCAAAGAAAGCGTTGGTCAGTATCTAAATTAACATATTCGACTTGGTGTTGTTCGGGGTTGATGAGGCGTTGTTCGACACGCATTGCTTGGAACAAAATGCGGTCAAGTTCCCAACGGTCACGGACAAAAAAACCTTGTTCATTGAAACCGAGGTCATACCCTGTGAGGCGGTCAGTGGTTAGTGCACCGCGCAACACATTGCTACCCATGCTAATATCTTCACCACGTTCGCTATCGACTAAAACTGCTTGCTGAACTTGCGTCTGATTCTGGACGAAGATTTGCAATTCATCGTAGAGAGCTTGCACTTTATCGGCTGAGGTATAGCCTTCATCGCCATCGGGCAGTTGCTCAATGATAGTTGGGAAGTGTTCGCTACCCAGTGCATCAATGGCATCCATAAAACTGCGAAAGCCTTTCCAACTGCTGATGAACACGGGATTTTGTTTGGCGATGCGTGCGTTCAAGCCCATTAATAATATCCTCTAATGTTGTATACTCAAGTTTTAATATGGTACGCGCATGTGGACACGCCGTTTATTACTGGTCATAAGGTTGTACTGGTAAAAATGACATAAAGTTTGTAGGATTTGCATCTGACTGGAATCAAATGCTAAGAAAAATTCACAACAGCTAAAACCGACAAAGAGTTCTCAATGCCGACTTCAGTCGGTGTGGTTTCCTTAGCCTGCAAGTTTATCCACAGACGACACATAAAAACCGTA
>JBCCSC010000026.1:0-92014 GCA_039200705.1 Chloroflexota bacterium
ATATATAGTCTTAGATATCATCAGATGGATTATAAGTTGATGTTCGATACAATCAAAAAGCTCTGGTTTAGGTTAACTGAGCCTTCTCCGAAAACCATTAAGCCAGAAGACCGACATAAGCAACGCTTATTGAATATGTTGTTGATAATTTTTGCGCCAACATCTATTTTGCTGGCGTTGTTCGAGAACCTCAGTGTGTCCGAACAATCACTGTTTCAAAAGCCTGATACAATGATGATTTTGGGTTTGTTGGTGGTGATTCTATATATCATCTATTATTTTAGTCGGCGCGGACAATATGGTCTTTTTACACCACTCCTGATTATCTTTGGTTTTGGCTTTATCTTCATTAATGCCTTATCAACGAAGCCACCGCATCACGAAATGATTTACCTCGCTATCATGATTCTGTTTACGGGTAATTTATTTCGTCCATGGGTGACAATTCTAACAGCTAGTATGACGCTAGTAACGCTGGCAATTTTCTCGATATTTGCTCCTGGTATGACATCGCATCTTCAAGCAGACCTTCGTATCTTCTTCATGGTTATCACTGTATTTACACTTTTCATTACGTATCACCGTAATCAACTCGAAAGAGACCGTCAGAATATTATCCTTCAAGAACAAACACGTTTAAAATTATTGCTGGCTAATCTGCCAATTAGTATGTGGACGATGGATGAGAATCTAAAAATTGAGAATTTCAGTGGTAAAGGCTATGCTTCACTAGAAGAAAATCAGTTACGGCAAGCCTTAGTTTCACATCTCCAACAGCATGTAAATGTCATCGATTCATCATCTGAAACAGCACGATTTGAATTTGAATTAGACAGCCTAACCTTTGAAGCTATCATTCAAAAGCTAGCTCATAGTAGTCAGACAGAATATATCGGTGTGGCGATTGATATTACTGAACGCAAACAAAATGATCTCTTCTTACGTCAACAAGTTCGCCAAGAAGAACAGCGTAGGATCTTAAGTGACTTCTTGAGCAATGCCTCACATGACTTACGCACACCTTTGACGATTCTACGAACGTCATCACACCTGCTCGAACGTCTGACTGATCCTGAACGTCGGCAAAAGCAAATTGATAAGCTCAATCGCACCATCGACCACCTCGATAATACTACCGACAGCATGTTCAGATTACTGCGCCTGAATATGAAAGCAATTCCAATTTTATTGCCAGCGCAAATCAATACCGTTTTGGAAAATGTCATCACGAAGCATTTGACGACGATAGACCATAAGCAGATTCGTATTGAGCGTGACTTTGATGGCACATTGCCTAAAATTTCTGTTGCAGAAGAAGAACTGATGCTTGGATTATCTGAAATACTCAAAAATGCACTGCAATATTCAGACCATGATAGCACGGTGTCTATTCGGACTGCCCAAGATGAGACACACATCATCATTCAAGTGAAAGATGAAGGCGTTGGTATTCCAGAGGAACATCTTAGCGATATTTTTCAGCCGTTTTATCGTGTGACAGAGCATCGCTCAATTGAGGAACAACAAATTGGAATGGGACTCGCCATTGTGCAGCGCATCATTGAACGGCACGGAGGCAATATTCATGTAGAGAGTACATTGGCAGTTGGGACTACCTTTACAATAAGGATACCTATTAGATAGCAATAACAAGCAATCTTGAATACACAAGCACAAAGGAGACAGGGATGGGAATACAATACGAAGACAATTCAGATAACAGTTCAATCTTGAGCAATCGGCTGACACTTTTCCGCACCTTGATTGTCTTGGGACTTGTCGTGATTGGTGTGGTTGTTCTCTTACAAAATTCAGGCAATCTGCTGGATAATGTCGTGCCTGTTGAAACCACCGAAGTTGATTGCATCATCGGTAGCGAGAAGAGTGGCTTCCTTAGTAATGAAGAGGTACAAAATATCCTTGCGCGGGATTATGGCATTAGTATCTCGTTTCAACGCATGGGGAGCATTGAGCAAGTCAGCATTGACCCTGGCAATAACGATTGCTTATGGCCGTCGAATGCGAGTGGTGTCGAAATTTTTGTAGCAAATAATCCTGCCTATGCAGGTAACTTCTCGGACGAAATTATCTTCAATTCACCGATTGTGCTTTATAGCTGGCAAGAAGTAGTTGATGGTTTGCTAGCAGAAGGCTTAATCACCGAAAATCCAGATACAGGCATCCTGACAGTTGATACTTTTCAACTAGTGGACATCCTCACGATGGAAGAGCGTCCATCATGGAACGAACTCGGTGTCGATGAATTATTCGGGAGCTTTAACCTCATCACCACCGACCCCACGCGCAGTAATTCAGGGAATATGTTTTACGCGCTGATGGCGAATATCCTCAATGGTGGGGATGTCACCAATGAGACGACCATTCAACCTTATCTGCCGACGATTGGTGCGTACTACGAACGGCAGGGTCGCTTAGAAGAGAGTAGTGGCTTCCTCTATGAGCAATTCACACGCCTTGGCATTGGCACGTATCCGATTATTGCCAATTACGAAAGTCTGCTGATTGAATTTTCGCTCGATAATCCTGAACAAATTGATACCATCATGCAACGAATTCGCATCATCTATCCGACCCCAACAGTATGGTCATCACATCCATTGATTGCGCTAACGGACGATGGTGAACGTCTGCTGGAAGCTGTCCAAGATGAACGCATCCAAGAGATTGCATGGGAGCAACACGGTTTCCGAAGTGGCTTAATCGGGGCACAGAATGACCCCTCTGTATTTGGAATTGAAGGCATTGCCAATGAGGTCAATTCGGTGATTCCCTTACCGCGTGCCGATGCCATCATCAGCATGTTAGAATTTTTGAATGTGGATAATTAAACATCATAGAATATTGTAGGGTGTTGCTATAGCGACCCCATTTTCATCATGGGCGCACTATAGCACGCGCCTACGCTTGTTCACTTAACGAAACACAACATCATGACCGAGAAGAAAAAGAAGAATGACCAAAACCAAGCGATCCGACGCGATGCGTGTATGATGATGGATGCTTGTTTACATACGGATTTGACAGGATGCTTCGATGGGCGTGATGGAGGATGCCTTGACCTCGACTTTGGTAGATGCTTCAATTTCGATGGCGGATGCTCGATGTTATTTTTGTTGCCCTTGCGCTGGCTAGTGATTGTAGGCTTGATGCTCTATGGTGATTGGGATTATCAGCATCATCGGGCAAAAAACAGCAATCCTTAGCCTCAAGATTTTCTGACACAATGTATGCTTGTAGCGACTCATCAGCACAGTATAGAATGTGCCTCTTTATTGGGATACAACATAGGATTGATAGACTCATGCTTCTGAAATTACGTTTCGTATGTATAGTTGCCTTCGCTAGTTTTGTGATTGTCGCTTGCGGTAGTAGCGATATCGAGACAACATCTGATAATGCGACCCCACCTGCGGATACAGTTGCAATTACCTCTGCGCCTGATTCAAATGCGACTGCTGCACCGCCGAACCCTGATTTTAATCCGACAGCGACCAATACGCTTTTACCTCCTGATACCGAATCGCCTTTGGTGGTGACGATTGCCAGCACTGACCAAGAAGAAGCACCCGAAAAACAATTCGATTTACGCATCCGCAATGAGAGCAATGCCCCTGTGAGCAATATCAGCTTGCGCGTGTATTTTACGCCTGATGCCGAGCGCGAAGCCTCCGACTATGTTTTGGATACCTATTGGGATGAAATCGAAGCGGTCACCATCAGCGGTCCTGAACAAGCCAGCGACGACCAATATTATTTCACGATTGATTATGGCGTGACGCTCTTGCCCCCTGCGGAAGAGTGGGGCTATGTTGGTGGATTGCACCTCAGCGATTGGTCAGAAGACTTTGATGAAAGCAATGACTGGTGGTATAACGACGACCTCAGCGAGACGCGCCAGCCAGCAACGACCATGCCGACTTATGTCGATGGGGTGTTGATATTTGGCTCTGAACCCACTGGCGACTGAGTGCTTCATCTTATAATGATACCTAGAGGCGTAGCGATGTCTGCGCCTCCTTATACTGATGATGCTCCCAATCAATAGACTTCCCCAAAATAGAAAAACGCTCTCGTGCTGGAATGTTCTGCACACAATGCCAGACCATATTCTGTCATAAGAATTAATATGCAACCTTCATAGTCTTAGTCGCGTATAAGAGTTTAATGTAATACTTTCTGTCTCACTAATGAGGAACAATGCTATGCAACCCATACCACGCGCAGTTGAAGCAAAACTCTATATCGAAGACTACTCAAATACGCTTAATCCGCAAGGAGAATACACGGATGTCACTAGTACAGTAACCGTTGTTCACAATGGCGATTCTGCAGCCATGCAGTCACAGTTGCTTGTCTTATTGCCAAGACGCTCGCATTTTGAGCAAATTATCAACGGAACACTGATGTCAACTGGCGGCGTGACACTCGAAACTATGAATAATGGTCAAGATGTAGCTGTACATGGGTGGATGATGCTTGACCTTGGCGCAGTCTTTCGTCCGAGGGGCAGTGGAGGCACACCATTTAGAACTGACATCGAGTTCTCCTTTAGAATGTACGATTTACCACAGGAGACGCTTGAGCGAGATGGCGACGCACGATACATTGGATTCTTTGTGTATGGTGAACGACCCAATACGCTTAATGATTGGCACGCCTTCCAGACCACACTACCAGCCACACCTAACGCGACCAATCAATATATGTTTGACCGCCTCTTTAGAACTTTCACTATTTAGGAAAGTATTCCTCAAGATGAGTGAATTATAATCTTGGTTGCTTGTGTTGCCAAGAAAAAACCTCAAACTAATGTAGTCCCCTAATCATTAGGGGATTTTTAGATTCTGAGTCATGATAGTATGTTATTAATTACAACATGGTAAAAGTAAAAGAATATGACAGTTACTCAACAAGCAATGCTACTCCTATTACCATTTTTCGGCACAGCATTTGGTGCTTTACTTGGTGCATGGTCATCTACAAGAATAAATCGGATAAATAATAACCATCAACTCTCGATGCAAAGTCGCCTAGAAAAAATGAAATTTAGAATCACTCTTTACAATGAATATAGAGAGCTAAATGCCGAATTATCAGTTATTTTATCGAGAATAAATCGTACCTACTTTGAGGGTTTACTTACTCAAAAGTTAAAAGTTGTAGACTATTTTGCTGATCATTTACTTTTCTCAGATTTGGCATCACGAATGATTAGTATATTGAGTGCGACAGGTGATCCTAATTTGAATAAAAAAGGATTAGAAATTGCTCGAATATTAGCAAAAAATTTCAATCAAATATCTCAAGGTATTGAAGATTCTGAACAGATAAACGTTCAGGAATTTATGACGGTCACACTAGAGGTTAACACAAATTTAGGATTTACAGGTAGAGATTTAGCTAGGATTACTGGGAATCTTATTGAAAACGATATCGCTTAAATCGGGTACTACTTAATCAATCTACACACGCTCCCACTGACGGGTGGTATTCCCACATAAACCAATTGAAATTTATTTCACACACGCTGTAGCTCCTAACTTGAGTTGGGAGCAGTAAAATCAATTACCTTTCCTCTAAAAAATGCTTTGTGTCTTCGCGCCTTCGTGGCAAAAATGAATATCCTCTTGATGACGTGGAGAAAAACTCAGGTGAAGATAAAATCCCGACCATATGACTGTTCATATGCACAACATTCACAGTGCAAAATCTGCTACGCTATTAAAAGGAAGCCCCCTCCATCAGTACAACATGAAGACGTGGCTAAATGAATGCCATCAGGCACGTCATCATCATCATGATATGAGAGTGTCATAAGCTACTAAACGCGAAGTGATCTATCGGTGTCCATTTTGCGATTGCTTAATTAGAACGAGCAACTCACTGTTCGTTCACGATATTTATCAATCAAATGGAGAAATCACTATGTTCAAAAACCGTATTTTGGGTATCGTAGCTGTTTTGGTGTTTAGTCTGTTAATCGTGAGTAGTACTTCTGCACAAGAACCAACTAGCGATCCATACATTCAAATCAACAACGGCACTATCAGCATCACACCAACTGAGCGTCCACAAATTGTCTTGCAATTTGGCAATCGTGGGCAAGCAACTGCTGAAAATATCGGTATCCTCTGTGTGGCACTCGGCGAATTACGTATCAGCAATGGTTTTACCTACAATGCGTTTCCGAGTCTGAGCATTGCGCCTGATTTACCAGGTGTTGCATTGCCGAATCAAGCTATCTCTTATCCAAGTGCTTTCAGCTATCTCGGTCTAGCGGACGAGTTCATCGACATTCGTCCTGGACAAAACTTCAATGTCGCATTCCGTTTGGAAATCGAACAAGACGATGACGCTGAAACAAATGGTGGGGATGTCTTGTGTGCATTGGTCGATGGCTCAGCAGTGGCTGCTGCCGCAGGTGAAATTGGTCTCGGTCCAGCAAACCTCACTGATGAAGCTGTCATCAATCTCGTAGCAAGTGTTGCTCTCGACCTTGCTAGTGCATCTGTTGTTCTCCGTTAAGTATTTTACTCCTTTTGTGTTCGCTTGGTGGGAGGGTTCTCCTACCAAGCATAAGAGGATGTCATAAAATATTGTTTTGATAATGTCGTTTTAGGTGGGGGATTTCAGGCGTGCGGGTACTACTACACCTCATCCGCATAATGGTCTTCCACCATATAATAACCATCCATCGGTGGACGCTCATAGCCTGTTTTATCTTCAGGGCGCGGGTCAAGCTCAATCGGTGGCGGAATAATGTTCTCATATTCAATCGACGACAGAATATCACGCATCACATTTAAGCGTGTGCGTCGTTTATCATTACCATCAACTTGTCGCCAGCGCGATTCGGGGATGTCGGTGTGTTCAATCATCAAATCTTTGGCTTTGGAATAATCAACCCACATCGAGCGTGATTCCAAATCAATCGGACTCAGTTTCCAGCGTCGGGAAGGGTCTTTCGCACGGTCTTGGAAGCGTCGTTCTTGTTCTTCTTCACTCACAGATAGCCAGTATTTGAGGTAGATAATCCCAGAGTTAATTATCATGCGCTCGAATTGTGGGGCGGCACGCAAAAAATCCCAATATTGTTGGTCGGTGCAAAAATCCATCACCCGTTCGACTGTGGCGCGGTTATACCAGCTACGGTCAAAGATGACCATTTCACCAGCCGAGGGCAGATGTTGTACATAGCGTTGGAAGTACCATTGTGTTTGTTCCACATCAGATGGTTTGCTGAGTGCCACCAAACGCACACCACGCGGTTGAAGCGGAGCAATCAAACGCTTGATGATGCCTCCTTTACCTGCTGCATCACGCCCATCAAAAGTGATGAGTACACGCAAGCCTTGGTCTTTAATCCAATATTGTAACTTCACCAATTCAAATTGGAGGCGTTCAAGTTCCGCTTCGTAGATTTTTTTCTTGAGTTTTTTGGGTTTCGCCATTGTTAAAGTCTCCTTTTCTTTATGATAACGTTAAGGAGATTTTATGGCTACTCATGCAGATTTTTCATCATTTCTTTGAGCCTTTGCATCTTTGTGGCTTTGCGTTAAAGGGGTAGATTATCTATCAAACGCTTCGCTGGGATGATTGTATGCCATCGATAAAAATGGATGGATACGCTGATCCATCCCTACATTCTGAGTAGCGTTTTAGCTTTAAATTTTTCTTGGCGGTCTTGGCGACTTGGTGGTTTAAAATGATTTACTCCACTGTCACGACCTCACGGAAGTAGGTGAGGGTTTTGACAAGTCCATCAGGTAAGCTGACTTGTGGCTCCCAATCCAGCACTTCTTTGGCGCGAGATGTATCTGGCTGGCGTGTTTGTGGGTCGCCTTCAATGCGGAGTTCTTCTTTATAGACGACACCCCCTTGATTGTTGGCAATCTCATTAACGATTTCAGCAAATTCTGCAATCGAAATTTCATGGCGTGTGCCGATATTGACAGGATCGCTAAAGTCCGAATTGAATAAGCGATAAACTCCTTCGACAAGGTCATCGACATATTGGAAGCATCGAGTTTGTTGACCGTCACCATAGATAGTCAATGGTTCGCCACGTAGTGATTGTCCGATGAAGTTTGGTACAACGCGCCCATCGTCTAAGCGCATTCGCGGACCATAGGTGTTGAAAATCCGCACGATGCGTGTTTCGACCCCGTGTGTGCGATGATATGCCATTACGAGTGCTTCGGCATAGCGTTTGGCTTCGTCGTAAACACCACGCGGACCGATGGGATCAACATTACCAGCGTAATCTTCAGTTTGTGGATGCACCAATGGGTCGCCGTAAATTTCTGAGGTAGACGCGAGTAAGAAGCGTGCGCCTTTCGCTTTTGCTAATCCGAGTGCATTATGTGTGCCGAGTGCGCCAACTTTTAACGTTTGAATCGGGTATTTGAGGTAGTCAATGGGGCTAGCAGGGGAGGCAAAATGAAAAATGCCATCTAGCTCACCTGCAACATGGATATAATTGCTCACATCATGATGGATGAACTCGAAGTTGGGATTGCCAAAGTGATGTTGTAGGTTATCGGCACTGCCAGTAATCAGATTATCCATCGCCACCACGCGATGTCCTTCTGCGATGAAGCGGTCAACGAGATGTGACCCGACAAATCCTGCACCACCTGTGACTAAAATCCGCACGACACCTTGCTCCTCTGAGTTAATGATTACGTGATGACTGAGGCATTTACGCCAGCGCGATTGTAACAGTTTGTCTTTAACTGGCAAGATTCAATAGCAAGGTCTACAACTCTGAATTATACCTGACATGAATTGCGTAAACACAAGACAACTTGTATGATTAGTTTTGACTCGTTGCGACTTAGTGAGGCACATCATGAGTAATCCTAAAGAAAAGCCTATCACCATTCCTCAGGCAGATACCAATGTCAATGAAAGCGATACAGTCAATATCTCGGATGAATTGCCTGATGAGATTTTAGAGCGTAATCCTGATGATTTACCAGCACTGGCTAATTTTTGGTGTATTGCCCTCAGAATTATCGAACAAAATATTGTAATTGTCATCAACCTCAATGGTGATTTGATGCTTGGGCGACAACGCGAAGCTCGTACTCAACATAATTTTGTCGATTTGAGCACTTATAATGCTCATCAACACGGGGTCTCGCGCCAACATGCGGTCATTTCACTCAAGAAAAACCGTGTGGTAATTATGGATAATGAAAGCTCCAATCGTACCTTGCTCAATGAAAAGAAGCTCGTACCATTTGAATATTATCCACTACAACCTGGGGATATTATCGCACTCGGTCGCCTTAGATTACAATTTGACCTCATCTTTGACCCCTTTGGGATGTAGATTCTACACACTATTTTGAGAACAGGCTACAAAACCCGTTCCGATGCGTTAGCGAATGTACTTGAGTTTGTCATCATTACCAATTAGATGAATCCGCTTGATTTTACCTGCTTCAATGTTGAGTGTTAGAACTGCATAGATAGCTGTACCATCATAGATGATGATACTCGGCAAGCCATTGACCTGTTTGATAACAGCTTGCAACGCTAACTGCTGATAGAAGCGACGTATCCCATTGAAGAATGCAGCAATATGCTTGCCTCCATAAATAGGACGGGTTGCCGCGCCATAACGATTGCCACCATCGCCGACCAAGACAGCATCATCCGCCAGCATATCGACGAGTTGCTCTACTTGCCCATCACTCACCGCCTGTAAAAATTGTTGCAAGATAACTTGATGTTTTTGAGGGTCACTATCGAAGCGAGGACGATTCGCACTCAAGTGTTGACGTGCCCGACTCAAGATTTTACGACAACTATCTTCACTTTTATTCAGTATCTGTGCCAGTTCTGCATATTCATAATCGAATATTTCGCGCAAGATGAAGACCGCCCGTTCACTAGGCGTGAGTTGCTCTAAGAGAACAAGAAACGCCATTGAAATTGAGTCGAGTTTGGTCACTTCATCATAAGGATTGCCTGGTGTGGTTTGTCCATCTGTCGCAATCGGTTCGGGCAACCAATTCCCGATGTATTGTTCGCGCTGTGTTTTGGCACTTGTCATCTTATTGATGCACAAGCGTGTGGTGATGGTTGTCAGATAATGCTTCAGTGATTGAATCTCACTCGGCTCGACACGACTGTAGCGCAGATAAGTATCTTGTACGATGTCTTCAGCATCCATCGCTGTACCTGTCATGCGATAGGCAATGCTAAACAAGAGTGGACGATAGTGCTCAAAGTCTTGACGTTCAGACATCAGCTATTCCTCAGTGGATTGGCTAACACATCGGATTGTGTGGGGCTGGATTGTTGCTTGTGATAATGGCTTTTGCCCAACCACGAATAGAAGCCATAGCGTTTTTCGTAATCATAGATAACATCAATGTATTTGAGAATAGCATTCCGAATGAGCAGGGCAGGTTGCCCTGTCGTGACAATGCCATGTACTTCATCATCAGGGTAGCTGAACCAGTCAATAGCATCATCAGTCCCTAGCTGAATCGCCTGACCATAATAGGCAAAACTCAAGGGTTCTTCTTGTTTGCCTGATAACATCCGCACGATATTATCTGCGGCATGTGCACCCATTGTTAGAGCAACGGGGCAACACATCCGATAAGGATTGCCAGGTTGTTCAATTGGCATGGCGCAATCGCCCACAGCGATGATATTAGGATAGCCTAATGCACATTGATAGGGGTCAACTAAAATTTGATTGCGTTCATTGACCTGTAAACCAGCATCACGCCCTAATGATGGGGCAATGAAGCCACCTGCCCACAGGCAAATATCATAGGCAATGCTCTCGCCAGATGCTAAGTGGATATGCTTTGCGGTGAGTTCATTGACATGGGCTTGCTCACGAACTGTGATACCTTGTTGCTCGAATGCGTGACGTAAACGCCGTTCGATACGTTCATCATCTTTGAATGAGCCAAAACGACCTTGTGTGACGATGGTGACATCTAATTGTGGATATAATGACTTGATATGTGTTGCGCCTTCGATGCCTGTTGCCCCTGCGCCAATCACAACAACATGCCCTAATTGATTCTGATAAGTCAGGAGTTCTTGGCGTAAGGCTTCTGCACCTCGATTTTGATGTGCATCAAGCACATAAGCATGGTCATCAATCCCTGCAACAGCACGGGTATTAATATGACTGCCCACTGCAATAATCAGTGAATCATAACTTAGGCTGATTTGGTCTCTGTGTGTTTCAACAGTAATCGCTTTATGCTCAGGATGTAATGTTTTGACCCAGCCGTGCATAAATTGAATGTCTGTGCCATTGAGTAAGTCACGTAATTTGCGCCGTTGACGGGTTTGATTGCTCGCCCATTCGTGCAAACGTGGACGCACAATATAGTCGTCACTGCCATTGATGAGCGTGATTTGCATGGTGTGTTTATCTTGTTTGCGTGATAGACGAATGGCTGCCATTAATCCAGCAAACCCAGCCCCAATAACCACGATATGATGTTTCATAATGTACCTCTCTTGACTGTGTGTTTTGGTGACAATCAGTGGACTGCCTTTAAAAACTAAGACAAGTAAGGGCATTCATTTGTGACATCAAATGCAAAATTGCTCAGAATCTACCCAACAAAGTAGTGCCGACTGGCGCGTGCTCTGCGCCGATAATCACTGAAATACTCTGAACATTGCACACCTCCCAATAAGCCGATGATAATCGCTAGGGGAGGGGTGGTCAGCACAAATACCAGATGCACGAGCGATTGCACAGCATTCGGTAAGTCGAGTGCGCTTATCCCATGTGAAATTCCGAAACAAAGGGCAACAGTCAAGGTCGCACTCACGAAACCACCCACCAAAAAGCGTATAAATGTCATCATTGTTCACTCTCCAAATCAATTTTGTTTGATGGAGCTAGTGTCACGCATCCTAGATGACATCCAAAGACACTGTAGAAAGTATTTATAATTTTAAATTTTGATGTATTGTTATTGTGATTTATAGTCAAATTGTTTCATATCAGGAGTGTGGTGAGAGGCGTTTGTAATTTATACACGATATTTATAGCCTTAGCGCATTATTTCAGTAAGAATAAGTATAGTTATAGTAGTTGTAAGGTTGTTGGGAAGTTTAGGGTAAGTAAAGTTACATTACTGTGTGAACTTTGTAAGGTTGTGAGAAAACCTTGCAAGGTTTAGCCAAAATTTTAAGTCTATACTAAATCTATAACTGTATTATGTAATTTTTGTTGTAATGTAGCCTGTAGGCATTGAATCACAGTAAAAATAGGCATTAGCGGAGAATGAGAGCAATATATCACATGATAGTGCTTGATAATTCTTGTGAAAAAATGACAACATATTACAACTGTTTGTTAATATTCTAATATCTATTAGATTTTAGGGCTTTGTAAGGGGTAGATGTGTAATAATTACAGTGTATTTCGTCAACGGGTGCAGATATTGATGAAATGCAAACGAGAGATAACAGATTTATGTAACGACTATATCACGGGGTAGAACGTTTATAATTGAGATTGTTGCTATGAAATTCTATTTTAAGTAACGTTCCTCAACATTCTCTTATGCCACATTCCCATGAGTAAATCGTTATAACAAATTATAGTAATAGATCGTAATAAAACGACGTTATACATTTTGACGAGGTGTAGCATGCAGAGCAACGTAGTTTATCCTTTTATTGGTGAGATTGGTGAACAGCCAGCTTTACCTAAGGTATCGGTAGTTATTCCCACACTTAATGAATCACGCAATCTACCATTTGTGCTTCCGCGCATCCCTAGCTGGGTACACGAAGTAATTATCGTGGATGGTCGCTCAGAAGATGATACAGTCGAAGTTGCCCGTAAGTTACTGCACAATGTTCGCATCGTGCTAGAGAAGAAAAAGGGCAAAGGCGTTGCACTCCGTACAGGTTTCGCGGCTGCTACAGGCGATGTCATCGTGATGCTGGATGCTGATGGCTCAATGGCTCCTGAAGAAATTCCACTTTATGTTGGTGCAATCATGGCTGGCGCAGACTTCGTAAAAGGCTCACGCTTTTTACAAGGTGGTGGCACAGATGATATGGAAATCCACCGTATGCTCGGTAACTGGGGCTTGATGATTGTCGCGCGTGTTCTCTTTGGCGGACATTATAGCGATTTGTGCTATGGCTACTCTGCATTCACCAAAAAAGCGATTGAACGCCTCGAACTCAAAGGTGATGGCTTTGAAATCGAAACCGAGATGAATGTCCGGGCGTTGCAAGTTGGCTTGAAAATTGCGGAAGTTCCAAGTTTTGAATTTGACCGTGAATATGGTACGAGTAACTTGAATGCGATTCGTGATGGTTTACGGATTGTTCGCACAATGTTCAATGAATTCTTTGGCATTGGGCGCGAAAAGAGTGGTGTCAATCTGCCACAGTCACAACAAGAGCAACTCGCCGAAGAAATTACATCGACACCGCGTAGTCGTGCTCACAGTTTGTACGAATCATCTCGCAGTGTGAAACAAGCGCAAGCCCAAACACAAACGACAGGTGCAGTGTAAACTGCGATAATCAAGGGTAGAGGGAGTGCCAGTGTGCGCTCCCGAAGTATCCTAATAAGATGGCGATAACCCTCGGAAGATGAGGGAGTTTATCTTGCCAGACGACGAGAAAGTATTATTACGAAAATTGCAGTTGAGGACACAGAGACACATTACAAACATCGCCTCGTCAGCATGTTTTGATCTGTTATCTTCTGGGTCTTGGTCGTGTACGGTATGTTCTGCGTTCTGCTATGCTCTCTGCAAGCCTAGCATCCTCTGTGTCGCGCAACTGTTACTGGATGTACCGACCAAATGCCTAGACCCATACCAGCGAGAAAGGTATCCCCTGTGGATGCCTTTTTTTGTTCTATCTAAAGGCAAGTGACTAATCCTTATTACTGATTTCTTGGAAAGATTGCAGTTATCTGGAGCAAATACCCCCACGAACAATTGCGCTCGTAGGGGTTTTTCTGTTTTAGTGATACTATGGGCGATACGACACGCTCAGGCGGTTTCTTGTGTTTGGGTCACATCATCCAGCGAAAGATTGTGTTTTTGTTGGCGCAAGCTATAGACACCCAAGCCAATCATCGCCAGACCAATCACCAGCACAATACCACTCACAATCACATCACGCGGAAGGGCAGACTCGCTTTGTCGATTGATGCCAAAATTGAGGCTTCCACCTGCACCAATTGGGAACGCCACATAACGGTCATACGAGCCAAAATCGAATAATTCGGTTTCCAGCAAGCCCAATGCATCGCCTGTTAGTTCGTAGCTGTCACTCGGAATCATCACCACAGGTTCGGTAATGACAGGGTAGTTGCTGACGATGCTGATGTCTGCTTTGCCACTATAAGGCAAGCCATAGACCAATTCGACTTGATGTGTTTCACCAGGAACAACAGGGCGCGAGTCAATCAGCGTGACACTATCACCCTCTTCTTGCACGATGAAGCGTTGACGCAATTGCTCCATATTGAGGATGACGGTATCTTCTGGCAAAGGAATTTGCACGGATTCATAAGCAAAGGTATCGACACGCGCATCAGTTCGGAAAACACGGTCTGAGGTGTTGGTGAAGCCCATGAAGCCTTGAATCACCAATGTATCGCCTTCTTCAAAGAGCAACATCGTCATCAAATCAACAGCAATCACGGTTGGGTCATCGGTGATTTCGTAGACGGTCATCGGAATATCAAGCGTTGGGCTGATACCATCGGCAGGGATTTTTTCACTAGAGAAGACAATATCGTTATAGACGGCTGTCACCAAATAGGTGTAATTGGATTGGAGTGTGATGTCCTCAAAGGCATACTCACTGGGATTGACGAGGTCTAATGTGCGGAAATCGACCTGATTTTCATTTTCGTCCAGCACATGCAAGCCCATAAAGACCGATTCAGGTTGGGCTTCGTCGGCTGTGCCCTGAATAATCTGTCCCGTAATTGTGCCCTGAACTGATGCAATTTCTTCGGGCACGATTTCTATTGGATTTTGCCATAAATTGTAAGTAAATTCGGCAACGGCATCAATTTCTTCTGTGGAAAGGCTATTTTCCCAAGGTGGCATCAAATTCTCGATGCGTCCAACACGAATGGTATCTGTCCATTCTTCTATGCTCTGGTTGACAGATGTATCCGCAATCGTGAAATCTGGCACAGTCACGCCTGCACTGAGCGCGACTTCGCCATCGCCCATGCCTGTGATGCCATGACAACTAGCGCATCGTGCGCTGTAAATTGCTTCACCGAGGTCAGCAGGATTATCGACCTCAACGGGTGCAGGTGTTGGTGGTAGGGCAATGGTTGCCACAATCTCAGGTTGTCCTGCAAGGTCACTACAAGCAGATACGAGTATCATCACAATAATTGTTAGCGTCATACGAAGCTGGGTCATAGATTCCCCCCTCTGGAAATCTAAATGTTGTGTCTCAATCCATTGTTAGGAACTGTAGGATGGGATCAGCGTATCCCACCGCTTGAGACACGGACGCATACGCCGATGCGTCCCTACAAAAAATTTATTCGTTATATTTGATATGCCTTGTAAAAGTCGATTATACGCATATAGATGATATAACTACACGCTATTATACCTGTAATCCCTTACATTTCAGAGAACATATCTGCAATTGCATATGACATTTGTCACTACCCAGCCATGACATTTGTCATAGATGTGAGTCAAATGTTTTAGAAACAGATGAGTAACTTGGTTGAAATAATTACGAAAGATGTATAATTTTCCTAGCGAATAGCTCGCGCGAGATCTATTTATCAACTATTGGGAGACAACTATGAATTTCTCAGGTAATAACAATCTGTTACCAATTGCAGTCGCTGTCGGTGTCTGGATTTGGATTCTCGCCCTTGTTGCCTACGGTGCAGGTGGCGCGTAAGCCTCATCCATGTCGTAGAATAACAAAAAGACCTCCTATATCGGGGGTCTTTTCATTTTGGTTTTGGTTGAGGGCTAGTGGCTAGCCTAACGCATCCTCAACTTTGATTTCATAGACTGAATTTTGCTTATGGAATGTGTAGCCCATTGTTTGGTTGATATGCAACATGGCTGCGTTGACATTGGCATTGACTGTGTTGATGAATTTCACCTCAGGGTAGGTCTCGCGGACATGGAGAGCCATGGCTGCTTTTGTCCATTTACCTAAGCCTCGTCCGCGTGCGGATAGATGCACCCCTGTCAATTCTTGCTCAATGATATGCGGTTCATCAGGGTGATAATAAATTTCGCTCATAGCTGTAATCGTGCCATCAGGCTCAACCGTGTAAGCACTGATATGATGACCACCAGTTTTTTCAATGTCGTCGTGCCATTCTTTCATGCGGTCAATGGTGATGACTTCAGGGAAGCCTCCTGCATCTTCTTTTGGCATCTGCGCGAAAATATCCATCATCAAATTGGCATAAGGTTGACAATGTTCTTCGATAGGTAAGTCACTCGTCAAGACCAACTGTGTGTCAGGATTACGTGCTTCACCATCATTGACCCATGCTTGCATCATATCCCAATCTAGTTGTGCCAATTGTAGACGATTGCTTCTCATGCGGAGGGTGACTTTCGCGCCGATAGTATCTTGGAAAGCAGCACCATCATCAAGATTCACCCATGCTTCCATTGTTGTTTTGCCTCTATCGTGCATGATGGATGCAATTGTTTTGAGGGCATATGTGCCGATACCACGCCGACGAAATTGGGGTTTCAGGTAAATATCATAATAGACAAGGTGTTTGTCTTTTTCGTAATCTTCATGCGCTTCGGTGACACCGCCTGCACCCATTGTGCCGATAGCAGTGGCGGTAGCGGTATCGTAAATTAACCAGCGTGATGATTCTCGTCGTTCACTTTCTTCGCCGACTAAAACTTCTTTGCGGATGAGGTCGGCTGGCGGAATTGGATCGTTCGGTTCGCGCTCAGCAAAGTAAGCTTGGCGCAACGCGATATAACTATCCCATGCGTCGTCTGATGCTGTCTTGGCATCAAACACTTGTAATTGAATGGTTTCAATTGGTGTTGTCAATTGTAGTCTCCCATGACCCTTTATGATACTTTGAAACAGTATACGATAACTTATCACATCGTACAACAGGCAAGTTATTAAATTCTCATAATGGTTGGGGTGTTGGTGATTGAGTTAGTGTTTAGAGGTGTTTGTACCTATGCGGGACGACACACAGGTCGTCCCCTACAACGATTCATTGGCAGAGGCTTTAGGCATTTTCGGCAAAGGTTTTGAAGTCATTCATAAATTTACGTGTTTGGTTCTTGAACAAAAACGGCGCGACGAATCCCATCAGTTTCATTGAGAGACTGCGAAATTCAAATTCGGTATCGGTAACCCACTTGGTTTGATTATCAGAAATCACATGGAAGGTATTGTGATTGATATTCAGCGCACTATCTGTTTCGTATGTGCCTGAGAATTTTTCGGGAAGGTCGCGTTCGATGATAGTTTCAATCATTTCCATATTGCGATTGCCCAACTTATAGGTCAGGCGAGATTTAGCACCTGCTTGACCTGCTTCGCCTTCGATGTGTTCAAAATTGGTGAGGGTCGGTTGCCATTTGGGCATATTATCAGGATTATCAAATAATTCGATGACACGGTCTCGTGGTAGGTCGATTATCACTTCGATTTGGTAGCGCATCTTATTGCTCCCTATTTGTTGATTTTATGCTTACATCATACGACGACAAGGCAATTTATAACCTTAATCATTGTATATTGAGACAAGGAAGTCATTTGTGAGGGGGCATCTTGACAATAAATTAATGAATCATAAGTTATTTTGCGAAATCTACCAATCTTTTTCTCATCTTGTTAGAATGGTATCTAAACCGTTTTGTAGACAGTACGAAACTATTGTGCTACGTTTAAAATTATTCGTAGCATTATCCTGATAGTACGCCGAGGGGCTTATCGACAAAGACACTGCTAGCAAAATAGTAGTGATGTGTTTGACAGCACCATTTTTAGACAGGTATCCCTGAGGAGGATATGATTATGCAATTTTTACCCATTGGTCTCATCTTAATTGCTTGGATTGCCTTGATGGCATTCATCGCATTCAAACCCAATACGAGACTTGTAAGCTACGCGAGAAATATCGAAATTTTATTGCCTCTTTGCGCGGCATTGGCTGTGTGGATGTGGATTATGGCACTCGTCATCTGGGGTGCGTGAGTCGTTGTAGTGATTATTTTCTGATAAATAACGATGTCAATTTTGCAATGAGGAGTTGAACCATGCAAGAACAATCTCAACAAGAAATGCAATATCAATGGGCATTGACGCGCTTCTATGCCCTACTTGGGACAGTCGTCTTAGCATTGATTATTGCGCTTATCTCGTTTTTTAATTTACCAGGCTTGCAAGACCCCGAAACAGGTCGTTTGCCTGAACTCGCATCACGCGCTTTGATGTTCCTGCCTGTGATTATCTTAGTCGGTTCAGTGATTATTGTCGTACTATCGAACCGTCGCGGATAAGTCATTGTCGTAACATCAACCAATTAGATATGTGAGGGAGTGCCAACGCGCTCCCTTTTTTGATTCTTATAAGTAACTGTCATTATTCATTATTTAAGAACTGTCAAGAACGTAGTAGAAGCATAGGATGATGTAATTACAACTGTTAGCTATAATTGACTAAATATGAAATTTAGGCAAATGTGTAAGGTAGTGTAAATGCGTTTTATTAAGGAACTTCCGATGCTCGTAATAATCTTTTTTAGTTGGAGCATCATTACATTGTTTTTAGCATTTATGAATTTACTGATACTTGTACCTTGGGATGTTGCCTTATATCTTCCTGATGTCGGGACATGGCAACGAACGTTGAACGACTTTTTTTCGAGCCAAACAGGATATTTTGTTATATATGCTGTTGTATCTATATTGACATCTGTCCCTTTAATTGAAACGTTGAGTCGCCATTGGTATGCAAATATCCGAATAATAATTGCTACTCTTCTGACTGTTTTTGTGGGATATTTTTTAATGATTGCTAGTTTTTCTTTCAACAATATTATTTTCCCATATACAGGGTCTGTATCAACTGATCCTTTTGAGTTTCATGGTTATCATCGCTCAATTATTCCTCTACTGACAATATGGTTACTATATGGTGTTTGGACTTATAAAATCAGAAAGCTGGGTAATTATAAGCAAAAAAATAAGTTGAAAAATCAGTCAGGTTATTTGCAAGCAATGGATCGACTTGTCGATACGAAGGTAGATACTCTATTTTCATCTCAGGATACCTTACCTCCTTCACAGAAGATAAAAACTCAGTAAAAAGATTCTAATATACTTGAACTCTGACCAACTATTCTCATAACGTTTACACTCTAAATACAAAACCCCATAACAACTATGGGGTGATTAAGCGTGATGTAACGATGTAACTGGCAGGGACTAGGTCAAATTAACGGTATTATCAGCTTGATTGATAATGCGTTTTGCATCTTCCATTGTGTTGACCACACGTAATTTAATGCGGAAGGATGTTCCAATTAATTGTGAGAAGAACGCAACCATCTTATTTTCGCCTGTCACAATAGTGATTTGTCCCCATGCAGGGTTGCGGAGTGTGCCAAACGATTGTTGAATCACCTTGAGGTTAACTCTTACATCACTCATCTCAGTGTTATCAGCAATCACATGAACGGGTTGAATGCCTTCTTCCAAGATTCGATTCATATCAGCATTCATACTCAGCAATGTATCTTTATCTATCGCGCCCGTGTATTTGATTAACAAGACACGTTTATCAACAAGCCATTTGAGTTGGTGAGCCATAAGAAATTCTCCCTAATTTACATTTATTCAATTGTATATTAATAAATTAGATGGGAGTGTAAAGAAATAAAACAACTCTATTTTAACGCAATTGCCAGAGTAGTATTATTTCCCGAACATATGACCGCTCATATGCACAACATAGTCTCCCTCAAGTGTGATACGCTGTGCATGTGCCATGATTGTTAATCAATTATGAGAGGGTAGCTACATTACTGAACTTCCATCATGAGGTGTGCAGCCGATTGCATGATAGAGGGGTCAGAGTCTACGATGCGTTTGAAGGCTTCATCGCGCGTTTGCATTGAGCCATAGGTATTGGCAACTAAGCTGATAACCAATTCCCCGAGAATGCTTGTCATACGGTTATTTGTGATGTGGTTGATGGTCTTGATTTTGGGGTCTTTTGCCCAAATGGTGACGCGATTAATTTCCATTGTATTCAATGGGTGTGTTTTTGTTTGGCTCATATCGACAATGACATGCACTGAACCATTGAGTACATTGATACAATCCATGATTTGACGACTCACGTCTGCCCATTCGCTCAATGACAATTTTTCGCCGATGGTGGCAAAGATAATTTTCTTATTGCTCATTATTTCTACATGATGGTTCATTTGATGGCTTCCATTACTCACTTTAAGACTATGTATCTTATAATATTACGTAATTTAGTGTAATGCAATAGGACTTTTAGATAGAGTTGTAAATTGTGTAGCAATTGTTGGAATATGTCTAAAAGGATATGCTGACTCACAAACCAAAAACAAAGGGAAACTTTCGATTCTGACATTATAGTATCAAAATCAGTCGAAATGGGGCAGTTTGCTGGCTGTAATGGTTAGCCAAAACAAACATACAGGGGGAGATAAAACGTTTTCTATGACCAGAAATAAGTCATTTTGGATAGTTAATTCGGTCATAGTTGTGATGATAGTATGTATTGCTCAATAGGACTCTGTGGTGGAATTGCTAAGTATACTTTTTTCAATCACCATTAGCTTGCAAATTGAACATCGGTCTGGTAAATATGGAATATGTAGAGTGCAAAAGGCAGCAAAAGAGATGAAAAGGTCTGATAACAACGTTTCTCAGACCCCTCAGAACCAGCACTCAGTACCCAGAACTAATCTCCTAAATACCCTCTTTTATCCTCTTACATCTTCGACCAAGTCTGTGATTTGCTCGGAGGTGGCATTTGGTAGATACGCATAATCTGCGCCGAGCCATTCCGCAAGTTGACGGGCTTCACCTCGGCTGAGGTAGTTCCGCTTGGTATCGACCACGACGACATGCATGCCTGATGCTTGTACAAAGCGTCCGAGTTGTTGGAGTTCTTCTTGTGGTTGACTATCCTCATGGAGGGGGATGTTACCACGTCCATCGGTTAGCAGAATCAGCATCGTTTGCATGATGCCACGCATCTTGGCTTGTTCAGCGATGTCACACGCCATCATCAATGCGGAAGCAAGAGGTGTGCCACCCCCTGTCGGCAGTAAATCCAGCGCACGGCGGGCGAGTTCAACACTTTGTGTCGGAGGCATTAGCAATTGGGCTTCATCGCCTCGGAAAGAAATCAATGCCACCCGGTCTCGCTTGACGTAGGCTTTCTCTAGTAGTGCATGGACTGCGCCTTTGGCTTGTCGCATACGGTGTAACGCCATACTACCACTCGCATCGACTGCAAAACAGAAGAGTGCTCCTGCTTTGCTCCGATAGTGCTTGACGCGAATATCGCTGGTGTCAATCAGCACGCGTCGTTTAGAACGATGTGACTGTCCGCGTTGGCGCAAAGATTGCCAAGGTGCAGCACTTCGCAGAGTCGCAATCACATCAATGCGCTTACGACGAGGGTCGCCTGATGTGCTACGAATGTGTCGTCCGCGTGTGCCATGGGTTGTACCGCGTGACCCACTCGCACCCTTGCGTAAGTTCATATAGGGCAGGGTATCAAGTTCATCAGGTAATTCCGCATTGAGTGCTTCTAAGATTTGCTCAGGCGGCAACATTAACTCATCAGGTGGGGCTTGCTCTGGTGGATTGTCGCTCTCGTTGTCGTCATCATCCTGTGATGATTCAGGTTGTTGTTCAGGCGCATTTGGTTGCTGTTGGGGTTCGCTCTGTTGTGGCGGAGGAGCTTCATCTGGCATTGCTTGGGGGATACGTGTCGCACGCGGTAAAATCACCAGACGTGCAGCGACTTCTAAATCGTCGTTATCGACTTCATCACGCAAGTTAGAAGCGGCTGATGCACACGCTGTCCACACGGCAAAGAGGTCGGCGCGGTGTCCTTCAACCCCATAAGCGAGGGCGAGTTCGCTCAGCCATTCGATTTGTTCATCATGGATGATGACATCAGGCAAGTGTTCACGAGCAGCAAGAATCATACCACGCACAAAATCAACATCCTCTGCCCATTCTTCAGGGGACATCAGCAGATTGCGTCGCAGGATTTCTTCACGTTGATGTTCGTTCTGTTGCCCTGTGAGTGCCACAATTAAGCCGAGGCGATCAATCAAGTGCTGACGGGGTAAACCTTCGGCGGGGTCATACGAACCAATCAGCGCAAATTCAGCAGAGTGGCGCAGACTGACACCATCACGCTCAACAGTGACTACGCCTTCATCAATCACGGAGAGGAGCAAGTTGCCTGTGCTATCTGTCAGGAGATTGATGCCATCAACATAGACGATACCGCCATGTGCTTTTGCCAGTACGCCCGATTGCATCTGCATTTCGCCTGTTCGCAGAGTCGCTTGGAGGTCAATGCCACCAAGCAGATTTTCGGCATCGACAGACGCAGGCAATTCGACAAATGGTACATCATCGCTTGCTAGCACATCTCGGATGCCACGCGCGAGGCTGGATTTGCCTGTGCCAGCAGGAGCAGCTAAGACCATTCCTTTGAGGCGTGGGTCAATGGCGAGGAGTATCAGGGCTTGTTGGGCAGCTTCCAAACCGACAAGGGCAGGGAAGGGTAAGGTGTGTGTCATTATATTTCCTTACTGCTGTATCAATTGGGTTTGGCACGCCAAACCCCTACACATATTGGTTTTCTGTAGGGGCTGACGTGTCATGCCCGTGATATTCTATTTGTTACTGTCATTCAAAAGTTGTCGAGGGGTTGGTATCTTGATAACCCTACCATATCTAACATCGACAATCTTTTCTTCATTACAATCAACGCTAATTTGTACGGCGTGTAATTTCCCACTATTCAATGTATATTGATATGATGTAACCCAGCACCAAACATTATTTTTTGTTTTTGAATATTTAGTACGTTGAAAGTCGGCATATATGGTTTTTTCATGTTCATTCAAATATGCTTCATTCAAACCCATTGCGATGTGTAACCCTTGCACATTCAAATTCTGATATTGAGGCGCAATGTCTTGAAATTTTAGACTCTCTTCAACAGATAAGTATTCTATTTCCTCTCTGTGCCATTGTCTAAGACTGCGTTTTTGAGAATGTCGTGGCATGTTAATCCAGAGAATAGGAATGTTTCTTGAACGTACAGACAGCCTTTTGACAATTACCTCTTTTTCAATTGATTTATCAAACCGAGTGAGTGCCAGTTTGATTTGATTGTGTGTGATGTTGTGCATCATTATTTTAGTCTTTGTCTATGGTGGACACGATAATGCAATATGGTATTCATTCAGGACGCGCCATTGCGCGTCCCTACGGTGGTTCGTAGGGACATCCGATGGGATGTCCTCAGATTATTCTCTGTATTAAAAAGCATCGTCGTGTTCTTACTTTACATCTTTGAGTCTTCGCGCCTCTGCGTCAAAGATTTCAATTTGGTCAGTTCACAATACCCTCAAGTTGGTCTTCGAGGTTGCCGTAAATTTCGCGCAATTGGTCGAGTGTATTTTCGTCAGCATCCCAGAAACCACGCGCATTGACTTCCAGCAAGCGTCGGGCGATGGCAGCCGTCGCATGGGGATTGGCGTTTGCCATCCGTTGGCGCATCTCGTCGTCGAGCATGAAGGTATCGGCAACATCATCATAAACCCAGCCTTCGACAGCATCGGCGGTAGCAGACCAGCCGTAGGTATTGCTGACACGATGTTCGATTTCGCGCACGCCTTCGTAGCCGTGATTCATCATGCTCTCGTACCATTTCGGATTGAGTAGCTTGGCGCGTGTTTCGAGGCGTACCATTTGCTCTAATGATGCTAAGCGTTCATCAAGTGAAATTGCATCCGCAACCATCACCGATGGACGTTTGCCTGAAAGTTTTTCGACTGATTTGGTGACACCACCAAGATATTCGTAGTAATGGTCAACATCGCTGATGCCGAGTTCAAAGCTGTCAATATTCTGAAAAGCTGCATCAACTGTGGATAGGCTACGAGTCATGACCTCGCGCGAGGCGTGCCAGCCACCATCAGGGCGATAAGCGAACGACTTACGATTGAGGAAAACATCCGCGAGTTCGTCATCGTCTTCCCAAGTGCTACCATCGACCATGTGGTTGACATTCGCGCCATATGAGCCAGAGGCATTACAGTAGACCCGTGCGGTTGCTTCATCTAAGCTGATACCAAGTGCGTCGGCGTGTTCAAGGCTATGCTTACGGACGAAATTCATATCGAGGGGTTCATCAGCATGAGCAGCAAGGCGCACTGCTTTATCGAGCAAGCCTGCTTGATGATGGAACAAATCGCGGAAGATACCACTGACAGTCATCACAATGTCGATACGTGGTCGTCCGAGTTCGGCTAGCGGAATCAGTTCAACATTGCTGATATTGCCGAGTTCGTCTTCGATGGGTTTTGCACCAAGTAGATTCAAGCATTGGGCAATGCCTTCACCGTCACTTTTGAGGTTGTCCGTTCCCCAGAGTACCATCGCAACTGTTTCAGGGAGTTTGCCTTCTTCGACTTGTAGACGCGCTAGCAATTTCCGCACGAGTTTATCAGCCGAAGCGATGCTAGTCGGGGTCGGGATGCGATAGGGGTCAAGCGCGTGGATGTTGCGACCCGTCGGGACGATAGCATCATTACGCACGACATCGTTTCCAGGGGAGGGCATGATGAAGCCCCCATTGAGCGCGTGCAACAAACCAGCGATTTCTTCGTCATGGACGATGCGATATTGCAAATCTTCGAGCCAGTCCCAGAGTTTGATGATTTGCTTGGTGTTCATACCCATCTGAGCGAGATAGTTTTCTGCGGATTGTGACCCCATTGTAACGAAAAGGCGAATTGTCTCGCGTAGTTGAGCATCAATTTCGCCCCAGCGTTCTTGAGAGGTATTATCAGTTTTGAGTGTTTCTTGAATCGCGCGATAATCCCAGCCGTGTGCCTGTGCAATGAGGGCAGGGAGGGTCGGCAGTTTATCGCGTCCGTTGGGATGATTAATCGGATTGAAGGCGACGACGAGTGACAGTGTATCAATCAATTCACTTTCAGATGGGGCTTGACCGAGAACGTGTAAGCCAAGCGGAATCATACGACTTTCGATGCTAATCAGTTCGTGATTGAGTTTGGCTATGTAATCATCGCTCTCATCAATTGTGATGCCGAGTTGATGAGCTTGCGCTTGAATATCTTTGAGCAGTTCATCATCAGCGCGTTTGTGATAGGTGTCGATGCTATCTTTGAGGCGACGCAATCCTTTGTATAAGCCTGCTTGTTGCATCGGGGGCACCATGTAACTGACCAAGGTGGCAGCACTCCGACGTTTAGCGATACTACCTTCGCTTGGATTGTTGACGCAGTAGTAATAGAAATTCGGCAAGTTACCAATCAAACGTGATGACCAACAATCAGCACTGATGCCTGTTTGCTTGCCTGGCATGAATTCGAGTGCGCCATGTGTGCCGAAATGCACAACGGCATCAGCATCGTAGCAATGGTCAAGCCATGTATAGAAGGCTGCAAAGCCATGATGCGGTGAAGCATCTTTGCCCATCAGCAAGCGCATGGGGTCACGCTCGTAGCCAAAACTCGGTTGGAGTGCCACAAATACATTGCCGAAGTGTGCGCCTAAAATATAGAATTCACGCCCGTTGGTGAGGAGTTCGCCAGGGGCATGTCCCCAAAAATCTTCGATTTCACTGTACCAAGGGAACAAACGACGATAATCATCAAGCGAGATGGTTTCTGCGACATTACCATCAACCCCATACATCTGAGCATTGCCTTCTGCGACGATTTGACGCAGTTCATCAGGTGTTTGTGGAATGTCCGCGACAGAATAGCCAGCATCGCGCATTTCGTTCAACAAGCGATGCAAACTCTGGAAAACATCCAAGAAGGCGGCTGTTCCTGCGTTGCCAAGATTCGGTGGGAAGTTGAACAAGACGACAGCGACTTTTTTATCGGCATTCTCTTTACGACGCAAGCGAATCCGACGGGCGATGCGTCCGACTGCGCCATGTTGTTCACTTTCGAGCGCGATGAATTTTTCACTTTTCTGCGTCGGACCTCCGAAAACGACAGGGTCAGCTATACCATCCAATTCAGGTAGCGCAATATTGAGGGCGACTTGCATCGGATTCAAGCCGACTTCATCATGTTGCCAATCTTCTACACGCTGGAAGCCCAAGGGAATCATATCAAAGTAGCCTCTATCCATTTTTTGGAGGGCGACTTTGGCGAGGTCAGGTTGTGTGCCAGCAGGTCCGCCGACAAGTGGAAAGCCGACTGTATTCAACATCGCATCGACTTTCGGTAGGTGACTTTCATCATCACCTGAGAAGAATTTTTGCATCGCAGGACGAAAATCTAGCATGGTGCTATAGGTGGTACGGGCTTCGATGCCTTGTGCTTCAATGTCGTAAATTAGATTATCGAGGTGTTCAGTATTGCCACTGAGAATAATCGCGCGTTGGGTCAGTAAGCCAACAGAGCCATCCCATGCACCTGCTGTGCCATTGGCGATAGGTTTACCTGCTTTTTTGCGCCATGCGCGATAACTTTCTTCATTATCGAACATCTGCGGTGCGTCAGGATGATAGATTGCCATATCAGCAAAGTGAACTGCATCTTCAACTTTGATTTTGCCTGTGTAGCTATCAACGTAGCGGTCAATGAACATCAGCATCATGCGTGCCAGATTATCAGGTGAACTATGCAACCAATAATCATGCGAGGCGATGAAGGTGTGCAAATCACGCATCATTCCTGGGAGATACTTCATGAATTTGGTGAAGTTCTTGACGAGTGCTGTTTGGCGTTGTCCTTCGTCTTTGCCTTTTTTGCGTGGGCGCAGGCGTTGCATCCACTTTTTGATGAGACTTGGTTCTTCGTCTTCATCAGGTGGCTTGAGCGATAGTTTACCGATTTTAGTGCGGTAAATCATGGCAGGGTTGCTGGTGATGAACAGCATCGGCTTATCGAGCTTATCGAGGATGGCTTCCATCGGGCGCACGAATTCTTCGCTGAAAATCATACAACCGAAGATAAAATCTGCTTCTCGCATGTCTTTTTCGAGGCGTTGCCAGATGTTATCATCGCGCATTTTAGCAAGGCTATATTGGCTGATGTGTAAGTTAATTGGGTATTGTTCGCCGACAATTTTGGCTGCTTCTTGTACAGCCGCGTCATGTCCGCCATCCATTGTGAGATAGACAAAGCGAATGTTGGTTCTCATGTGTGTTTTCCCCTCTTTCTAAATGACCCTCACCCTAAATCCCTCTCCCTCAGGGCGAGGGACTTGTTTATTTTTCAACGGACGGGGCATGCCCCGTCCCTACAGTGTGATATTTATTGATTCATGACTTCATCGACCACGCGCGTGACACGGGCTTCGTCACCTGCGGTTTCGAGTGGGTCTTTGCGTAAACGGTGTTGGAGTGCCATCACAGCGACATCGGCAACATCTTGTGAACGGGTGGTGTTGCGTCCTTTGAGTGCGGTGAGAGCAACGGCTGCACGGCATAGCGTCAGTTCGCCACGATGTCCATCGACTTCTAGTGCGACGCAGAGTTTTGCGGCGGTACTGATGGCAGCATCGGTCAATTTCACTTGTGGGAGTAGCTCTTGAGCGCGTGAAATCTGCTGACGAAGTTTCGCTTGTTCGCCTTCCCACGAATCCGCAAAAGCGACAGGGTCGAAATCATACGCACGACGGCGTTTGACAATCTCGACTCGTTCATCAATGTCATAGATGGTTCTGATACGAGCATGAAGTCCGAAGCGGTCTAGCAATTGCGGACGTAAATCGCCTTCTTCGGGATTACCACTGCCGACAAGCACGAAACGGGCAGGGTGACGAATGCTGATGCCTTCGCGTTCGACGACATTGACACCACTGGCAGCGACATCCAGCAACAAATCGACGAGATGGTCTTCTAGCAGATTGACTTCATCGATATAGAGGAAGCCTCGATTGGCGCGTGCGAGTAAGCCAGAAGCAAAACTCTGAACACCATCAACTAAAGCACGTTCGACATCCATTGAGCCGACTACACGGTCTTCGGTTGCGCCGAGTGGCAAATCAATGACAGGTACAGCCCCAACAACCGTATCGCCAACGGGTTCACCCTGACAATGCGGGCAATTCGGCGCAGGGTCAGCAGGGTTACAATTGTAGTCACAGCCTTTGACGAAGGTCATCTTCGGGAGCAAATTGGCTAGGGCACGGACAGCCGTACTTTTGCCTGTGCCACGATGTCCCATGACCATCACACCGCCGATGCTCGGGTCAACCACGCAAAGGAGTAGGGCGAGTTTGAGGTCATCCTGCCCGACAATGGCTGTAAATGGAAAGACAGGTTTGCTCACTGATGCTGTGTTTGATGTGATTGTATTTTCCTTAACACCGTTGGGTGTTGTCATAAAAATTTTCCTTGTTAGGTGATTTCAATTTATAGATGTTCACCGTAATTTTGTTTTATTCTGGGCATGACACGTCATGCCCCTACATTGAATTATTTTTATATGTGTAGGGGTTTGGCGTGCCAAATCCCGTATATTGGTTGCATAGTGTTTATTAATTCGGTATGGCGACAGGTTCGTCAGCTAATGTTGATTTTTCGGGTAAGAGTGCCATCCATGCGCCAATGTCTTGTTGCATCCAATGGGGGGCAATGGCAGCGAACCGCCAAAAGAGCCACCAGAATGGCGGAACATGGTATGGAAAAATCGTCCGTGCCAGCCAGACGCGACGCATCAGCAGTTTGCCCATACGGTGCGCTAAGATACGGTCACGATAATCACTAAAGTTGTAATCATTCGTCTCAAAGGCATCAATCAGCATATCGGCGACGATTGAACCATATTCCATTGCATAAGAAATGCCTTCGGCAAAGAGCGCATCGACACCTGCTGCATCACCAGCCAGTAAGACATGCGGACGCGAAAATTCACTGGATTTGGCAAACCAGCGCACAGGATGTCCTTTGAGTGGTGTCTGGTCGAGGTCTACGCCTCGTTGTGCCAGAAAATCAGCAAAAGTCGCTTTGAGATTGCCGTGCGGTTGTGAGTCGTCTTTGGGTGTAATGCGACTATCGAAGATGCCACTGTTCATGTGTGGGACACCATCAACCATGCAGGGGAAATCCCACATATAGCCTTGAATACCCCGTTGAATACAAGAAAAGTCAAAAATCGCTGAGCGTGATGCCATTGTTGGATGGCTTGGGTCAATCGGTGTTAGGACTCGTAAAAGTCGAGCAACACCTTCTTCACTGTGGAATTTGAGTTTGCGCCGAATTAGACTATTTGCACCGTCAGTTGCGATGAGGACTCGTGTGTGATACGTCGCTTTATCGGTAATGATTTCGTAGCCCTCAGCAATCGGATAGACTTCGCGTACACGTTCGTTGCTGTGGATGACAACATCGTGTTGACGGGCAGTATCTGCAAGGGCAGCGTCAAATTCCGAGCGTTGGATAACACGCATGGCTTGTTCATGCGGAACGACAAATTCTTGTTCGCCTAAGCGAAAGCGCAGTGAATCCACACGGAAATAGGGCACATCGAGCTTGATACCAAGTTTTGCTAATTGCTCTTCCCCATGAATAGTAATTCCGCCACCACAAAGTTTGGGTCGCGGATATTCTTTGGCTTCAATAATAATCAAGTCGTTGGCGAGGGCAGGGGCACGTTGTTTGAGATGAAGTGCTGTTGCTAAGCCAGCAGGTCCTCCCCCAACAATAATAATCGGAAAAAATTGCGGTTGTGTCATGAGTCTGACCAATTCCCACGGGTAATATTTAAAATAAATCGTCGTTTGACTTCTTGCTGTTCGTCCAAGTCGTCCCACCAGTTGTCCGCGCATTGATGCAAGTGGGTCATCACCTGGTCAAATTGCTCATCGGTGAAAATCCAACTTTCGGCATCGAGGCGTTGTTCCATGACTTTGAAACGGTCATTGGGACTGAGCCATTCTGACCATTCGGCAGCGATGACTTGCTCATGGCTCGTTGCGCCGAGGTCAGCCAGCACTTGTTCTCTAGAAACACCTGCTGCGGGAGGCATGAGGGTAGGATCGAGGGTGACCGCGTAACGTCGCACTTCATTACGCAAGCGTCCTGTCACGGAAGCTGGGTCTATCCAGTCATTACCGATGATAAACGCTCCATCTATGCGTAAGACGCGAATCGCTTCGCGCATCACCCGTTGCCAATCGGTTGCCAAGTGCAGTACATGAACCGCCAGTACGCCATCATAGCCATTAGATGGGCTGGGTATGTGGTGCATGTCTGCTTGCATCACATTGAGCGACCCTGACAGAGCCGTTGGTTTATGAAAATCAGTTTCGCCAAGCATATCGGCTGAGAGGTCGAATCCGACGACATGACAGCCTGCGCTGGCAACAGGGTAGCCGATGCGTCCTGTGCCGACACCAATTTCGAGAACACGTCCGCTATCGCCAACGACATCGGCGATGGCTTGTCCAATTTTGACAGAGACCTCCGCAGGGTGTAGGCGTGCTTTGTTGTATTCATTGGTGACGCGCTTATCGAATGAAAAATCAGTTTTGCTTGGCATGGTTAGGTTGTCTTTGGTTATTTGTTGGTTGTTAGTTACGGACAGGGCATGCCCTGTCCCTACAAAATTGATTCTATGTAGGGGCGTGGCATGCCGCGCCCGTTTAAAGAGCATACATGCCGTCCCTACATTTGGTTTTCAGTTATGCGCCGAATCCTGAATCCATGGCGATGACAGCATCATCAAGGGTTAGGTTGCGTTTACGTTTATTTTGTCCGACAGCGACTAAGTCATGGAAAGCAGAGACACTCAAGTTGACGACGAGTACAGAGGCGACAATCATGCCGACTGCTTCGATGCCGAAGATAACAAAGTAGGCTGTTTCACCTGCGAGTAAGCCACTACCAATTAGCCCTGTATGCAATGCACCACCAACAATTGCCGATGAGCCGTTGCCAAAGGCTTGCGCCATCCCCCAAAGTCCCATATATAGACCTGTTGCACCTTCGACAGTCATATCCATCATCATGGAGAGTGCACCGACGTTGAAGAAGCCTGTGAAGAAGCCCATGAAAACGAGCGCAGGAGTGACCCATGCTTGGGTAGTGGTCAAGGCAGCCATCGCCAATGCAGCGTAACCCAATGCTGTGCCAACACATCCGACAATAGCGATATAGCGTTTATTGAATTTGAACACACCAGCGATGACACCAATCAACAACATGCCGATGAGAACACCCCCACCCCATGATTGTTGGAAGCGTGAGGTTTCTTCGACATTCATGCCGAATACTTCTGCGCCGAAGGGTTCTAAGATGATGTCTTGTAAGAAAATCGAGAAAATCGAGATGAAGACAAAGGCAAAGAAGCCACTGGCTTGTTTATTTTCTTTGAGGACACCGATAGCTGCTTTGATAGGATTGCCTGTTGGCGCGACGGATTCTGCTTTTTCAATCGCTAGGGCAACTTCTTCCCCTTTGAGGCGTTTTTCCATACCAAGTACACCGATGAGCGTGCTACCAATCACCACGAATGGTGTGAGGTTGTAGAGGCTTTGCATTGCTTCGGGTGAATATTCTGGCATCCGCGCACCCATGACTCCTGCTGCGATAATCGCACTCAGAATGGAGAGTGTCCATACAACGGAAATGACGGTGCTACGGTCTTTTGGTTCAACGACTTCGGCAATCAAAGAATGATGCGAATCACCCATAACAGCAATCGAGACACCATATATGAAGAGGAGTCCGAAACCGAAGACATAAGCAAGAGCAATGCCTTCTCCCATTGCTTGAGCGGTTGCGGGTAGGGCAAGGAAGACCAGACTCGCAACGACACTCGCCATAATCATATAAGGGGTGCGTCGTAAGCCGAAAATAGGATGACGGTCTGCAAAGCGACCAGAAATCACTTGGAAGGGTGATAGATAATAATGTAGCGCAAGCATAATCGCCACCGTGACGGCTGGTACGCTCAGTTCAACGATGGTGATACGGTTGAAGTTGATGGTTAGCAGTGCAAACATCCAGCCTACACCGAGTTTTGGAATCGATAAACGCAGAGTCTTAACTACGCCACGCAAGATGCGAATAATCATGTTCATTTTAAAAAGTGTCCCCTCATTGAATTTTTAAATAGGACTATCGTTTTTTGTTGCATGTATTCTCTATAAGGTATATCTGTGCCTACAAATAGACCATGACAAATGTCACGGGTCTGTAGTGACAAAAGTCATATTTGGTAGTTCAGAGTTTTTACTCTGTGGTATTGTGTAGTTCAGAGTCTTTACTTGAGAAAGTATAAAGACAGCCGTTAATCTAACATTAATCAGCAAAAGGATACCATGTAATCTGATTTCGACCAGTAAATGATTACGGTTTTTATGTGAATTTGCATATACTCGCACTAACAAACGTCATAAATCTATAAATTAACATCTTGTTTTTAGTAGATTTTTATAGAAAAAAGCCTGTAAAATTGAGAATTGTGACGTATGTTACTACACATATGTGACATTCCTCCTCCTCTCATATTCCGCCATATCCTCCTGACAAATACACGCTATACTCATTTCAAACAACAGCAGAACTAACGTAAATCTTACTACTCGCTACACAAAGAATTAACGTAGGGTCACGTTCCACTGCTTAAATTAATATTTGCCCGATTATCAATGGAGCATCCATCTATGCACCCTGATAATACCGTTCTAAGAAACCAGATACGTTGGTCTCAAATCCTGATTGGGGTTGCGGTTGTTGCAGCGATTATGAGTCTATTCATCGCATTCGGTGATTCTGCACGCTTCTTCCAAGTGTATTTGATTGGCTATCTGTTCTGGGTTGAAATTGCAGTTGGTTGTTTGGGCCTCGTCTTGATGAATAACCTCATCAACGGACGGTGGATGTACCCGATTCTGCGAATTGCAGAAGCAGGGGTGCAGACCTTGCCACTTTTGGCAATTTTGTTCATTCCCATCATCTTCGGTCTTGGTGAAATCTATCCTTGGATGGATACGCTTGGCGAACTGAAGGGTGGCAAGAACATTATGCTCACGCCAACGTTTTTCGTGCTACGAACCTTCATTTATATTGCTGTGTGGTCATTCTTGGGTTTCGTACTCACGAATTGGTCTTACAGAAATGATGATGGCATTGTGGCTAGTGAAGATACCATGCGTAACTTCAGCGCAGTTGGTGCTATTTTCTATGTTCTCACAACATCCCTAGCAGGTTTTGATTGGACACAGTCACTCGTGCCAGAGTTTTTCTCTAGCGCATTTGGGTGGGCTGTTTTGAGCCGTATGTGGTTGGCGATGATGGCGTTGGTCATCGTTTTGCTGGCTATACATTGGGGCTCTGGTCGCTTGGCAGAGGTTGTGGATAAGAAAATTACAAATGATTTGGGTGCGATGTTGCTGGCATCATTTTTGGTGTGGGTGTACTTCTACGGCATTCAGCTTGTGATTATCTACTCTGGCAACGTTGCGTTTAATGCAATCTGGTTTGACCTGCGGATTCACGATGGCTGGCGATTGGTGACGAATGTCTTTGCAATTGCGAATATCGTCTTGCTGGCACTATTGCTTATTCCTGGCATTAAAGGCAATCGAAATGCTTTGGTCGGCTTAGCAGTTTTCACACTGTTATTGCGCGGTCTGGAATTGCATTGGGTCGTGATGCCAACGTATGAAGGTGCAACCGTGATGCAATTGTTGGACTTCATGCCGATTATTGCGATTGGTTGTGTGTGGTTGGTGGCGTTCTTATTCATCTATTATCGTCATCCACTATTACCAACGAATCATCCTTCTTTATATGGGGAAGATGAATTAGGTGGTCTGACAGAAGCATACGTCGCATCTGATAACAACGTGTAGAGCTTTTATTTGTATTTTTCCGTCGTCCGTTGGTGAATGATGTCACGCTAGCGGTTTGACAGACTATTGTCCTGACATTGAAGAAGGTTATTTGCGGATATGTCACAGTTATTTAAACCTGGTGTCAATACATTAGCACGGGTCAGCATAGCAGGTGGGTTGGCGACAGTCGTCCTTGCCTTAGGTATGTTGCTGGTTGCTAATTTCTCTCCGTACACCATTCATGGGAATTATGCTGGTATCGCAGTCGCGCAACCAGTGCGGTTCAGTCATGAGTTGCACAGTGGGCAACTGAATATCAGTTGTATGTACTGTCATCAACAGGCTGAAGTTTCGCCATATGGGGGTATCCCTGATACACAAACGTGTATGACTTGCCACGCAAACATCGCGGTTTACAGTGAGTTATTGCAACCTGTGCGCGATAGTTGGGCAAATGATGAACCTCTCATTTGGCTCAGAGTGCATGATTTAGCGGAGCATGTGTACTTTAACCATAGTGTACACGTTCAGAACGGCTTCGCATGTGAAACTTGCCACGGTAATGTCGCTGAAATGCCACAAGTCTGGCAAGCAGAAAAGCAATACATGGGCTGGTGCTTGGAATGCCATCTAGCTCCAGAAGAATTTGTACGTCCATTAGAGACACGCTACGAAGTTGGATACGAATATCCAGAAAATCAAACCGAATTTGGCACTGAGTTGCTGATTGAATACGGGGTTTACGGTGAAACAGAAGATTCACAAGACACCACCGCAGAAGGTATCGGTTTGACAACGTGCGCAACGTGTCACCGTTAACTGGAGGAGTTGATAGATGACAGATCAAGATCAAATGATCCCTAACAACCAAGACTGGCGCACACTCGAAGATTTTGTTGATAGCCCTGATTTTGCTGAGGTGATGCAACGGGACTTCCCACGAGAAGCGGAAGTTATCCGCAGTACAGGGATGAAACGCCGTGATTTCCTCAAGTTGATGGGGGCATCAGTGGTGATGGGTGGCTTGACATTATCAGGCTGTGGACCAACATCACGCCCAAATGAACAAATTATCCCTTATGTGCAAATGCCAGAGGGTATGATTCCTGGTCGCCCACAACAATACGCATCATCAATGGTGATGGGTGGCTATGCAACAGGTGTGCTAATCGAAACACACACAGGTCGTCCGACTCGTGTCGATGGCAATCCAAATCATCCTGCATCATTGGGTGCAAGCAATTCGATGATTCTGGCAAGTATTTTTGAACTTTACAATCCAGACCGTTCTGTCACCATCCGCAATGAAGGTGAAGAGAGCGATATGGAAGCGTTTACAAGTGCGCTTGACGGTGTCCGTGAACGTTTGAGCACTGGCTTTGGGCTTCGCATCTTATCAGGTGTGAATACATCGCCATCGCTAGCACGACAAATTGAAGAACTCACGTCAACATTCCCGAATGTGGCTTGGTATCAATATGAACCATTGGCACGCGATAATGTTCATGCAGGTGTGGAACTGGCATTTGGTGAGGTGCTCAACACGATTTATAACTTCGCAGAAGCTGATGTCATCCTCGATTTGGATTCCGACTTCCTCGTGAAGTTACCTGGTAGCCTCGCTTATGCACGTCAATACGCAGATGGTCGTCGGGTACGGAATGATAACCAAACGATGAATCGTCTGTACGCTGTTGAAAGTCACCCAAGCAATACGGGTGCTGTCGCAGACCATCGCTTAGGCTTGAAAGCTGGCGATGTTGGTTTGTTGGCATTGGCTCTCGCGGATGCACTCGGCGCAGATGGTGGCGCACCTGTTGAAGATGCTCCTTGGAGCGCAGAATTCTTTGACGCAGTGGTTGCTGATTTACAAGCATCGGGTGGTCGGAGTGTTGTCGTCGTTGGTGATGGTCAACCTGCGGTTGTTCATGCGCTTGGTCATGCGATTAACGCAGCTTTGGGTGCAGTTGGCACAACAGTCAATTACACTGATTCTGTGATTACGAATCCGACAAACAGTGTTGACGATTTATCACTTTTCATTGGTGATATGGCATCAGGTGAAGCCGAAGCTGTGCTGATTCTGGGTGGTAATCCAAGTTTTGATGCACCAGCCGATAGCGGTTTTGCAGGTGCGTTGGCGCGTGTGCCATTCTCGGTGCATTTATCACTGTATAACAATGAAACCTCACAAGGTGCAACTTGGCACGTGCCAGCAACACACTTCGTTGAAGAGTGGGGCGATGCCCGTGCTTATGACGGCTCAATCAGCATTGTGCAACCACCGATTGGTGCAATGTGGGATACAACTATCTCTGAGCATCAATTGATTGCGATGCTAGCAGGTGACGAACGCAGTGGGTACGACATTGTGCGCGAGACCTACAGTGATTTGAGCGATGCCGATTGGCGACGTGCTTTACATGATGGTGCTGTCCCTGATACAGCGTTTGAACCAATTTCACCATCTGTGAGTTTGCGCGTTGTTCCTGCTGATGAAATTAGTGGGGCAGGTGATGAGCTTGAATTGATTTTCTTACAAGATGAAGCTACTTATGATGGTCGCTTTGCTCATAATGCTTGGTTGCTTGAACTCCCACGCGCGATTAGCAAGTTGTCATGGGATAACGTAGCAATAGTTAGCCCTGCAACCGCCGAAGAACTTAACGTCAGTACAGGAGACTTGGTAGACATCACGCTCAATGGAGCGACGATGCAAGCACCAATTCTCGAACAGAGCATGATGGTTGATGGCGCGATTGCTGTCTCACTCGGTTACGGCACAGGGATTTCACCTGAATTGGATGAAGGCTTGAACTTCAACGCTTATCCATTGCGTAGCATCGACAGCATGTACTTTGCTAGTGGCGCAGAAGTCAGCCGAAGTGGCGGACGCTATCCACTCGCCATTGTCCAAAAAGAATTTGACGACATGGGAACATACCCTGTGCGTTATGCAACACTCGATGAATTCATTGAACATCCTGACTTCGTGGAAGCAGAACACTCCGAAGCAACCTTGATTCCAATCAATGTGTGGGATTACAGCGATGGCTATCAATGGGGTATGAGCATTGAATTGACCAGTTGCATCGGTTGTAACGCTTGCATCATGGGTTGCTCGACAGAGAACAATGTGCCTTCAGTTGGTAAAGCAGAAGTTTTGCAGAACCGCGATATGCACTGGTTGCGCGTTGACCGCTTCGACTTTGGTAAGGAAGGTGGCAGTAGCTTCCAACCTGTGCCATGTATGCAATGTGAAAGCGCACCATGTGAACCTGTATGTCCTGTACAGGCAACTGTTCATGACCACGAAGGTATCAACAACATGGTGTACAACCGTTGTATTGGGACACGCTCTTGTGGTGCGAACTGCCCATATAGCGTCCGTCGCTTTAACTTCAAAGAATACACCAATGATGACTCCATCCTCGCAGAAGGGCGTAACCCAGATGTATCGGTGCGCGTGCGCGGTGTGATGGAAAAATGTAACTACTGTGTCCAACGGATTAACGCAGCGCGGATTGCTGCCAGCACCAATGGTCGCCCAGGCATCATGGATGGCGATGTGACCCCTGCGTGTGCAGCAGCTTGCCCAACCCAAGCAATTGTGTTTGGGAATATCAATGACCCGAACGCACGGGTGACCCAAGCGAAATCACAAACGTTGGATTACAGCTTGTTAGAAGAACTCAACACACGACCACGCACAACTTACATGGGGCGCGTCATCAATCCTAATGTGACTTTGTACGATGGTGCGGCGAGTTGGCACGATGAGGATAAGAAAGACGAAGAATCCTCTGAAGCTGAAGCCGAAACTACGGAATAGGAAGGACGATCATGGCAACACAAGAATTATCTGGCATGACATCCTCGGAACATGGTGGGAAGAGTAACTTCTCCCCTGACCGTCTGATAGACATTATCTCCACGCCGATTTTTGGCAACGCGCCTGCTTGGTGGTGGTTCGGATTCAGTGTTTCTGGTGTCTTGTTATTACTCTATCTGGTGACACTCGCTGTCATCACGACACAAGGTGTTGGGGTTTGGGATATTAACAACCCTGTTTATTGGGGTACGGGTATCATCAACCTCGTTTTCTGGATTGGTATTGGTCACGCAGGGACAGCGATTAGTGCGATTCTCTTGCTGTGTCGCCAACGTTGGCGCAGTGCTTTTGCTCGCTTTGCGGAAGCAATGACATTGTTTGCGCTGGCAACCGCAGGCTTGTTCCCAATTTTCCATACAGGTCGCCCATGGTATGCCTACTGGGTCGGTCCTTATCCCAATGCACTCGGCTTGAACAGTCAGTGGACATCGGCACTGGTTTGGGATTTGGTCGCAATCAGCACTTACGGCATTGTTTCGCTCTTATTCTGGTATATCGACTTGTTGCCTGACCTCGCAATTATGCGTGATAAGGCGAAGGGTCGTATTCCAAAGTTCATCTACGCTTTCGCTTCAATGGGTTGGCGTGGTGAGAGTAAACATTGGCAACGCTTACACCGTGTGGCGTATCTGCTGGCTGCATTGGCAACACCACTCGTAATTTCGGTACACAGTATCATCGGTTTCGACTTTGCGATTACACAGTTACCAGGTTGGCATCACACTGTCTTCCCACCGTACTTTGTGGGTGGGGCGTTGTTCGCAGGGTTTGCGATGGTCTGTATCGTCGCCACAATGATGCGTCAATATCCTGGTATGAAAAACGTCATCACGCTTGACCATATCGAAAATGCGGCGAAGTTTGTACTCGCAACCAGTCTTGTTGTTGGCTATGGCTACTTGGCGGAAGTTTACACCGCTTGGTATGCAGGTCACATCGGGGAAGTGTTACTCTCGATTGAGCGGGCATTGGGTCCTTATGCCGCAACGTATTGGGTGATGATTTTCTTCAATGTGGTTTTGACGCAGTTGCTCTGGTTCAAATCGGTACGGCGTAATCTCGGCTTGCTGGTAATTATCTGTATCGGCGTGACGATTGGGATGTGGCTAGAACGCTTTGTCATCATCTCCTTGAGTATGTCTTACGGACATATGGTGAGTATGTGGGAAGGCTGGGTGCCGACTTTCTGGGATTGGATGACGATTATCACGCCATTTGGTCTGTTCTTTACCTTGTTCTTCTTATTCATCCGCTTTGTGCCATCCTTGGCGATGTTTGAAGTGGTTGAAATTGACCACGAAGTTGGTTGGGGTGAGCCTGAAGGACATTCAGGACAGTCACCTGCGCCTGTTGCGAAACCTGCTTTGACAGCACGAGCACAATCATCAGCACCTGTGGCACAAGCAACAACGGTTGCTAGCGATGAACCTGATGATTTGAAACTGATTGAAGGTATCGGTCCTAAGATGGAAGCAACATTGAATGCGGCTGGTATCACGACTTTTGAGCAAATCGCAAACGCTGACCCTGATAATCTCCGTGAAATCATTGAATCGGCTGGGATGCGCTTAATTGTCAAACTCGATACATGGGCACGTCAAGCACGTCTCGCTGCTGATGGCAAGTGGGATGAGTTGCAACGTTATCAAGATGAAATTTAAGGGGTCGCCGAGATGAGTGATAAGAGACAATATCTATACGGCATCAGCGCAGAATTCAGCGATCCACATGATTTGTTAGACGCTGCGAAAAAAGCAAAAGATGCTGGTTACGAAAAAATAGAGGCTTTCACGCCGTATGAAGTTCATGGTTTAAGTGAACTCCTGGGCGAAGATTCCAAATTATTGGAATGGCTGGTTCTACTTGGTGGTGTAGGTGGTGGTGTAGGTGCATTTGCCGTGCAATATTGGTCAAGTGCTGTGCATTACACCTTGAACCTTGGGGGTCGTCCGCTTGTGCCATGGCCTAACTTCTTGCCGATTACATTTGAGGCAACGATTTTAGGAGGCGCACTGGCAGCCGCGTTGTATATGTTTTGGCGCAACGGCTTCCCGACACCTTATCATCCGATTTTCAACGCAGATACGACTAGTCCTGCGAGTGTGAACGGGTTTGTGATGGTGATTGAAACAGCCGATGATAAATTCGACTTACAGGGCACACGCGACTTCTTAGAAGGGCTGAACCCTGTATCAATCAGTGAGGTGGCAGGCTAATGATGACGAACAAAAGCACGCGCAAAATCAGCATTATGGTGATGGCGTTGGTGGGTATCGTTGTCCTGAGTGCTTGTGGCAACTTACGCAATCAACCGAGTTATCGTGCTTATGAACGCAGTGAAGTCTTTGGCAATTCGGCATGGGTGACAGACGAAAATGCTGTCGCACAAGGCTTATTGTACGAAGATGAACATCTCTACAACGGCACGATTAACGGTGAATTGGCAGATACCTTCCCCTTTGAAATCACAGAAGAAATTCTGGCAGAGGGCGAACGCTGGTACGAAGGATTCTGTACCCCATGCCATGGTTATAGTGGTTACGGTAACGGGGTCGTTCGCATCGAAGGGTATCCTGTGCAACCGCTCAATCATCATACTGATGCGGCTCGTAGTGCGCCTGTAGGAGCTTACTTCCAAGTGATTACCTATGGCTCGGATTCTGGTTTGATGTGGCCGATTGCTAATCGTATTCCACCTGAAGAACGCTGGGCAATCATTGCATACATCCGCGCATTACAGATAAGCCAAGATGCTGATGCGATTCCATCAGGGATTGGGTCAAGCGGTGAAATAACCGATGCGCCTGATGCTGAAACCAATGCAGAAACACCTGCTGAGCCTGATGGTGATGATGAAACAAATGACGAAGGGACTGACTCATGACCGATGAAATGGCACAAAAGCCACAATCACCCCCTGCGTCTCACTTTGGGACACATCATGTACGGGTGCTGGTGATTATCGCTGTTGTGATTGCTGTGCATGTCTGGTTCTTTGGGGTGTATGTCTATGGCTGGGTTTTCCAACCATTTCAGACACTCGAAGACGGGGACTTCATCAGTACACAGGTTGATTTTTCTCTGATTCCTGCCTTGCCTGATGCCCTTGCCGAAAGCTATGACCTGACACGGGAAGAGCAATTGGCACAGTTGACAGGTGGTGAGGAAAACACACTATCGATTGATAATGCCAAAGCCTTCGTGCTGGAACAAGGATTCAGCGTTCGTGAAGGGGATGTCACTATCAATGAGGATACTTCGGACGACATTGTGGTTGGTAATGAGCGTCGTCCTGGCGATGACATCGGTTTCGGTGTCGGTGAAGAAGAATAATCCGTAGGAACACGATTAATTGTGTTCGCGGACGGCATAGATGCCGTCCCTACGATAAGAAACGCACGTTGTAGCACCTTAAGAATGAGAATCAAATGTGTAGGGACACCGCGTGCGGTGTCCGTGGACGAGGCATGCCTCGTCCCTACGAGCATTATCAACGTGCAATTAACTAATTTTGTGACCACATGAGGGATAGTGAGCTGCGGAGCTTATGACCTTCAATAAATAATGTGGCAAGCGAAGGATGTACATCAAAGACAACATCGTAGCCTTTACAGCCTTCGTCGAGCGAGGGAGACAAACTCGCACAACGTATATGTAAGACTTGTGACTAATTCAAGGAGGAATTAGCAATGTCTGAACAAACTTCAGTAGTTGTAAGTGATGGTCCTATGTATGAGAACGACCAAGTTCCAGAAACTTGGAAAGGTCTATTCTCAAACGAAGAATGGTTCATGCATGACATCGTAGTTAAAACAACTTACGGTTTCTTGGTGATTGCCATTATCGCACACACGCTCGTTTGGTTATGGCAACCTTGGCTTACAAGCTAAGAATACGCCGTAAACATTCATACAAAATAAGTCTAATCAGAAAAGAGGATTAGTAATTATGAACCCTGAAGATCGTCCCATTCAATTTCGTACCGTTTTGTACCTGTACATCCTGTTGGGTGTCGGTGTTGCATTGACCATTCACTTCATCCTTCTCAGCACACCGACCTATAACTGGTTTAGCGCAGTAGCAGGTGCGTAAGCTCTTGTCTTGAGCGTCGGTTGACAGGCTGTTGTGGAGCAATCTACGCGAGGATGATGTGATGAACGTCATCCCCTGTCGTAATCGTGAGGGTGGAGCGGCTTAACGTTGCACCCTTTACGACAAGATAGGACACCTACAGCCCCTTTTGAAAGAGCGAGATGTCGTTTGTGACCGTGCGCGATGCACATCGAAGTAGAAAGTGAGACATTATATGTCAACGAACAAAATCATAACTGGATCGGTAATCGCTGACGATTTCCATATCCGGGGCGAGCGACCCGCAGCCGAAAGGGCGCTAGAAGGTGAGCCTGTTTCCTTTAAAGAAATGGAAGCAGCGTATCGCAAGCCAGGCAATACAATATTGCACGATTTATTCGGCGCGGATCCATTTGACTTTTGGTTAGATCGTTTTTACGTTGGAACTTGGGGCGTAATTTCGATGATCGGTGTCTTTTTTGGCACATTATTCTATTTTTACCAAGTTTTCATTGTCGAAGGCACATACAATCTATTGGCAGCACGCCTCGATCCACCGCCTATCAGTGCGGGTCTGGCATTGGTTGCTCCTGGAGAACCTGGCTTCTATTGGCAGTTAATCGTGTTCTTTGCGACGGTGGCTTTTATTGGCTGGGCATTACGCCAAGTGGATATTTCTAAAAAATTGGGGATGACCTACGAAGTGCCGATTGCATATTTTGCTGTCGTGAGTTCGTGGATTACTATCCAGTGGCTACGTCCGATTGCGATGGGTGCTTGGGGCAATGGTTTTGCATTAGGTATCACACACCATTTGGATTGGGTCTCAAATATTGGTTACCAATACTTTAATTTCTTCTATAACCCATTCCATGCGATTGGTATCACCTTGCTGTTTACCTCGACTTTATTGCTGGCGATGCACGGGTCTATCATTTTGATGGCTGCGGATCGTCCGTATGTGCGCGAAGCTAACGAAGATGGCTTCTGGCGTAATTTGCTGGGCTACAGTATTGGTGAAATTGGGATTCATCGCTTAGCATTTTGGTTGGGTGTGGCATCCGTCTTGTTCTCGAACCTCTGTATTTACCTATCGGGGACATTGGTGCATGACTGGAATGAATTCTGGTTATTCTGGGAACGCTTCCCGATTTGGGAAAGTGTCGGTGTGACAGGCACAATGCTCGTTGCTGTTGTGATTTGGCCGCGTGCCAAAGGACGCTTTATCAGCACCGATGAGCAAGAATATGGTGGTCGTGATCTCGAAAGTACGACTCTGCAACGTCCATTACAAGTGGGTTTCTTGGAACGCCTCTTTGACCTTGGGCAGGTTGGTCCTGTTTACCTTGGTACATGGGGTTTGGTCTCGCTTGCTTTTGGTATTGGTGCGACATTCATCATCCTCGAAAGCTACATGGCGCAGGTTGATTACAATGTGCTCTTGTTCCTCAAGAATTTCTTCGTATTAACCGTTGACCCACCTGCGATGGAATATGGTCTGGGCTTCGTGAGTGACCGAATGGATGGTTGGCACGCAGGCAATGACTGGATTATCGCAACATGGGCATTGAACCTTTCTGTATTGGCATGGGGGGTCCGCCTCTATAACCGTGCGAAATCGGCTGGTTTGGGTTACACGGTTGTATGGTCATACGCGGCTGCTTTATGGCTCTATTTCGTGATTTACTTGATTCGCCCGATGGCAATCGGTAACTGGGCACAAGCTCCAGGACAAGGCTTTGAAGCAATTTTGCTTTGGACAAATCACGTTAGCGTTCAATATGGCAATTTCTATTACAATCCCTTCCATATGATGTCGATTTTCTTCTTACTCGGTTCGGTGCTGTTATTGGCGATGCACGGTGCAACTATCGTGGCGACTTCCAAATATGGCTCGTATCGTGAAATTGAAGAAATGGTTGCAGAAGGTACAGGTACACAACGCGCTCAATTATTCTGGCGTTGGTGCATGGGCTTCCAAGCGACTTCAAAATCAATTCATATTTGGTTGATTTGGTTTGCTGCTTTAACAGGCATCACAGGGGGTATCGGATTGTTACTATCAGGCACACTGGTTCACGATTGGTTCCAGTGGGGGATTGGCGCAGGTATTGTCGCGCCACCGTTTTAAGCCCTAGAGAGGGAAGGTGACACATAATGATTCAAAGATATATTGGTGAACGCAATGCTTATATGCTCATCACTCTAGGGATTTCTGGTCTGCTGGTGCTCAGTGCATGGTGGGTGATTGGCTTCGTCAATGGGGTTGTTCAACCAGATGACCCTGCTGGCATGGCAATCAACGAACTCTCGCCTTTGTACGTGAACTTCCGCGTAGATGTGGATGAGTGGGTGAGTGCCGAATCGTATTTGGCGATGGCAGCGTATCAAGCTGAATTCCCACAACCGCGTAATGTACGGGTGTTGGTGGGCGAAAGTACGCAGAATATCAACGGTTACATGATGAGCCATTTTGTTGGTGGCTTGAATGTCAACTGTACTTATTGCCATAACATCAACAACTTTGCAGCAGGGTCTGAATGGACAGGCGAAGATGTGCCTGAACCAACTGAACCTGGGGCTGCACCGCATCCTGATTGGGTAGAGCATAAAGATAATGCGCGTATTCATCTCGAAATGACGCAAGACTTGAATGTCAATTGGTTAGCCAACTTGGGTGAACTAACAGATGAAAAAGTTCCATCAGGGGCGCAAATTATCTGTGCGACTTGCCACAATGGTCAAGCAGAGTTTGATACTTATCCTGCGGAACAACAAGTATTGCCTGATGATTTCCGCTTGCCATTGGGTGAAGACCCCAACGGCGACCTGTACATCCTCGGCGAGGGTGAAGGCATCCTCCATGTGAATGCACGCACTGATATTTCGCTGGATACAGTGAATTATCAGCAACAAATCATGTACCACATGAATGCCAGCATGAATGTCGGTTGTACGCATTGTCATAATTCGCGTTACTTCCCATCAAACGAAGTACCAGCGATTCACTATGGTCTGAATATGATACAGATGTCGCAATACATCTTCTTGACCTACAGTGATTCAATGGGTGGTCAGATGCCATCGTGTTCGATGTGCCATCAAGAGCAAATCATTCCTGGTGGGGCAGCCGTTTCGGCAGATGTGCTCCCTGATGCGCTGGTGACCGCACCTGACAATCAGATGATGGATGAGGAAGAGCCTATGGATGATGCAAGTGATGACATGGGTGATGATGAATCCAGCGACGTATCTAGCGATGAGACTGGTGACGCAGAGGCAAATGATTCTGAAGAAGAAGCTCCTGCTGAAGCAACTGAAGAAGCAGGTGAGTAATAAAGAAACACGTTTTCGTAGGGGCGTAGCGATGTCTGCGCCCGTTCGGGACGACACATAGGTCGTCCCCTACAAGCATGATTTATTGCGAAGACTTACTAATTTTATGTACGGTGATGGTCAGTAGAAATTGTCAAAATGTCAATGGGTTTGGCACACCAAACCCCTACGAAAAATGACATTGACTATCATACTTTGAACGGACGGAACTTTTTATGGACATAACGGGTATGACATCACGCAATGAGGCAACTCGTGCTGAACGTCCGTCGATGTTGGCTCGCTCAATCATCCTCATGAAGCCTGTGACGTGGTTTCCACCGACGTGGGCATTCCTCTGTGGGGCGGTTGCGAGTGGGGCTATCTTCTGGTCAGTGCCAAACTTGCTGAATATGTTCCTCGGTATGGTGATGGCAGGACCAATCCTCTGTGGCATGTCGCAGGTGATTAATGATTGGTATGACCGCGATGTGGATGCACTCAATGAACCTGACCGTTTGATTCCATCAGGGCAAGTGTCGGAACAGCAAGTTTGGACGACGATTGTGGTGCTGGTGGCGATTGGTTTAGGCATTGGCATTTATCTCGGACGCTGGGTGTCTGTCGTGGTGATAATTGGTTTACTCCTCGCTGTGGCATATAGTGCGCCACCATTCCGTGCTAAACAAAATGGCTGGTTTGGTAACGCGCTGGCGGCTATCTCTTATGAGGGCTTGGCATGGATTGCAGGTCATCTGGCGTTTGCTGCGCTGACACCACAGAGTTTATTGATTGCTGCGCTCTATTCGTTAGGGACGCATGGCATCATGAGCATTAATGATTACAAGAGCATTGATGGGGACATCAAAGCAGGAGTCCGAACGATTCCTGTGCAACATGGACCCAAGGGGGCGGCATGGCTCATCGTCTGGACGATGGTGATTTCACAGATATTGGTCATCACAGCATTTGCGATATGGGGGAATGTTTTTATCGCAGTTGTGTTGCTGGGTGTCTTGGTCGCGCAAGTGCCGTTGCAGTATCGTTTTTTGAAAGACCCAATGGGCTTTTACTTGATTTTTAGTGCCTTTGGGGTGTTAATCTTCGTGATTGGTATGCTAATTGCTGCCATTGGTTTGCGAGGGTTGTGAGTATCTATTCATGAATTCGTTTTCGTAGGGGCGTAGTGATGTTTGCCCATACGGGACGACACATAGGTCGTCCCCTACAAATTATGCTTTGGATAGATTCTAGGTAAGAACGGTTTGTTACAAGAGGGATGAGAATGACGTGCTTATCCTGTATCAAACCGCAAAAATAATGTTGTTTACGGTCTGGTGAATTGAGAAGCACGAGACTGTTGAGTAGGGAAGGGACAGTACAATGATGATGAAACCAATCCTTGTGGTCGGTGCATCTGTTGGTGGCTCAACTGCTGCGAATACATTAGCGAAAGCAGGTATTCCAGTGATTTTGCTTGAACGAGATTTATCATGGGTTAAGCCGTGTGGTGGCGCATTACCACCTGTGGCATTCACCGAATTTGATATTCCACAATCACTTATTTCACGTAAAGTGCATAAAGCCTTGATACATTCGCCCAGCGAACGACTCGCTGAAATTGAGGTCGTTGGCTTGCAAGACGGGCGCGATGAATTTGTGGCGATGGCGTGCCGAGAAGACCTCGACCCGTGGTTACGCAATCGCGCGGTGCAAAATGGCGCACAACTGATTGAAGGGAAGCTGGTTGACCTCGCTATTGACGCTGACGGGGTATCCGCGACCTATAAACCCAAAGATTCCAACGAAAAAGTATGTATTCGTGTTGAAGCCGTGATTGGTGCTGATGGTGCGTATTCGACCACAGCTAAATTATTGGGCTTAGAACGCATTCCGATGTGTGTGGCAATTCAAGAGCGGATTGCACTCCCTGATGCTCAAATGGAACGCTGGCACGATACGGCTGATTTATACCTCGGACAAAGCACCAGCCCTGATTTATACGCATGGGCGTTCCCGAAATCTGACCATGTGGCAGTCGGTTGTGGTGTTGGTCCTGGTAAGACTAAAAATATGCGTGGTTACCTCAACAACCTCAAAGACCGTATTAAAGACCAACTTGAGGGTGGCGAAATATTGATGGAAGAAGCGCACGCGCTACCGATTCATCCACGCAAGCAAATTGCCTTTGACCGTGTGATGCTAGTTGGTGATGCGGCTGGTTTGGTCGTTGGCACATCTGGCGAAGGTATTTATTGGGCAATGAAAAGTGCTCACATTGCGGCTCTGACCTTGATTGAAACATTACCTGATACGTCATTTCGTGCATTAAAACAGTATCAGAAGCAATGGTGGAAAGAATATAACACCATGTATACATTTTTGCGCTGGTTGCAAAAGTGGGGCTATGGGGGTCGTCGGCAGATGGAAGTCTTCACCGATATGTGTCGCAATGAAGATGTGCAAAAGCTGACCTTCGAGAGCTATATGTACAAGAATATGACTCCTGTGCCTTGGTTGGCACAGATGAAAATGACCGCCGATATTGTGGCTGCACAAGCACGTCACTACATTGGGAGCTAAACTCTGATGCAATGGATGGCGTTTGTCTTTCCTGTTTTATATGCTGTTTTCTTGTGGTGGTTCACCACAGGCTTGATTATTGTTGTCTATGACCGTTCGCGCTGGCTGACGCAACTTTGCTATGCTGGCATGACGGTGGGGATGATGCTGGCGGTGCTGGCATTTGTGGCAACACGTAACATGACGGATATGAACGCGATCCTAATTGCGCTGACCTGCGGTGTGGTGATTTGGGGCTGGCAGGTCGCTGGTTATTATCTGAACTTCGTCACAGGTGAATCTGCTGACATGACGGATGACAATCAGTTGAGTTTACGCCATCGTTTTTGGTTGGCTCTTAATAGTGGTATCTACCACGAACTGATGGCATTGGTCTTTGCGATTGGGATGATTATTTTAACGTGGTCATCCCCGAATAAATGGGGCATGTGGGTTTATGTTGCCCTATGGTTGATGCACGCCAGCGCGAAGTTGAATGTGTTCTTTGGTGTGCGTAATTTTCATATTGAATTCCTCCCGCAGCACTTGCATCACATTGAGCGACTACTCGAACATCGACAGTACAACGCCTTTTTCCCATTCTCTGTGGTAGTGGCTTCGAGTGTGGTGCTAGTGCTCTTTTTTAGAGCGGTTTATCCACCGATTGTGGAAACGCAGTCGGCGGGCTACTTGGCAATTGCAACACTGATTGCCTTGGGCATCTTGGAGCATTTGTTACTTGTTTTACCTGTTCCTTCGACCTTGTATGGTTGGGGGATGCGTGCGTTGCCCAAAACACCTGATAAACAGGGCGACACCACTCACAAAGTAGACGTCGTTAGTCAGTCAGTAAAAGGACAAATACCATGATTGTCCTCAAATCACCGCAGTCGCACACTATCAAGCAAACCCACACGATTGACTGGAAACATGGGCAGATTGTGCTGGATGTTTGGCAACCTAAAGCCTCATCAGGCAATATTCCGATTTTGTTGCTTCACGGATGGGGCAATACAGGCACATATTGGCAAGAGACAGCTCGTGCATTATCGGAGACTGTGCCTGTGATTGTGCCTGATTTACCAGGAACAGGGCGGTCACAACCTGTCGGCAAAGCACAGAATTTGTTCGAGCAAGTTGAGAACATTCAATTCATTTTGGATTCGCTCAAAGTGGATGCCGTGCAAGTGGTCGGGCATTCAATGGGTGGTGCAATGGCAGTCTTAGTGGCTGGCGAGCAACCTGAGCGCGTCAAAAAACTTGTACTGACCTCAGTGACATTCTTCAAGACGCAAGAACAAGTTGAGTTTTATAAAGGCTTGATTCGCTTCTTTGATGTGTCGATGCGTTTTCGTCCGAATTGGCTGGAGCATCTCCCTGGTTTGACGAATATGTTGGCATCGCAATATTTTTATCGCTTACCTGATGACCCTGCTGTACTGAAGCAAGGGTTGCGTGATTATCTGAGTTTGCACGCAGGAACAGCGATTGCGAGTGCTAAAAATGCAACTGACCCTCGTATTCGAGAAGCTGGTCATAAGGTGACTGCACCGACGCTGATGGTCGTGGCGCGTCAAGATAATATGATGCCCAAAGAAAATGTGCAGTTCACGGCAGACATCATCGGTGATTGTGAAGTACGTTGGATTGAAGAGTGCGGTCATATGCCGATGATTGAAAAACCTGATGAGTATCTGGCGATTTTGCAAGATTTTTTGGCGTTATGAAGACCCTCATCCCAATTTTTTTGGGTAAATAGAAGTGAGCAAGATGTAGTTTAACAAGTCATTATGATTTCGATGGGGCAACTAACCCCTCCCCTAAATCCCCTCCCCACTGCGCTTCGCTGGTAGAGAGGGGACTTGAAAGCTCCCTTTCTCCATCAACGCAGTGCAATGGGGAAAGGGCGGGGGGATAGGGGTAAAAACTAGTGACTTGAATATTAAAAGATGTCGTGAGTTTTTAGGATATATGAGCATGACAAGGCATTACACACCCGAACAATTGGATAAGCGCAATAGCAGTAAGTGGACGATTGTTCAGGGTATTTTGGCACCGTTGCAATTGATTACGTTTATTATCAGCTTCATTTTGATTGTGCGCTATCTGCGGACAGGGGAAGGCTACGCGATTGCAAATATTAGCGTCCTCATCAAGATTGCGCTGCTGTGGCTGATTACGATTACGGGCATGTTCTGGGAAAAAGAGGTCTTCGGTAAGTGGTTTTTAGCAGAAGAATTTTTCTGGGAAGATGCACTGAATGCAGTCGCACTCATCATGCACAATTTGTATTTCGGGGCGATTTTACTGGGTGCGGATGAGCGTCAATTGATGTTATTGATGCTGGTGGCGTATATCAGCTATTTGATTAACTTTGCTCAGTTTTTCTATCGGGGTATTCAAGCCTATAAGCAGATGAAAATCCCAATGGACGAACCTGAACGGGCAGAAGGGCGGATGCTCTGATGGTGACTGTACAAGCAGTTGTTATCCCTGAACCGCATAAGGTTGGTTTGCAAGCTGTCAATATTCGTGAAGCCCAAGCGAATGAAGTGGTGATTGATACGGCGTATACCTCAATTAGTGCTGGTACGGAACGCATGTTACTGGCAGGGCAGATGCCTCATCCGATGTTGCAACTGCCTGTTGTGCCTGGCTATGAAACTGTCGGGCATGTGGTGTCGGTTGGTGCAGATGTTTCACCTGACTTAGTTGGAACAGCCGTCTATGTCGGTGGCGCACATTGCTATGATGATGTGAACCCTGCTTGGGGCGGACAATCGGCACGTTTGGTGGCTTCTGCTGATAAAGTTGTGCCCTTGAATGGCGTTGACCCTCGTCAGGGAGTATTGCTGGCACTATCGGCGACAGCGTTACATGGGGTGGATGTATTGAACCCTGCTGAGAATGACCGTGTGCTGGTCATTGGGCAAGGACCTGTAGGGCAATTGGCTGGTCGGATTGTGCGTCAGCGTGGGGCATGGGTCGCTGTTAGCGATTTGAATTCGCAACGGCTGGAACGCTCTGTAGGTGATGAAATCATCAACGTGGCTGAAACGGACTTGAGTGAGGTCATAACTGAGCCTGTAAATGCCATCATTGAAGCGAGTGGGTCAATGCAAGCCTTAGCGTCTGCTTTACCGCATCTGGCGAACGGTGGCACAATTTTACTCTTAGGCTATTACAGCACACTCGACTTGCCCTACATGCCACTATTTTTGAAAGAAGCGAAAGTCCTCACTGCAAAAGAGTGGGGCGCGACTGACCTACAACGCAGTCGGGATATGATTGCGGATGGCTCATTGGAAGTGGCATCGTTATTGACACATGAGATGCCGATTCAGGAAGTCACGGCAGGGTATGACATCGCTATGAATGATGCGTCGTGCCTGAAATTGGTGCTGGATTGGTCGGCATTATGACCCGAAATATTGTGTAGGGCTGTGGCTGACGATAACGGGTTCGCTGTAGCAAACCCCTACACCTGCTGATTAACAATTATATCGACTAGCGGACACCAAGAATGGTGTCCCTACAATAGACGTAAGGGAGGGTTTCAAACCCTCCCCTACACACGAGAAAAATTATTGTAAGGCAATGAATTCCTGAGAGGGGATATGTTATGAGCGCAAGAATGGTCGCAATTTACGGTAAGGGTGGGATTGGCAAGAGTTTCACCACCTCGAACATCACAGGCAAGATGGCATTCACAGGCAAGAAAGTGTTGCAATTGGGCTGTGACCCGAAACACGATAGTTGCAATACAATTTTCGATGGGCATTCGTTGCCGACTTTGGGCGATGTCTATCGTGAGCACAAGAAAAATGGCACAGAAGACCAAATGAGTGTCGGCGATATTATCTTCCGCAATGAACTTGCGCCTGGTGTACCTATCTATGGCTGTGAAATTGGTGGTCCTGATGTTGGTCGTGGTTGTGGTGGACAAGGGATTTCACACGGTTTCAAGACACTCGAAAAATTGGGTATGAGCGATTGGGACTTGGACTATATCGTGATGGATTTTCTCGGTGATGTGGTTTGTGGTGGTTTTGCGACCCCTTTGGCACGTTCATTAGCAGAGGAAGTCATCATTGTGGTTGGTCATGATAGACAATCCCTGTATGCTGCCAATAATATCGCTACAGCTGCTCATTACTTCCAATCAATGGGTGGGTCAACGCAATTATTGGGCATGATTGTCAATCGGGATGATGGTACGGATACCGCCGATAAATTTGCAGAGGCGATTGGTCTGCCGATTTTGACCCGTGTACCACTCAATCATAATGTGCGTGTACTCGCTGATGCGTGTGAATTGTCATTCAGTGTGCCTGAATTTGATGACATTTTCACAGATTTAGTTGACCGCTTAGACCGTCGTGAAATTGCGCCCTGCAAGACCTTTAAGCCATTGGACTATCACGAATTTTTGGAAGTCTTTGGTGCAAGTGAACCTGATGGTGAACCCACCCGCGCATCAGATGCAGATTTATTCACTGGCAAACAAAGCAAGCAATTTTTGCCTGACATTCAATTGATGCCTGTGCGTCAAGTGAGTGCAGCCAACGATCAACAACGCAAAGTGCAAGAGTTGATGGAAAAAATCGGCGTGCATGTGACAGGCTTAGATGAAACGACATCAGATGGTATCACGGTGACATCAGGTGCGACAGAAATCCGCATTGGGGCGATGCAAGAATTGCCTGAAAAAGTGGCATTCTTAGAAGCTCTGTTGCAAACCAAGCAGAATTTCTCGTTGATTGATGTGCGTTATATTGATGCACCGTCGTTTCAGTAAATGAATTTGTTAGCACAGTTGGCGGACGGCATACATGCCGTCCCTACGAAATTCACGTTATTGTAGGGACACGATGTATCGTGTCCGTGAAGGTGAAAATTAGATTTTTGATAAGCAGAAATGGTAAGGCACCATGAGTGAGATAGTACGCGATGTTGATTTAGCACAATTGAATGACATCCTCGTGAATAAGATGAAGGTCAAACGGCAACCTGTGGCGATTACCTATTGCTACGATGCGATTCCTGAAGGGTATGAAGCAGCTAAAATTGTTGCCTGTGCCTTGGTGCGTGTCGCGGAAAGTGGCAAGCGCGTTTATGTTGACCAACACAATCACGATTGCTATGTGGGGCAGTATCATTTGGGCTTACATCCTGATGCGGATACGTTCATCACGGAGGGTGAGTATCTGACTGCTGCACAGGGCTTTTTCACTGAAGAAGGCGCACGGTGCAATAAGCAGAATAGTTATTCGTTACCTGAGGGTACACTCAAAGGAATTGCTGCTGCGCCACTCAACGACGTGCCAGATGGTGTGCCTGTTGATTTGATGGTCTGTGTGTGCAATTCACAGCAAGCGATGCAGATTGCAGGGGCAGCCTCTGTACGCGAAGGAATTTTTCCACATGGAGAACTCGGCGCAAGTGCTTGTTCATCCATTTTTGCAGCACCGTATCATAAGCAGAATAGTGTCTTTGCGCTGGGGGATGGCGGTGGACGCGCATTCAATAAGTTGGCATTGGGTGAGATGTTTGTCTCGATACCACGCCAGCATTTCCGTTACATCATCGAACTGATTGAGAATTTCTGGTTCGACCCGAAAAAGATGCGTGAGGTGATTATGCCCTCATATGCACCTGAAAATAATTAGACGATATAAGGAGTGAAACATGGACGGTTTTCCTGATTTTATTGAGTATATCTTGATTTGTTACGGTCCTTTGGCGTTAATCATCATTGGATTCTTGATTGCGGCGGCTGCAACGGATGTTGATGTGCGTCGGACGTATTTACGTAATATGGATTTGCGTCCCGAAGACGAACGTCCAGAAATCCCTGAACCAACACTGACAGAACGTACCGTTGCGTACACGCCAAGTCGTTCCAAGGTGATTATTGACCCGAATGATAAACCGTAAAGGGATTGATTTTTTGATGTAGGGGCATGATGCGTCATGCCCAATCTCGATAGATAAAACGAATTTCGCAAATGTAGCACCGTTAGATACAACCGTTGTTTTAATCAAGAAAGTAATAACATGACTGACGCTATAGAAGTAAGCACAACTGGGGGCAAAAAACCGTGTCAACTGCATCCGCAATCAATGTGTCCTGCATTTGGTTCATTGCGGATTTTGACACGCATGGAAGGGTCGCATCCTGTGATGGCGACAGATACAGGCTGTCTATACGGCTTGACCTTCGTCACGCATTTTTATGGGGCAAAGAAGTCAATACTAGCAGCGCATCTCGGCACATCTGAATTAATGGGTGGTGAAGTCGTCGAAAGTACACGTGCTGCGATTGATGTGGCAGCAAAAGAACCAGGGGTCAAGTTGATTCCTGTGGTATCGCTGTGTGTGGCAGAAACAGCGGGTCTTCCAGAAGAAATGTTACCGAAAAAAGCAGGTGATGCCGATGTGGTTCTCGTGCGTGTGCCTGCCTATGCGATTCATTCACATCCCGAAGCGAAAGATATTGCGCTGGCAGCACTTTTGCGCCAATTGGGTGATACATCCATCCCACGCAATAAGAAAAGTTTGGTATTACTAGGTGAAGTTTTCCCAGCCGACCCCTTGGCTATCAATGCCTTGCTGAGTCGTATGGGTGTCGAAGAAACCTTCGTTTTGCCAGGGCGTTCGATTGATGATGTGCGTCGGGCGGCGAGTGCAGGGGCATTAGCTCCATTACATCCATTCTATAAGGAAACATCGGCTGTTTTCCGTAGTTGGGATACACCGATTGTCGGTGGTGCGCCTGTTGGTGTCAGTGGCTCATACGCATGGCTGAAAGCGATTGGCTCATTGCTTGACCTTGACCCTGCGCTAGTCGATGAAGTGGCTGATGCAGAACGCGCCAAAGCAGAAGCGATTATGAATGCACAACCACTCTCTGGTCGCATTCTAGTGACAGGGTATGAAGGTACAGAACTTGCCTATGCGCGTCTGTTAGTCGAAGCTGGTGCAGAAGTGCCCTACGTATCGACCAGTATTGGCAGTGACCCCTTGGTATTGCCTGATGAAATGTGGCTAAAAGCGCGTGGCACAAAAGAAGTTGTCTATCGTAAATCACTCGAAGATGATGTGGCTGCATTAGATAAATACAATCCTGATTTGGTGCTTGGGACGACACCGTTTGCCAGTATCGCTAAGGAACGGGGTATTCCTGCACTGTACTTTACGAATCAATTGGCTTCTCGTCCGTTTTTCTTGAGTACGGGCATGGCAGCGACATTGGGCTTTATCAATAAGATGCTCGATAAGAGTGACCAATACGCATGGATGCACGACTTCTTTGAAATCAAAGAGGTGTCCCATGCCTAATGTAATTCGGGATTTACCTGATACTAGCAGTTACTGGGCAGCGATTTGGGCGATGTGTCCTATGCCTGATGTGCATGTGATTTGTGATGCGCCGATTGGGTGCTATAACCTCGTGGCGACGGCTGTCCCTGATTATACCGATGCGATTCCGCATATCGACAATGTCACGCCGTCTGTCATCACCGAAGAAGAGGTCGGTGGAACAGGCACAGGTGAAGCGGTCTTACGCACGTATGAAGGTCTGCGCGATGAGGGCTTACTGGAAGGCAAGCACTTAATCGTGGTTTCGACTGCTGAAAGCGAAATGATTGGCTCGGATTTGAGCGACCTTGTGACTAAGATGAAAGAGGGCACAACCTTCTTCCACAGTGAATCACTCAGTGATAATGAATGGCTGGGGCGTGACCGCGTTTTGCAATGGTTATGGGAAAATTACGGCAAAGCGCAATCTGTTGGGATTGAAGCTGAACCACTGCTGGTCAATATCATTGGTCCGACTTATGGATGCTTCAACTCTCCTTCTGATTTGCATGAGGTCAAACGCCTCATCAAAGGGGCAGGTGGCACAGTCAATATGGTCTTCCCATTTGAGACGACTTTGAGCGCAATGCCAAATCTCAAAAAAGCATCAGTCAATATCATCATGTATCGGGAGTTTGGGCATACCTTAGCTGAAAGTCTAGGTCAACCATCGCTCCATGCACCGATGGGGATGCGTGGCACAACAGCATTTGTCCAACAATTGGGTGAGCTACTCGGCACGCAAGAGCAAGCCTCAGCCTTCATCGCGCACGAAAAGAAAACAACTTTGCAAGCGGTGTGGGATTTGTGGCGTGGTCCACAGTCGGATTGGTTCAGCACGATTAGTGTCGGCATCATCGCTAGTGGTACATATGTTGATGGTTTATCAGCATACCTTGGTGAAGAATTGGGCATGGATGTGCAGTTGACTGCAAAACGTCCGCGCACAGTTGAGCAACCGACCAATGACGATGTGCGTAATCATCTGCATCAGAAAGCTCCGTCATTTGTGTATGGTTCAATCAACGAAAAAATCTATCTGGCGGAAGCTGGCGCAAAGCAAACGAGTTTTATCCCAGCCGCGTTCCCTGGTCCTGTGGTGCGTCGGGCTGTCGGTACACCCTTTATGGGCTATGCTGGCACAGTCTATGTGATTCAAGAGATTATCAATCATCTCTATGATACTTTGTTCGCATTTTTACCTTTGGATAGTGCTTATGCTGAAGCGCGTGGTGGACAGGGAACGCCAACACAAGCAACACCTGATGCTGGTAATCTCAAATGGACAGAAGATGCCAAATTGATGCTTGACCAAGCACTAGAATCGATGCCTTTCATTGCGCGGATTTCAGCTAGCCGAGAATTGCAGATGCGTGTCGAAGGCTTGGCACACAGTCGTAGTCTGGACACAGTCACGAAAGAATTAGCTGCTGAAGTTCTGATGGCAGAGCAGAGATAGGTTAGACTGATGAGAACCTTCCAAAGCATCGTCACATTTCTTGAAGGTTTGGTATTGGGCTTATTCAAACCCCTTATCAATCTGTTCAAAGCGCAACCACGTCTGCGATGGTGGCTCAGGATATTCCGTTTGGGCTTGATTCAGTTTGGGATTGGTCTATCACTCGCGCCAATTTCGGGGGCGTTGAATCGGGTTCTCATCACAGATTTGCGAATTCCTGCTGGGGCAGTCGGCTTTTTGATTGCTTTGCATTACTTTATCTCGCCTGTGCGTGCCATGATTGGTTATCGTTCGGATAAGGCACGGTCAATGGGCAAGTGGCGGACACCATATGTTGTTCTTGGCACAATGTTGACCTTTGGTGGTCTGACTTGTGCGCCTTTTGCCTTGATTTTGCTATCAGGGGATGGTCGCATCAATTTTTGGTTTGCGATGGCGATTTGTTCGCTGATTTTCATGACCTATGGCGCAGGTATCAACATTTTAGAGACAGTCTATCTGGCTTTGGTCAGTGACATCACCCCTGAAGAAGAACGAGGTAAGGTGATTTCTGTGCTGTGGATTATGTTGATTCTGGGCACAGTTGTCAGTGCGGTGATTGTCAGTGCTTTGCTGGTGGATTATTCGCATGTTTTGCTAATTCGCGTGATGCAGAGTTCGGCGATTGTCTTTGTGATACTGACCTTTGTTGCACTCTATGGTCAGGAACGCTTGCGACCTGATGGCACGATTATCTCAAAATTAGATATTGTGCGTGTGCGCCAAAGTTTGTGGGATTCGATTCGGAATCTGGGTGGTCAACCTGTGCTACAAGGCTTATTCGTTGTGATTTTCATGGCGACGATGGCATTTGCAACGCACGATGTGTTACTTGAACCCTTTGGCGGACAAGTCCTCGGTATGAGTGTTTCGGGGACAATGCAACTAACCGCTTTGTGGGGTATCACCACGATTGTGGGGGTCGGATTAGCAGCTTATTTGTTATGGCGCAAACATACCCCTGCACTATTGATGGGACTCGGTTGTACCGTTGGTTTACTTGGTTTTATGACAGTGAGCGTCTCTAGCGAAATTTTGTCGGTGAATGCCTTCCGTTTAGGGGTGAGCTTCATCAGCATCGGACGCGGGCTATTTGTTGTTGGTAGTGTCATTTTGGTGATGTCATTGGTGGATGTTAATCATGCTGGCTTGTTCCTTGGCTTGTGGGGGATTGTACAAGCGATTGCACAAGGTATTGGCGTGATTGGTGGTGGTTTAGTGCGTGATATTGCCCAATATCAATATGGGGATGTCACACTGGGCTATACCGTTGTTTATATGACCTCACTTGCTTTGCTTTTAACTGTCGTGTTGCTCTTGTTATTCCGCCTTGGGCAACAATTACAAGTCAGCGAAATTCGTATGCCTTGGACTGGCGTTGAAGAAATACCTGCGGATCAACTTGTGTTCTAATCACACCATGATGGAGGGTAATATGCTTACTCGTACTCGTATTTTGGTGCTAGCCATCACCCTGATGATGATATTGTCAGCGTGTGCTGGTGGCGCATTCGGTGGCATTGGTAGCGTAACAGAAGCTATTGATAGCCAAGATGTTGTTCGTGAATTGCAATGGTTTGAACGCGGTGAGTTAGGGCAATTGTATGAAGTCTCACTCACTGTGCCAGAAGATTGGGTTGATACATTCCAGACAGTCAATAATGGGGCTGTGCTGACCTTCAACCGTTTGGATGATAATGGCAATGCGTTCCCTGTGTTCTCGATTCATACACTGTCATTTGACCAACAATGGGAACAAGGTGGCAGTTATCCTGGGGATTATCGCAATATTTATAATGACCCAGAAACCATGACTTATTTCTATTTCCATGCGCCTGCGGAAGCGTTCTACTCACGCTTGACTAGCGATGACTACGACGCGCTGTTGGCGGTTGTCGCGGATGTAATGACGACCTTTGAAGCTGTCCCTATCGGTGGGATGGGCGCGACATTGGATATGGATTAGTTTCTATTTCAGCAAACATCGTCACGGGTCGCATCTATGCGACCCCTACAAGGTTATTCTGTAGGGGCGAGATAGATCTCGCCCGAAAGTTTTGAAAGACAAGATAAAAGGAGTTTACATTATGCCTGGTTTAGACCTCGGTTATGTCATTAGCCCGATTTTCTTGATTACCTTTGGGCTAGTTGGTGGATTCTTCCTACCTGTTGCGTATAGCGTATGGGTCACATGGGAAGATAATAAACATAAAGCGGATGAATTGCGTCGTCGGACTCGTGCGGAACGTCGCGCACGGTGGCAACGTCGCAATGCGCGTAATCTATAGCGCATAAACCCATCTTTTTTCCCTTCTCAACACCCTCATAGATACTCAGTCGATGAGGGTTTTTGGGTTTAGCAGGTATCAAAACTGGCGTAAGGTCATCATTGGCTGGAGAATGGTGCTTGTCATAGTCTCAAACGATAAGAATGGACTATGACAGAAGTCTGATATTATTAAGCGTTTAGTCTAATTTCGACGTTAATTCGATACGGTGTTTGAGATTCATCAACTTTAACAACATATGTTCGTGATGAGTTCTTAGCAAAGCGTTTAATTAAGCCGTAGACATACCCATAGAGGATAAAAGAGGGGTAAGGGATATTGCAGATAATGCTGATTATATCCTCACCTTTTTCCAGTGTATATCCTTCTTCTGCTGGGGTATTGCGGTGGTTTAAACCGTAGGCTGCTACAATAGCTTCTGGTAAATCTTCAAAATCTTCGATATTCGGTGGCAACTCGACCACTTCTGCCCCTCGCATCCCAATGGCTACTAGCTCCTCATAACTCAGAGCAGTTTCGATTTCTTTTATGAGGTCAAGAAATAACTGTTGTGAATACCAAGTATTCGTATCTATGTCATCAAAATTATGTTTCTTTATGATGCTCTTGATATTATTATCTCGGAGTGTGCCTGTTATAGCGGAAACATTAGCTCCTAAAACCTCTGCATTTGGTGTTGCTTTGTATGCTTGAGCAATATAGGTATTGTCTATCATCTTGTGTGTTCCTTTATTCTAATTCGATGCTTAATTAAATCACGAATTGCTTTAAAAATACCCTAAAGATTCGATTTTATGGAAAGTACTCGGAATAAGATGATGAATTATGCCGTTTGAATCTTTCATTCGCTTGAATGAGCTATGCTATACTAAATGTGTAAGCTAGTCATATTAGGTGACGCAAATGGTGTTACAAGAACGCATTCTTACCTTAGAAGAATTCGATGACTTTGTACAGTTGCCAGACCATGGTGATACACAATTTGAGTTTATTGATAATAGAGTGTGTTCTAAAAAATCAATTATTAAATCATCACAGATAGCAATGACACTTGGTATCCTAGTTGGAGCATTTGTCAGAGAACATGGTTTAGGTTATATCACGGGAGCAGATGGTGGTTATCAAGTCTTAGGACAACGTCATATCCCTGATGTCGCGTTTGTGTCAAAAGCACGTCAAGCTGAACCATCGGATGAAACCTATAATTCTATTGCGCCTGATTTAGCAATTAAAGTCTTATCACCAACGGATAGCTCTGCTAATGTGCGGATTAAACTGACGAACTATCTTAATGCGGGGACAGTCGTCTGGATTGTTGACCCTAGTGCTAAGACAGTTGAAGTATATACCCCTGAAAAATCTCCTAAGAAACTTTCAGAAAAAGACACTTTATCAGGAGGGGATGTCTTACCTGATTTCGCAGTTATAGTGAAGAAAATTTTCGCTTAAGTTATTGGTGCTTGCATGAGATTAATTCACCTGAGTATGTTTTATTTCGTATAGTCAATTTACTCAAAATAAGTATTGAGATAAGGCTAACTGCTTGCTGTAAACGAAGAAACCAACATAATCTTCAAATCCTCTGCTAAAGTAGAAGATTTAATTGTCGCACCTATTGTTCAGATGACCTCTTGGTTTTTTCTAAATATGATGACATGTTGTGCCTGTTTATCTAATACTATAATTCAAGCTGGATCAGTTAAATTGACTACTGTACACTATGGATAATTTCGTGGTCAATCTGTTAGCTGGCTTGATTACTTTATGTAAAATTTTACTTATTGCACAATGAGCGCATCCAAGATTCGAGTTAGAACAAAGCTACTTGATTTAGCATTGAGACCATGTTCATAAATAGTTATGATCAGACTTCACCCAATGGAAAGGATTGAACAAGTACTCATAAAGGGCACGTACACTCGCCACCACAGTGATAATCCAATACAGCCACCACCATTGCACAATGAACTGGAGCGCACCTGGTTTAGGATGACGCAAGTGACCAATGAGCAGTATCAAGAAAAATATAGCATTACTGATGAATAGAGACCCCGTACCGAATGGTAAAATCCAATAATAGTGAACATCATTGATGAAGAATAAAGGTGTGGTGATTGTGCCAGTTCCTGCTATCGTTGTAACTACAATCGTTATCAATGAGAGAATGTAAATCAGTGTCATTGCATAGAAAGAGGCACTTAACATAGGTAGCAAAAATCCTGCCCCTATAGTCAACTGAAAGCTGATAAATCCTTTCAATCCCAATTCACGTAGGAGGGTAGCTGGTTGTCGCATATGGACAAAATAACTCTGCATGTAGCCTTTATTCCAACGAGAATGTTGTTTAATCCACGCACTAACATCGTGATTAGCAACCTCCCATGTAATGCTCTCTACAATTGCTACATGTTTACCATGACGCGCAATCCACATACCGAGATCACAATCTTCTGCGACATTGAACGAATCCCAACCCCCAATTTTACTTAAGAAAGACATATCAAAATGATTGGAAGTGCCTCCGAGTGGGATAGGTAAATGATGCACATGCAACCCTGGTAAAATATAGTTGAACCAGGTTGCATAATCTGCTTTAAAAAGTGTAATCAGCCAATTGTTATTGAGATTTTCGTAAGTGAGCTTCGCTTGTAAGCATACTATCTGATGTTGATACTCGCGTGATTTTGGGTTTTCTTTTTTAGGGTGTATTCTGCGTTCAGGATAGGCTTTCCTAACGTAGTTATCCCATACGTTGTCATCTTCTTTACCTAAGAAATCGTAGAGATGCCTACCTGCTCGCCACCAGAAATATTCTCGATTCTTATCATGTTGAGATTGTTCAGTAGCTTGTTCAGTGTATAATTTTTCGTACTGACGTGGGAAATGACCTTTATAATTTTTCTCGATTATACACAAGTCATAATGTAGTTGCTGTGCATTTGCGATAAATGTATCAAAATCTTTGTGATATTGCATTATTCTATGAGAACTTATTACAGGGTTGTCTTGCCTCAGCATTTTTAGCGTTTCTTCGATTTCGTCTCCTGATAAACCTAGATTTATTGAAGCAGATTTGAGTTCCTGAATCGTTTTTCCATCTTCATTGGATAGAGGGCGTTTGATATTCTCCTCTATCTCCTCCATCTTTTTCAATCGGACGCTGAGTGATTTCTTAATAACAGTCGTCAATAGCATGGGCAACATCTCATAAAATTTATAAGTGTAGACCGATTTCAGCAATTGATCTTCTTCAGGACGGTCTTCCGCATCATAGACAGCACAATATTTAGGCGACCACGTATCATTGAAGATACCTTCTTGTTCATCAGATAGTGTCTCTTGATAGCGATAGTCCATGTCGAAAAATGCTGGCAGTAACAGGGCTTGTAATGGGCTATGAGAGTCTTCGTCATCATTTAGCTCTTTGAGATATTTGAAATATTTGTCCAAAATATTATGTACAATATCCCACATTTTGATTATATCTTGAGACAGGCACAAGAGGGCTAAATCGTCTATATCTAAATCTATTTGGTCTTCTTCGCTTTGATTACCTTTGTCTGAAGGGCAGTAACGATCATGATAGCCTGTCAGCATCCGTAAGAGATAGCCACCTAAGTAGCCTGTGTTTTCTATTGTTTCACTTGCTTTATCATTTTCAATGAATATCTCAGGTGGTACACCTTTTTCCTCGTAGTATTCATCTCTTGTTTGAACAGAGAGCGTGCTCTTATCATTTTTGAGAGTTCTAATCTCAACTTTACACTTTAAAATCTGCTTGACTACTTTTTTAAATTGAGTATATGTGGCATTAGAGGCAAGTAATTTAGCAAAGATTGCCTTTGGTAGCTTTCGTTCAAATTCATCTTTGATGAAATTTGCTAATTCTTCGTTGCCATCAAGCATAGCCGATTCAAATTTTTGCTTTTGAAAAAGGATGCAATTTTTTATAGTTTCATGAACATCTTTCTTTATTTTTGTGTAATACTTATTCGAGTAAGATGGTTGCGAAAATATTTGCCTATCAAGTTTTAAGGTCAGGTTATGACCGAATCTATTCAACCATTCCGAAAATTCTAGTTGTTTGATTTTCTCATGATCTATTTTTAGTTGTTTCCTGGTGATTCGCATCACATCTATTGTAAAAGACCTGTAGCTTTTTTGTTGATGATAGCCTTTTTGAAATTTCTCTCTCCATTTTTCATCAATTTTTTCTTTGTTTTTGTAAGGTTTATTCGGTAGAATTTCGTGATAGCAAGTTGCTAGATAGAATAGGCATTCAAATAGATCGCTTAATTTTTCTAGATTTTGGTAATCATTTTCGCTTGATAATATGAAAGGTTGTAGATGAATCGCTCGGTTGCGTGTCACGGAGGGGTTATCATTGGCATTCGTTGCATCTTGCTTTAATTGAAATTGTTGATAAATACCATAGTTCAATGCACGTGGCTTAGTCTGTGCTTCTTGACGGTGGGTCGTACCAAGTTGCCCAGTGTTCGGAACAAATGCAATCACAAAAGACCGTCTGATGTCCTGATATTCTTTCTTCTCTAAGTCAACAGTCTGATCTGGTAATTGCAACAAATTGAGTATCGCCGACTGGTATGTTGTGACAGGCATCTTGATTTTAGATTTATGATGCCTACCGTTGTCCTTGTTGGGGTTGTAATATCTAGGGTTGCCGAAGGTTTGTTCAGCTAAATCCTTTGAGAACCATCTATAGGTCACAGTTGGTGTGAAGATATAGGCTACTAAACGTGTTAGTGTGCGTAGGATATAAGTGAGTATGTTGATGACAAGTTGTGCGAAATTATCTGCTGATTTCTTCTTCGGTGGTTCAAGATTTTTCTCGTACTCCTTAATGATAATCTCGCTTCTGTTGTGATAGCGGTCTATTTTTTGATCATCATCTCGCTTAAATTCTGCGCCATGTTCTGATTCTTCTAGTAATAATAGTAAACGCACATTTTTCTGGGGTTGATGATATTTAAGGCGTGATAAACTGCGTGTTAAGCGTTGCATTGCTCTTTGTTCTTTGAAAAGAGCCACCATCACTAAGTAATGGTCTTTCCGCGTAATTTCATCTTTCCCAGACCACCAGTCTTTATTGATAAGATCATTCTTAATATCTTGAATATCACCATAGCTCAAAACAGTGGGATGATTCTTCTTTTCAACAAGTATGTGTGCTAGTTTTAATAAACGTAAGTCTTTTGCGTGATTAGGATAATTATAATTCTTGAGAGTTGTTTTTTCGGGGGATAAGTTTTGCCATGATGGGCGGTTCTTCGGTTTATACGCACCGTTATAATCGCCTTCTTCTTGTGCAATGATACGATCAATTGATTGCTCGTTACGAATTGCGCTGATTAGTAACCAAAGCCGAAAAGGCAAGAGCGGTGTGAATAACAAAATGGCAATTGTAGTATAAACCCGAAGCACATCTAGAGGTAAATAAGTCCACTCATAATCAGGATTGTTAGTCAATGTAACGAATAGACCGTAAATCAATAGGATAACTGGCATAATGAGTAGAACTAATGCAACTAAACATCCGAATTGTCGTCCTGCAAACCAGAAAAATCCTGCATCAAGGCTACCAAAGTGCTCATTATCCTTAACATATAAGCGACGCTCTTTGGGTTTGACGACACCCACTTTATGACGTGCTAACATTATTAGCCTCTCTATCCAGTTTACTGAAGTAATCCATAATTAGACGATGGCGGAAAATGTAACCGCCACCAACTTGGCGTAAAAATCCTGCATCGACATTTTGTCGCAAAACTTGTTGATAAGTGATTTGTAATTTGTTGTTGCGCCTCAAATATCGAAATAGCACAAGATGGCGCAAATAAAGATGTGAGAATACAAGTGCGCTGATGATGCCTATGAACAAGCTAGTCGCAAGCGAATATAAGCCAGCAAGTGGTAAAATTTCTATAATTTGCGCTTGTGTTAATAAATCGAAGCGCGTGCGTGGCCAAAACAGAAAGAGGAAGAAAAACGCTAACCAAGCAATTGAGGCTATAATGGTGGTAATCAGTAAAAAACGTCGTCCATCTTCTGGGCGTGCTACAATGGCATACCGTCGTCCCAACTCTAACCCGCCGAGTAGATAGAACAATGCAAAAGCGAAGAGACCAACAATCGCTGCTTCAAAGCGCAATGGCTCCCTACTGATATTGCCATAAATAACTTGTGAGACACCAAAGAAGATTAATGACACAATGATACCCATAAACAGACCAGAACTGGCACCAGCACTACCATACCAACGCACAGGATAACTCAATTGGGTTCGATCTTCTGTCTCATCATTTGTGGAACTGTTGCTATGCAAACCGAAGCTACGTGCGAATAACAACAATAAAATGCCTACGACACCAATAATCGAAGGCGAAAAAGGTTCAGCTTGTAGTGAATTTGTTAATGCTAATAAAATTAATAGATAGGTACCATAAATCATGAAGAATAATAACACTGATGTGAATGCTACATAACCATGATATTCTTTCCGTTTCTTTTCACCTTCTTCTTTATCATCGGTGGCAAAAACATATTGTTGCCCAACATCCTCAAGATAGAACACCACATCACCGCGATCCAAAACACGCTGTTTACGCTCGGACATGCCTGTTGCAATCCAATGCAATACTTGATAGCGTGAGATTTCACCTAAAGGACCGACATTACTTGGTTGGTTACGCAGACCATCTTCTATAAAATGATGAATGATAACTTTGCGAACTTTGTCTTCTAGTTTAAAGACTTCACGGTGATAAAGTCGTTGTAAACATTTTGCTATACTTTTTAAGTCATCCGATGAAAGACTGCTAGTCTCCTGATCGTATACAAAATTTTCAGAAGGGGGGAGTTTAGTAGCAAGATATTTCTCGATTTTCTTCACATCAGTATCATACTCCACAGTAAGTGATGTGTCAGAGTTGATCACTTGCTGAGTGATATCCCATAACTTTTTAATATCATTTTGTAGTTTAGGAACAGTACTAGGTGTATCAATACCAGCAATCTGTGCAATATTTAGAAGTTGGTCATACAGTTCCGTAAAACCATCATTGTGATTGAGTGTACTTTCATCCAGTGGAATTACTTTAACAATAGAATCTCGGAGACTCTTGATACTGTCTTGTGCATCAATAATATTGGCAAATATGATAAAGTTTTTGTGTAACTCACTGAAATCCTCGCGAGCATGATGACGCATTTCCTGAAAACTCATGTTACTGCTCATGCTAGTACCATTACTAATGACATCGCTTTGTAGGTCACACTTGTCTAAATCTGCATTTGGGGTGCAAGTGTATGTTGAAATAAACACCCTAAGCAAGAATGGACTACGTCCTAAAACAGACATCAATGTGTCATACAATCTATTGTCTTTTAATTCTTCTAGCCTTTCCTTGGCGAGACGTTCAGCACGGTACTTGAGTTTATTTCGTCTGTAGAGACTTTCGCGTTTTTCGAGCGTTGCTAAATTCGGCACACCCTCGTAGAGCAATTGTGCTTGTATTACTTTGCGTTCAAAGTGACACCGCATGTAGTCTAGCACATCCTGTTTTTTTGCTTTTTTGACTTTCAATACTACAACAGGTGCTTTGTGGCTCACTTCTATATTGTTCTCAATTTGCTCTAACTGCTGAACTAATGCCTGAATATGATGATGTAAATCGAGGAAATTTTCATAAGGAGATTCTTTAAGATAATAATTGCTGTTGGCACGATGATTGAGGTGGTTTTTTTCTTCATTACCTTTCATCCACTGTACAGGAAAGAGCGACCCCAAAACAACTGCATCACGCAGGTCAATCGGCGAGTTGCCATTGCCGTTACCATTACCGTTGCCATTGCGATTAGATTGCGTTGATCTATTACGATTTTGCTCGCTACGTTGTATGCGGACTTGTAGAAATTCTGTCAGTGATTGCACAAGATGAAAGCGACGATCATGTGGTACTTCTTCAAAACCATCCAATAGTAAGATCAAATACTTACTTTCAATGAGTTGTTTTGCTTGTTCAGATAGCACATCATATTGACTGGCAATTTCTTCAATTAACCATAAGTCAAATCGTTTGCTACCTGCTGCCCATGAAAATAAATTGAGATAAATCGGTACGCGTTTATCACGATCGACTAGGTATTCAGCGAGTTTGAGAAGTTGTAAGGTTTTGCGTGTCCCACGATTTCCTAAAATAACGATGAATTCACCTGTGACATTATCATCTTCGCGGACAAGTTGTGTGAACTGATTGAAGATGGTTATCAGGCTTTCATTATCGTTTGTTGCAATTGTGTAATGATTTTCATTGTCTGAATTGCTTTCATCGTTTTTCTTAGTATTCGGTAGGAATTGAAACAGCTTTTTCTTTTCGTCAAACGGTAGATTAAGTGTGATGTGATTATAGCCCTTGTAATGTACAGGCATATCACAGCGTAGTTCTTCTGCCAATACGGGATCAATTACACTAGAACTGATGATGGCACGCTCTTCCGTGCGTAGATAACCTTCAATCCAAACAGTCTTCAACTGCTGGCGGATAATGTCTTCGACATCTTCACGAAAGTTAAACGCATCTTGTAAGTAGCGTGCGAATGGTGGCACAACCAAAATACTGAGAATTGCTGCTAGGACTGTGTAAACGGAATTGAAAACCTCAGCTTGTGTAACAAAATGCAAAATCGCAGCAATGAACACAGTTGATAGAAAGATAAAAATGCCAATACGAACGAGCCGTTTTACTTCACTGTTGTATAGCATCGTCAATCTCCCAAAAGCTCTTGTAATTCTGAGCTACTATTGAAAAATTGATCGAGTCTTAAATCATCCAGCGTTTCATCTAGTAACAGAGCATTTGTGCTACGTCCTAAAACTTGACTACCAGGACGATAGACGAGAATCCAACCGAAGCAACCTGGCATCGTAATAATTGGAGATTCTTCGGCAATAGGATATGCTTCACCGCGTTGGTTATTATCGTTAGAACCATGACGATTGAACCAACGAGGGGTGAAATCATATCCCGCGTACAGAAGCTCATCTTCTCTGAGTATGTAGACACGTTCTCCTAGTTCGCGCCATTGTGATTGGTCGCTGACAAATGATTCCAGTTCATCAGCATTCATTACAGTGTTATTGTCTTCATCTTCTTCATTCGTATTGCGTAATGCACGTATTAGCAAATCGTCATTTACATCTGGTAACACGATACGTTCATCCCATGTGCCTTCGGTGCTAGGCTGACGCTCAAAATTACAAACATCATTTATGTTGCCATTTAAGGTGTTGGATGTATAACTGAGTTCACTTTCAGCATCAATTGCAAAGGCTGTATCACCAAAGACGGTTAAGCACCAAGAGGCTTGTAAGCGATTGTCCAATCGTTGGCAATATAAGACAGGCATCACACTATCTGGTGGTACAAATAAAGGGCTACTTGACGATGCTACTACCTCATTATTTGCTGTTTCCTCTTCATTTTCAGCAACCTGATTGTCTGGGTTAATCACTTGTAATTCATCATCTTCTGTCAGGATGTAAGAAATATCAGCTAGAGAAATCTCACAACCTTCGAGATTGTCCGAGGCATCTTGAATGGTGCAGTTATCTAATAAAGGGACAACAGCATTACCAGGGAGTTCTAGTGAACTCAGAGCATCATCTGAATTTGGGAAGATGTTACCAATATTCCTATAGACTGGTTGATAATGTGCTGTGACTTCTGCAAAACGTTCACTTTCGGCATAACCACAGTAACGTTCGGCATAGGCGCGTCGCCACATTAGGTCTTCGTTTAGAAGAGCATCGTTGGTATTACTTGTCGTAGTTGCGTCAAGGCGATAAATAGCGAAGCCATAATTAATCCAGAAACGAGGGATGCCTAGGTTTTCATTATTTGTGGGATTAACTTCAAGGTTAATTACATTCACTTTGTCCATTTCATTATCATCGTCGTCAATCTCACTCCTAGCCCAACTACCAAAATAGCCATCATATTCATCAAACATGGTGTTCAAATGATGGACTTCTATCCTATAGCCATCATTTTGTTCGGGCATGACCATGTAATTTGTCTGGAAGCCTGCATCAGGTTGTCCATCGGCTATGATGACTGTGCCATCAGGCAACAAATTTGGATACAGTGGCAATTGGGGGGTGACATCCCATAAAGTATGTGGGCATAAGCGAAAAGTTGTATTGTTGATGGTCAGAATATCACTGTCATCATCCTCAGTTGTGGATGCTTGCTCAATTGCTAAGCGCAGAGCTGAATTTGTGGTCAATACAAATGGGACATAATTGGTGACATTTTCAGCATCACGCTCTGGCAACCAAAAACTTCCATTACTGATTAAGGTAATAATCCCCTCAATTTGATTCACAATAGCTTGACGTTCGCCCGCATCTTGACGGATGTTAGTGCCATCAAATGCTGTAAGTTCTTGTCCTTCTGGCAACCAAGCACCAAATGAATTCCAGCTATCTTGTTCAGGGTCTAACCATATCTGAACATTGTTGTTAATGAAGACCAACAATAAGATAATGACAATGAGCCAAGCAGATGAACGGACGCTAAACCGTGCTAAGAAACGTGCTCCACCATGTGTGCGATTTTTGAGAAAGGAATTGGGGTCGTTAGGGTTATTGATTGAGTTTTCTAAATCATCTTCATAGCCAGTTTCTTTTTTCTCTTCATCTCTATCGGGATTGTTAATTGTATTGTCACTGTCTTTTTTCTTTTGGAAGTAGCGTAATGCTTCATCAATATCTTGATAAAATTGATTACGTGCTTCGGGGATTGAGTTGTCATCACTTTGGTTTCTTTCTCGCCATGCACCGACCATTAAGGCAAGAAACAGACTAGCAATCACCGCTAGGGCAGGGGCAATCGGTAGGATGAAGAAATCATACCCTCCTGAGGCAAACGGATTGCCAGGACCGATGGTAAGAAACACATGAATCAGAAAATACCCTAAATAAAAGAGCCACCATGTATACCTACTCAGAGGTGTTGTGGTTTTATGAGCATCGCGTTGCTTCAGGAGTCCTATAATTGGGTGCTTTTTGATTTCCTCAATGGGATTTCGATCATCTATTTTATGAGGGCGTATTGCCGTGATATAAGTCCAGTGGATGTATCCCAGCATTGCAGATAACACTATGCTACTGATGAATAGCACAAGCACCCATGGTCCCATCCATTCACTCGCTCCGATGAAAAACAATTCAAAATTTTGTGCTTCGTAAGCGATTTCGCCTTGTGAATCAATCAGTGATTGTGCAGGTGATCCATTGCGAAAAGCCAGTGAACCGAAATTCCAAGTAAGGTAAGGTGATATAGTGATTAAGAGCAGTTTCCAACGATTATTAAGATAATCTTGCTTAGGGTTTTTAGGCAAATCGTCAGGTTGTTTTAAATTGAGATCAAGGACACCATTCAGGTTATCCAGCACGAAATTTGTGATCTCACGACGGTAGAGATACACCAACCAAATTAAGAGCAATGGCAAGGATTCGTGGCGCGTGATGGGCATCAAGCTAAAGAAGAAAGTCGCCCGTCGATAGCGACCAAATAACCAAGCTGAGACCCCAGCGGTCAAGAAATACATGAACGGGACTTGCGTCAGCGATTGTACCCCGTAATAGAAGAACCACGGTTGTGACCATAATAAAAGCGGGATGGCAATATAGCTGAACCATTTTACTCCGCGTTTGATTTCTGATGTTTTCTTTGAGCGACTGAGGGCTTGGAAAATCCAGATTGTTTCGACGGTTGTCAATATTAATAAGATCACCGATAACCATCGACGCAACATAAAACCTAGTGCGGATGGTAAGGCATAAGTCAGGGTGTTGCCAGGACGACCCCATTCATCTAAAGCGAGTTGAATGAATTGTGTTGGATTCCCTGAGAAGATATTCCGTGCGTAAAAATAATGTGTAATTTCATCTTGGAGTAGATAGGCTGGAAAATTTGTACCTGCACCTACTTGGATATCGAATACAGGCGTGATATTTGTGGGAAATTCAGTAAATAACGTCAGCAAGTCAAATTCATTTGGATACAATAAATTTGTCTCATTACCACCAAGAATGAAAAACATTATCGAAAATACTATAATTGTTGTTGCCAAAGCTCCTGTGTGATTCCAAGAAAAAAATCTATAGGGTCTTAGTTTGTTTTCATTTTGTCTTTCTTCATTCCTTAATTGTTCTAATAAGTTTACAGACTGAGTTTCTGAATTAGAAACGTTTCCATTGTTGGAATTACTGAATATAAATGGTTGTCGTAAACTTAGCAAACTACGCCATAAAAAGACAAAAGAAACAAAAATACTAAGTGGTAGAGCAACTGATACAGCAATTAAGGTCGCTAACTCATTAGAGATGATAAGGGATAAGGTACTACCCAGACTAATAGTCAATACAAGCCCAAGTATGAAAATGGCAATGACTCCAACAGCCATCGCTAAGATAGCCCTGACAAATTTTCTCATCACAAACCCCCTCCAACATTCTTATTGCGACCCTTGTTTGGGTTTTCATCTTGATCTGTTAGCACGTTCGGTGAGGCATCAGCATTATCTCTTAATCTTCTTTCTGCGGCTTTTTGATCTATTAGTGTAATTTGTTGTAAATAGCTTTCAACTATCTCTAGTTGTAGTCTAGCGCTCCTAAGACTAATTTTCGCTTTTTCAACCTTGTTTTTGTACTTTGTTTCAGCTTCCTCATACTCTTGGTTGGTCTTAATACCAGATTGCTTATTTCCCAAATCAAACAAGTTAATTTTGTAACGCCTGTTCATAGTGTTAAGATAACCCTTAATGTTAATAAAAGTATTACCTAGTTCTTCAAGCAGGATATTCACTTTACTGTTATTTTCCTTTATACCTACGTTGTTAATCAGAGTAAGATAATCTTCAATATCCGCTCTATCTTTATAGTTGTATCGTTCCTTCTCGACCGAGTATTTACCGCATTTTATTATGAAATCTTTCTTTAACTCTAAAATTCTTTCATATTGCTCTTCTAATTCTTTGACATCTTCTGAGTGTTGTCTTAAATCTTGTAAGCGTTGGTTTTCTATTTTATCCGCAGCATTTAGGAAACGATAAAAACAATTCAACAATCCTGCAAACCCCACCGACCCACCTAAAATCAATAAGGTGTATATGAATAATGGGCTAAGCCATGTGGGAGCTTGAAAGCTAGTAGGGTTGATTGAAAAAAAGTTTAAAAGGAACTCTATGATGATTCCATCGACCTTAGCAGTTATAATTAGGACAAAAAGTAATAAAGTAATTGCTACCCAAGTTTTTGCGTCAAAGATCAAGCATAAGATTAAAAAAGCAACTCCCTTTAAAGAATCCCATACTTGTGACCTTAAAGTAACTTCAGTCATGTACTAACACTCCTTCATTCATTATTGGGTCAGGTAAATACCACCACACAATCAACCAAGGAATATTCAATACAACAGTTGCTAAAATAGCTTCTTGGGTAGTCTGTATGTCTCTGATTGTTATGTCATAAGTTGCTAAGACTGATGTAACGATAACGATTTCGATAGCACTATAAATAGCGAAGACAATAAATGCGGAGGTAACATTAGATTTGTAGCGTTGCCTGTCGTCATTCAGGCTAGTTTTGATAAAGGTGATAGCAATGATGAAGACAGTCGGTGGCAGTAGAAGTGTACCGCGTAGGAATGTCCATGAGATGACACTGATGAGGCTGTCAGCTTCTAACAAGACGCGACTAACAGAGGCATATGCTAATGTGCTACCTAGTAAGAGGGCAGGCACGATGAAAACGGCTGTTAGAACTACCCATAACCCGATCCGATTCAGTAAGAGGGGAAGCCAATCTGCTAACCATTCGTTGAGGCGGTAAAGAAGATCCCATTTGCGGAGACTCCGTAAGCAGAATGGTATACCGATAAATATTAAACTGAGAAATAAAAGAAACCAAACAAGTCCCACAATATGTTTCCCCTGAGTTGGCGCATCATCCGAATTGCTATGAAAGTAAGCAAACGATTAAAAATATTTACGCGAGAGAATAACATACAGCTTACTATTTGCAAAATTCGATAATTTGACCTATAAAGACCTTTAGAAAATTTTAAAAACATTATTAAGTCATTTATAACCTTATTATACATAATGTAATTGATATAACAAAATAGTTAGAAATGTTACATGTAATGAATCTATTGTAATTGTAATAATAAATTATGTAATTAAGAGAGGAGAAACGTAAGATTCACTCATCATAACCAAACTGCATCACAGGATTTACAACTGTCTCATTTGATTGTCTAGCGACTACTAAAATGAGGCTTCTGAATGCTCAATTTGGAGAATTAATGAAGAGACTGTCGTGGCAGATTCAGCAAATAAAAACAGGGTTTTACGTAGGGTATCCGTGCCATCCCGAAGGATTATAATGAACTGCACATCACTATCAAAGAACTGATGAAGTGATTATGTTGATAATCATGTCAAATTGCTGATTGCTCAATGCTGTCCCCGATGGCAAACATAATCCTTGCTCGAAGAGTTTATCAGACACTGAGCCACCGATAACCTCATAGTCTTTCAAAAAGCTTTGTTGATGCATTGGCTTCCACATCGGGCGAGATTCGATATTATTTGTCTCTAACACCAAACGAATCTCTTCTCTAGTGATACCTGTGATATCCGCATCAATCAGCATGACACTCAACCAGCGAGAATGTTTACCATAATTCATCTCATCAGGAAGTGTTATCCCCTGTATGTGTGCGAGATGTTGCTGATAAATCTTGTAGATTTCACGTTTACGTTGTACACGGTCTTCGATCACGCTCAACTGACCAACACCAATCGCTGCGACAACATTGCTCATACGATAATTATAACCAATGATTTTGTGTTCGTAATGTGGAACCGCTTCGCGTGACTGTGTTGCTAGTTTCCGTGCAAATTGAATCAGCTCACCATCATCGGAAACGAGCATCCCACCACCAGATGTTGTGATAATTTTGTTGCCGTTAAACGAGAAGATACCAAATTTACTCAATGTTCCAGGATGTTTGTCATGATAACGACTACCTAGGGATTCTGCTGCATCTTCGATGACTGTCACACCATATTGCTCACAAATCGTGTTGATACGTGCCATATCCGCAGATTGCCCGTAAAGATGCACCACAATTAGAGCTTTAGGTAAGCGATTTTCCAGATTGCGTTTGTGCAGGGCTTCCTCCAGTAGATTAACATCCATCGTCCACGATAGTGGGTCGCTATCAATAAAAACAGGGATGGCACCACAATATAAAATGGGATTCACGCTGCCTATAAATGTCAGTGTGGAGACAAAGACTTCATCTCCTGTACCCACATCTGCTGCAATCAGTGCAAGGTGTATGGCGGCTGTTCCTGACGACAGGGCAAGTGCATATTTTGTGCCAGTGTATGCACAAAAGTCTCTCTCAAAACGATCTAGCATCGGACCAATAGGAGCAATCCAATTCCCTTCAAAGACTTGTTGTACTAATTCAAATTCCTTGCCAGACATGTGTGGGGGAGATAAATAGATGCGCTCGGTCATGATATGCCTCAGTGTTTTTATTAGCTACAATCACCATGTAGCAGGAATACCTAGTGCGGTCACACCATCTGGTATATTAGAAACGACAATTGCACCTGCTCCAATAACTGTGTTATTGCCGATATGATTATTTGGTAGAATCGTACTGCCAATCCCCAGCAGACTACCATTACCCACTGTTACACCACCTGCTACATTGACACCAGGTGCGACATGAACATAGTTGCCAATCACACAATCATGATCAATGGTTGTCCCTGTATTGATAATACAGTGTTCACCGACACGACTGTCTGCATTGATGATTGCGCCTGCCATGACTGCCGTACCCACTCCGATTGTGGCTGACTTTGCAATAATCGCGCGAGGATGTATTACAGCTTGCCAATGTGTGTCATCTATACTGATTGTCTTTACAATTTGTTGTCGGATTTGGTTATTCCCGATAGCGACGATTACTGCATCTGGCTGACTATCCTGCCATTGCGCGATAGTCCCCTTAACTTTGAAACCTGCAATTATCTTATTCTTAAGTGCAAGGTTATCATCAAGAAGATGAATATCGTTAACACCGTCGAGTGTTAGGCTATCTATGATTACTTTCGCATGTCCTCCAGCACCAATCACAAGCCAGCGCATCTATTATGAATCCTCTACAAAGCGTTGCATCGTTACACCAGACTCATCAGTAATACCCTCTTTTTGGATGACTTTGAATACTGTCATGATAATGATTTTAATATCCAGCCACAGCGATAGATTTTCCACATACCAGACATCATGTTCAAAACGTTCATTCCAAGTAAGTAGATTGCGTCCATTAATTTGTGCCCATCCTGTGATACCTGGGAGTATATCATGTCGTCCATGTTGATATGGTGTGTAGTGCGGTAGATAATCCATCAATAGCGGGCGTGGTCCGACTATGCTCATATCGCCTTTGAGTACATTGAATAGTTCTGGTAGTTCATCCAAACTCGTTGAACGCAGTACTCGTCCGAAAGGGGTTAGGCGCAATGTGTCAGGAGATAACTTACGGTGTGCGTCATGCTGTTCAGTCATGGTTCGAAATTTGTAAATGGTAAAGGGCTTGCCGTGTAATCCTGGACGTTGTTGTTTGAAAATTATAGGTTTGCCCAGATTGAAGCGCACAATAATTCCAATGATGAGCATTACAGGGGCTAAGATGATTAATCCAGTTACTGATAAAATAATATCAAGTACTCGTTTGCCATATCGGGCATAGACTGACTGTTTTATGAGATGTTTAGTTACTATTTGTGAGTCCCATATAGTTCGATTGCTCCTGTAAAAAAATAATGTGGTGACAATCACTATACAAAGCGATGTAATCACTGTTCCAATCAAAACAATGTGATGTTTCATGCTATCAATTACCCAGTTTATGCATCAATTGCTGATACATTTCTAGCAATGAGTGCCAGATTGTATCTGGTTTAAAATCTCGTAATACACGCTCGCGTCCTGCTTTCCCATGTGCCTGACATAGTGCCTTATCGCTCAAGTAGATTGTGAGTGCATCATGTAATGCATCAGCATCCCTGACAGGTACAATCAATCCAGTGACACCATGAATAACAGCATCAATACACCCCACAGCATCTGTTGTCACAATTGGTACAGCCATCGCTGATGCTTCTAATAGTGAGATAGGAAATCCCTCTCGATGGCTTGGGAATGCTAATACATCAATTGTGCTTAATAGGGACGAAATCGAATGATGTTCGACAAAGCCCGTGATATGTATTCGATTATCATTTTGGATTAACTCACACACCTGTTGTGGAATAGGATCACTTGTTTCAAAAGGACCAACCAGTAAGCAATGTGACATCGGAAATTTATCGCGTAGTTTTTGCCAGGCTTGGACAAATTCTATTATACCTTTGTCACGGACGATGCGCCCGATTATACCGATGACAGGCACATCGGTTGGAATCTGGTATTGTTTACGAATTGTGGATGAGGTTGTGGCATCAAACTTTGCTGGATTAAATACATTTATTGCATCCACACCATTGATACTACCGTTTACTAAGACATGGCTTTTCTCAGGTGTGCACATACCATCATCAATTGCTTGTTCGCGCACAGAATGACTCACAATCAAAACTTGATGGGCAAGAGTACATGCCAGTTTATCTGATAGCATTAGAATACATCGCTTAATGCCTCTTGTTGTTGAATAGCGCAAGCCATGTAGATGAAAGATTCGTACTGGCACACGGTTGAACCATGCTGCAATCATCCCTAATAAGCCGCCTTTAGGTGTGTGGCTATGCACAATATCGGGTTTAAGGTGTGCTAGCTTGACTGTAAGTCGCCACAAAGAAAGCAAATCCTTGAACGGACTGATTTCGCGTGTCATTGGTATCTCGTGCAAGGGAATATCATATTTCTCTACAACTTTTTTTGAGAGTTTACTCGGTGCAGCAATGCCATGCACATCGAATCCCTGTGCTTTCATAAACGTTATTTGTCCATTAATTAATACCAATAACGATAGAGGAATAGTGGTAATATGGACGAGTCGTTTGCCGATTACATCTTTTGCCACTTAAGTGTTGCCTCTCTGACTGATTGATAAAACGCGATACGACGTTCTCGTAGATAGTCTATATGGTAAGCCTGGGCGCGTTTGAAATTACGCTTTGCCATCTGCGATAATCGCACTGGGTCATGTGCAACAGCCATTATTTTTGCCGCAAGAGCCTGTACATTATTTGGTGGCACTAAGTCTTCTTTTGCCAATAATTCAGAGAATCCGCCGACTTCTGAGCCAATACAGGGCAAACCAATCGCCATAGCTTCAATCATAGCACGCGGTAAGCCTTCTTGGCGCGACGGCAAGACGAATACATCAGATTGTTGCAGTTGCTCACGTACTTCGTCACCAGCCCTAAGATTACCTGTAAATGTCACAAATTCACTTATGTCAGATGCTAGTGTCTTCAAGATCATTCGTTGAGTCCCATCACCAACTAGCGTTAATCGTATATCTAATCCACGCTGACGACAGGCAATAACTGCTTGAATCAGAATGTCTTGTGCTTTGTATAGCTGGTCGAAACCGCCAACAGTGATGAGTTTTATGGGTATCGGTGATTGCTCAAAGTAGCGGGGTTCAGATGCAAATGCTGTATCGTTTAGCTCAATACTGGAAAAATGAGTTGTAAAAGTATTCTCTGCTGGTGGGTAGCGTTTCTGTAAAGCAGTTTCTGTGACATAAGCAGTAGTATGTGCCTGTTTGCACAGTTTCCTCAACTCTCTTGCGTACCACTGACGTAATATTGGACGTAACGGGTGTTGTATCGCGTTAGGTGAAAATACATCATGAGGGTCACCGACGACTTCGACACCATATGGATAAGTAGCTGGTAAGACTTTGAGTATCATAGAGGCAGTTAATAGCGGAACACGGAGATGAACCGCAACATCCGCTCGCATCTTTGTACGAATTGCTTCACGAATCTGAAAAAATTGCTTTAGAAATTGCGATGTGCCATGATAGTAGGGTAGGGGTAATGCATCAATATTTTCGCCTGTTGCTAGAACATAATTATCGGGAGTGTGTTCTACAGGTTTAGCTCGTACCATTAGATAAATAGCATCGTACACATCTAGGTAGCGTTGCCAGAAGACTGTCCCCAAAGATTGTGATGCTGTCCAAAGGTTATTATCCTTATCGATGACAAAACGTGCGCTAGCTGCCACGATAGCACGCATCGTATAACCTTTCGAGCTTACTAATACACACATCCCAGCCGAATTGTACTTCTGCTCGCGCTTTTCCGTGTTGACCAATTTTGAGGCGTTTAGCAGGATGATTGAGCAACTCAATACAAGCGGTTGCCATGCCTTCAATATCGTCTATAGGGAACAGGTATCCTGTATTATTATCCTCAACTGCTTCTATCAGTCCAGTGGTTAGGCTACCAATAACAGGTAATCCCGCTGCACTGGCTTCTAGTGCAGCTAAGCCAAATCCTTCATAGAGTGAGGGCATTACAAAGAGATCAGCACACTGCAATAAATCAGAGACATCATCGCGCATCCCTGAAAAGTGAACCACATCAGTCAGATTTTTACTGTGAATAGATGCCTCAATCTGTGGACGCAGCATCCCGTCTCCGACTAATAATAGACGCACATTCGGTATTTGTTTTCTGACGTGCTCGAAAATTTGCAGTAATCCAGTATGATTTTTTTGTTCATAAAATCGTCCAACATGAATCAGCATTGGATCAGAGGGTTGCCATCCAAAACTTAACCGTAATTCAGAACGGGCATTGCTATCAATTTTTTGGGGGATGTCGATGCCATAGTATAATACTTCTGCACGAGGATGATCGGTTATATTGAAACTATCCAACACACTTTGAGAACAAGCCGTCAGGTAATCTGAGTGTTGAATCGCATAATCAATGCTGACTTTGCCGTATAATGCTCGTAATTGTCGGATTCCCAATTGGCGTGTAAGAGATGTTTGAGGTGGGGTATGTGTATTGTGATAAGACGTAATCACAGGAACTTTGACATGATTGGCAATCCATGTACTAAATCCGCTGTAAGTTTCCATATGATTATGGAGGATGTCATATTTTCCTTCAATTAGCACTTGCTTTAATCCACGATAAAAGCCAACATGAAACGCCCCAAACGGCACATGATACACTGTAACACCTAATGCAATCACATCATCAGCCATTTCACCAATGGATGCACCGCGACAACACACATCCATTATGTATTGATTGTGTGGTATCTTCTTCAATAGTGATACCAACCACATTTCGATTCCACCGCGATCTAAAGCATTAATTAAGTGCAAAATTCGCATATTTACACTACTTTCAATGCATTGATGACAGTCTGATGTGCTTCAACTGGTATCAATAGCAGGTCAAAGCGCTGTGCTGTCGGATAGTTGCCAATAGCAGTCCCGTCGAGGGTTAGCATCTTGTAATCGTAATGATTGAGCATATCGGATACCGCTTGATAAGATTGCGACTGTAACTCACATAGTATCCATGCACGGTGCTTGAAGAGCATTGTGCCACCATTTAATACCTGAACCTCATGACCTTCGACATCGATTTTAACGAATAGAGGAGCAGAGATACTTGTATCAATGAGTTCATTGAGAGGGATAATCTCTACGACTTGCTGTATATGAGGATGGATAACAGATGTAGTAACCACCCTCGTATTGGATGACAGTGTATTGTCTACTATCAGGTATGCCTTACCACGTTTGTCACCAATGGCGATTTGATAAAGCATCATCGGTGCAAATTGATTTTGTGTAATACTATTTTCGATTAGGAGACACAGATGATGGTTGGGTTCAATGGTCATCACTGGATAATCATCCCCCATCACTTGACGTGCAAGTAACGAAAAATAGCCGAGATTTGCGCCCACATCAATGAAACCTTTTGTTAGCGGGAGCAATTTACTCAAGATTCCGCTTTCAAGTGGAGAATATCGCTTTTCAAACAAAATAGATGTCGCTGACTGATCATTAAGTGGAGCTGCAATCACAAAGTTATCATCTGTGGTGATGAGACGAGTCTCAGGGACAGTGAAAATCGTACTGAACAACAATCGATTCAATAGGTTACGTAACACAATAAAGGGATGTTTACCTGCAATTTGTAGCTTGCCACACCACGTCAATAGATTGTGAAGTGGTTTATAGGTGCGATATAGTATCGGCAATCGACTCGACTGTGTCATGATAAAAGCCCGATGCGCCGTGCAATTTTGTAGAGTAAATAATCCAATCGGTGGTCTATCAATTCACGCCATAAACGATGCTTGAACCTATATGATGTAGGTTGTGTACCGATTTCATCCGCACGGGTCGCACGAATATCAAGAATATAAATACTCAACGCATTATCCGTGAAGCGATTAGGCAATTGTTTGACTACAGACAGAGGGTGAGGATGCTTACGCCATGTTTCTAAGGCAATTGTTGATGTGTAAGGGGCAAAAGCTGCTTTGATTGTTGCAGTATCACCTTTAACGAAGATAGATGCACCATGATTGTGTATGGGAACATTCATGATAACTTGTCCGCCGACCTTGCAAACGCGGAAGCACTGCCATAACCCGACTGCTAAGCGTGTCCCGTTTTCGTTCCAATGTTCGAGCGATTGATTACCAATCACAAAATCAAATGTTTGATTGGGAAACGATAAATTTTCAACGGATTCAATCCGCGTTGCAATCGTTGGTTTGCTATCATGCAGAGCAACAATATCGATACCTTCCCAGTGAGCACCAATTTGCAAGCAGTGTTCTCTGATAGGACTCCATGTGCCACAACCAATCTCTAAAACCGATGTGCTTGCCTGAATCAGGTTTTTATACTGTTCTGTAATGGCGACGACACACGCACGAACATGGTTGATTGGTACATCTTTCCAATCTGTTGGACGAGCTGTACAAAGTTCATCAATACGCCATTTGCAGTCGATACAATCTGGCATCACATTAGCCTTGTTGATTTCTCATCAGTCAGTAATTTAGATGATGAGCCGACAATAAGCACAAGAGCAGGAACGAGTCCGCGCAGTACGAAGAAAACTGCATTATTATCAGAATTGCTAACAATGTATGTTACACAGAAAATGAGCAAGAAGGGTAGCCATAAGCGAAAAACATGATGTGGATGCAAGTTATAAAACCATCGACGTGTGATGCCAACAACTAATCCTAGTGTGATAAACAGCAACGGAGCAAGATAGATTGTAAAATTTAACATTGCTTCACCCATCAAGCCATAAACGCGAGAGGCTACCAAGACACCAGGCTGATAACTACCAGGACCGTTAAGAGCGTCTGTACCTTCTTTTTCAATGACAGGTGGTTTATTTATCCAGATACTTTCTGGAATGACGACCAGGTAGCCAGCGATATAGGTGCGCCCCCACGCATAACTAAAATCGGGATACATCTCGACTAAATTATGCAACATATATGCCTGAACATCGGTACGACTCAAATCGGAAATTAAAGCGAGTTGTAAAGTACGATTGGTTTCTGCTTCAAATACTTGTAACTGTGTTGGATTTTGTAAGAAGCGGTCAAAATCACTGCCAAGAGTCTTGTAGAAACCCATGATGTATAGAAATATTATACCAGCTATTACGCCACCCATCAGCATTTTACGATTCAGAGGTCGTATCCATAGGTGGACAACGCCAATCGCCCAGATCATCGCATAGATAGTATTACCACGACTACCCCGTAATCCCCCAAAAAAAAACAAGCGCAAAATGAAGAAAAATAACAAATAGAGCGTAATGATTGCCCAAGATGGCGGATTTTCCTGACTACGAGCATGTAAGGCGAAGGCAATCATCAGTAAGAATGGAAAACTTTCCGAAAAGGTAAAAAAGACACCGAATCCATCGAATCCCTGATAATTTGCTAATTCGTACTGTGAAATATAACCTGTTAGACCACCGATGTTCATTAAGAGCCAAATTTGCATCGCCGCTGTGATACCCATTGCGAAGTACAGTACAATTGCCATCTTTTTAGGATTGATAACATGCAGTATTCGGCGAGGATGCTTGATTTTAAGCGGTATCCAGCCTCTTGAAATCCGATATAAACTTAGACCAATGGCGTTAGCAACTGCCATCCAGCCTAGCCACGGTCGCCAATCTTCAATCGGTGGCAGAAACGCCATCTGATAATCCCATAGTACAATTAACAGGGGCGATAAGAAGAAAAAATGCAACCCAAAACCACCCACAAGTGCGATTGGATCAAGTGCATCAATCCGACCTCGTAGCCAATCAACAGTATCCGTACCAAGCAAGGTACCACAATATAATATCGGGAAAACCATCCAATGGACAAACTTGGCTGGTTCTAGAAATAAGAATAATAGAAGGACAAAAAAGCACGCAAAATAAGCATAGATTGTACTACTGACATCATCTGATGCTTTTTCGACTATGGTTTGCACATGATAGTGATAATCTAGTTTCACAGTCACATTAGACCCTTTTGCTAATTGATAAAACTAGCGACGAATGAAAATCCATCCAATCATAGTCAGTTTAATTAATAGGCTTGCACTGACAGCGCCGATAATAATCCATGCTACTGTAAATAACGTTCCGCTGGGTAAAAAAAATAAACATAAACCGTAAGTTATTAGTGCTGGAATTCCTGACGATAAAATCTGTAAGCGGAAAATACGCGCTGCAGTGATTGCATAGCCAATACAAGTATCGACGTAAGTTATCAATCCGACAACCATTAAGAGTACGAATAAATCAGTGTAGGTAGCATAAGTTGGACCATAAATTAACCCGAGCACTTGCTGCCCGAAGAAGATTGCGCCAATTAAACCAATGAGACCAATTGCTAGTCCAATACCCGTGAGTTGTAGTAACAATCGTGTATATGCCTGCCAATTACCAATGGCTCGATATTGTGCCATACGTGGCGCAGCACTTTGCCCAAGTGCTACAACAATCGTGCTGCCAGCAACAAGCAAATAGAAAAGTGCAGCAAAGATTCCTAACTGTGCTTCCCCAAGAAATTGTTCAATAAAAATACGTGGCAAACTCCAACCAAGTGACCCGAGCAACGCGACAAATCCCATTGGTAGGGCTGTCCACAGTAGTGGTTTGAGTCTTTCCAAGTCCCAACGAGGCATCATTTGTTCCTGATGACTTACCAATCGTCGCATATTGTGCAAGTCAAATGTAATGAACAGAATGCACCAAACGAGGAGCATACCGATAACGCCCCCCGCAAGGCTGTTGGTAAGTAGAATACCGATAATCATGGATACTAGCGATGCAGGACCTTTAATCAATTGTGCTTTACCAATATAATCCATGCGTTCCTGCTGTTGCAAAAAACCATAAGCTACATCGCTGAGTGCTTCAAATACTTTTGCAATAGAAATGAATACAATAATTTGTAAGGCTTCTACGTCATACAATGTTACACTAATTACTATGATAAGTAGTAGGGCAAGCATTGTCATAAACAAGCGTAGGCTTAGATAATCCCCAATGACATAAACTTCGCGTACATCTGTTGCTAGTACCTGCCGTAGTCCTAAATTAGTGAATTGAATAATTGGTGCGCTTATTGCTAGACCTAGTGCAAATAAACCAAGCATTTCTTCTGTGCCTAGGCGAGCAATCGCAATGAGAATACCCCATTGTGATGCAGCGTAAACTACATTCCCTACAAATATCCACGAGAAATTTGCACGTAAAGATAAAGTCCGTGTTGTTTTTGGCAGAGCATTCACAGTTACTTATTCCAAGCTGGATGCAAGGTGAAAAATTGACCCACATTATAGTATGTAATTCTTGAGATAATTTGATGAAGCCTTGTTAATAGATCTTCACCTTCGTTAAAACATTCTTACTGAATTGCCATTAATTCGTTATATCATTACTGTTGCAGTGTGAATACGACATACAGTAAGATTACAACAATGTTATCATAAGAGCAGTACAACTTCTTCAATCGTAGTCATAAAGTTTCAGGATGATGAATGAATTTAATTAAAATGCTGGTTCTTATCTTGCTTGTAATGATTAGTACTGCCTGCACAGGTAATAGGGCAGAACCACTTCCAACATTAGCTTCGTTCCCAACGATGACGACCACTATCAGCGATACTAATGCTATTAATGATGCTATTGGTGAACAAAGTCTTGACAGTACACCAGTCACCACAACTGAACCTGATAATTCTTTGATACGCTATGTTAGCGCAGAATCAGCAATGATTTTTACCTGTCCTAGCCTCGATTGTATTGGCGATAGATGGCTTGAGCGTGGTGCAGAATTATTAGTTACAGTCGTTGACGATCGCTGGTACAAGATTATCCAAGATGACTCGGTAGGTTATTTGTTAGTAGGAGACTTGAGTGATTTGCCACCAATAACAAATGGCGCAACAGCACAAGCAACAGTTGGGACTGATTCATCAGAATTTGCAGCGACTGCACCCAGCACTACTAGCAACCCAGCAACAGTATCTGCGACAGATACATCAGGCACTACAGTAGGTTCGGATGATAATAATACAAATAATTCTACAGTAGGGCAGACAACAAGTAGTAACAGCGCACAAAATAGCGTTCCACTGAGTTCACGGAATGACAACGCTGTACAAATTAACGTTACACCCCGTAGTACAGCGTCTACGCCACTTGATGAACGCCCTGATGTCCCTGATACGGTTCTCACACCTGTGATTCTCGGCGATGATGCACCGCCAGTAGTCATATCTCCAACAGTCGGACCTGACGAATTCCCTGTGATGGATGTAACACCAACTGATATCCCACCAAATGGGTGAAGGATACAACACAGATTCTATTAAACCTGTTGAACGCGCCTCAGCAGGTTTTCTCAATAGAATTGATGGTTAATGATATCCAAACAAATTGTTACATTACATTTCAATATATTTGTGATAATATATGTATAGGGGAGTATCAGGTATCAAACATTTGAGATATGCGACTTCGGTATTGACCCCATAATACTTGTAAAAACTCTGGAGATTGTATGCATCACCTGACCAAGCGGTTTGCTCTTGTGCTTTGTATTATTAGTATCTTTTTTTCTATTTCTGGCACAAGTCAGGTTCAAACGTGTGATTATGTTGTTGCACTAGGTGATTCAGATGGTCTTATCACTGCAATTGAGCAAGCAAACAGTAATACGGTTGCAGAAACAATTTGTTTGAATGGTGGCACATACGAACTAACAGCGACTTACGAAACTGGCGGGCAAGGAACACTTGCGTTACCCCTCATTACAGATGAACTGACGATTGAGGGTGCAAATTCTACAATTCTCGATTCATCGTCTTCTAATTACATCTTCGAGGTCGCACGATATATTCGTGTGACATGGCAGAATATCACATTCGATAATTCACCCATATCTAACCTTGGTGAGCTTTACATTGATAATGCTAGTGTGTATCGAGGTGGCTTAGAAACTGATGGTACATTACTAGATATTCGTAACAGTACTATCGCAAATGGTGGAACGGCTATTTACAGCACTGGTGAAGATGTTGTTGTTCATAACACAACAATTGAAAATAATAACGAACGTGGTATCTACCATTACACGCTTGATTATCCAATAACAATTACAGATAGTATCATTAGAAATAATGGGGATAGCTTCATCAATATCGATGAAGGTGGCGGTATTTACGTTCGTGGTCCTATGACAGTTGAACGAACTACAATTTCTGGAAATTCAGCAGATGAGCAGGGTGGTGCAATCTATGCTGATGGTGGTCCCATTAATATCTTCGATAGTGTAATTACAGATAATTATTTAAATGGAGAGGGTAGTAAGCGGGCATCAGTGATGTACGTTTCGACATTCCACCTTATAACCTTAGAAAATAATTGTATTAATGGTAATTATAATGGTTATGATGCAATTTATTCTCCTACAACATACAGTAACCAAGTCCAAGCAGAAAACAATTGGTGGGGGTCAGCACTCTCACCAGAGTCTGGTGAACAACAAACTGGCGATATTATTGGCTCCGCAATATCTGTTGATTACGAACCATTCTTAACAGCACCTGTTAATGGTTGTACTGCTCCTGTTGTGGATACGTTCAGCCAGAACGTAGATACGGAAGTTGACACTGATATAATCATCACGCTCAATGTGCGCGAGGGCATCCCACCATTCAGCTATGGCATCACAGCACTGCCATCGAATGGGTCACTCACTGACAATGGTAATAGTGGAAATGGTCGTGAGTTTCTTTATAGACCGAACGCAGGTTTTGTCGGAACAGATAGCTTTGACTTCACAGTGACTGATGGGGCAAGTACGCAAGATTCTGCTGTTGTTTATATCAATGTAGGAACACCAGCCACAGCAAACATTATTGTGGATAGTGCAATACAAGAAGCACCCTTCGTCAATAATGGTAATTGTACACTTGGTGAAGCAATTCATGCTGCTAATACCAACACGGTAGTAGATGCTTGTTCGGCAGGGGGGGCAGATTATGCAGACGTAATTGCACTATCTGATGCAGCCTACAATTTTAGTGCTATTGATAACACTGTTTCTCTTTCACCAACTCAAAACCTGGGTGCCAATGCACTTCCTATCATCACGAGCGAGATTATCATTAGAGGAAATGGTGCAAGACTGAGCATCATAGAAACTGCGCCTGATATGCGCTTTTTCTACACCCAACGTGAGCAAGATGGTCCACAGGGTGTGCTAACACTAGAAGATATGACTTTGCAGAATGGTCGTAATCCACATGGCGGTGGTGCAATTTACTCTGGTGGACGTGTATCACTTGATAATGTTTTGCTTACCGATAATTACTCATCAGCAAATGGTGGTGCAATTTACGGGATTTTCCCCAATATTGATAACACAGTATTTGAATCCAATATAAGCGATGCCAATGGTGGTGCTGCCTACGTCTTCAATAGCAACATTAGCAATAGTACATTTACTTACAATGAGGCGACACGCGGTGGTGCGATTGAATGGCGTCATGAAGGGACTATTCACAATACGCTTTTCCAAGAAAATGTGGGGACAACGGGAGGAGGAGCGATATACTTCCGTAGTTCTGGTGATACACTTACCATTACTGATTCGCAGTTTTTCACCAATTCTGAAGGCGCAATCTCTGTAGGCAGGTTTGGTAACGGTGGTCCACTTGAGATGTCTAATTCCTGTATTGTTGGCAACAGTGGTACTAATCTATCGTCATCCGCACTAGCATCAGTTGAAAATAATTGGTGGGGTGCTCATGATGGTCCATCTGGCGATGGTAATGGATATGGCGAACCGATTAGCGGACGAGTGGAATACGAACCATTTCTGATATCACCACCAGCAGGATGTCCAACTCTTGACCCTGTTGCGCTAGATGATTCTTACGCAGTGTTATCTCGTGCGACAACTGATATTCGCCTACAAGCAGGTGGGGGTCTTCCAGGGTATACATACACTGTTGCAACACAACCACAACATGGGACTCTGACAGGTACACCTCCAAGTTTGACCTATACACCAAACAATGGTTACCTTGGTACTGATAGTTTCACATTCAATGTGCAAGATTCTGTTGGTGGCAACAGCCAATCATCTGCGACTATCACACTTGAGATTGAGACAGACATTGCTGCTACGCCACAACAACTCACAACACCAAATGATACGCCGATAGATATAACACTATCAGCTACAGGGGGTACGGAGCCATATACATTTGTTGTGACAGAAGATCCTGCAACAGGTACACTGACAGGCACACCTCCTAATCTGACATATACCTCAGAAGATGGTGAGGATCTGACAGACTCATTTACATTCCAAGTCACTGATGCCGATGGCTTCACGAGTAGTGCTGTCATAACAATTGATGAATATGGTAAACTTGAAGTTAGGGGAACGATACACTTTTTTGTCACACCAGGCAGCCAACTGAGTCTCAGACCTTCTGTTGCAGGTGGCGTACAACCTTACGCAGTTGAAATCTTCCCATCAGAAAATGCTACTGCAACATATGATGGCACATTTATCCGTTATACGATGAATGAAGACTATGATGGTATAGATTATCTTGATGTCGATGTTACTGATGATGTTGGTCAAGAAGTATCGTATACTTATACTTTTAGCTCTGCCGAGCGATTAAGCGTTCAGCGACCATCACTTATCCAAGTGCCATATGAAGGTACAGCATCGTTTAATATTACTATTACAGGGGGACATCCACCTTATACAAGTGAAGTTGTTGGTGGAAGTATTGCGACGATTGTCAAAATAGATGAACTATCGTTTGAAATAACTGCTCCAGCTGATTTCACTGGTTATGCAAGTGGCATCATAGGGATTACAGACTCGCTCGGATTTAGGACAACTGCTTACATTGATTATCAAGTGTTAGATGAGATCATTTTCTCTGATGCAGAGATTATCACGAACTATGAACAACAGACCGAATTGCCATTAGAGGTCAGTGGTGGTACAGAGCCTTACACCTATTCTGTCGAAACTGAGCCAACAAATGGTGCTATCACACAATCAGATGGTAATGTTTTCTACACCCCTAATGCGGGTTTCTCTGGCGAAGATACCTTCGAATTACTTGTCACTGATGACGCAGGCGGGACAGATACAGCACTTTACACCGTCACTGTCACAGCACCTGAAAATGTCAGTGATGTTAGTGGTTTGATTGCCGCATTGCAAAATGCTTATGATACTGAACTCCCTGTGACGATCAATCTTGCTCCAGGAACATATATACTGACGGCTATCAATAACACCAGCACAACAGGTGCAAATGGCTTGCCACCGATACGCTCTAACGTGGTCATCAATGGCAATGATGCAACTATTGAGCGCGACCTTAATGCGACAGAAAACTTCCGTTTCTTTGATGTAGTCGATACAGGTAGTTTGACTCTGCAAGATATGACACTCTTTAATGGTCGTATATTATCTGTATCAGATAATGGTGGGGCAATCCACAACATGGGTGACCTAATCATAACAAATGTCACATTTCAGGATAATAGTGCTCAACGCTCAACATCTGCACCTGTGTATGGTGGGGCAGTCTATTCTAATGGTAATTTAGATGTTTCGGATAGCACCTTCAGAGTAAATGGTGCGATATACGGTGGTGCAATTTATGTTGTTGGAAATCATAGTGACGGCGATGTCATTACAATCAATAACTCTACATTCCAGTTTAATCAATCAAGTAATGGGTCTGGCGGAGCAATTTATGCTGCATATAGACTGACCATTGAAAATAGTACATTTATCAATAACACAGCTAATGATAGTGGTGGTGCAATTGCCTTTAGCAATGCTAACCCAAGTGTGATTGAGAATTCAACGTTTGATAGCAATACAGCTGACGATGGTGATGCAATTTACATAAGCAATCGTTCATCTGTGAATATTTTTAATAGTACCTTCACAAATCATGTAACTCTCGCCATTAGTAACGATGATGCAATGGTCAGCCTCTTTGACTCAGATGTACTTAATAATGGAGCTGGTCTATTAACCTACCAAGATCGTGAATTTGCTAATGTGAGTATCAGAGATAGTTGCTTTGTAGGCAATACCAATTACGCTGTTAGCGCAGGTAACGATAGGGTTTCAGCAGAAAGGAATTGGTGGGGCGCACACGATGGTCCGTCTGGCGGTGGTGATGGTTATGGCGATGAAATTCTCAGTGATGTTAGGTTTGAATTGTTCCTGACAACACCACCGCGTGATTGTCCAGTCCTTGACCCAGTTGTAGAGCCACAAAGCATAGATGTTGAAAGTGGTCTAGCAACTGAAATTTCCTTTGAGGTTCAAGGTGGCTTACCACCCTATACTTTTAGCAATGTATCAACACCATCCAACGGTAGCATTATTGGTAACCCATCGGATGGAACGTTTGAGTATCAGTCTAATTCAGGCTACACAGGTGATGATAGTATCAGCTTTGATGTCACGGATGATGCTGGTGGAACAGCTAATGGAACACTGGATATTATCGTGCAAGCTGCCTTAGTAGCAGAAACCTCCACACGTACTATTCCAATGGATACACCTTCTGAATTCACCTTAACCTCGGAATCTGGTACAGCACCGTTCACTATCTTGAGTGTTGAGCAACCTTCTAATGGTGAAATCGCATGGGAGAGTGGCGCACAAATCTACTATATTCCTGAAGTTGATTTTGTTGGTGTCAGTACCTTTACATATCAAATTGAAGATGCAACAGGTAAAACCGCTACGCATACTGTGGAAGTAACAACAACGCCACGCGCACCTGCCACCATCATAGTAGATTCGACTTTACTCGAAAATCCGCTCACTGATAACGGTAACTGTACCTTACTTGAAGCCTTCGAAGCTGCTAATCGTAATATTGCAGTTGATATGTGTGCAGCAGGGAGCGCTACAGCAACAGATATCATTCACGTACCCGCAGGTATTTATGAGATTGACCGACCAGGTTCCGCTTCTGATGTTGTTGTGCGTGGTGACGGTATCGAACAAACTATCATTCAACCTGTTGTCGGTATTGAGACTTACTTTGTTTATGTTGCGCGGAATGGCTCACTAACAATTGAAATGATGACACTCCGTAATGGAGGCGGTGCCGAAGGTGGACGACGCGGTGGTGCCATCTTTAATAATGGTGGTGATGTGACGCTCAATCGTGTTGCTGGCATTAGCAATCAGGTTACATCGCAGGGTGGATTCATATATAATGAGCAAGGTTCGTCAAGCAACGACCAACTCCAAGTGACAATCTACAATAGTGCTTTCCTCAATAACAGAGATGCTGCTAATCGTGGCAATGTAGTATTCAGTCGTTTGAATGTTAACGTACATGCTATCAATAATGTGTTCCAACAAACTAATCCAGGCACTGCACCCTTTGACCAATTTTTAGGTGATGATGGTTTCGTTGTTCATAATTGCTTCTTAGGGGACACTCTAATTGGCGAATTCCAGAACGATCTAATTGATGAATTTAATTATGGTGATGGTGCCTTACAGCTTACAGTGATGCCACAAATCTGTGACAAAATAAATGAACTGCCATATGTTTCAGTCTCTGGGACAGTTACAGATTATCTTGGGCAACCTTTGTCCAATCACACAGTGCTATTCGAAACGATAGATGAAGTCTTTTTCGGTAGTACCTGTACAGCCTCTGATGGAACTTATGTATTCGACGTTGATACAACTATGCCACCTGCTGGTGTTATACGGGTGTTCACAGGTGAAACTTCTTATGCGAATGGCGGTTGTGATAGTAGAGGCTATGTTCGTCAGTGGTACGATGAGGTATATCTTGAATCCGAGGCAACACGAATTGATTTGACTAATGCACCGTACTCCGCATCAGGTATTGACTTCCAGATGGTCGAAACGGGCAGACCACCAATTGCAACAGGTATCGCTCCAACAGGCTTGATAGTGGATACCACACCTGACATCACTTGGGATTCGTTAGTATCAACATCACGCTATGAGCTATTCATAGCAGGACCAGTAGAATTTGGTGAAGCGACTTACTTCGTGGATGCGGCTGATAGTTGTGATAACACAGGGGTCTGTACTTACAGTGGTGATAACTTTGACCCACCATTGCCTGTTGGCAATTATGCAGCTTATGTGCGTGGCATCAACCCTGATGGCATCAAAGGCGAGTGGAGCGATGGAGCGACCTTCACA
>JBCCSC010000027.1:0-91415 GCA_039200705.1 Chloroflexota bacterium
CTTATGGTTAGATTGATCCATAGTGATATTAATTGAGGCTTTGGGGTGCTTTGGTTGAACGGTTGAATAAACCATATTATTTTTAAAGATAGGAGAGGTCAATTGAAAATCAGGATTTAGCTTATTTTCTAGATCATATTTCTGTCTAATTGTATGTTTAGAATGCCTTTCTAAGACTAATTCTCTAATCTCGTTGACCGCCTCTAACGTAAGCAATTTTTGTTTCGGTATTTGAATAGATACCTTTTTTTGATGTTTCCATTTTTTACGATTGACTAAACCATCCCAATCAGACAACCACGTCCAATAAGATTTATTAGTTTCTATATCATATCCGTGAATGAGAACTGGACGTGTAACCTTATCAAGCAAGTAAATTAAACAGTCTACTGATAGTGGAATACTGATATGTTTCTTGCGAACCTTTAGTCCTGTTTTGTTTTGAATGCTAAATTCTGCCCCCGTCCATTCAGAATTTTCGTCTAATATCTCGATAATCCAATCCTGACAAACTTCTGAACCACTATCAGAATCTCTGGGAGATTTAAATTTCCAATTTTTGGGAAAGATATTTCTTAAAGCATCTGAGGCATAACGATCACGATCACCATACTTATCTTTTGGCATAGCTGAATCCCCTAAACTATCCGCACAAATATTCTAAGAGATATATTCGATTCTAGCAAGAAAGAGAGCTATTCTAATCGACAACTCTCCTCAAAATTTTTAATACCCAGCCACCTGACCATCTGAGCGAGGTTCTGCGCCACCGAAGAGCACACCCGTCTCGTTATTGCGTAGGATGATATGTCCACGCCCGAAAACACCGCGCCCACGTCCACTTACAGGACGAATGGTATGTCCCATGCGTGCGAGTTGTGCCATCGTTTTGACAGGGTAGCCTTCTTCAATCAAGATTGTGCCAGCAGGGTCACCACTGCTCACTTGCCAACGTGGACGATTGAGCGCATCTTGCGGATTAAGGTCATCATCAATGAGGGCATTCACCACTTGGAAGTGTCCTTGCGGTTGCATGAAGCCTCCCATCACACCAAAAGGACCGACTAGTTCACCATCTTTGAGCAACATCCCAGGGATAATTGTATGGTAGGGTCGCTTGCCTCCTTCAAGTGCGTTGGGATGCCCTTCAGTCAGAACAAAATTTGCACCACGATTTTGTAAGAAGAAACCATAATCTTTGACGGCAACACCACTGCCGAATGTGCCCCCTTGATACAAGCTATTGATAAATGAACACGCATTGCCTTCACCATCGACTACACAAAGGTAAATCGTATCACTGGTATTTTTGGGTGCACCAAAACTCGGCGGCGACATCGCACTATCGGTTTTGACCATCGCACGACGCTCACTGGCATACTCTTTGCTGAGGAGAAAATCCAGTGGTGCAGGGTTCATATGAGGGTCTGCAATATACTGTTTTCCATCGGCAAAGGCGAGGCGCATCGCTTCAATCATCAGATGCACTTTGGCAGGGTCATCCCATGCCATATCCGCTAAGTCCCATGCCTCGGCGATATTGAGCGCAATCAAAGCAGCTAATCCTTGTCCATTCGGGGGATGCTCCACAACGGTATAGCCTCGATAATCCGTGCTGATGGGATCTGTCCATGTGGTTTCGTGCGAGGCAAGGTCATCGAGTGTCATCAAGCTACCGCGTGCTTGCACCGTCTCAACCATATTTTTAGCGATTTGTCCTTTGTAGTAAGCATCTGCGCCATCTTCGGCAACGGTGCGGAATGTTTTCGCCAGCCCTGTCAGACGAATGACATCGCCTGCGCTCGGTGTTTTGCCATTAGGAATGTAATCTTCGGCATTGGGACGCTCTGACAAGAATTGACGGGCATAGTCACTGCCCCAAAATGCGCCATAAGCAGGGGCAACCGCAAAACCATTTTCGGCATAGAAAATAGGGTCTTTGAGGACTTCGGTGAGAGGCATTGTGCCAAAGCGTTTGACCAAATCTTCCCAACCCCGTGCTGCCCCAGGTACAGTAATCGCATGAACATTTAACCCTGGGATACTATCGCCTTCGACACCACTTTTACGGACTTCTTCGATGGAGAGAGCTTTCGGAGCGCGTCCGCTCCCATTCATCGCTGTGACTGTACCTGATTGAGCATCATAGTAGAGCGCAAAGCAATCACCACCAATCCCTGTCGCTGATGGTTCAAAGACATTCATCATAGCAGCCGTTGCGATGGCTGCATCGGCGGCATTGCCCCCTTGTTGTAAGATGCGTAAGCCCGCTTGGGCTGCCATCGGATTGCTCGCACTCACCATGCCACGACGTGCCACGACCATACTGCGTCGGGATGCAAAATCAAAATTCATTTGTTTCATAAGTATTTATCCTAAACATAGTAAAAATCATGCAGGGAGTATAATCCGCAATGCTTAGAGGAATATGACCATCTTCATTGTTTGGGGGTGGATTCTCTTGTACTGTGGAATGTGTATTTATCAGGAAATCATTAGGGGTAATTTGTGACTGCTGAAACTCGCTCATCTATGATTGCGTCAGTGTTGGTGATTGGCATGATACTTGCTTTATTTGTGACATTGGTCATCAATCCAATCTATGGCGCAGATTTTTACTTTGTGTTCTTGCCAATTGCCGAAGATTTATGGCTAGGGAATGCAACGCTGTATGTCGATACGAATGGGTATTTTAATCCTGCACATGCCATGCTGTATTGGATGCTTCTCGCGCTACCGCCTGTCTCGGTTGCGAATGCAATTCACTTCATCGGGACATTGATTCTGCTGTTTGCGATTGTTTATCTATGGCAGACCTACACGGAACGCTCGATTTTCTATGCTTTTTTTGCGCTATTGGGTTTATACACCATTGACCATCTCATACGTGGTCAGATGGATGTGATTGCAGTTTTTGGCGTGGTATTAGCATATTGGGCAACACGAGAAGAAAAGCCCTATCTACTTGGCTTAGGCGCGACCTTAGCAGTCATCAAACCAACGAGTCTTGTTTTACCTTTGTTGCTGATTGCATGGCATATCCGCACATGGTCATTCGCCGATATAGGGAAGGCGAGCCTGATTCCGATTCTCTCGATTGTGGCGACGATTGCGATTTTTGGCTTTGAATGGATACCCAATCTGCTGAATCTTGTCGCTACGGGCAGTCCCGTTGATGGCTTATCAGCATTGTCGATTTACGACATGGCAAGTGTTATCAACCTGCCGAGCCTCATCCCTGCGGTGATTAGCATTATTTTTGCGATAGGTGTTTTGGCAAAGCCTGACCTGAGCGCAGAGCGTTTCGCCTTTGCCTTGGTGGCGAATGTGCTGGCATCGACTTATGTAGCAGGTTATCATTTTGTGGTGCTAATCCCTGCGATTTTGTGTATGCGTCATAAATGGATGGTGATAATCGCATGGCTTCTGAGTTTATTGCCCCTCTTGCGCTTGGTTTCGACAGATACCTTTGATTTGGAATATTTGATACTGCTCTTGCCTATGTATGTGGCATCGGTTTTGCTATGGCAGATGATGCACGAGACATCGCCTGAAAGTGACAATCCTGCGCTTGTGTAGACCCGTGAAATTGTGTTTTGTGCCATAATATATGGGTAGCTGAGGAGTGACTTTGATGAGCAATCATGTTTTTATCTCATATGCCCGTGCTGATGGTGCTGATTTTGCCCGTGACTTACACGATTCGCTAGAAGACATGGGCTTGAATATGTGGCTGGATGAGGAAGATATTCCCATCGGAGCAAATTGGACACTGACGATTCAGCGTGCGATTATGACCTGTCGCGCTTTCATTTTTGTGATTACGCCAGCCAGTTATGAATCAAAAGTCTGCAATCTGGAATTGATGCAAGCATCAGATAGTAAAGTTCCTATTTTACCTGTTTATTACAAAGAAGTAGATGTTTTACCTCTTCTGATCAATGATAGTAATTATGTTGATTGTCGTATAAATATCTCTTCAGGATTTAGAAAGCTTTATAAAGAGATAAATGAACTGCCTGAGATCGAAGCTAAACAACATAAAGAAAATCAGTTGCAAAAGCGTGAAAATAAATCAAGAGTACAACTAACAATAGAAACAGATTTATCTCATATTGATGATAAAGTATTACAAACTAACATCGCCAATTTTATAGCAGTGGGAATTGATGAGATTCGAATCATAGATGTCTCGAATAAAGCTGATATTGTTGAAGTTGAGTTACCATCGGCTAGAGCTAACTCTTTCGTAGAAGCGATCAACAAAAACACTCCTCAATTCTCTCAACTAAAATTCAGAAAAGCTATTCAACTAGCAAAAATTTTCACAGTTGCTGAGGACATCGATGAGTTAGCAAAGACTGGGCTATTCGGACGAGAGAATGAAATTACTCAGATCAAAACTGCTTTAATCGGTTCTAGCCCAAAGGTATTATTACAAGCCTTCGGGGGTGTGGGCAAAACTGCATTAGCTGCCGAAATCAGTGCCAACTGGATTGATGAGCATGAGCAAGCTGTTCTCTGGTTGCGGATGGGCGCATCTGATAATGACGCGACCTTTGAAGCCTTAGCCCATCCCTTTGGGGCGAGTAAGTTGATGGCATCGACACAAGCGGGTGGTAAAGCCAAAGTATTACGCGACCTGATTAAAGTGCACAATATCGGCTTGGTGGTGCTTGATGATTGCTGGAATGGTAACAGTCTGCTGGCTGTGCAGAAAGGTATTCCACGCAATGTCCCACTACTAGTGACCTCTCGCCAAGATTATCCAAAACTATCAATTTTCAACCTTCCTGATTTACCAACTGATGATGCGCTGGCATTGCTGAAAAAACTCGCACCAACACTGGTGCATGACGAAGACATAGCGCGTGCCTTATGTGCGAAGTTAGGCAACCATGCTTTTGCCGTGGAAATAGCAGGGCGCATGATGCAAGCCAAAAATTATACCGCCCAAGCCTTGCTGAACGACATCAAGAATAAAGACATTACCCAATTGCAAGTACCGCTATACCAGCAAACAGGACGCGAAAGCATCGCAGCACTCATTGAAACGACATTGGATGCCTTACCAAATGCAGCAAAAAATGTGTTTATTGCATGGAGAGCGTTCTTCTCATCACATGTTACACCTGAGTTACTCAGAATTTATCTTGAGAAAGATGATATAGAAGATGATTTGAATTGGCTACAGCAATTTGGTTTAGCGCAACGGCAACAGGCTCAATACACGGATGATAGTCGTCTTTGGCAAGTGGCAAGTTACCGTTTGCATGATTTAGGCTTCGAATACGCTCAAGCCCAAAATAATGATAATACTAGTAATCGTGCTGTTGATACCTTTCTAGCACATATTGAACGCTATAAACAACCGTCATTAGAGAATTTCGCAGCCCTTGATCCCAATATAGATACTTATATGGGTGCAAGTACTTTTGCCATGAGCCAGCAACGCTATCGGCAAGTCGAAGATTTTGTATGGAATTTGTATGCTAATGAAACACCACAAATTCTGGTCTATCGAAGCTATAATTCCTTAGCTCTTGACTTGCTTCAACAAGCAGCAAGTGCTGCTAAAGAAGCTAGCAACCAACGTAACTACGGCGCACATCTCGGCATGATAGGACTTGCCTATGCTTCTTTGGGACAATATTCAGCAAGCCATTGACTATCATCAACAAGCCCTATTCATCCGTCGGGAAATCGGCGATAAACGCGGTGAAGGCAATGATCTCGGCAATCTGGGCAATGCTTATTTCTCTTTGGGCGAGTATCAGCAAGCCATTGACTACTACCAGCAAGCACTAGACATTGCAGAAGAAATCGGGGATATACGTGGTAAGGGTAATCGACTCGGCAATCTGGGCAACGCCTATGCTAGTTTAAGGGAGTATCAGCAAGCCATTGACTATCATCAGCAAGCCCTCGTCATCAGTCGGGAAATTGGTGATAAACGCGGTGAAGGGGATGACCTCAACAACTTAGGTGTCACTTACGAATCTCTTGAAGATTACGAACGTGCGATTGAGTATCATCAACAAGCCTTAACCATTCGTCTTGAATTAGGTGTGCCTCATCTGATTGAGCAAAGTGAGCACAATCTGGCAATTGTCCAGCAGAAACTCACCGAGCAACAGGGCAATGCAGGGGATGAGTCGTAAGGTGGTAGAGGTTGTTGGTGTGGTAAGTAAGCCCGACGTTCAAAACGTCAGGCTACCATAGAAAAAAGTCCAATAAATGGACTCACTATGCCAGCCTCTTCAATGAGTTTCCAGAAATTGCTAATGACAGAAAATTCATGCACAGAGAAAAGATGAACGATGCCATTTTGGAAGTGTTATTATCACATCATATGGGCGACCAAAAATCGTGCGCCACTCATCACCAAGACGCATGAAAATATCCTATTTCCGCTTGTGCGCGAGATTGCTCATTCCTTAGATACCCAATTGCTTGCCATCAATGGAATGCCCGACCATATTCATGTTGCGGTATCAATGCCTCCAAAAATTGCTATCTCACAATGGGTCAAGCAAGTCAAAGGCAAATCAAGCCACGAACTGAATCAGCACATCACCAATCAAGACCGCTTCCGATGGCAATCAGGCTTTGGTGTCCTCACCTATGGTCAAAAGCAGTTACCTTACGTGCTTGCCTACATCGAAAATCAAAAACAGCATCATCAGGATGATACGACTCAGCCGTATCTTGAAACAATTGAATAAATACGATGGGTTCAAAACCCATCGCTAGCGTTTTAGGGTAAGTCCACTAAAGGGACTAAAAACAACCCCTTCAGTGGGTTTCTAGAAATATATAGCATTTGGTTTTGAACCAAATGCAGCAAAAAGTGATGAATCATATCATTCTAATTTAGGGCGAAAATCCAATTCTCGACTATACTATCTGTGATAGCCATCACCTAAAGCGAGAGCGTGCATGTCCGAAGCCAAACGTCCACAGCCACAATATTTTCATCGTATCCTCGTGCCGATTGCGCGTCCTGATACAGCAGCGCAACTCTTGGAACTCGCCACTGCCCTCAGCGACCCTGATGATGGCGTCATCATCGCGCTCACGGTCGGCTTGGATAACGAAGGCGAAAAAACCCAAGAACGCATCGAATCGCTACAACCAATTGTCGATGAATTTGAAGATGTGGAACTCGTCACACAGATTGCGAGTAGCATCACACGCGGTATTTTGGATGGCGCCCGCGAACACCGCGCCGAGGCTCTCATCATGGGCGTGCATCGCAGTGACCGTCGTGAGGTGGAACTCGGAGCAGTTGTCGAAAATATCGTGCAAGCTGCGCCGTGCAATGTCTTGGTCTTCCGTACAGGCGAACGCAACGATTTCTCGCGCGTAGTTGTGCCTTTAGGCGATTATACGATTACAGGCATGGCTCTCCAAGTTGGGGTGGTGCTGGCTTCCAAAACAGATACGCCCATCAACACACCGATTATTCAGCGCGATTATACCTCCACCCGTGAAAAAGAGAAATTTATCACCGATACACTCGAAGCCTTGCCATACGACCATGTCGAGAAAAAAGAGTTCATTCAAGGACGCTCACCTGGTGAAACACTTCTGACGCAATTAAGCGAATACGATATGTTGGTACTCGGATTTTCGCAAAAAGGCGAACTCGAACTCGAATTCGGACGTGATATGACCGATACCCTCTTGCGCCGTGCTAAAGGACCTGTCTTGCTCTATTCGCAAATTCTCGAAGAACGCGATTCGATGACAGGCATTGTCCAACGTTTTGCTCAACGTTTCAATCCAGCTTTGACACAAGTCGAACGTAATGAATTAGTTTGGACAGCGCGGAAATCCGCTCTCAGTAGCATTGATTTCAATTGGTTGATTATTATGTCGGCAGGCTTAGCATCACTTGGCTTGATGCTCAACAGTGTAGCAGTCATCATCGGCGCGATGTTGGTTGCACCTTTGATGTCACCACTGGGTTCACTGGCAATTGGTTTGGCAGTCGGCGAGCTTGATATGACTCGTCGTGCAGCTTTGACCCTTATACAAGGGACTTTCTTAGCAATCCTCATCAGTATTGCTTTTGGCTTACTGCTCCCTCAGAGTGCACCTACTCAGGAGATGCTCAGTCGTGGCACACCGACTCTATTAGATGCTGCTGTTGCGCTTGTTTCAGGATTTGTGGCTGCTTTTGCACTTGCGCGTAAGGAGATTCCTGTCGCGCTGGCAGGGGTAGCCATTGCTGCTGCGCTGATGCCTCCAATTTGTACAATTGGTCTGGGCATTGCCTTTGGTGATATGCGCCTTGCAACTGGTGCAACACTTTTATTCGTTACCAATATCACCTTCATTGTCGCCAGCGAAAATCTCATTTTTCTATGGATGGGGATGCGCCCAGGCAGACGACAAGAAACGCAACGTGGGGTCGCGCTCTGGTGGGGCTTAATCAGTGCAATTTTGATTGTCGTCATCACAGGGATTGTGCGCTTAGGGATTGATGCCACTGATGACATTGAAATCGGTGATTTTCTATTGGAACAACTCAATGGTGCAGAATTTGTCAGCATTGAAGAACGCGTGCGCGAAGATGATACCCTCAGTGTGCTTCTCACTGTGCGTTCGCCTGATGACATCACAGCCGAGCAAGTTTCGGCATTAGAACAACTCCTAGAGGATACCCCCGAAATTGAACGCGAAGTTGCTCTAGACATCATCAATATCCGCGTGGTCGAAGCACGGAATGCTTTCCAAGATGACGTAGTGCGTGTGCTAGAAGACCAATTCAACACAGGTCGTATTACAGACGCGATTTTCCTTGATGATACTGAGACAGGCATTATCACGATTGATGCAGTTTTGCAAACGGCTGATACCATATCACTAGAGGATGTTGCCGAAGCAGAAGCAATACTCGAAACACAATTTGCACCTCAAGCGTTTGCGCTATCATTAGTAATTGAAACCGTGTTTAACGTGCCACAACCCGAAATTACGCCCGAAGTCACCGAAGAAGCTCCAGCAAATGAGGATGAGTGAGTCAATTTCAGACAAATTCATTCAGAATACAGTAAAAATGCCGTTTGGCAGGGTTTTCAGCGATACCATATTGTTCGTAAAAATAGGGGATGTACTTGCTCCCAAAGTTATAGGCAATACTACGAGAAGCAAGCACTAAATCTAAGTGACGGTCACTGATGCCCATCTGACCAACATCCACAAAACCCGTGATAGTATGTGTTTCAGGGTCAATCAGAACATTCGGTAAGCAAAAATCACTATGTGTGATAGCTAAATCTTCTTCTTCGTCAGGCATAGCGTTCAATAAGTCAGCAAAGAGTTCGAGTGCTGATTTACCGTAGTAACATACATCGAAGTTATCAGTATTGATTTGCTCACTATTCAACCGATGCCGAGCATCGTCAATTTGTTGGGGAATGCGCCATTGAAAAGGACAGTTCCCAATCGGCAGTTGATGCCACATATGGGCTGCTTCGGCATAAATATCGAGGCATTGCTTGATAGGCAAGCCTGTCTCAAATAACATCTGACCATAAACAGCAGTTGTCAGTAAATAGTGTTTGCCATCATTAATTTCAAAGTGTACGAGTTTTGGAACAGGTAATTTACCGTCAAGCCATTGCAAGCGTTCGCACTCATCTCGTAACGATGCACCAATTTTGAGATAGTATGTCTCATCGCCTTGTAAGCGATAAACAGCATCGGCTGAGTGACCAACAGTGATTGGTGTGACCTCAGAACTATCAACAATATCGCGCAATGTTGGGGGTAGATGTTCCATAAGGGATTATTTTCTCGGTGGTATTGTCAATAGAGACATTTCAAATTGGGTCAATGCCAATAGCTATATTATAGAGGATAGCGTATCTTGATAAACCCATAAAATTTAGAGAATCATCACTTGATATAAACCAAAAAGAGACCGTCCGAGGACAGTCTCTTGATAGTATTGCGATGTTGGATTGGATTAGAAGCCACCCATACCCATACCGCCCATGCCACCCATTCCGTCCATGCCTGCTGGCATAGCAGGTTCATCTTGTGGAATGTCAGTGATGAGTGCTTCGGTGGTTAGAATCATGCTAGCAATTGATGCTGCATTGCTGACTGCACCACGAGTCACTTTTGCTGGGTCTGGCACACCTGCTTCAATCATGTCACTGTATTCACCAGTCATGACGTTGTAGCCAATACGGTGATTCTTGCGTGCTTCTTGCAAGCGACGAACGTTACTGATGATGACTGCGCCATCCTCACCTGCGTTAGCTGCGATTTTCTTCATTGGCACTTCTAGTGCACGACGAACAATATCGACACCTGTGTTTTCGTCAGCGATATCGAGTTTGACATCAGCAAGTGCTTGGACAGCATTCACAAGTGCGACACCACCACCTGGGACAATCCCTTCTTCGACGGCTGCACGGGTTGCGCTGAGCGCATCTTCGACGCGGTGTTTCTTCTCTTTGAGTTCGGTTTCAGTTGCTGCACCGACTTTGATGACTGCAACACCACTGGTGAGTTTTGCTTTACGTTCTTGCAATTTTTCACGGTCATAGTCACTGGTGCTGTTGTCGTATTCTGCTTCGATTTCTTTCACGCGAGCAGAAATAGCATCTTCTTCGCCAGCACCATCAACGACTGTGGTTTCGTTCTTGGTGGAGACGATTTTTGATGCACGACCCAAATCTTGAACGGTGACGCTATCCAATTTACGACCTGTTTCTTCACTGATGACTGTACCACCTGTGAGAACGGCAATATCGCGCAACATCGCTTTACGACGGTCACCAAACCCTGGTGCTTTGACAGCGAGAACGTTCAACATACCGCGCAATTTGTTCAATACGAGGGTCGCTAGCGCTTCACCATCCACATCTTCTGCGATGATGACAAATTCACGTTTACCCAATTGGATCAATTTTTCGAGGATTGGGAGCAAATCTTGTGCGCTACTGATTTTCTTATCGTGAATCAAGATGTATGGGTCTTCAATTTCAGCTTGCATCGCTTCTTGATTGGTGATGAAGTAAGGGCTGATGTAGCCACGGTCAAATTGCATACCTTCGACATATTCCACTTCGAATTCGAGTGAACGACCATCTTCAACTTGGATGATGCCATCTTTGCCGACTTTATCCATCACATCAGCGATGAGTTCACCAATTTCACGGTCCTGTGCAGAAACACTCGCAACACTAGCAATTTCTTCTTTAGTGTCGATGGTGACTGCTTGCTCAAGGATGAAGTCTGCAACTTGGTTCGCTGCGTGGAGAATACCGCGTTTGAGCAACATGGGGTTTGCCCCTGCTGCGACGTTCTTCAAACCTTCGTTGACGATAGCTTGTGCAAGAACAGTCGCGGTGGTTGTGCCATCACCAGCAATGTCGTTGGTTTTAGTTGCTGCTTCTTTGAGCATTTGTGCGCCCATGTTCTCGTATGGGTCTTCAAGTTCAATTTCTTTTGCAACAGTCACACCGTCGTGGGTTACGGTTGGTGCACCGAATGATTTATCGAGAGCAACGTTGCGTCCCTTTGGACCGAGTGTGGTGCTGACTGCTTCTGCGAGTTTATCAACGCCTGATTTGAGGCGATTACGTGCTACTTGATTGAAAACGAGTTGTTTAGGCATAGTGTATCTCCTTAATATCGTGTGTTTTGTCGTTATACGATGTGGGAATTAGCTTTCAAGAACGCCGAGAATATCATTTTCTTTCATGATGAGAACTTTGTTGCCATCAATCTTGATTTCGGTGCCTGCATATTTTGCGAAGAGAACCATGTCACCGACTTCGACATCGAGTGCCATACGGTCACCGTCTTCGTCGCGGACACCAGGACCGACGGCGAGGATTTTGCCTTGTTGTGGTTTTTCTTTGGCTGTTTCTGGGAGTACGAGACCGCTAGCAGTTGTTGTTTCTTGTTCGACTGGCTCGACAACAACGCGGTCATTGAGAGGGCGTAGATTCATAATGAAACCTCCTGTAATGTGATTATCACTAGTCTCAACGTATGTGATTAAACTTTTACGAAAATTTAGCACTCGAGCAAGGTGAGTGCTATTACTAGTCAGAATAGTAGCAATTCTGAGTGGATTGTCAACACTCATACAAGGCTTCTAGCACAATTCTTATAGAGGTGCTAACAAAGCATCAGAAGTCAAAAATCGGCATCTGAGTCGCGCTAGATGTGGATGTCAATACAATAGAAGAGGAATTTTGTACGCTATTATTTTGAGGATGTGACATGCGCTTTATCGGTGGAATCTTTGAGTGGATGGAAATGCGTCGTCGGCGACGTAATATGGAAACTGCCGTCATCTTTGGCATTGGTTGTGGTGGCATGTTAATTTGTGGCATTATCATGGTCATTGTTGGAAGTATAATCAATGCTGTCGAAACGGGAACAGTCCGTGCGACTTATGGCGAGTATGCAGGTTCGTGTCAGTCGATGCCTGTCGGTAAAGGTGACGAAGCCAACATACTTGATGCTGAAACACCGAGACAAATCTTATTACTAACAGCAAGTACACAACGCCGACACACATGGCATTCTGACTTGCCTGCCCAATGGCAAGCTGAAAACGAAGCTGAGGTCAGTTTGATTGGCTGTGTCGAAGAAGAAGAAATTTTACTTGAAACCTGTGAATACCAACAGGAATCCCCTGAAGGATTCTTCACAGTCCGCGTGGAGCGTCAACAAAACCAAGTCACTATCGCGTTGATTCATCCCGATACCGCACGAGTCATTGACTCACTCACAGTTTTAGGCAGTGAGCCTGATGATTGCCCCGATGACGAAGAGGTGACTGCTAGTAGTGACCAAACAGGGAGTGAGGTCGAATGGGATGATTTTGCAGAGTGGATTGAAAGTTACGTATTCGATGACTAAAGCATTAGATGGTATCAAAATTTTGGATTTGACACGCCTCCTGCCCGGGAGTGTTTGTTCGATGTTGTTGGGTGACTTGGGTGCAGATGTCATCAAAGTAGAAGACCCTCGCGCTGGTGATTATGCTCGTCATATGCACCCACAGATTGATGGCATGGGTGTTTTTTTCCGCAGTAGTAATCGCAATAAACGCAGTATCGTGATTGACCTAAAACAAACAGAGGGGCAATCACTTTTCTATCAACTAGCCCAATCTGCTGATGTTATCTTAGAAGGCTTTCGTCCCAGTGTGACGGAACGCCTCAACATTGATTATGCAACAGTCAAGCAACACAATCCCAGCATCATTTATTGTTCGCTATCAGGGTGGGGGCAAACAGGTCCTTATCGTGATATGTCGGGGCATGACCTCAATTATGTATCACTCAATGGCATTCTTGGGAGTACACGTACACCGCATCCACTCGGCGCACAGATTGCGGATGTCGGTGGGGCATATGTGGGTGTGATGGGTATTTTAGCGAGTCTTTTCAAACGTGAACGCACAGGCGAAGGTGATTATGTCGATGTTGCGCTTCATGAAAGTGGAATGCCTTTTGCAATGGCACAATTCGTCGAAGCAATGATAACAGGTATCACGGGAGGCAATGGTCTCCTGACAGGTGGTATGGCATTCTACGAAGTTTACTACAGTAGCGATGAACAAGCTCTTGCATTCGGTGCGATTGAGCCGAAGTTTTGGGCGAATTTCTGCAACGCTGTGCAAAAGCCAGAGTGGATTCCGCGCCATGCAAATATCAGAGAACAAGCATCGCTCAAAGCGGATATGTCTGCGCTATTTAAGAGCAAAACAGCAAGTGAATGGGATGTTTTACTATCTCAAGCGGATTGTTGCTTTACCATAATCACCCCAACCGACCAATTAATCCATGACCCACAAGTTAAAGCACGTCAGATGGCAGGGGTCGATGAACAAGGTATACCTTGGATGCGAAGTCCGATTCGCCTTATCAGTGACGATAGCATCAAGTTCGGCAATGCTCCTCAACAAGGCGAACATACACAACAAATATTATCGGAGATGGGCATGGCCTCAGATGAGATTGATAAACTACTAGCTACAGGGATTGTCAGGCAATACGATAAATTTTCGTAACTGTTTTTGTTAAATATTGTATCCTACTATGGTAGGGCAATATATCACCGCAAAGACACTGAGAACGCCAAGAAATACAGAAAAATATCTATTGTCAATCAGTTGAATGAATTTGTATTTTCTTCATACATCTCAAATCATGACGAAGCACAGTAATTGAAAATCTTTCTTCGTGACCTTCGTGACGAAAAATATATTACTTCCCAACCAAGACGACGACTGAGCGCGGTTGTACATAAACTGACTTCTGATTACGTGGACGGCGCTCTGTGCCAACTTCGTAAATATCGTCGGGTGACTCACGATAGGTATTCACAGCAAGATGCCAACGGCGATTACGAGGCAAACGTGGTAATTCAAAGCGTAACGCTTCCCAATATGAATTGGTCGCAACATAAATATCCACATCGGGTTCGTTACCTTCGCATGCATGTTGACCACTCAGCATCCACGCGAGTGTGCGACTGCCTTCGCCCCAATCAGGTTGCCACGCGTTGGGTCCATGAAAGGTAATATCGGCAATGCCAGCACCAACATAATCGTTATGACGCATATGATAGCGTGGACGCACTGCAGGGTGGGCATGACGAAACGCAATCATCAGCTTGAAGAAGCGAAAAATATCCGCATTGTGCTCTAAATCATCCCAATTGAGCCAAGTAAGTTCGTTATCGTGGCAGTAGGTGTTGTTGTTGCCGTATTTGGTACGATACATCTCGTCACCCATGTAAATCATCGGCACACCTTGACTAAGCATCAACAGAGCCACCATATTCTTGACCTGTCGCCGACGCAGGGCTTCAATTTCTAGATTATCAGTTTCGCCTTCCTCACCATGATTCCAGCTATTGTTATCGTTTGCGCCATCCCGACTATCTTCGCCATTAGCGTAATTGTGCTTGGTATTGTAGCTGACTAAATCGCGCATCGTGAAACCATCATGCGCCGTGATGAAATTAATCGACGATGTCGGTCCACGCCCATGGTATAAATCAGGAGAGCCTTGCACCCGTAACGATAATTCTGGCACTGTACCTTCATCGGATTTGATGAACTGGCGAACAGTATCACGGAATTTGCCGTTCCATTCTGCCCAACGTCCATAGGCAGGGAACGACCCCACTTGATACAAACCACCTGCATCCCATGCTTCAGCAATCAATTTACACTTTGCCAGCACAGGGTCATAAGCGAGTTGTTCTAGTAGAGGAGGATTCGGCAGTGGATGCCCATTCTGGTCGCGCCCTAAAATCGAGGCTAAATCAAAGCGGAAGCCATCAATATGATATTCTGATGCCCAATAGCGCAAGGAATGCAGCACCAATTCGCGTACCACAGGATGATTACAATTCAATGTATTGCCTGTACCACTGTAATTCATATACTGCCCATCATGATTGAGCATGTAGTAGGTTTTGTTATCAATCCCCCGAAACGAGATAACAGGACCGCCTTCGCCCCCTTCGGCTGTGTGATTGAATACAACATCTAATAACACTTCGATACCGTTAGCGTGTAATTCCTTGACCAAATTTTTGAACTCATCAATTTGCATCCCGAAGTTACCTGTAGCGGCATACCCTGCTTTAGGCGCAAAAAAACTGATGCTACTGTAGCCCCAGTAATTCATTAAAGGTTGCCCTGTTTCGGGATTAAAGCGGTCAGCGTATTCAAATTCGTCAAATTCAAAGATGGGCATGAGTTCGATGCAGTTCACGCCTAACTCTTTTAGATAAGGAATTTTTTCGCGGATAGCAGCGAATGTCCCAGGATATTTGACATTAGCAGAGTCATCTCGCGTGAAGCCTCGAACGTGCATTTCGTAAATTACGAGGTCTTCGATGGGGATTTCGAGCGGTTTATCATTTTCCCAATCAAAATCGTCAATGGTCGGACGCGCTCGATGTGGATAAAAATGATTATTATGGTCTGCTTTCCCCCAGACATCACGCCCACCGATAGCTTTAGCATAAGGATCCATCAGGATATTCTCAGGGTCGAAGCGATGACCTACTTGTGGATCATACGGACCATCCATGCGATAACCATATTCAATATGCTCGTAGTTAATGCCAAAGACAATCATCGCCCACACATTGCCAATGCGAAATTCATCAGGGAATGGTATCTCACCGATGATGGTATCTGTTCCCCGTTCAAACAGCACCAACACACACGATACTGCATGGGTCGAAAAAATAGAAAAATTGATACCACCAGGTACGAGCATCGCGCCAAAGGGTTCGACATATCCACGTCGGAGTTCGAAGCCATCATAATTATGAGTGGGATAAATGTCGATTCGTTGCATGTGCTATCCTTTAAGTAGATTCGCCCCAGTTTCAATATCAGGGGCAGTTTCAAAATATTTCAAGAAGCCCGTTGCTTCCATCGCATCATAGATGGGTTCGAGCAAACCAACCAGCACCACCCGTCCATCGCGCTGTTGTAACTGACGATACAGCAATAGCATCACGCGCAAGCCTGCACTCGACATGAAGTGAACGCCTTTCATATCCAGTAAGAGCAAGGCATGATTTTCACACGCGGATAAAATTGCCTCTCGCAAGTTAGATGCTGTGCTACCATCAATTGCCCCCACAACTTCTAGCACTGCTATTTGCTCATTATAAACATGATTGGTGATGTTCATCGGCTGTTCCTCCCTCCAAATTGTCGGATATGCCTCATCATCGCCCAACACAATGTCAATTGTGTTACAACTAGTATAACATCATTTTGTATCAACTGATGTGTGATTTGATTAATTTGCATCATGACAATTTTCCAGAGTTTACAAATAGTTTACAAATTTCATAAACCGTTCTTGCATCTAATGCGTAATGTAAAGTAGAGTGTGTTATTCCCTATGACACATTCGGAACATCTCCTAATGCTTCCCTGAATTACGGGTCGTCTATCCCTGATGACCCAGCTTGTCTAAAGTGGCTCTGTTTCCTATCGCAGAGCTACTTTTTTTGTTTAAATAATCTGCGTTACAATCAGGGCTAGTTAAATCAAATTCAATTTTTAAAGGAAACACAGATGTATTTATACGTCATTCGGCATGGACAAAGTCATGTCAATGTCGAGGATTGGTCTACACTAGACACCATGGACACTAGCCTCACGAATAAAGGTAAGCAACAAGCAGAAGCTCTTCGTGATTGGCTGATAGAGAACAAGCGCACTTGTGATGCGCTCTACACTAGCACCATGCGCCGAACCCGCGAAACAGCAAGTTACATCGAAACAGCTTTTAACATGAACGCAATCACAGATGACCGCATCCGTGAAATCGGTAATTCAGCCTTAGACGGCACTGCACTCCCTGAAAATCAACTGCCACGAGTTTACAATCAGATTAAGCCTGACAAAGGTCCTTTTGCTCATCGTGGTATTGATATTCCTAATGGTGAAAGCTGGATGCACTTTCGCACGCGCATCGGGCAATTTGTTGATGACCTGATGACCAAGCATCAAGGGCGCAGAGTGTATGTTGTGGCACATGGTGGTGTAATTTCGGCAATGCTCGATAATATCTATAACGCAGGTCCGTATCGCACCGCACGTACCGATACGCATAACACGGGCTGGTCACTGTTTGAGCATCAAAATAGCGGACGAGAACGCTGGATGGTGCGTTATCACAATCGCATTGACCATCTTATTGTGAAGGATTTGCTCTAGCATGGAAATTATTCTGATTCGACATGGGCAAAGTCATGTCAATTTACCTGATTGGCAAACACTCGATAATCTTGATGCAGGTCTGACTGAAAAAGGCAAGCAACAAGCAGAAGCTCTCCGTGATTGGTTCAAAGCCAATGACCATCAAGCAGATGTACTCTATACAAGCACAATGCAACGGACTCTAGAAACAACAGCCATCATCGCCGATGCACTCGGACAAAAAGCTATTCATGACCATCGTATTCGCGAAATTCCAACCGTGTATCCAACTGGTGATATTGTTCAACCCAAAGATATACCACGTACTTACGCCTCTGACTGGGAGAATAAAGCTCCGTTTATTCCGCGCTCTAGCGAAAAAGAAGGTTATGAAAGTTGGATGCACTTCCGCACGCGCATCGGACAATTTACAGATGCTATCATTGATTTACATTTTGGACAGCGCGTCTATGTTGTCGCACATGGTGGCATGATTTCAGCATTTTTTGATAACGTCTTCAATGTGGGTCCTTATCGCAATGCGGATGTACAAAATCACAACACATCATGGTCGCGCTTTCAGTATCGCAATAGTACAGGCGAGCCTTGGTATATGTTGGATTTTAATCGCATCGACCATCTACGAGAAAAAGATTTGCTGTGAGCCATAATCTATTACCACTGTACTGATAACGCATTGTTGGTTAAGGTGACCATCACTTTTGAGATTAAGAAAGCAAATTATCATGGCTAAACCCATTGATGGGCAAACCGTACAGATTCATTACACAGGCACACTCGAAGATGGTACAGTCTTTGATATTAGCAAAGGGCGCGACCCACTCGAATTTACACTCGGGGCAGGGCAAGTTATCCAAGGCTTTGAATCAGCCGTGCGGACATTAGATGTCGGCGAATCTACCAAAACGACGATTCCTCCTGAAAAAGCCTATGGTGAGCGTAGTGACGAGATGGTGATTACGCTAGACCGCTCACAATTCCCGCCTGATGCCAATCCAGAAATTGGAATGCAAGTGTATGTACAAGCGGGGAATCAACCGATTCCAGCAACTGTCACAGCAATCACAGATGATGGTATCACTCTGGATGCGAATCATCGTCTAGCAGGGAAAACTCTCATCTTTGACATTGAACTCGTGAGCGTCAACTAAGTACCTTTTCCTCTTTAATATATGGGATACTGGACTTCTAGTATCTCATGGCTATTCTAAAATCGATCCATCGCAAAAAATTAAACACCTTAATGATTATATAGCTTAATTTGTGCTAAATTTATTTTAGTATATTTTCAATCATAAGGTGTAACAATGTATAAACATATAATTGTAGTAGCTATTATTCTAATGATGGGTAGTAGTGTCTTTGCTCAAGATGATGAACGGGCAATGGTAGATGCTCCTGAGAATATTGATGTAACAGGTGATGCGTCTGATATTCTTCGTCAATTCGAGATAAGTGGTTTAATTCCATCAGGTGCGGAGATGGTCGTTGATGAAGCGTTCATTTCATTGACAACAGCAGGCGCAAACTTCAGCACGTATGCAACAGATATTGAAGCTGAAAATTTTGTAATGGGTGCGACCATCAATTTTGACCCACAGGCAGATGTTATCGAGGCGTGTGGCATTGGTGGACACATTGAACGTCGAGGGGGTTCAAGTATCACAGGGTGGAATGGCTCAGGATTCACCAGTCAAGTGACAGTCAGTCTGCCACGTTATCTGACAGTGATGGTAACAAGCCTCGGTGATATGCTCATCATGGAAAAAGAATCACGCACCGATGATGCTGATTTTGAGGTCATTCAGTCCGTTGTAGATATAGAAGACTCTGTTGTTTTAACAGCCGTTGTTCTCGACCAGATGATGAATGTCTATGTGGATGGTGAACTAGCTGTAACATACGAAGTCGATACCCGTCGTGGTAGTTGGGCATTTGTCTTGACGAGTGGTGCTCAGACCACACGATGCAGTGCAACTGATTTCTTCGCCTATCAAATTCCTGATGATTACGTTTTTGGTCTATGCAATATCACATCCTATGGCACTGTGAATATGCGTACAGGACCAAGCACCAGTTTTGACCGCGCAGGACAATTAGCTTACGAAGAAACAGTCGAAGCTGTTGGGCAAGCAGATGACGACATCGGCTTTACATGGTGGCAATTGGACACAGGGGCGTGGGTACGTGAAGATGTTATCACAGCCGAAGGTGATTGCCGTACCTTACCAATCGTCGAAGCAGAATTATAAAGCGTGAACTAGGCTTTTTGCTTAGGTCTATTGTTTAAGAGTCATCGTTGGATAGCGATGACTTTTTTGTTGTTTGCCCCTAGACTATCGTCAATCATACTTTGTTGCTATTGGTTATACAGGCAAAACAGCCTACGCTATGCAAAATTATCATGTTGATATTAAAGCATTAGGGAAAAAAGGGTAGATTAATGGCACAAATAGCAAAATATCGGGACTATAAACCAAGTGGTAAAGCACCATTTTCTGGGGTTTTATCGGCATTTATCATCACAACAATTGTCAGTATCATTCTTGGATTAGTAGCGGCAGGTGTTGCACAATTTGTTTATCTCGTCTTTGTATTCCCGATTGCGATGATTGGGCTGGGTGCTGTCACTGTCGAAAATAGTGCCAAAGCAGGTAAAATCCGCAATCGTTTGGTATTCGTACTATTAGGCTTGTGGTCTGGTGCACTCATCTATAGCACTTACTGGACAGGCGAATACTTATTTATTGTTGAAGATTTTTATCAAACCTATCAAGAAGAAGGCTTCACACGTCTCGACGCTCTTGCTGAAGTGGGTGCTAGTTTAGAAGATGATACAGGTTATCCGCATGTGCTGGGCTATATTTTATGGTCGATTGAAGGTGGTCTAGAATTATCCAGTACGCGCCCAGGAAGTAGCTCAGGATTCAGCCTCGATGAACAACAAACAGCCATTTATTGGGGCGTGGAAGCACTGGCTGTTGTGATATTAACGGCTGTATTTGCATTCATCGCTGGTAAAGCACCGTTCAGTGAAGATTGTGGCAAATGGTACGATAAAGCAGAGCCTGAGTTCATTGGTTATGTGGATAACAAAGATGGCAAGCAATTCATCAAGTATATGCGCGCTAGTCAAATTGCCGAAGCCAGCAATTTAGTGAATTTGGAACAAGGGAACACCCATCTCTTCGCATTTTACTTTGACCAATGCAATAGTAACGAAATTATGTTACGCACAATACGCTATCAAGGGCGCAATAAAGTCGCAATCGATGGCATCATGACTAAATCAGCATACAACGAGTTCTTGAGTTTGTTATAGTTTGTAACAAACAACTTGCCATGCAGAGCATTTGCCCATAAGCTGTAATTGACATACTCCCCACACATCAATGCGGGGGATTCTAGATTCAAACGTGGATTGCAGGCAAGGCATACACCTCAGTCTGTCTGACATCCACTAGCCCAAAGGTTGATGTCCCAACCTTGTGAATATTTCGTGCAGCATTATGGTCTCGGTCACAACTGAGACCACACTGACATTCAACCCAACGGTCAGCTAGGCTTAAGTTCTCAAAGCGTGCGCCACAGTGCGAACAGGTCTTACTGGTGGCTGTCCATTGATCAATTTGCTTGAACGCCACCCCACGTTTATATGCCACATGCTCGACTATTTTTAGAAACTCAGAGAAGCCCAAATCGCTGATTTTACGTCCCCACAATTTCTGCATTGCTTTGATATTGAGAGTTTCAAACACCAAGCCATCATACTTATCACAGAGTTCATGTGCCAGTTGCCAGTGATGATTCGTTCGCAGATTATCCAGCCGTTGATAGGCACGGGCGAGATCAAGTTTCGCACGATACCAATTGTTACTGCCCTTACGCTTTTTGGATAAGTTGCGGTGCAATTGAGCAAGTTGCTTGTGCATCTGGCGATAAAACTGTGGCGAGTTGATGCAGTTGCCATCTTCATTGGTGAGGAAATGTTTTAAGCCAAAGTCAAAACCGCCGATTTTACCTGAACTGGTTTGACTTTTGATGCTTATTTCTTCCTCAACTGAGAAGCAAATCCACAACTTGCCTGTTTTATCACGTTTGATTGTCACCGTTTTGATTTTGCCCATAATCGGGCGCGTCCACACGAATTTATAGATGCGCTTCATGATTTTTACTTTGCCTGTGCGCCGTTCATTTTTGATTTTTGGTGACCCTGTGCGCGACCCACGATACGACTCCAGCAATTTCCAGCTATCCGTTTTCAATGTAAACGAAGTATATTTTTTAACTTTTTTGAATTGTGGCGGACTCACTTTTTTGCGTTGATTAGAGGGCAATTTCTGATTTTTGAAGAATTTTTGATAGCCTTTATCCACTCGCTCACAAATCTCTTGAGCTGCTTGGGCACTCATCGCCTGCCAATAGATATATCTCTTCCCATAAGATCTGCCTTTGCGTCCGAGTTTCTTATTGGTACTTACACGACCCATCCGTAATTTACCAATATGCCCTTGCATCTGAGCCAATGACACATACTTGCCTGTCAGCTTGTAATAGCGGCGTTGCAACGCAATCACATGATTACGAATCATACCCGCCACATTAATCGCATGTTCCAGATGCTTATTGTGTTTACTGTCATACAAACGATATTTGTATGTGCGTCGGATGCTTGCCATTGCCACACTTTTACATGTCTTTTTACTTACCATACAGTATACAGCATCAGGTATCAATCAAACACGTTTTGGCATGGGTTATTTTGACGAAACCAAAACAAAATAACCACATACAGCGCGTCTAAACCCCCATAGATAAATCTAGGCGCACTGACACGCATTTTGGTAGGTAAAATTATGCCAATCCACTGATGATGAGTGTTGGTAACAACACCATAATCATGTAATTGATGACGAAGAAAAACGTCAAGCAATTTTGCGACGCATCGACTTGATAGAACAACGTGACACACAAATGATGATGTCCCCCGAAAAAGAGAAAAATAAAAATGGGGTGATGAAACCACCGACGAATCCTTGGTTACTAGGATTTTTGACAATCTTACTCACGCCCTTAGTTTCAGTGATTTTGCTCGGCATGAACTGGAAGAAACTCGGCAAAAAAGGCTGGGGCTGGCGCACGATTCTGACATGGTCTTTAGGGAGTATCGGAATTATTGGGGGCATAATCATCACTTTGATTTTAGGTGTTTTCACTGTGATGGATGCAGAGACAAATATGGTGATGGGTATCTCACTTGTTGTCATGCTACTATGGATTGTGCTATATCCTCTCGCAATTGCAGGGATACAGTATGGTGGATACAAAAAATACCAACATCTTGGTTTGCGTGGTGCAAGTAAACATAGTTATTCTGCTGTCACTTCTGTTCTCTTATTGACTATTGTCGTTGGTGTATTCAGTACACTCGTTGGCATCACAGGTTACGATAATCCAGACCCCTACCAAGATGAGCGTATTAGCTTGGAAATTCCTTTTGCATTGAGTGATGAACCAGACAATCAAAAAAATTATTACGATTGCACAGATATCGGCGAACACTGCCGTTTGATGGTCAGTGATGGCTATGGCAATCTCTACATCAGCTTTTTAGATGAGCTATGGGTGCAAGATGAAGCTCGCAGTCTCGAAGGCATGGCAGATGCGATGTGGGATTTTGCACGCACGACCAAAGGCAATATTGCTCTCGCGCGTGATACAGTCATGATAGGTGTGAATGAACAATACGAAGCGCATACTGTGACTTTCTATAATGATGGATGGTATACCGTCCATTATCTCATTGAAGATGATGACGATAACCAATACTTCATTACAGTTGAAGGCTATTCTGAAAATTCTGTCGTCAAGAATCAGTTCTTGATTGATGAAATGCTTGAATCCTTTAGTTTTGACCCTCAATGAGCAATACAAACACAAAAATAGCTATGGAAGATGCGGATATGATATTCTATCCGCATTTTCTATCATCTGGTGCAGTTGTTTTCTTGGCGTTCTCAGCGTCTTCGCGGTTTAAATAGCCTCATCCGATGATTGAGCGTCTTTCAGAGCTTCTGCTTTGAGGTGCTGACGAGCTTCATCCAATGTATCAACAAATTTAGGACCATCCCACTCGCGCATCCCATCAATTGCGCTCACAATCATTTGCAGAATATCACGCCCAGGGTTGACCATCACACTTCGATAGCAATTATCAGGTTGTGTTTCACCTGCCATCATCATGTATTGCACAGCATCTCCTTCTGGCAATTTTGAAATGTAGGCATAAATGATGTCAACTGTGTGGTCAACTGTTTTGATGGCTTCATAACCATCTCGTAGAGCCGTTTGATATTGTGTCCAATCCCACTCACCGCGCATGATGAAGGTATAAATTGTCTTTTCGTCATTATCCCATTTATGAATGACTGGCATGTGTCTATCCTTTTGTTACTCGTGTGTGATAAATCCATTCTACGGCAATTCGGGATAGAACAAAATAGAGCCTCATGTATCGAATAGGTATAAAGGACTAGTCAGCGAATCATCGGCGTGATGAATTTATGAGCGACTACATTTGCTCACCGTTATAAAATTATCATAACGATTTAACTTACACATTCGTTCATTCAAATCATAAGGAGATAGCTATGTCGAAGATTCCTGCTTTTAGTACCGCAATTTATAGTGGTCGTTTGCAAATCGGTTATCTCAACCATCACACCAAACGAATTCACTTGTTTCACAGTCCTTATTCATATTATGTTCACAGCACGCGCCCAGGCGCATTTGTCTTTGACCATCTCGGACGACGGGTCGGTCAGCTAGGATTCAACGGGCAAATGCACAGAGATTAAGATTTAAGTCATTGGGGATGGCAGTCATGTCATCCCTAACGTAGCGTCAATTTCCTAAGAAAACGACATAATTCTATTTGCCAAAACCAATTACATCCAATCGCAAGTCTCTATAGAAACTTACAATCCTCCGCCTCAATATTTTGAGTCTCTCCTCTGTGTAACATTCGATATATTTTGACATGCGCTATCAATTTACCCGTAATTTTATGTTATATTAGTTGTATGAGTAGGAATCAAATTACTCACAGAGATGCTAAATATAAAGGGGAACAACTGAATGACAACACCCACACGCGATGAAAAAGCGGAGATGACTCGCGCCAAGTTAAAGCAAGCCTTTCAATTGGCTAAAGCAGGGCAGTATAACCGCGCTCGTCATATCCTAAAGCCAATAGACTATCATCCTCAAGCGCAAAAAATGCTCGCCATGATGGAAGGCAAACAAGACAAACGTAAAAAAGCAAAACCTGCCTTCTCGCCGTTTCGTGTGATTGTGACTTTATTTGTGATTTTTATGGTGGGAGGTAGCATCTTTGCAGCCGTCACATTCCAATCATGGGTCAACAATGTTGGACTGTTAGGGATATACGGCTTAGGTGATGGCTTTGAACTATCTGCCGAAGTTCAGTTAGAACTCGATTTAACCAGCTATTGCTTCACTTATACCAATTTTGCAAGTAATTCTTGCAGTGATTGGGCAACGACGGTTATCAATCGCCATGAAGCATCTGCACAGAGTTGTTTCGCACCCTATGCCGACGAATTCTTCTTGACGGACGAACAGTTTGGGCGTGTGCGAACGTGCCTCCGCAATGCTGGTATTCCAAATCCATCATGAGCTATAATTAGCGTAATATTCATACTGTAAGGAAGACCAACATGGAAGAAAAATTTATTGAGCAAGTTATGCGCACCAGTAATGCACTACCCACCACTGACAATGTTGATGTCATTTTATGGGGTATCGCTTTTGAAATTGCAAAAGAGATTGGAGAAAGATACACCTCTGATAATTTTAGTAGTGCTTCTGAGAGTGAAAGATACGCAGATGCTGTTGGCAGAATTTATCAAACCTTGAAGCAATATCAGCAGTGATACAGTCTCATCATTATTTGCGATGAGCTAGCCAGTTCTGTATAAAAACAATTACAGCATAAGCAGAAAATGTGAACAAGAGCGGGTCAGTCGGGACACGATAGCGCGTACTCGGATGAAAAATTAAGTACATGACTGTCATGCTAATTTGTAAAAACCAAATCAACGAGACATCACGCCATTGGGATGCACTCAACGCCAATCCGATGAGCGCAAGTATCAGCAGTGGTGCAAAATATGCAATATGCACAGGACGCGCCACACGGTCAAACAAACCACTATCGTATTGTGAAAGTGTCTCGACATCCTGCACATCGGCATCGCCCTCAACCACAAGTAATTCACCCTGATTATCTAACATCAACGATTGCCCATCTTGTAGATTCTTGCGTGGCGTAATTTCGACTGTCCAATAGACAAGAAATTTCGTCCACAGCAGATTAGGAACATCATCTGGATTGGCTTGTAGATAGTTGATTGCTTCTTGCGTCAAAATTTGATTTTTGAGATAGAAATTATCCTCATTTGTAGACGTTTCAGGTGGTGGACTCCATTGTGCATCATATCCTGCTTCAAAAATCGGCACAGTCATCGGATTGTTGCCTTGCCACAGATTATCGCCTGTATTGAGGGCAACGGTCACGAAACCATCGTAAATCTGATAACCGCGCCACATCCAAGGCAATAGCACCAGCAAACTAACAATCGCCACAGGGAGCAAGCGTAAAACACTATCGACAAAACGCAGACGCATCAAGAACCAGATGCCTGTCAATATGGCAAAGAGAGGCAACAAAGCACGAACCAGTGTTGTGATACCCAGCACCAATCCACCCAAGATTGCTATCAGCAATGTTCGACGCGAGTAGGTCTCTTGGTCACGTAGCAAAATCATCAGCCACACAAAGAGATACATCAATGTCATGAAGAGGGGTGTATCAATCAGGGTCAAATTCTGGAAAACGAGATATGGATAGCACGCTGTCAAAATCCCTGCGCCGAAGCCGACCCACTCTCCGATAGCTTGCCCAAATAGCTCACTACGTTTGAACAGTCGTCGAGCAATGTCATAGACGAGGGCTACGGTGATACAATCCAGCACAATGTGGACGAGACCAATTGCCAAGCCATTGCGTCCGAGTATGGCATAGACCCCTGCCACGAGATAACTATATAGCGGTGCGATGCGTGCATCAGGGAGACCTGCTTCTCGACCATAAACACCTGTGTCTAGCAGATTGAGTGCATATTCATCGTAAGCAGATGAGCCATGAATCAAACCTGTTTGCTCATAGAAGAATACACTACGTCCTAATGCAAAGAGAAACACAATCCGCACAACTATCGTGATGGCAATGGCAATTTTCAGCTTATGGTTGCGAATGAGTGTCAGCATCATTTTTTCCGTGCGTAAACAATACGAGCAGAGGGCTGGAGAACATCATGCTTGACGAGATACTGATCAATCCGCTTGAGTAAGCGCAGGAATGGAACATTGATGAAGTCTGGCGCACGCAACTGTGCCGTGACGTAACCTGTGACAGCTGGTGGCACAATGACTTGCTCAATTGTGAAGAGTTCTTGCGTGATTTCGAGCCAATTATGATTGCGCCCTGCGCCTTCAAAAGGTGATAAACCTTCTGCTTCCATGCTCATTTTGATGCGTTCAGGGGCATTCAAGCCAAACTTGAGCAAGCCCTTGATTTTTTCACTGTATGGGACTTCTGTTGGTAAGAGGAAGGTCAAGCCACTTGCAAATAACACACTCGACATATGTTCATCATAAAGTGTGTCGCTAATCCAGAATAAGCCATTCGGTTTGAGTGCGCGGTGGACAGCTTCGATTGTACCTCGTATATTCACCAGATGATGTAAAGTTGCTTTGACTGCAATAACATCATAGGTGTTTGGTTCAAGTTCTAGGGCGTTCAAATCAGCATAGTGATAATTGACTGTTCCACGTACCTCATCTTGGATACGTTCGTAATAATTACGCGCGACTAAGAGTGATTTTTCGCTGAGGTCTAAGCCTGTGGCATATGCTCCTTGTTGTGCCATTGCTAAGGTCAGCCAGCCCGATGCACAGCCGAGTTCGAGTGTTTGCATCTCAGGTTTAACCTGCATCAGGAGTTTATCGATATTCTCGCCATGTAAGATGCGATTGTGCAATAAATGCCGATGCTCGCGCCAATCAGGAGCAATCATGCGTGCCATACGCTCGGATTCTGTTCCCCATAATTCGGCTTCTTGTTGGAGTTTTTGTTCGTAAGTGGTCATGGCTTGTTGATAATTCGTAATTGGTTGTTGCTTGAAAGCCTAGCGCAAACAGACGAAGGATGGAAGATACAAAGCAAAGTAAACTACGAAGAATAATTGATACCTTATTCCATCATCACCTGTTATGACTTAAGAATATAAGCTATAAAAAGTACCACAATGAGAAACTGGATACATCACGCAAGCTCGTCAAGGAAGTTACTAGTGACACAATTCCCTGATTATTCCTTAGGCAACCGATGACTTATCGTTTAAATCGCTTCAAAAATTGTTTTATTGGTGAAGGCTTTGTCTGTTTTTGTCTATGATTGCTTAACTGTTCGCTTATCGCTGGAGTTGTTTTCCAATCATATCCCAATTTCTCTGCGAGAGAGCGTGTTTCTAAATCAATCAGATATGCCTCTGTGCCTAGTTTTTCAATCCATGTATTCGGCTCACGTTGGATAATCTCGCCTGATGAAATGATAGATTTATACTGTGAATTAGCTGATGTATGCTTACCATTAATGGTTGGTACAAGAACTTTGTCATCAAAGGGAACGTTGATGAATCTGAGCAAGTTTTCAAGTGTTATATTTGGTTGTTCCAGAATATCCTCGTATTTAACGAGATGATAAGTATGTTGATACCTTTCTTTGTTCATAATTGCTGCGTCGTAACTTTGCGCGACATATTGAGCCAAGTTGTGAGCGGTTGTATCCCAACCACGATGTTGTGCGAGTTTATACCACGATGCGACTGTATCCCCTGGATTTCGTAAAATATGGATGAAACGTGCAGTTGGGAAATGCTCTAAAATTTGCTCAATGTACAATTCATCGCCAGGGGTCTTGGATATCCAAAAATTTGGATGAGGCACGCGCGATGGATTGCTACAATAAAATGCCAAGATCACACTTTGGAAGTTACCTTGTGGTGTTGATGGCAGTTGCTGATACCAATAGGTCAGATATTGTGAAAATTCGATATACAAGTCTGGTTTCTCACCCAATGTCCAAAATGGATGTTGTCCTTTGGGATTCATGAATCGTCGTAACCAATGTCGCCGAATTGAGGTTTCATCTTGCCCCCAAGATGTGAAATTTCGGTTCACATTGTTGATATAATGGGTATCACCTGGCAAAACAACTAAATTAGGATGACTATCAAGCAATTCAACCAACATGGTTGAACCACTGCGCATTGTGCCACAGACAAATAGCGGTTTATTAATGATATTTTTAGCATTTTGGACTATAGTTTTATCAGCTTGCCAATCATCAGATATGGACGCGCTGATGAGGTCAATAAAGTCATTGACCAAAACATCCAGCCTTGCCGTATTTTGTGGGTCACGTATTGGGAAATTGTCATTACGGATAGTGTATTCATCTGTTATAGTCTGTATCAGGCTATTGAGCTGATTATCGATACTCATGGCGTTTGTGAACCAATTTCTAGTTGGTTGGAAAAATTAGATACTATCCTAGCAATGATTTCTCCAAAGATACACTACGTATCTACTATTCAGATTAGTCATCGTGAGCTTCATGCCCCTGTGTGACCTCTGCGCGTTCTAAATCTTGGTCATGAACATTTTCGTTAGCGCGTTGTAGAATCATCACTTTGAAGAACTCAGCATAGTCCACACCGACTTGTTCACCACTCATCCGATTACGTTCACGGATGAACATGAGTGCACCTTCTTCTAAATCATCACCTTCACCTAATTGTGAGACATGCGCCCGTAGCGACTCTATTTTCTTCTCGAATGTGCCAGAAATATCGACGTAGTGCGTCGGCTCTAATGTGAGATTGACCCACAATTGACTGACTTTGTGTGGTTCGTAACCTTCTTCCAGCAATTCAGGGAAGATAGGACGTGTTTCACTACTAGGGAAAGTCGCATAGACGGCAGCTTCACCCGCCGCACGATGGTCAGGGTGGTTGATATAGCCATCTCCATAAAACACAGTGCGAGGGTCTTGGCAGATGACACGCTCTGGTTTAACTTCGCGCAGAATACGGGTTAAATCACGACGCAATTCGATGGTCGGTTGCAATGTGCCATCAGGATAACCAAGGAAGCGTACATCGTGCACACCTACAGCTTCCGCAGCTTTGAGTTGTTCTTGGATGCGTCGTTCAGCGAGTTCTTCGCGGATGATACCTGGTTCATTGCTGCCACTGCCTCCATCGGTGATGATGACATAAGTGACGGTTGCGCCTTCTTCGACCCAACGCGCGACTGTCCCTGAACAGCCAAATTCAATATCGTCATGATGCGCGACAATCACGACCACTGTCATTGGATGGTCGAGTGGTTTTTCTGCACGGATGAATTGCGGTTGCATAGTCTAGTCCTGCCTTGATTGGTTGATTGTATATCATACATTCAAACACAGGATGCTAGCTGTGGCTATCGCCAATGAGATAGATTTAGCGAATGCTCATTGTTAGTTTTTGCTGATTGTTTGAGGGTAGGATTGCATGTCCTCTGCAACATGGAGTGAAGCGATTACGTAGCTATTGTTGAATAGTAACAATACGTTTAATTTTATTGAGGACAAAATGAAAAAGAAAAAATCACTTAAACATGGACGTTTTTCACTGACAACCTTTGTATTGCTATTCACATTGGTCACGGCAACGAGTTTTGCTGTAGGTGTCTAGTTGAACAGCCTACCACTCGATACTATACTTCCACCAAGCGGTGTTGCTAGCTATATCGTTAATCTTCTAGTGGGAACATCTCTTTTCACATTCACAATTATAGGACAAGGTTTACTCTTCAAATGGCAATTCCGATGGTCGCTCTCTCGCTGGTTAATTGCTAATTTTGGGATGATGAGTGCCATTGCGTCCTTTACACTCTTTATGAACATGACATCTAACCTCATCAATGATTGGCAAATGCTAGATATTGTCGCATTCCCAATTATTCTGTTCTTGATGAGTATTGCACAAGCCATCGCCTTGCGACGCTATATCCAACGAGCATGGCTCTGGATTTTTGTTGTGCCTGTTGCCTTCATGTTATTTGGTTCGATATATAGTCTGATTAATCCAGCCACTTTCAATATCGCGAATACCTTATTGGTCAATCTCATTCAAAATGCTTTTGTAGGTGGTATGACAGGTCTCTTGCTGGGAACAATTGTGAGTCTTTTGGTTTACTTTACGGGTAGCACAGGTCAACAAATGTCACAAGATTTTGATACCCGTTTCGCCCATTTAGAGGAGCAACATGATCATGACGATGATGAAACCGAGCATTTATCCCGAAAAGAGAAACGACACATGAGACAAATCCGCTCAGGAGCTTAGATTCAAAAATGGCTGATAAGCCACATACATCAGCCATCTATTATAGTATAGTCTTACAGTTGTGTGTTTCAGGAAAAATCACATCGCCACTGCACTGAATTGTTCATCCAACCAATCGAGAATTGCACCTGAGACACTATCTAATTCATTCCTGAAAAGGCGTGTGCCATGTGCTGACCCCAAATACATCCGCGTGCTAACATACCCTGTGGCATCCGCAAAAAATTGACGAATGGCACTCGCACTCTGACCATCACTGTGGGAAGCAATCAGCAAGGTATTCAAGCCATTGGCGATACTATCGGCTGGTTGTACACCTCGATAGTCAATGCCTGGTGAGAGCGCAATCGCTGTTACACAATCCGAATCATTATCACAGGCAATCAAGGCGACATTACTACCGATACTCGCGCCGATAATCGCGATTTGTGAGTCATCGACAATCTCTTGCTCACGCAACCAATTGAACCATAACTGTGTGTCTTCAATCGCTAAATCCCAATCATTACTACCACCTGTGTCACCATGTCCACGCATATCGACATTGAGAACCACATAGCCAGCATCAACTAAACTCGGAATCAGAGGCTCATACGCCTGACGATTGCTATTCAACATATGCAATAAAATCACAGCAGGTGCAGAGTCAGTCATATCATCAGGTGTGTAGTAATCGGCGATGAGTGTTAAATCGTCGCTAGCACTGAGTTCTACTGTTTCAAAGCTGAGCGTATCATCTTGTGCTTGTATGGCACCCACAAAAATCAGCATGATTGTGAGCCATAGACCGAAGCGTCGCATCATGTCATCATCTCCATATAATTTTGATATAGTTCTGACTTTAGTGACTAAAAATAACATTCAGCTTAATTATGTTGATGCTCTTGAAGTGTCTCTTGTTGGACAAGCTGTAATCGCTGGTGTAGCACATCCATTGGAGGCAATGTATCATCATTCTCTCTGAGGAATCTGAGCGCGTCATCCCAATTTTTGACAAAGCGATACGATAATTTGAAGACTTTGCCGATGGTGTTGAAGATAAAACTCTCGACAGGGCTACGCTCATTGGTGACGACTGTGCCTAGCTTGGGATGCCGAAGATAGGTCAAACGCATAGTCGTTGGTACATTGGGTAAAACCGTCATGAGCGTGCTATCAATTACAAGATGCACTTTATCGGCTGGACTCTCATCCATGCGAGCGTTCATATAGGCATCCACAGGATAAATATCGTCAGAGCTTACTTCTCCAATAATGCGATAATAGATAACTTGGTCTTGAATGAGCCAGCGAAAATAATTTACCATGTTGATTACACCCAATGCTCCATTATAAATTAATTATATGCGAACTCTTGTGCAAACTGTGAGAGTTAATCTTCTTTTGCTTGCCCTTTATGAGGGGATGTACTAGTATCGGTGCGGTTCGCATCATAGGATTTAATTATGGCAACATCGGCAACAGCAAAACCTAAAAATAGCAACAGCACAGGACGTTTCGGGACATTCACAGGCGTTTTCACACCCAATATCCTGACAATTCTTGGCTTGATACTCTTCCTGCGTATGGAATTCGTGACAGGTCAAGCAGGTCTTTTTGGTGCATTGGTGATTGTGATACTCGGTAACATGATTTCACTGCTAACGGGTTTATCTCTCTCAGCGATTGCAACCAATATGACCGTGCGAGCTGGGGGTAACTATTACATCATCTCGCGCTCACTAGGTTTAGAAATCGGTGGCGCGATTGGGATTCCACTGTATCTCTCACAAGCCATTAGTGTCGCTTTTTATGTGATTGGCTTTACCGAAGCTCTACTGACGGTTGAATTCTTCCAGCAATTCGACCCGCGCATTATTTCAACACTAGTGACAGCACTCTTCATTGTGATTGCCTATGTTGGGGCGGATTTCGCCCTACGAATTCAGTATTTTATTCTGGCGATTCTGATGTTCGGTTTGGGGTCGTTCTTCGTTGGAGCAATTATGGGCTTCGGTAGTGTCGAAGCACCACTCTTGACACCGAACTTCACCGAAGGCGTTACCTTCTGGGCAGTTTTTGCAATATTCTTCCCTGCTGTGACAGGTATCGAAGTCGGCGTGAGTCTATCAGGCGATTTGAAAGACCCCTCCAAAAGTATTCCTCTAGGGACAATTGCTAGTATTCTATTCACGGCTGTCATTTATATTTTGGTGATTATATTCTTCGCTTATAACCTCAGTGCCGAACAACTTTTAGGCGATTCATTAGCGATGCGCCGAATTGCCATTATCCCGAACGCGATTCTGGCAGGTGTTTGGGCAAGTACACTTTCATCAGCATTAGGGAGTGTGTTAGCTGCACCCCGTACATTACAAGCGATTGCTAACGATGATGTCGTTCCGCGTTGGATTGCCAGCAATCTTGGTAGCAAAACCGAACCACGCATGGCAGTTCTCATCACAGGCATTATTGCCCTTGCTGTCATTTGGGCAGGGGATTTGAATGCTGTTGCGCCGATTATTTCGATGTTCTTTCTCAACACCTATGGCATGGTCAATTTAACGAGTGCTATCGAAAAATTAGTTGATAATCCCAGTTATCGTCCGCGCTTTAAAATTCCTTGGTATGTCTCGTTATTGGGTGCATTGGGTTGTTATGGGGCGATGTTCTTGATTAATACGCCAGCCACAATTGTCGCGATTGTTATTAGCTATGGCTTTTTCATCTATTTGCAACGACGCAGTATCGAGAGCACTTGGGGTGATGTGCGTTCGGGTGTGTGGTTCGCACTCAGCCGATGGTCATTACTCAACCTCGAAAAATCTCGCTGGACAGTCAAGAATTGGCGACCCAACATTATCGTCTTCACAGGGCAACCGCACAATCGCCAACAATTGGTCGAAATGGCGAAGTGGCTCAGTTTAGGGCGGGGACTGGTGACATTCTTCCAGTTGATTGTAGGTGATGTTCACAAACTCGCTAAGAGTGGGATTCAGGGTAAAGCACGTCGAGCCATTCGAGAATACATTGCGGATGAGAACATGACCGCCTTTGCCGAAGCAGACATTGTGCCTGATTTCCGCACAGGAGCAACAATGGTCGCACAATCACATGGTATTGGTGGTATCACAGTCAATTCTGTGCTGATGGGTTGGTCACGTACAGAAAGTGGACGTACTATGCAAATGCACTTGCTCCGTGATTTGGTGATGCTCAACAAATCAGTGCTATTCCTGAACCATGATAGTGAACATGGATTTGGCAATCGTGACCGTCTTGATATTTGGTGGCAGGGCAGTGGTGGTAACGAAGATTTGATGCTGTTGTTGGCATATCTTATTGAACGTCACCCGACGTGGCGTGATGCTCAGGTACGTCTACTTCGCATTATTGATGACGAAGCAGGTGTAGCCAGTGTCACGAGTCACATGCGTGAATTGTTGGATGAAATTCGGGTTGATGCTGAGGTTTTAGTTATTGTCAACGAGGACAATCAGAAATCTATCTCACAAGTGATTCGAGAAACAGCAGAAAATACTGATTTGACGATACTTGGCATGGGCTTACCCTACGAAGGCGAAGAAGAAGCCTACGGCGAACGCCTTAACGAACTTGTGGAATCAGTGGGGTCGGTGCTACTGGTACGAAACGCTGAAAGCTACGATTTGCTGGATACAGACTGACAATACGTTCAGCCCACGCCTCCCCTATGAGATCTGATTTTGCCAAAAGCATTTGTATAATCAGGCAGATTCGTACACAGGGGAGAACATCATGACAGATAAAGCAAAACGCAAAGGCAATCCACGCAGACGATTTGGTATTCGTTGGCTACTACTCGCATTAATTGTCATGAGTGGTGGTACAGTTAGTTATTATCTATTGCAACCTGAACCCGAATGGATTGTTTACTTCCAGCAAAATGGAAGACGAGAGCAACTGTGGTTAGCTGACTTGAATCGTATCGAAAAACCAATTCAAATCAGTGAAAAACATGTCGGCATCGGTATGATTTCAACAAGTGAAAACCACATTTACTACACTATTTTAGATGATAGTGAACCGAACCTCCGTCACTGGATTTATAATATTCGTACACGGTCAAATCAAGAAATTTTTCCATGCCAAATCGAGGCACATTGTTATCAAATAACGATTTCCCCTGATGGTGATTGGCTATCGTACTATAAACCTATCTTCCCCGATGAAGCAGGAGCACAACATACATACGATTTTGTCTTATACAATATTGATACAGCCCAAGAAACACACATCAGCTCTGTCGATATATATGCCTCAATGTATCGTTCAGCGATAGCACACTGGATTAATACAGAACAAGTCGTCTTCATGACCTTAGCAAATCAAGACGATGTAATTTATGCTCATTACGACCTATCCACGCAGACTATAAATGACACTTTTGAAACCACATCACCCGAAGAGCTAGCTATTTTTACCGAAACTGGCGTTGCTTATGTTGATTACGATGTCTACAGACAATCGACATCAGATTTTCCAGAGGAAATTCACGCTTCAATAATTAATCAGCAACAACCCGCTACTCAGTATGCGGTTCGCTCTATGGGTGGTGGCGACCCAGTCGAATATCAGACGGTGAGTGCATTTGACTGGCATCCGTTGAATCAAGATATACTTATTCGTGATTATCATCAGATATATGTCGAAGACACCTATCGATATGAGTCAGCACTCAATTTGTTCACAATCGATAACGGTAGAACGCCCCTCATTGAGTTGACGACACGCATCGTTACGATGGCACGCTTCAATGCCAACGGCACACAAGTCCTTGTATCAGGACATGACAGCGTAACATTTGAACAGTTCATCAGCATCATTGACCTCGAAACAGGAGAAGAAACGATTCTGCTTATCGCTGGCATACATCCACAATGGGTAGACTAGGAGAGACACCATGACTGACAAATTGAAACGCAAAGGCACACCACGCAGACGATTCGGCATTCGTTGGCTGTTACTCGCATTAATTATCGTCAGTGGTGGAATTGCTACATATCACCTACTACAACCTGAACCTGAACGAATCATTTACTTCCAGCATAATGATGACGGGCAAACATCATTATGGCTAGCCGACCTCAATCGGCTTGAGCAAGCCCGACAAATCAGTGACACAATCTTCCGAACAGATATGATTTCAGTCAGTGAAAATCATATTTATTACATCAACCACGTTGAAGATGAACCGATTATTCGTCATTGGCTCTATGACATTCGCAATCGTAACACACGAGAAATTTTCCCGTGTCAGATTGATGCCAATTGCTATCAAGCAACATTATCCCCCGATGGTGAATGGTTATCGTACTACAAGCCTGACCTTACGAATACGACTAGTGAGCAACAGATATACGATTTTGTCTTATACAATATCGACACAGACGAAGAGCTGCACATCGCACCTGTGGATACGAATAATGCCTTTTACAGTCAAATTCTGACACAGTGGATTACTGCCGAACAAGTTGCTTTTGTGAGATTAGCGACACAGGATAGCTTGACTTATGCTCATTATGACCTATACACAGAGACCATCAACGATACCTTTGAAACGACATCACGCACTGACTATCCCTTCTTCACAACAGATGGGACAGTATACATTGATACCGAAGCATATAGAGCATCCGCACCCGATTTCCCAGAGGATGTAACTCTAGCAATCCTCAGTTCTCAAGTTAGTCAGACTTCATTTGGGTTTCTTGAATCAAGTAGCGCAGATCCCATAGAAATTTATACAGCCAGCGCATTTGATTATCATCTAGTAACACAAAAGCTTATTATCCATGAGCATCTTCAAATATATGATGGCGACACATCGACTCAAGAGACAACACTCAATTTGTATAATCTCAATGATGCTAAGACAACTCTCATTGATAGCCGTACACACACGATTACGATGGCACGCTTCAATGATGATGGCACACAAATTCTTGTGTCAGGACGTGACAGTGTAACATTTGAACAGTTCATCAGCATCATTGACCTCGAAACAACCGAAGAAACCATTCTGCCGATTGCTGGCACACATCCACAATGGGTAGATTAAGGGGAGACTATCGTGACTGACAAAGTAAAACGCAAAGGCACACCACGCAGACGATTCGGCATTCGCTGGCTACTACTCACGCTGATTATCGTCAGTGGTGGCATCGTCAGTTATTATCTATTGCAATCTGAGCCTGAATGGATTGTTTACTTCCAGCATGATGAGAGTGGACAACAACAACTGTGGCTTGCTGACATCCATCACCCTGAACAAGCAAGACAAATAACAGAACAACACATTGGTACGAATATGGTCTCTGTAGGCGAGAATCATATTTACTACACGACTATTCACGGTAATCCATATATGCGCCATTGGCTCTATGATATTCGCACACACACAAGACGCGAACTTTCTCTGTGTGGAGATGGGACATGCCGAGGAATGACACCTTCTCCTGATGGGAAGTGGCTAAGTTATTATCAGTTGAACCTTTCTGATAACCTTGCCAGAGTAAACACAGTAGATTTTGTATTATTTGATGTCAATACAGGGGAAGAAACTATTGTTGCCAGTACATTATCGCTTTCCATGAGAGCAACCTCTTCGCAGAATTTGATACAGTGGCTCGATAATGACTATATCGTTTTTGCTTACAACTATGCGTGGGGTGGCGCAAACCGTCGAATGACTCATGCAAGTTATCATCTCAATACACTGCAATTAGATGAGACATTTGCCACTACTTGGGGCTATAATTCTCGACCATTCGTCACAGAGGATAGGATGGGTTATTTGAGATATGAACACATTGTTGAAGATCGCACGATAACTTCAGCAGAAATTAATCTGTATACCACGAGCATACACTCCCGAATCACAAATTATGCTTTGCCAATGCTTACCGCATCAGACCGTCCACGCTACAGTGTTTATGATTGGAATCCTGAAACACAAACTCTCATTTTCACAGGAAGTGATTGGACTACCAGTCGTACTTTTGAGAATATGACAATAAGTATTCTTGACCTTACTACGTCAGAACAAGAAATACTTTTTGAAGATACATCACGTCTAATCAGTAGCGCTCAATTCAATCATGATGGGACACAAATTCTATTAGCAAGCCTTAGTGCGAATCAAGAATATTTTATGAGTCTGATTGATCTCGAAACTGGCGAAGAGAGAATTCTGCCGATTGCTGGCACACATCCACAATGGGTCGATTAGGGAGCATCTATGACGGATAAAGCAAAACACAAAGGCAATCCACGCAGACGATTCGGCATTCGTTGGCTATTACTTGCGTTAATTATCATGAGTGGTGGCATAGTCAGTTATTATGTATCGCAACCTGAGCCTGAATGGATTGTTTACTTCCAGCAAGACGAAAATGGTCAACGGCTATTGTAGTTAGCTGACCTCAATCGTCTTGAGAAACCGATTCAAGTCAGTGAGATAGCCGTAAGCTACAGTACAGTATCTGTTAGCGAAAATTATATTTACTATACATCTGGAGTAGCCAATGGCGCATATTGGCTCTACGATATTCGTGAGCATAAATCTCGACAGCTTTTTCCATGTCACGATGCGGAATATTGCTATCAGATAAGGCTATCGCCTGATGGTAACTGGCTATCATATTACAAGATTGGGATTGATGTTGGTGAAGCATTTGTTCTTTATGACATCGATAGGAACACTGAAGTTACTGTTACTACAGAGCCAAGATTAAACATCCCATCATTAGGACCAGTATACGAACGTTCGTATTGGTTAAATGATGATGAAGTATTATTTATGGTAGAAAATACTTCTCGCGAGCATGTTTTTAGCTTATACAACATCAGAGACAATACAGTTGAAGATGAATTATTGCGGTATCCTACAGATGACCGTGATAGACCAATAGTTTTGTCTGATGAAGTGAATGCTTTGTATGTTGTCTCCCAAAATAGCCGTCGTTAAGTACCTGCACAATTGCGACTATATGATGTGAGTAACGATAATATCATAGATTTTCCACATACTCATTATCGTGATCCCGATGTTTATTGGACACGGTTAAACTATGTTATTAGAGATTGGGGTTCACATAACCATGTTGTTTTGACCTCAGAAACTTGGTCAGTAAGGAATGGCTCACCTTCGTATAAAGATATAGTTCAATATAACTTTCAAACATCAGAATCTAAAATTATCATGCAAAACATCAGGCGTAATCTTCATATGTTAGATATCAACGTAGATGGTTCAAAGATATTGATGAGTTTCTCACCAGTGAGGGAATATACCCAACTGATTTCTGTCTATGACATGGTAACTGGCGAAGAGATAATTCTACCGATTACTGGCATACATCCACAATGGGTGGATTAGGGAACATCTGTGACGGATAAAGCGAAACGCAAATGCACACCACGCCGACGATTTGGTATTCGCTGGCTACTGCTTATAATCACTTTAGTGAGTGGTGGTATCACCACTTATTATCTACTGCAACCTGAATCTGAGCGCATAATCTACACAGTTAATAATGATGATGGCTCGAATACGGTTTATCTAACTGACATCAATAATTTACAGAGAACTGAAGAATTATTTTCGATAGAAGGAAGAATTATTTCTTCAATTGTTACAGATTCTGGCATATTTATGAAAATCGATTTGAATATATTTACACCTGAGTATTACTTTTACGATTTTCACACAGGTAACATGCAAGAGATAGTCTTGTGTGATACATGCTCAAATCTAGATAAAATATCACCAAATGGCGCATGGTTGCCATACTTTACAAATGGTACAGGCGATACTGCACCATCATTCGCTGACTTCATGCTTTATCATATACCCACACAGGACCACATTCTAGTTGCGCAAATTAGGGCTAACGAATTTACTAGTCTATTCACTATACATTCTCATCATATGTGGATTGAAGATGGTACAACGTTAATCTTTGCCCGTGAGGTAGATGATGGGCAAATCATATATGCGACCTTTGACATCGAAACACTTGCCATTGCTAATGAAAATATAGTGACAGTTAACCTCACTGACAGATTTTTCAATGCGCTTTCATCTAATGGTGAGTATTATTCAATTTCAGATCCCACAATTCGTGTGCCAAATAATCACAGAGTAATTATTCAATCGTTGTACAATAACTCAATTGTATATGCTCCTCCAGCACCTAGCTCAGACACTCATTATTTAGATTTTTACAAGATCTGGGATTGGCATCCACAAGAGGATATGGTGCTAGTTCAAGAAGTATGGCGAGATTTAAATACAGATTTTGTGCGCTGGGAAGTATATTTACACAACATTGCAAGTGGAGAGGTAATAGCTATTGATCAAGAGAATCCATGAGGTTTATTGACAAATTTAAGTTTTAATTCCAATGGGACAAGGATTCTATTTTCTTGTACAGTTCCTGATACATATGAAATGTATACAAGTGTCTACAATCTCGAAACAGGCGAAGAGACAATTCTGCCGATTGCTGGCACACATCCACAATGGGTGGATTAAGCCGCTAATGGCAAGGCGACGGCATCCATAAAAGCCGATACACTCGGATAGCGGTCATCAGGGTCTTTCATCAAGGCACGTTGCACCGCATTCGAGACATACTCTGGAATTCCCAAGCCAAAATCCGATAAATCAGGGGGTGGTTGTGTCAGATGTGCAAACAAGATTTGCCCTGCATCACCAGCAAATGGCGTTTGTCCTGTCAGCAATTCGTAGAGCAAAATACCTAGTGCATAAACATCCGCGCGTTGGTCAACTGTCCCAGCCGATTTAATTTGTTCAGGTGCCATGTAGTCAATTGTGCCGATAGCAGCTTTACCTGTTAGGTCGGTGTCATCTTCAGCAAATTTGACCAAGCCAAAATCAATCAGCACACTACTCCCTGCATCACGCAACATGATATTGCTTGGCTTAATATCACGATGCACCATCCCTTGCTGATGGAGATACGCTAGTGCATCACCCACTTCACAAACAATTTTGAGTGCTTCGTCAGTTGATAGTGGTGTGTTTTCACTATAGTTTTTCAGCGTATGTCCTGCAATGTATTCCAACACAAGATAGGGAATATCATCAAATGCACCAGAATCCAATGTTTTCACGATATGTGGATGCGACAATAATTGTCCTGCCCGAATCTCTCGTTCAAAGCGTTTGCGTGCGATAGGCTCTTTGGCTAGTTTCTTCAACATTGTTTTGATAGCAACCGCGCGTTCGTGCCAAATGCCTTGATAAACTTCGCCCATGCCCCCTCGATCAATGACATTCAATAATTCGACATTCGCTAATTTTAAACCAGAATGTTGTCCGCGATTGGTGATTTCACGAGAGAGTTGGACTTGTTGCAATTGGTCAAGGTCAAAGCGCAATCCTAAAATTTGCCTATCGAGGAGGGATTGAACCGTCCGACGCACAGGCTTATACAAGACAATCACCACCACGAGCATCGTCACAATAGCGATGATTGTATTACTGATGAGGGCTTGAAGCACACCGACACCAATCCCACCGATGACTAATAGTGTAAGTGTCACACCTGTCGTGACTGTTGCTTTATTCAGCAACAAATCAATCTCCCACAAGCGCGATTTTGTGATAGCAATCAGCATAGTGATGGGCAACAGGGCAAATGGAATCATCACAAAGAAGGTGCTGTTAATCAGACGATAAATGAGGCGTATATAGGGATTACCGATGATGAATGGTGCGATGAAGTAATCAACAGTAAGAAATGTAATTGGGATGGCATAACTGGCTACGAAACCAAGAAAAACCCATTTCGATTGTTGCTTTTCTTCTTGTGTTGAATGATAGCGATAGCGTAGAACTTGTAGAAGGATTGCCCCTGCAACTGCCCCATACAATATCAATTGGAGCAGTGCTCCCTGAGTTGGCAATGTTCCACTTAATGAATTCATTGGTGTCACGATGAATAAAAGCAAGAAACCACCAGGGAGCAACCAGCGCACCCATTTGGCTTGTAAACGACCAGTAGGGAAAGTCAACAACAGCGTGGTATACAAAAAGTTGCCAACAACATCAATTACTGCAATCTGTAGTGGAAATTGTTTTTGAGCCTCAATATATGGCAACACCCATGTTACAACCCAAATAATCATGAAGAAGCTAGCAAGAATCGCCATGCGATTGTTGCGTGCAATCAGCAAAAGATATAAACCAGTCCCCATCGCAATGGCTATCAGGCTAAATTCTAAGGTCAGCAGATAAATAGGGTAAAACGCCAACGGCAAATTCCATGCTTCTAGGGGAACACCAAACAAGACATCTGCATCTATGAGGCGTGATTCATAGGCTGGTATCACCCCTTGCCCAATAATGAATAAGATGATGACTGCCATCACCGCCCACAAGGGAATCAACCAACGTTCAAAGCGTCCGATTAAACTATCCGTGATTGTCTTGGTGTTTTTTTCAGATGTCATGTGCAAAATCTCGTCCTTGTTCTGCCATTATCCTACGAGATTTTGCGATTCATATCCATTAAGAGACAACAAATTGTCGCAGTACGATAGTCACTATTCGATAATTTATGCCCGTTTACGAGCCGTTGCAAAGCGTCGGCGATAGAGACGAATCCAATAGGCAATGCCAAAGCCCCCAATCACCCCAGGTAATACCCAAGGAATCCAAGAGAAGTTACCCAAAACGGCTAAACTACCTAATTGCTGAACAGTCAGTGCGGTCACTGCACCAATCATGCCACTCAACATGCGCTCCATATGGTAATACCACCACCAGCGACGGTCTGCAACAGGACGACGAAATGCACGCGCATCTTCTATAATCGCATTCTGTAAGATGAAAAATCCTAAAACGATGCCCAAAATGCCAAAGGTCGGTGACCAAGCAATCTCGGTATATCCTAGCATCACCATCGCACCCCAGATAATCAAGAATATTCCACCGATTGTTGCCAAACCAACAGCCGTCCAATCTATCCAGTTTGCATTTTGTCCGTTCGCACCACGCTTACGATAAGTCACACGATATCCCGTAAACGTAACGTAGAACGAGAGGATATTCACACCCAGTAAAAACGGATTGAAACGGAACAAGAAAATTGTCCCTAATGAGGTGATAAAAATTGTGAACATTGACCAGAAGAATACTTTGCCCCACCGACGATGATTTTTACCGCCTTTATCTGTCCACATGGAAGCAAAGCCACTCAGAAGGGTGAGGCAACCTGCTAAAACATGGGTCAACAAAATAGCGCGGTCAACAACTTCGGGTAATTCAGGTAACATGATGAGTCCTTTTTGGGAAATACAGAATATATACTTTTACAATACAAGCGATTGTTAGCAAACGCAGTCATATTCTCCACTCTAGCAGTCATAAAGTTTATGACCCTCTATGTGACCCATTACGTCTTGTGTGAGTAAGGCAATTGCGCCATGATTGCACTAGGAACTTCAATAATCGAAAACAAAGACCTATGTCCACGCAGTTCAAACCATCTAAAGAACAAACTGCCGCCTTTGATTGGCTCACAGGGGTCGGCATTATGGTCATCATTGGCATCCTCATCAGTGGTGTGTTGACCTATATCAGTAATGCTCAAAAACCGCCTGTCGGTTGGGGCTATTGGGCAATCTATGTGCTCTGTGGCATATTGTTGCTAGGTGGATTTTTGCGGTGGGTCGAATACGATAATCGATTGGCGAATATTCTCTGGTTATCAGCACTCACACTCTTAGGCATCATTTGCATGATAATGGTCGGCTTTGAGGGTGCAATCTGGTTTTTATTGATGCCGATTACGATGCAATCTGCTATTTTCTTCTCGCGCATCATGACCGCTATCTACACGGCGACTTTGGTGATAGGCTTAAATTTACTCGCTTATAGTTGGTCAGCTAACGGCATCAGCAATTGGTGGTTATGGTTATCAAACACTGTGACCATTGGTGGTTTGTATGCTATCGGGCTTGTGATTCAGATTGCATTGATTGAACAATTCCGTGCCCGTGCTGAGGTCGAACGACTCAATGAGCAATTGCGCGATTATGCCATTCAATCCGCAGAACTCGCCACCGCACAAGAACGCAATCGCATGGCACAAACATTGCACGATTCGATTGGTCACGCGCTGACAGTTGTCTCAATTCAACTAGAAGCAGCCGAGCGTCTGATTCAGCATGATGAACTGGCAAAAGCAACCACAGCGATTCAAACCGCTCGGCAAGTGGCGCGTGAAGGTTTGCAAGATGTTCGGACATCAGTCTATAATTTACGCTCTAAACTCTCCGATACAGATAGCAAACTAAGCGATGCTCTGCGTAGTTTGCTCTTGTGGACAGTCGGTGATGGGCGTGATACCACACTCAAAGCAAGCGATGAGGTTTTATCGAAATTAGACTGCTTACCAACACGCTCACAAGGTGTGGTTTTGCGCGCCATACAAGAAGGCTTAACCAATGCCCTCAAACATGCTCAACCGACTACGATTACACTCACTATAGAACAATCAGAGGCTTTTATGCGCTTATCACTGACTAACGATAAGCCAAATGTAGTCGCTGGTGATGGCATACGAAGCGGACTGGCGACTATGCGACAAGGTGTCGAAGCCCTCGGCGGAAACGTTCAAACACGCACTTTATCGGATAGTTTTACTCTAATTATTGAGATTCCCAATGACTGAGCCAACAATCAAACTTTTACTGACCGATGACCAAGCCTTGATGCGTCAGGGCTTGCAACTGATATTCGACCTTGAGGCAGACATTAAAGTCGTTGGCGATGTCAGCAGTGGCGAAGAAGCCCTCACATTTATCGCAGAGAATGCAGTAGATGTCGTCTTGATGGATGTTCGTATGTCAGGCATGGGCGGTATCCGAGCGACACAAAAAATTCGACAACAGTACCCTGAGACTCGCGTCATCATCTTAACTACTTTTGAAGATGAAGAATACTTATTTGATGGCTTAATCGCAGGGGCATCAGGTTATCTGCTTAAAGATAGTTCATCCGAACGATTGTTAATGGCAGTGCGTGCTGTTGCGCGTGGTGAAGGCTTCTTACAACCCGAAGCTGCCTCAAAAGTAGTGGCAGCCTACACACAATTGGTCAACGCCCCTAAACGACGCGACCAAGCCAATCAATCACTAGCAATGCCCCTCACAGAACGTGAACTAGAGATACTCACTTATCTGGATACAGGTGCAAGCAACCGAGAAATTGCCACAGCATTATTTTTGAGCGAGGGTACAGTCAAAAATTATGTGACCAGTATCTTATCCAAATTAGATGCGCGTGACCGTAACCAAGCCACGCAACGAGCTAAGGATATTGGATTGATTTGACCGCTAATCTTTTTTCAGGAAGATTTTGAGTGCCTGAATCGTATCGTCAATGCGTTCGGGATTAATCGAATAGCATTTTGCCACATCGCGCCGACGTTCATTGAGGTAGCCTGATGCTGTCAATTGGCGTAGATGACGGCTAGCACTCGATTGGCTCAAGTCTAAGCCTGTGATGAAATCTTGGGCACAGAGTTCATCTCGTTCAGTCAGCATTTCGAGGATTTTGAGACGGGTTTCATCAGCAAGCGCGTTCAAACGCACCAATAACTCACTCCGACTGAGAGCTGCTGATTTGACTTTCGCGTTTTTAGGTGGACGTGCACCAAAGAAAAAGACCATTGTTTTATCATCTTTTGTGCCACCCCAACTGATGTAAGGTCCGAGATGTGCATTTGGCATGAAGACAAGACGATCTGCTTTTTCGAGGCGTTCTTCAAAAAAGTCTTTGCCACGCATATTGCGTCCTGCAACCGCTTCGATGGCATCATAAGCGGTCATCTCACTGTAATCCACTTGGTTAAAAGCATCGACAGCTTCAATCATCATCGGCTTGACCCGTTGCCATTCACTTTCGAGGTAGTTATCCCACAAAAATGTGAGGTGTTCGACAGCCATCTCAAGAATTTGCTGCGGTTCTTGGAGCATCTCCCATTCTTCTTGCCATTCAGCAGCATCAAATTCTTTATCGTGACCTTTACTCTGCTTCATATTATGGAAGGCACGCGCAACATCCATGTAAGCAGATAAATCACGCGATACAATCTCATCACCAGGGTAGTTATCAACATGACGTAACCACGTTAAGGCGATGTCTGTTACCACTGATGGCGATAAATCAGCAATCCCTGCGATGAATTCAGGGAAGGTTTTGGCATTGACTTCAACAGTGAATTGGTCAATGAACATGGCTAATTTGTGGTTGGTTTCGCGTCGTTCGGTGCTCATATCATAGGCAGTATTACCTACCCAATCATGCAAACCAGAATGAAATTCCTTTGCGCTCAACATCTTGACACTATTACTAATAATAGCGACTTCATCCAACACAATATCTACTGCAACTGTTGCGGGCGCAAGAATAAAATCCCAATCTGCCACGATACCAACTCCTCAATACCTATACAAAATCATGATAACTATTTACCCAAATTATCGGGTAATTGAAATTAATGTAACATGCCCACAATGCTGTGTCAAGCACACTGCGCTAAATATGTTGTTTTTCAAACAAGTCGCTAAGGTAAAGGCGAAGCGATTACTCCGCCCATGTATCGTATTTACTGATTTTGAAGCAATGCGAGGGTGAAAACCAATGCGCTATTCCAGTAAATCGAGTGCTCATTGGTAGACCAATTTTGGTCGCTATCTTGGTAGCGTTTAGCAGGGTAGGATGAATAGAGTAGTGGATTGGTATATTCATTAGGTCCACCTGCGAGGATACCAGCAGGCACAGGATCAATGCCATCGGTACTCCACATAGCAGAGTGCGGACGTTCGACACTATCAACACCATACCCTGAAACATAGCTAAAGCGTAGTGGATTCACACCCAAGAGATAGTTAACTGTTGTTTGAGCAATCGTCGTGGATTGTGATAGGTCTTCGCCTATGATGAGGTCACCAACATACAGTGTCAGCACAGTGTAGAGTGCCACGCCATTACTCCCCCAGTAATAATCTTCCGTGAGAAGGGTCGTTCCCCAAACATCTTGTTCGGCACGTTCCAGCATCATCGCACGCCACCGACTATATTCTTCATTGAACCAAGCTATTGCGTCAGCATCCGTATTATCCGCTAAACCATACTCTAGGAAAGCAACCATGCCCATAATCATCACACCGTAGGCATTATCTGTGGTGGATTGCCACATATCAGCGAATTCTGCATAATTTGCTAGGTAATAGTCATGATAGGCTTGCTCACCTGTTGCACGATAGAGTGCTGCGGCTGCCCACAAGCGTTCATCTTCGTCGTTGAAATCTTCATAAGGTAGAGGCACAGGCGCGACACCATCGGGATTGGCTTCTAGGTATTGCCAGCCATATTGAGCCGCTTGCAAGAGGTCTTGAGCATAGGCTGGGTCAAAGTCATCAAAAATCGTCGATGCCATCGCAAAGACAGCAACCGCCGAGGCTGTATCGGCTGTCGGTTGCACATTGATACGCTGACCGTCCGTATCTTCGATATAACGTTGATAAGTCGCTTGGTCAGGTGGTACAGTTTCGGTTGCCCCCACACTATGCCAGAATCCGCCTGTATTCTCATCTTGCATTTTGAGCATCCAGTCCAATTCCCAACGCATTTCATCTAGAATATCAGGGATACCATTACCACTTTCAGCAATATTGGATTGGTCATCTGTAAATTGCTCAGGGAACAAACGATACACCCACACTAAATCAGAGATTGCCGTTGCTCCTGCGTTGACATATTTGCCATAATCACCTGCATCGTACCAGCCACCAGAAACATCACGCGCAGGGAATGCACCTGAACGAAATTCAGCGATGCTATCCAAAGGATGCCCAACACCACGCGCAAATGCTCCTGCAGTTTCAAAACTTAATTCGATGCCTTGCCGTTGGATGTAAAAGTAACGCATCGTATCAACAAGCATCCCATCATAGAGATTGGCACTAATACGGAAAACAGGCGATTCCTCACCAGATGGTAGTTGCAAGCGATAAATGCCTTCTTCAGTGACATCAGTAAAAGTTGCCGACCACACACGGTCACCTGATGCCTCGTCAAAATCGCGTTCAAGTACCAAATCACTTGTATAGATCACTTCGTCAGAACTCGCATCGACCAATGTGAAACTCGTATCATCTAGTTCCAGATTAGGCGCAGTCACGAGGGCATATTTGGGTGCATCAGGTAAATAACCTACTTGATTAATCTTGATGAGTGGTAAGGTCGGTTCAGGGTCTTTGGATGTGAAGCGAATATTATTAAGCCACAGTGTGCCGACAGCATCACCCGCATTATTAATATTAATCCCTGACATTTGGAATGGATTGAAACCAGCATCATCGAGGAAATCTTGAATAGGGATGCTCACACTTTGCCAATCATCACTGATAGTCATGTAATCAGCGAGGTTGACTGTCTGTGTGGGAATGCCTATTGGGGTGCGCGTTGCAACATAATCAGTCAGCGAAATAATTAAATTATCAATATTAGCATCGCCACGAATGTTAAAGGTCAAGAAGCCGTTGGCGACATATGGGCTGATGTCATAGCTTTCCCAATTTTCGCCTGATAAGACAACTCCCCACCAGCCATCACAGCAATCACCATTTACAGTCAAACGTAAAGAGGGCAAGTCATCATGGGTGATGTCTTGGTCAATAGGAACGTTTCCATTCCCATCTGTTTCGAGGCTGAGTGAACTGCCTGACCCTGCCCACATCCCATAACGTTGTTCACCGAACACAACTAAATCACGCAATTGATTATCTTGGGCTTGGGTCATACCACCGATAAGTACAAATAATGAAACAATACTGAGGAGTAGTGCATTACGAAGCATATGATTTTCTTCCAATACAATATTACAAGTCACATTATAAAGCTAAAGCACATTATTACCAAGCAAATGAAATAAAAATGTTAACAAAAAATCCCCTACAAAATGTAGAGGATGTATCGAAAATGTTGTAGACAGTGTCTTAGTCGAGGTCAACTTTGGTTTTATCGTCGTTCTTGACCTTACTTTCGTCAACACGCACGATTTCGAGTTTGAGTTTAGCCACAAATGCACCCAATGCACCCACGGCTGCGATAATCGGTGCAAAGACGAGCATCGCGCCCCCCGCAACAACGGTTGCTGTCAATGGGAGTACCATTAGGACTTCATCTTGTGCATTGCGGATAATCAGACGACGCACGTTGCCTTCTTCGATGAGTTCTTTCACACGGTCTACGAGTTCATTACCTTTGACCTCAACTTGTTCGACAACGGTATCTTGGTCGTCCATTGGGTCTTGTGGTTGTTGTTGATTTTCGCTCATGTTGTAGCTCCTTATCCATTGATTGTGTGTATTTCTATCATACTATACGCGACCTTTGTTAAAGCGTTGCAAAGCTAGGAGATTTTCTCAGCAATTATGATGAATATCTAATGGAATAGTGATTGGTGATTTATTTTTGGTGGTTGGTAAAAAGATTCCAGATGTAGCGAAAAACGAACATTCAAATGACTTATTAACAACTGTATAGCGAATTTAACATCATCTATGGCTTGTATACAACATCAAGTACAATGCCTATCAATGACCTGTAGAGTAGGTGCGAAAGCCTTATGTTGGATGCTTTAAAACCTGTTGAAGAAGCCTTGCGTGACGGTTATCCCGAATTAGCACGTAATCTCTTACGTGTGTTGATTGCTGACTATCCTGATAATCCTGATGTGTGGTATTGGGCAGCCCAAGCAGCCGTCAACACATCTCAACAGAAAGCCTTCTTGCAAAAAGCGGTTGCCCTTGACCCTTTGCATCATCAAGCTGCTAATGCACTTCATGCACTAGAGCAGGGACAAGTATTAACTTTAGAACCTGACCCTGTATCCAATGATGAAGCAAACCTTGAATCTGATAGCACAGCAGACGCTAACATTCGCTATGCTAAATTATGGCGACGGACAATCGCAAGCCTACTAGATGCCTTACTGACCTTTGGTGTTCCTACTGTCATTGCCACGATAGTGCTCAGCATTTTTATACCTGATGCACTCCCACAATTATCATCGACACCAGCAACAGCAGATACCCCTGATGTGCGTGTGACAGCGATTGTCTTTGGGCTAATCGTTCCCACTCGATTAATTTATCATGCCTTTTTCTTGACACGCAATAATGGTCAGACATTAGGTAAGGCGATGATGCAGGTGCGTGTGGTCAAGCGTGATGGGACACCAATTACCATCTGGGAAGCGATTCTACGGGATGTCATCGGTTATGAAATTGTGATTCGGAGCGCAGGTTTGAGCTTTGCATGGGGTTTCTTCAATCCAGACCGTCGCGCATGGCATGATTACATCGTGAATACAATCGTGGTGGATGCCGATTAAATTTTTATCTCATTTTATAGGATAGTCGCTTTTAAAGCCTCACAGATTATACTTCAAGTTATACTATTCTTATCTACACACATAAGATAGGAGTATTACTCATGGAAGATATTGGTAGTTTAGTAGCCCTTATTGTTTATCTTGCTGTATTAATTTTCTTACTAGCTGCATTTTGGAAAATGTTCACAAAAGCAGGAGAGCCAGGCTTCATGGCGATTATCCCAATTGTGAATATCTTTTTCCTTGTCAAAATTGCAGGCAAAGAATGGTGGTGGATGATTTTATTTTTCATCCCACTAGTTAATATTGTAGCAGCCTTCCTTGTATGGAAAGGTATTGCTGAGAACTTTGGACATGGTATCGGATTTGCGCTCAGCTTATTCTTCTTGAGTCCAATTTTCGTACCCATTTTGGCATTTGGTGATTCACGATACATTGGTGGACGTAAGCAGAAATATTCCTACTAAGCCTATTTAGGAGGGTAGTATCCCTCCTTCGTTATATCATCCTACGAGAGACTCACAGCTTTTGCCTTACGGAAGCGTGCACCAAGCACCAAGCCGACACTCAAGAGAATAATCGTCATTCCCAACAACATGCCCCAACTGAATGGTTCACGCAAGAAGAGGATCCCCCAAATTGTGCCGAAAACAGGCACAAGGAACGTTACACTGGCTGTCCGAGTCGGTCCAACATTAGCAAGCAGATAGAAGTAAATCAAATAAGCAAACGATGTTGATAGCACAATCAAAGCGGTCAGATTCGCAATAGCTAGCATACTCGGTGGATGGTCAGGAACAGTAACAGCCGTCGGTAGAGCGAGTAAAATTGATGCCGCGAATAACTGTCCGATTGAGGCTTGAATCCCAGGGATACCTTTAATGTGTTGCGAGGCATAAACCGTACCAATGCCATAGCAAAGAGCCGCAAGAATTGAGGCAACAACGGCAATGATGAAAGCAGGGGTCATCTCTAGGGGGCTACCACCAAACAGCACACCCACACCGACAATCCCTAGCACCGCGCCCAGTAATTTTTGTGGTGTCAAACGTTCACCGACCCATATCGCAGCCACAATCGCTGTGCAGAGTGGTGTGAGTGAATTCAGAATTGATGCAAGCGATGCGGTAATCGTCAATTCAGAGAAAGCAATCAGTATAAAGGGAATCGCTGAATTAAATGCGCCCATAACTAAAAAAGCACGCCAATGAGTCATCAAACGTACAGGAGTATCTTTGTTGGCACGCATCACGAGTGGAGCAATCGGCAGGAGGATGATAGCTGCCACAAAAACTCGTATGAACATCAGAGCAATAGGACCGAAATCATGCGCGGCTTCTCGGATAAAGAGAAAGGATGCCCCCCAAATTGCACCAAGTACAATCAAAGCACCGATATGAATTGGTTTCACGAGATAGCTCTCAGACTTTTGATAAAAAATACAGTGTATGCAAAAGTTGATTCACGCGATAGCACCAATGCGCGCCACCAACAGTCGCTTAACCTTTCACTATTATTTAATAATTCCTCGCAAAATTAACAAGGTTTGTTAAACTCATGGCGATAGACTAATGTCTATTTGAACTTATTCACGAACATAATTGAGGGATGCACCATGAAGAAATGGCTGACGAGCCTTCTAATATTATTAATCATGATTCCTAGTTATTTCGTCTTTGCTCAAGATGATGAGCCTGTATCGCTGGAAATCACAGGGGCAAATGCCAGCGACCTCCCAACAATTACCATTACCACTAATGTTCTCGATGAAAATAATATCCCTGTTGAGGGCTTAGGCATTGAAGATTTTACGCTCAGTGGCGAATTAGAAGGTCTAGCAGAAATCATCCGCGTGGAAAATATCACCACAGATGATTTGCAGTTTGCAACTGTTTTGGTGATTGATACCAGTACGAGTATGAGTGGCTTACCTATCGAACAAGCCAAAGCGGCGGCTACGCTCTTTGTTCAATCTGTCGGTGCAAATGACCCTATCGCCATTGTTTCTTTTGCGAATCGGGCGCGTTTAGTGCAAGATTACACCACCGATAAAGAATTACTCTTATCTGTGATTGACAATTTACGAGTCGGCGGACAAACAGCACTCTATGATGCATCCGTGCTGGGTGTCGAAACGGCTGATACATCAACGATACCGCGTCGTGCTGTGATTCTACTTAGCGATGGCGCAGAGTTCGGTGGTCGTAGTGTCAACTTACGTGAAGCAGGTCTGGAAACAGCGACCCGTGATGGTGTTTCAGTTTATACAATTGGTCTCGGTTTCGGGACAGACCGTAGCTATCTCGAAGAGTTGGCACTCGGCACGAATGCCCGTAGCTTTGAATCGCCAACACCTGATGAACTCACAACAATTTACAGTGACCTCGCCAGTTTGTTCCGTTCACAATACGTTATCACGCTACAAAGTGATATTCCTGCTGATGGCACAACTTACGAATTCACACTACAAGCGGATACACCATCAGGCATGAGCAATGTCGATACAGGGACAATCCGTGCACCGATTCCTGTGCCATTTGTGGTCTTGGATGAAGCCCTATTCGATGTACCATTCAGTACACCTGTCACCATCATGCCTGATATTCGCTCCGATGATGATATTGCCGATGTGAACGCAACGATTGATGGTGAACCTATTGACCTCAATGCCGATGGCGCAGTCGTGATTGACCCAATCAATTATCCACCAGCGAGTTATAACTTGACCGTTACAGCCACCGATGTTGATGGCGATACAGGTAGCGCATCAGTGCAATTCGAGACCGCAGCACTTGCTTCTGATGTGACGCTCAATTTTGATACTGAAAATGACCTGACTGAACCAACCACGATTACACTCATCAGTGAAGGGCAGACACCAGCCGTCAATGCCAGTTACAGCGTTCTACAAGGTGGTGTGTCGATTGAATCGTTCACCAGCGAAGATGCCGAAAACGGCTTCCCATTCACGATTGACCCCTTCCTATTTGAAAGTGGAGACTATGAACTTTTCTTGGGGGTCGAAAATGCAGGGGGTGCAACAGCCAACCAGACTGTACCGTTTACTATTGGCAGTATTGCACCACGCAATGTCGCTCTCGATGGTGTCGATACAACGGTTGAAATCACAGAACCAACAGAACTAACAGCAATCGCTGATATACAAGCTGGCGCACGCATCACCGATACCAGCATCACCATTGATGGTGAAGATGCCAGCACAATTCGCCCTGCAACACTCCAGCCAGGGACAAGCGAACTGATGGTAACAGTCACCGATAGCAATGGTCTGAGCACCTCAGAAACTATCAGCGTGATAATTGCAGCACTACCGCCACAAGTTAGCTTTGGTGAGCTAGAAACACCGATTACAACGGATACAACATTGTCTGTAATGATTGAAAGCCAAACAGACATTATCAGTGCCACCTACAATTTCAACGACAATATTGACCTTGATTTACAACAACGCGCCGATGGCACATACAACGATATTCCAATCACTTTACAGATGTTTGAAGGCGATACGGTCATCATCAATGTGGATGTGTTGAATAGTGGTGGCTTGCGTACTACAGAATCTATCATTTTGGATATTGTGATTCCACCAACTGCAACCCCAACCGCCGATTTAGAAGCAACAGCACAAGCAGAAGCCAGTATCGCAACAGCAAGTGCCGTTGCTGTCATCAATGCAGAGGGAACAGCCCAAGCAAATGCCGATGCTACATCTGATGTCGTTGCAACAAACGATGCCGAAGGTACGGCTCAGGCAGAAGTTAATGCTCTAGCGACAAGCGATGCTGAAGCAAATGCTCAGGCAACTGTTGACTCGCAAAGTACAAGCGAGGCTCAGGCTATCGCTGATGAACAAAGCACGGCGGATGCACAAGCTACTGTCGATACACAAAGTACAAGTGATGCTGAGGCGAATGCCCAAGCGAGTGTCGATGAACAGAGCACAGCAGATGCACAGGCAACCGTTGACACACAAAGTACACTCAATGCTCAAGCAAGTGTTGATGAACAAAGTACACTTGACGCACAAGCCAGCGTTGACGCACAAAGTACGGCAGATGCTATGGCAACAAGTGATGCCCAAGCCACTGTTGAAGCACAAAGCACACTCGATGCTCAAGCAACAGGGGAAGCCATAGCAACCAGCAATGCACTAACAATGGAAGCTGAACAAGTGGAAACCACAAATGCTCAAGCAACAGCCGACGCGCAAAGTACACTCGATACACAAGCAACAGTGGATGCTCAAAACACAGCTAATGCTAATGACGCACAAGCGACTGACGATGCTGCAACCGCCGTGGCAGTCAATGTGGCTGAATCGGCAACACCGACTGAAACAGCAACCGATGAGCCAACAGTAGCACCAACGGCAACACTCGTACCAACTGAACTGCTCCCAACTTTGACTCCTGTTGAAATTATCGAAGTTGATGAACAATCCGCAGAGAATCCACCTGTGGAGGGTAACTTCTCTGGTCTGCTGATTGCATGTGGCGCATTGCTACTTGGCTCTATCTTGCTGTTTATCTTATGGTTCGGACGTAACCGTAATCGTGAGGAAGCGCGCTAAGGTCTAAGGTCAGACGAATCATCCATCAGATAGACAATCACTGTAAGGGCAGGTTTAAAACCTGCCCTCACGCATAACGACTAACTATAATTTATCGGAATTCACTTAATCGCCTGATGCAGGAGATGGTGTGCTAAACATCGTTTTCATACCAAAAGCACGTTGCAATGGAGCTAATCGACGAATGACAATTTCATAAATAAGCATCGTCAGAACAAAGGAGAGTAAAATTGTTGTCCAGATTTTGGTTGATAAACCTGCATCCCATTCAACGATATAGAGCAATGCCACCAAAATAATCGGCTGATGAAGCACATAGAAGGGCACAATCGCACGCTGACCATAGCGAATGAAGGCATGGTCAAAGTTAAAACGAGCTTGTGCAAGAGCGAAAACAGCCAATCCCCATGATAATGCAGCAACAGGCATCGCTAGATTGAGTGTAATGCTCCCCTGTGTATAGCCATTGACAGGTTCCCAAGCAGTTTCACCGATGAAGCCTGTGGTTGACCCTACACCAATCGTCACCACACCGATGATTCCGACTAAAACACCTATCCACCAATCGCGCCGAATCGCTTTCAAGAAACGTTCATCCGTGAAGAACATGAACCCATAGCAATAGAACACAATATAGTAGAGCCAATCTGTCCAACCGTGTTCCAATGGAAACAGTCCATGCACACCTCGTGCTAGCAATAATGGAATCAAGAGAAGCATCAAACCACCCCGAAAACGATCAACAAAGGCAGCGAACCGCTTAACGAGGGTGTCATCTGTACGTGTGAGATAACGGAATAACGGCAATGTAATCAATGCAAAGGTGAACAAATAACCCAAGAACCACAGATGCCATCCATAGTGACTGAACACTTTTGGCGAAATCATCAGAGAAATTTGTGAAGGCAATGTTCCTAAAAAGCCTAGGAAGCTACCACTGTAAAGTCCTTGATGTAAGGCAACCACATAGGCTTGAATCGGTGATAGTAAAATGCTACCAATGATGAACGGTAAAAAGAGACGCTTGAACCGTTCGCTGACGTAGGCTTCGTCAGAGCGTTTTTTCAATGCGAGATAGCTACTTGCACCTGCCACCATAAAAAAGAGGGGCAAACCCCATGGGAAGAAGAGCATCAGTGTCCCTGTCAGCGGGAAGCTGATTTCGTCATTTTTGATAACCCAAGGAATGCCATCAAAGGCGTGCAGTGCATGGAACATGAACACGCCAAATACAGCGAGAACACGTATCCAATCCAGATAATATAAACGTTGGGATGATTGTGATGGTGTCATGAAAATACCCTAAAAAACTATCTACCCTTATAGAATTGCCTATTTGTCAGGCGATATTATTTGCTCGTAACGATACTATGCCTAGTACGATTCTGCAATTGATGTTCACGATTTCATCATTTTGAGATATTTGCTTGCCCATCAAAGCACGTCTGCTACACTAGCAGAAGACCGTATGAGAGATGACTCCGAGTTGGTGAACGAACAATGCAGGCAGATTTATGGGGCTGGTTTAACCGCTTCGCGCGACAAGCCTACCAAGAAAAACACTCAGATAAGATACGCCTCATTCAATGTTATGATATGGGTTGGGAATCCTTAAGAGCGGAAAAACACAGTAATGCACGCTATCATTTTGAGGCGGGCTTACAACTTGCTAAAGATTTAGGATTGCCGTGTTTTGAACTCTTCTTTGATTATTGGTGTGCTGAGACCATTATCTTCTATGAGAGTGATTACCGCACAGGCTTAGACCGTGCTGTTAAGGTTGGCGCACGCGCACATCAGGAACAGTATTTGAATTGTCCAGTACGAGGACGCGTCTACTATACGCTGATGTATGTCTACTACGCGATGGATGCCATCGGTTACGAAGACAAAATCCGCGAGATGATTACTTTCATGACATCGGATATTCCGCTTGATGCAGATACAGCACAACGCATGATGTATACACGCTCTTCATTAGCCTACGCCCTCGAAAATTACGATGAATCCAAATCCATTATCCAAGAATATATCAATATCACACTAGGTAATCCTCATCGGCAATCAGGCGGATACAATATGTTGCGGATGAATGCTCACGCACATGGTCACTTAGAAGATGCGGTTGCTTTGGCACGCACAGGCGAAACCTTCGCACGGATTGCCCGCTTAGAAAATTCAGTGGCACTATCCTTATTGTGGCAAGCGGTATATAAACAGTATCTTGGTGACACAGATGACGCACATGTGTTGTATCAGCGAGGAATAGAGCACTATCAACGCTTCAATCTCAAACCACTGCCTGAATATTACAATGCGGTCTGCCAATACTTGGAGCAAACAGGCAAGATAGCGGATGCCATAGACTTACGCCAACAACAACTGGCACAAATTTCTGCCAGGGGCAGTGTAAGCTTCACAGCTTATGCTCATCTGGCGTATGCGCGTTTATTGGGCAGGGCAGGCAAATCAACAACTGATGCCATCGTCCGTGCGTATGAAGCTAGCAATGCACTCCTCAAACCGAAGCGTTTTCGTGATAAACTCGCCCAAGTCGAAGCAGGTAATTATTATCAGTTCGACTGGCAGAAAACTTGGTAGTTAGTACAGATAATGCAAATAACTTACGACAAGCCTACATCTATTGCCATCAAAACCGTGCTTGAGGCACATTTCCCGAATACAAGTTGGCAAGTGAGTCTATCTGGGCTAGATGATGACCTATGGGTTGCACAAGCCTATCAATTCAATTTAGTGGTGCGAACAGCAAGCATTGATAAATCACAGGCATCGCAGTTTGCAAAGGCGTTCGCTATTTTGGAGTTGCTCTATGCGCGTGGCTGTCCTGTCCCTGAACCGATTGCAACCAGTGTTCATACTCATTCCCGATTAGCACACATTCATTTTGACTGGATAATTACACGACAATCCATTGCAAAACCATTAGCTAATAAATCCCTCTCAGCCGAGAATGCTTATCGCATCGGTGAGATGCTCGCCCATTTGCATCATATTCAGGCGCAAGGCTACGGTTTTCCACAATTAACACGCTCAGGCTTTGTCGGACGTGGCACATCTATCTATGATGGTGTTCGTGCGATTTGTCAGTCAGATAGCATTTGGGGATTAGATGACACTGTTTCGCTTGAGTCGATGGTTATCAGGCGTAGATTTCCACAATATATTCCCCAACTCAATCGATTTAAGCCTGACATTGTAGAAGCGATTCATCGTGAACAGCCTGTGATTTGTCATGCGAATTTACACACATCAACTGTACTGATTGATGCTAAAGACAAGCTAGCAACAATCCTCGGTTTCGATGATGCGTGTTTGCTTCCACCAGCATGGGATTTTGCAATTGCTGCCTGTGATTTCGGTTGGCGTGCTGTTGAAGATATGCTAGTCGGGTATACGCCTGATGATAGTGAACAAATCACTTTGCTCCATGATGCTTATTTGCTTGGTTTAATCTATGGTTTGTACCAGCTTGAACGACATTTCGCATCAACTACATCTGTGATACGACGAGCGCGTACAGTTCAATTCCTCACACATACACTGAACCGTCTTAAGCAACGCTAAGAAACTGCCTATTCACAATCCCATATATTGTTCTCCATAATGTTTAGTGATATGTAAGATTCACGCATTATGCTTGGCGCGAGAATTACTAGATATACATAGAGGACATCCATATATGAAATTAACACGATGCTTGCTCATCGTTATCATTGCAATTGTAGCTGTAACGGCTATCCCCACTATCGGACAAGAATCTGAAGACGCATCGTTGCCTAACAGCGTTATGCTAGAAGGTTTCCAGTGGGTGCATCAAGGGATTAATCGTTGTTCAGCAGCCGCTTTATCGATACATCTCTCGTTTTTTGAGGAAATTTCCCTCGATACTTACAATGCCTTTGCTCGTGAAGAACTGAATACATGGGGAGCAGATGCCAGTGTCCGCATTGAAGAGATGGCAGAGGCGATTCAAGAGCGTGGCTATGGTGCGATTGTTCGACGCGGTGGCACAATCGACCTGATGAAAGAACTCATCGCGGGTGGTTTCCCTGTACTCGTCGAAAATTCCTACTACGAAGGTGAGAATTTCTATCGTGATTGGTTAAGTCATAACCGTGTGCTGATAGGCTATGATGATGCTCAAGGCGTGTTCTTCTTCCAAGACCCTTTGTTGGGTTATCCACAAGGCGACCTCGTGACTTATGACTACGAAAATTTTGATACACGCTGGCGACCCTTCAACCGTGATTATCTCGTAATTTACTCTTTAGAAGATGAAGCAACTGTACAGGCGATTTTGGGCGATAACTGGGACGAAACCGCCAATGCACAATACGTTCTCAGTGTGGCACAAGATGAAATTGCTAATGGTCAAGCAGATGCTTTTGCCTACTACAATCAAGGGTGGGCGCAATTACAATTGGGTCAATACGAAGAGGCATCCACCTCCTTTGATGAAGCTAACGCTATCGGCTTGCCATTCCGTTTTTATTGGTATGAATTCGGCACATTTGAAGCATGGCTGGCAGTCGAACGCTATCAAGATGTCGTCGATTTGGTAAACCGCGAACTCATCAATGCAGGCGATACGATCAGCATCGAAGAATGGTATTACTTTGCTGGACAGGCTTACGAAGGCTTGGGCAACAACCAACGCGCTTTGCTCAATTACGAACTTGCCGTTGCTCGTAATTATAACTTCACAGATGCGTCTGAGCGGGTCGTGGCGTTGACAAATTCACAAAATCAATAAACCAGTAGTGATGGCAAACAATCGTCATATACTTTTGTCCGTGTAAGGTAGACTATTCAAATTCATCCTTATGCGGACAAGTTTCTAAAGCATTTTCCTCATTTTTGAACATTAATCCCATTTTCCACGTATAAGAGTATAAGCAAAATTATATCTACTGTTTGGAGACATCATTGTGACAACAGATACCAACCTCTATCCTATCTTTGAGACAGCCACTCGTGCCAATCCACAAGTCCTTTATAAGCAAATGCGAGAAGAAAATCCCATCTGGAAGGCGATAAGTCCCTTCGGCAACCCAACTTGGTTTTTTACACGTTACGAGGATGTAATCAATGTGCTCAAAGACCAACGCTTCATCAAAGATGCACGGAAAAATTTACCACCAGAACACGTACAACGCTATTATCCTGCCGAACCAGATCCAACATGGGAAGCTATTAACCACCATATGCTGAACTTAGATGCGCCTGACCATACACGTCTACGAGGACTTGTGCATAAAGCCTTCACACCGAAGCGTGTGCGTGACCTCGAACCACGTATCGAAGAAATTGCCAGCGAATTACTCGATACAATGACAAAAAAATCCGAGGGCGACCTTCTTGATGACTTTGCTTTTCCACTACCAATCACAGTCATTGCTGAAATGATTGGTGTCGAAAAAGAGCGTCGGGATGATTTTCGGCGTTGGACACAAATTCTGCTCTTTGGTAGCGATCAAGATAGCGCACGTTTATCGATTATGGAATTAGTGCAATACACGAATGAACTAATTGAAGCACGTCGCAAAGAAGATACAGACGATATTCTGAGTGCTTTAGTCAACCTCAACGATAATGGCGATACGCTCAGCCACACGGAACTCATTTCGATGGTCTTTTTGTTGCTAGTCGCAGGGCATGAGACAACCGTCAATTTGATTGGCAATGGCATGTTGCTCTTGCTCCAACATCCCGAACAATTTGAGCAATTGCGCGATGACCGTTCCCTGATGAAAACAGCCGTTGAGGAGATGTTGCGCTACAATGGTCCTGTCGAAACAGCGACTATTCGCTTTGCCTCCGAAGATATTGAGGTCAATGGTGTCATCATTCCACAAGGTGACATTGTACATCCTGTGCTATTAGGGGCAAATCGTGACCCCGAAGTTTTTGAAAATCCTGATGTGTTCGACATTACACGCGACCCCAATCCACATGTCGCTTTTGGACATGGCATCCATTTTTGCTTGGGTGCGCCACTTGCACGGATGGAAGGCATGATTGCCTTCAATGCCCTACTCGACCGTGTGCCGAATCTGCAACTGACCGCCAATGTCGATGATTTAGAATGGAATGCTAATCTACTGATTCATGGACTCAAAGAACTACCTGTGAAATGGTAAATGGTGCTTAGTTTTCGATAATTAATTATTAGTGGGGATTTGCATCCCCCATTTTGATTAACCACCGATACTAATCGGCAAGGAGTAGAAAGCATCGCCTCCTGCGTCACCATCCCAAATAGCTGTCACAACAAGGACATACATCCCAGTGAGGTCTTCAGGCAAAGTAATCGTGACACTATCGCCATCTAATACAGCATCTACTGGAATATCCGCGATGCGTGTCATCAAGTTCAAACCAGGATGCACATACGCAGTGATACTTGATGGGCGCGTTTGAGCGAAGGTCAATGTGAGCGTATTATCACTGAGACTATTCGCTTCGGATTCTTCATAAATAGGTGTCATCATATCCGCACACATCCCTGACCAGCAGTAACTGCCTAAATCCATGACAATACCGCCTTCTAATGACAAAGCTGGTGGTTGTGACGGTTCAATACCAGCGATGGGGTCGTTGTTAATCGGCGGTGGGTTATTTATTTCAGGTGCTTCGCTTGATGTGCTATTTTGGGCTTGCGAGGCTTGGTCATTGGTGGTTTCATCAGCGAAAAAATCACCAATCGCATCACATGCTGTCAGAGAGAATATCAGGACAATAAGTGATAGTATACGGAGCATAAAAATCCCTTTCTATGGGTGTTTGAACATTCTATCGGTAAGACGTATTCCAATTATAATTTGTTCCAATCAAAAACAGGTATCCTCATCAGAGCATACCTGTTTCGTCGTTTGATAGTGTAGTCTATCTTAGTTCACGTCAGTAATCTCACCTGACCCCGACACATTGACATCAACATCAGCATTACCACGATAGATCAGATTGCCTGAGCCACTGATTGAGCCTGTAAGACTATCGCTGACATTGACTTGTGCTGTGCCACTACCTCGGATAGTGGCCGATGCTATTGTTGCTTCTAATTCGAGTGCAACTGCATTACCCGAACCACTCACACTTACATCTAAATCCTGTGTTTCTCCACCAAGAATAACATTCCCTGAGCCACTCAAACTCACTTCCACAGAAGCAGCTTCAAGGTCGTTGATAGTAACATTACCCGAACCCGAAACTGAAATATTGAGGGTATCTGTCGTCAGACTATCCATTTCGACATCACCAGAGCCACTGACGTTAAATGTCATTTCATCAGTGGTGAAATCATCAATGATAACTGTCCCTGAACCACTGACATTCACTTCGTTGAGGCGTGGCACAACCACAGTGAAGGTCATCTCGGTTGGATTCGCAATCGCAGTATTATTCTGTAAACCAATGTGGAGGGTATCGCCCCGTACTTCGACAACTAATAAATCTTGCAAATTAGAATCGGTGGTAATTTCCACAGATTGGGTATCACCGACGCTCACGAGAGCTTGTCCACTGAGTGATAGTTGCATCTTCTCGAACTCACTGACATCCACTGTGCGTGTGGTGACATCGCCATTGCCTGTAACAGCATTACAAGCGACAAGTACCATCGATAGCACAATCATCATCAGAATTGATAGGCGTTTCATGTGTGTTTCACTTCCCTTTGAAAATGTAGGCTTGTTATTGACCTTTACGCAACCATAGTCAAAATGTTTCACATAAAATATAGTAAAGTCATAAAAAAAGAGCGTCTCCACTGTGGGAAACGCTCTTAGCTGCCAAGCTAAATTGTGTGGCTAAATGAAATTAGCCATCGGTGCTTTCTGTACCTGCATCGTCTGCTGGTGCTGCGAGTGCCGCACATTCACCAACACCTTCGAGGGTGTCGATAACACATTGTGGCAGAAGCACATCATCAATCAGGTGGATAACGCCGTTGCTTGCGAGAATATCGGTTGCAACGAGGTCAACAGCACCGTTCAAGAATGGTGTACCATCATCACGGAAGTTAATGACAATGCCATCTTGTGGGTCATCGAGTAATGTTGTGACGTTACCACCGTCGTTGACTGCGAGAACATCTTCTGCGAAGACATCGCCTTCAACTACATGGTAGAGCAAGACTTGTGTTAACAGACCTTGATTTTCAGCAGAAAGCAATGCACTTTGGCTGATGCCGTAGTTGCTTTGCAAGAATGCGAACAAGTTAAGGAATGCTTGGTTGGTTGGTGCGAAGACTGTAAATGGACCTTCACCACTGAGTGCTTCATCGAGACCTGCTGCTTGGACTGCTGCAACGAGCAAGCTAAGACCTGCACGATCTTCATTACCACCTGCTGAATTTTCAACAGCGATGTCAACGATTGAGCCGAGAAATTCAAAGTTACCAACAACAGTTTCTACATCTTCAACTGGTGCACCGATTTGACCACGCCCTGTGTGCAGTGAAATCACTGCGAAGCGTTCACGACCCAAATCGTAGAGGTAAGCAACACCTTGTTGATCACGACGTGAGATAGATACGCCCACACCTGTACTTGCACCTGCTGGGAGTGCATTTTGGGTTACACCTGTGCTGTAGCCAGTACGTTCAAGGAAGAAACGCAATTCTTCTTCGTCGCTTTCAAATTCTTGGGTGCTGATAACTGCTGCATAAGATTCTGGTGTGGTTACAATGATGGTGTCGTCGCCACTAGTGAGTGTGCTTGAGCCATCGAAGTTTTCAGTCACTTCGTAACCTTCTGGCACACCGAAGAATGGTTCTTCTTCCATCATTTCTTCGTCCATCATCTCTTCATCAGCCATTTCTTCTTCGGCTTCTTCTTCATCTTCTGCACCAGGGACGGCTGGGAGTAAGACGTTATCGAGAACATGGATGACACCATTGCTAGCTTCAATGTCAGTATCAACAACATTGACAGTACGACCAACAGCATCAGTGATGCTTACACCATCATCGCCAACATTGACGGTGAAGGTTGCGCCGTTGACTGTTTCGACTTCCATACCATCAGAAAGGTCTGTTGATAAAACAGCACCTGATACAACGTGGTAAGTGAGAATAGAAGTAAGCAGTTCGGTATCAGCAATTAAATCAGTTGCTTCAACACCTAATTCACCTAGTGCAGCGACAAAAGCATCATTGGTTGGTGCGAAAACGGTGAAAGGACCTTCACCACTTAATGTTTCTACCAGTTCAGCAGCCGTGACTGCTTGCACTAAGATAGAGAAATTTTCGTCTGAGGCTGCAATCTCGACAATGTTTTGGTCTTGAGCAGTGGCTGGTACAACCAGTAAGCCCAACACAAACATTACAAGCGACAGCACGCTAAATAAATTACGTTTATTCATCGTATGTGTGTCTCCTAATTCTAAATAGATAGTTCCATGACGGTATAGTTTTAACACTTTCTGACGAAGAGTGCTAATATTTGATGAGAATTTCATCATATATTTAATTATTACCGTCTAAGTACGCAGATAGTGTAAGGTTAAGGTGGATTATGTCAAGGATTTTTTGGATTGACACCGATATGGGCAGTGATGATGCCGTTGCGCTCATCATGGCATTAAGAGCAGATGATGTTAATGTTATCGGTATTTCAACGTTATCGGGGAACGTTCCTTTAAAACAAGCTGCCAATAATGCTCGTTTTGTCGCTGAATTATGTGGGTCAGATGTGCCTGTATACGCGGGTGCTGATAAACCGTTGTTGCGTCCTTATGTCGATGCAACATGGTTTCACGGCGAAGATGGTCTCAGTGGTTATGCTCAGATGCCCCATATACCGCCACAAACACAACATGCCGTCGATGCCTTGATTCAAGCAGCAGAGACACACCCGAATCTCATCATCGTCACACTCGGTCCATTGACCAATATTGCACTGGCGATTGCGCGTGCACCTCATATTATCCCTAACATTGCCCGATGTATTGTGATGGGTGGGGCGGCTGCAAGCTATGGCAATGTCACGCCATCAGCCGAATATAATATTTGGGTTGACCCCGAAGCTGCGCGGATGGTCTTTCTATCAGGCTTGCCTGTGGAGATGGTTGGCTGGGAATTTTGCTATGGTGATTATGCACTCAACGATGATGAAATGGCACAAATTCGTGCAGTCGATACACCATTAGCACACTTTGTGGTCGATTGTAACCAAGTAGCCATCGAAGCCTATCGCGAGCAAACAGGAGAACGTGGCTTATCTTTGCCCGATGGTGTCGCTATGGCAATTGCACTCGACCAGAGTATCGCTACTCATCAAGAAAAACACTATGTCGAAGTCTTGCTCGATAGCGATTTCACACGTGGGATGACCTTAGTCGATAAACTCAATGTCGCAGAAGATACACGTAATCGTCATACATGGGCACAAGCCATAGACGCAGGTAAAAATGTCAGTGTGATATGGGATGTTGATGTGCTCCGATGGAAGTCGCTATTATTCTCATTATTAAATTAGCATTATCTGATGTTATGAGTTATACTGACCAGCGTACTGATAAATCTCAATATATTTAAACTTGACAAGTCTATTGAGTTACAGTATATTAAGTTATGTGGCAGTTTATGTCACAATTGAATTTGGTGCTAATCAGCGTTAAGTCGCTGTTTGCATGTAAGTTCCCCCTGATATTTGTCCCAAGGATACGGTCTGCCAAAGGGTAGACCGTGTTCTGTTTCTAGTCGTATCGTTTCTAACTATTAACTCATAACGATTTCATCCCGCGTTCAGTGACTCATTCAATAATTCAATCATACTCTGATAAATAATCAGATGTGCAGGCAATTGTGGCTTCGGGAGTAGCGTCACCGAACTGCATTTATAAGCCCTTCCCTCTAGACTGCCCAATGTGTCCCCCCTCACGTTGGGTTTGTCTTTTTAATGGCAATTTACATACTAATATCCCACCACTCAGAAATATGAATTATGTCTCTTTATCCTCTGAAACCTAGCAATGACGTGCTGAACATATGACCGTTCATATGCACAACACAGAATAGACCATTTGTGCTATCGTGATGAAGTATATTAAATAAGGAGATTACGATGGCATGGACGCAACCCAAAACGTGGAGTAATGAGCCATTGATTGCAGGGGATATGAATACCCATATCCGTGATAATTTGAATGCCCTCAAAGACCCACCAAGTGATGTCAATATATTTGATAGCAGTGCATTTGCAACAAGCAGTACCTCCTTTGTTGATGTGGATGCAACTTACCTCAGTAGCACCATCACAACAAACGGTGGTGATGTACTGGTTGTCCTCTGTGTACCTATCAGGCATACGGCTACCAGTTACGTTGATTTGGACATCACTATTGATGGTACACGCCAAGGGGGTACAAACGGCATTATTCGCTTTAGAACCTTGGGCAGTGGGTTTAATGATGTGGTGACCTTAGTCTACATGCTAACAAACCTCAGTGCTGGGTCACACACAATTGCATTGCAATGGAAAACAGCATCAGGGATAGCCACGATGAGTTCATTAGGCAATGGTGGTTTCGCAGCCCAGTGGTTTGTACGGGAGGTTTCATAAATGAACGAAATTACAATCGCACGCACCAATGTTAATTTTGACCGCTTAAACGAAGATTTATCGCAAATTGCAGGCTACGAAGGCGCAAGCCTCAATAGTGATGGGGTCGTCATCTACCTTGCAGACGGCACAGACTCAACGCCGTTTCGGGACGCTATCATCGCACACCGCGAAAGTGACATATCAGTACGACAAGCAGAAAAAGATGCTCTGCGCTCCGAAATTGCGACACTCAAGCAACGGGTTGGCAATATTGATAGCCTTACCGCCCTGCTACAACTTGATGCGGTCAAACTCGTTTACAAAACACTCGAATTGAACGATTTACTCTGGGAGACTCACGATGACCAACAAAGATAAGCGTCGTCCTATTATTGACCCTGTGTTACTGCTTCTGAAGTCGCGTCGTGTCTTGATTGCACTCACATCGCTCTTAGTGAGTGTCGTCGTGATGCTGATGTCTGTCTTAGAACCGCTTCATAGTGAATTGCTCATCTTAGTGATGACATTAGCTTTGTCGCTAATTACAGGTTTAAGCATTGAAGATGCTGTCATCGCTGCCCGACAATATCCATTTAATTCGGATGTGCGCGAGTTATTGGATGCAGCAGCCGATGCCATCATTGATGAAATTCTTGATGTGGATGAGACATGGTGGGATGAAGACGCAGTGGAAACACCGCAACCAAGCAATGAATTGACCTAAGCTATCTATCATCAATTCGTTGTTGGTATATGGGAGCGTCGCGTGCGCTCCCGATTTGTTGATACGGCTTGTGAGACATTAATCTTGTTCGTAGCTCGTATATCCGATATGAGCAAAGGGGGCATCGACTTGCATAACATAAGTTTTACCGTTGTATTGAGGCGCGGTAATCTGATACCCACCGCCTGCAACAGTCGAAATGCGAATATCATTGGCAGAGTCGTATAAGGGCGCGTTAGCTAAATCATCAGCAGTAGCACGATAAGCAAAACGACCATCCGCATGATAAATGTCAAAGCCTCTACCTGATGTATCAACATAGGAATAAATCACAATCGGAGCCGCTGCATCTCGATGGTTGATGCGACCATCTGTGAAGCCTCGTTCGACATGGGTAGCATTGTTTGTATTATTACCACTGCCATCAATAGAAGGGCTAGTACAGATAAAATTAGACGCGACCACGTCGCCGTTACTACCAGCACTATTGACGGCTGCGATTGAAAGTGTGCCGTTGCTCGTATTAGTGTAGGAGAGGGTGACAGTGCCACTAGTGAAGGTGCGTTGTGCGACGGGGTTGCCATTGGGGATATCAAGACTAACAGTGGCAGAACTTGTGCCAGTAGCTAAAGAAAAAGTGACGCTAAAAGAATCGCCAGCATCGACACCTAAGCCCGTGAAGCCAACACTTCCAGGATCAGGGATTGTGACCGTGCCGAAGCTGTTCCATCGTTCACAGGCAACACTCGCTGTTTGTGCCATGACATGATAGCTGGCAACAATGAGTATCAGGATGATGCTCGTGCTCAGACCATACCGAACAAGTTTATTTTTCATGTTAATGTGTTCCGATTTCCGATATTTCTTATGTCATTATATTATGATAGCCAAAGATATTCAGTTAGAGCATGGTTTCATTAATAATTTTTATCGTAATCTCATCTGATTATGCTAGAATGACACCCCAAATCGAAGCCATGAGGAGACAACTCAAGCAGATTATGACAACTCAACACGCATCCGACGATGTGTTAGTCATTGGCGCAGGACCTGCTGGAATTGCCAGTGCCTATGCCTTGCAACAAGCCAATATTTCCTACAAAGTAATTGACCGCGCCGAGCAAATCGGCAATACATGGGCGAGTTTATATCCTTCGCTCACCTTGAACACCTCGCGTTATTTTAGCCATATGCCCGAAAAACCGTTTCCGAGTGCGTATGGTATCTTTCCGACAGGTAAGCAGTATCATCGCTATTTGCTCGATTTCGTGAATGACCACAATTTCAACATTCAACTCGGCGTAGAGGTCTATCGCGTCAGTCCCGAAGGCAATTTGTGGCGTGTCGAGACCAGTGAAGGGACATTTCTCTACAAAGTGGTGATTCCTGCAACGGGTATCTGGAATAATCCGATCATGCCAGAGATTGAGGGTATGAACGCTTTCACAGGCGAGATGTACCACGCACATTTTTTTCGTGATACGGCACAAGTCAAGGATAAACGTGTACTAGTCGTTGGTAATGGACCGTCGGGGATTGATATTGCAGTTGCATCAGGTGAGGTTGCTGACAAAGCCTATATCGGTATTCGGAGTGGGGTCAATCTCTCACGACGCTATCCACTAGGCTTACCGAAACACACATGGCTGATGCTCGGCGATATGCTCCCGAAGGCATGGTGCAAACGCCTCATGAAATTTGTGGGTAGCTTCAAATATAGTGATGCCGAACAATATGGCTTAACGCCTCCACCAGCAGGGTCAGGAGGGATGACAGGCTACGCAGGAGATGAATTATTGAATGCGGTCAAAGCGGGAACAGTGACCCCTGTCTCTGCGCCTGTGAGATTTGAAGGGAACAAGGCAATTCTAGCTGATGGTGACAGGCTGGAAGTCGATACTGTCATCATGGCGACAGGCTATGAACCCGTGTTGCATCAATACATGGATGTTGAATTTCAGTTCAATGGTGCGCCTTGGACACCGCAATCTATCTGTGATTGGGAGATTGGACCCAACGGACAACGAGGCTTTCCGCTACGGGATACCTCTGAGCATCCTAATGGGCGACAAGTCGCTGGCTATGAAGGCTTATACCTTGTCGGGACGTTCTACAAAGGCAAAGGCGCAATGTATAACTTCAATATCGAAGCCGAGATTGCTGCCCAACAGATTAAACAGTACCTCACCGAATTTCAGGAAACAATGCCAGCAGTGGCGGATTAACGCCCTCCATTGACCCACTGTGGTTGTGACCCAAAGATTGGCAAAATGATTTCTTCATTTGTTGTTAGATTGTATAAGTATATCTGAGGTAAATAGTTTGTGTTAGAAATCATGACTGATACAATGAACAAGTTTTTACTTTCATTGAAAGAGGCTTGTCCGTAGTTGCGTGGTGAGTCCGACAAAGAAAGTACTAGTTTCGTCATATTTTGCACATTATACATGGCTAATTCTGTGTAAATATTTCGTGAAACGCCATCATAAATCAATACATTATGTTCGATAATTACGTTAGTATTAGAATGCCAGCCAATAAAGCTAGCAAAGGTGTCTGATGAATTTTCATCAAAATAATCTGGCATTGATAATATTGGATTATTCTCTCCAGTTTTAAATATCAAATTATGAATTAAATCACCACCTGTATACACATAATGTGAGGTATCAGGAGAGAAGTTAGGTTGAGATAGAACACGTTTCTCAATTAATGTTGAGTCAATGCTTTGTGTTGAATCCGAATCGAATATGTTCATAGAAAGTTCAAAACTGAGAGAATCGTACATCGTAAAAATTAGGTTTTCACTATTATCTATCCATTGAACATCAAGAAGATTTAAATTAGGAGTTTCAACTTCAGTAACTACATTGTGTTTATCCGTTTCAAACTCATAAATTTGTATACTGTCAATATTAGTATGCTCATTGAGGCTCAGATAGACTAATTGTTTACCATTAGGATGTAGATGCCAGTTTGAACATGGTGAATCTAAATTGCATGTTGCAAATTGTTTAGGATTTTCATCATATAAATTGAACACCCATAGTTCAAATTCACTTGCATCTTGAAACTGCCTAGCCAAAAATACCCGATTATTCTTTGAAATTTGCAGAGTTCCAATCTCCTGATAGCCTTCAAATTCAGTCAATTGACGCGGATTCTCAGGATTATCCAAATTCACTAGCCAGACCTGCTCAACGCCATTTTCATCAGGTGCAATGTAAATAATCTCCGCACCGTCAGGACGCAACACCTGTATCGCCCCTGCTATCAGTGCCATCAACAGCCCAATGCCGATTATCAGGCACATCAATGTTCGTCGGCGTGGATTGGCTTTGCGTTTGTTTTTCTCTGGCATGGTCATCGCCCTCCATTAACCCAATGTGGTTGCGTTCCGAAGATCGGTAATGGTGTTTCTTCGCCTGTTTCAGTGTTCACAAGACTAATGAATAGTTCATTTGTCATTTGGTTTCTAGAAGAAATTAAAATTTGTGTGCCATCATGATTGAATGTAACATCGTATATTTGACGTTGATTATCTGTCAGTAGATAGATTTCTGTGTGTGATAGTGCATTATAGAGTTTGAGATCGACACTCACACTACCCATTTCTATATCTTCCCATGTCTCAGCCACGAGGACAGTAGGTTCTGATGGATGCCAGTCAAAAATCTGTGTTTGTCCGAGAAAACTTGTATCATCAAGATTTTGCTCTTCTCGAAGAACAAGTTCATTGGTATCCGTCTCATAAATACCGACACCATATAGTAAATGCCTTCCAACATTCGTATCTTCTGGTATCGCGTAATAGTTGCCATCTGACGAAACCATCGGATAATTCCAGACACTTGTGCGTATGAATTGAGCACCAATGATTTGCTCTAACTCGACATCATATGAGGCATATACGAGTTCATCAAACATACCATAATCACCAATTCGCTCTATTGGCAATATTAATCGTTCATCGTTGGTAACCCAGATAGAATTTCTATTACCGATGGAATTTGTAATTTCAAATTCTTCTTGTGTGTGTAAATTTATTAGAAAGTGCGATTGGTCATGGTTCTCATAAGTTAATGCCAGTTGTGTACCAGATGAATTGAGTGACCAATTATAGTGAGGGCGTTTGGAATAGTCATCTTCAAGTGGATATTGCTGAATGAGTGTGATTCTGTCACGTTTGATATCATATTGCCATAATGCTGAAACGTCTGCATTATCTTCGCGGTAGGTGTAAAACACAATAATCGGTGCATTTGATGCAGATTGTAACTGCCAAACATTTAGCATGGGATGGTCAAATTCAGTCAACTGACGCGGATTGTCAGGGTTGTTCAAATTTACTAGCCAGACCTGCTCAATACCATTCTGATCAAGCGCAATGTAAACAATCTCAGCCCCTTTCGGACGCAAGATCTGTATCGCACCTCCTATCAACGCAATCATTAATCCAATGCCGATTATCAGGCGCATCAATGTTCGTCGGCGTGGATTGGCTTTGCGTTTGGTCTTCTCTGGCATGCGTGGCATCTCCTGTGCTGGTTTTCTCTATGATACTGGATAGCTTCAGGAGAGATAAATTACGTTGAGGAAGCGCAGGATAAGCGATGGATTTGATGTGACAAATCTACTACTCAATGGTGACAGAAATATAATTTTCGATTATCCACTCCGTTAGAGCATCCGCCAGCACTTGGTTTCCATGCGGATTAAGGTGCATATCATCTTGGTAGTAGAGGGCTTCGCCTGTTTCAGCGACTTGTGCCAGCGCATGATAGGCATCAAAGCAAGTAAGGTCTAAATCATCACATAAGGCTAGCATCGCATCGCGTGCTGATTGCAGACGGTCAACGTTATCTGCTCCCATCACAGGTGCAGTCACCTCCCGATAGACTTCCTCGCGGGTTGGGATAATCACAATCAGCATCGTGGCGTTCAAATTTCGGGCAATATCATTAGCGGATGCAAACGCCTCTTGTGAATAGACATAGCCAATTTGATTGAGTTCGCGTGACATATCGAGAGCCGTTAGTTCGTACTCGCCACCGAATTGCAAAACATTGTTATCGCCGTAGGTAGCACGATAGGGCTTAACGAAAAGAGCCTCACTATCAGGCACACCGACAAAATTGCCTGTGATGAGTGTTTGCGCGACAGCCACTAACGCACTCCACTGACGCACGTCGGTATCGCCTGTGTCATCACTATCAATAGGTTCAATTTCGTCACGGAAAACAGCTAGTCCATAATCATCGTTAAAATCATTGCCGAAAAATTGCCAAATAATCAACGGATTCGGATTAGTTTCTAGCAAAGGCACGCCAAAATCGCGTAATATCCGCAGATGGCTGGTTGTGCCCGTTACAGGCTGGCTTAAATTGACAACGCCGAGTTCAGTTTGGTCAGCGAGTTGGTCAACCCAACAATCAGCGCGTTCCGTGAAGCACATACCGAAGCTATCACCGACGACCACGGCATCTACGAAATAGTTCACAGGGTCAGTACGAAAACCGATACCAGCATTGTCCCATAATTCGACTGTGCTTAACTGAAAACTGACTGTCGGACTGCCATACTGTAATTCATTGTCAATGTCAGGGCGCAATGACCAATAGTGGTCGATGTTCTGTTGCCATGCTTGCGTCCATTCTTCTTGGTAGGGCTGTCCTGTCATCACCCAACGGACAGCGACACCGACTGCTCCTGGTAAATTCGGTGCAAAGACGCGCAATAAAATTTCGAGCAAAATCGCAATGATAACGATGTTAATCAGGACGATGCCTGTTAGTTGTGCCAGTTTTTTCATGACAATCAATATATTCGCTAGCGTAAAATGTGATGATTGTCTAACGAACCGATGAGACTTTCAAGCGTTCAGCCTACGCCGTTTGACTTATGCACCCCAAGTTGTGATATAGTGGGAACTGTAGTCCATTGAATTGATGGAGTTTTTAAAAGTGATTAATTTCAAGAAAAAATCTTGGCGCATCGTGTTGATGTTCGCCACTGCCGCTTTTGTCCTGATGTGGATTGGCAATCCGCAAGTTTCGCAAAATAGCGACCTCACGGCATCGTCTGTTTTGCACAGTTACGAAGCACCGACCATCCTCACCGATGGCTTAGTGCGTGATAGTGGCACAATTGCTGTTCTCTTCGGCACACCCGAAAATGGTGATAGTCAAATCATCGAAACCTACTTCACCAATGATGCTGGTGAGATGATGCAAGTCAACACATCGCAACCAACAGAATTGCTGGCGTATCACGGTGATGATGTGGCAATTGAATATGTCGCACAAGACCCTGTGCTACAAGACGATAATGCGCTATCGACGATTACCATCAGTAGCATTGCTGTCGCTCAAGGTGACGATACGAATGCAGCCGTTTCGGGGAATACACGTTGGGTCAACATTGCTTGTCGCTTTGGTGATATGACAGACGAGACACCACGCGACATCGACTACTTTGAAGAAATGATGGTCAATGATGCCCCAGGTATGGATGATTACTGGCGTGAAACTTCCGCGCAGATGGTCAACATTGAAGGCTCAGGTGCATATGGTTGGTACAATTTACCAAAGACCAAAAATCAGTATCTACGGATGGCAGCCGCCAATACAGGCAACGCACTCCGCACATTGATGAACGACTGTGTTGAAGCCGCGCAACAAGCGGATGGTGTTGATTTCACACAATATGGTGGCATCAATATGATGCTCAATGATACCTTCGGGTGCTGTGCTTGGGGTGGACGTATGGCACTTCGTATTGATGGGCAAACCACAAGTTTCCGTACCACATGGTTGCCTCCTTGGGCATTCAACTCCCTACATGTCATCGCGCATGAAATGGGACACGGTTGGGGATTACCCCATTCATCAGGTCCTTATGGCAAAGTCTATGATAGTGCTTGGGATGTCATGAGTGGTGGCAATAGCAATCACACCGCAGCCATTTGTCGCGTGGGTAGCGAACCGCTTGGATGCTGGCAAGTCGGCACAATTAGTTTCCACTTGGCAATGCTCGGCTGGATTCCTGATGATCGCATTATTGTCGCAGACCGAGGTTCAAGCATTACAGTTGAACTCGAACCTTTGACGACACTCGGCGATAATGATGGCAACATGGCGATTTTCGTCCCAACAACAGGCAATCAGTTCTACACAGTTGAATTACGGGCTTTCATTGATTATGACCGTAATCTTCCAGGTGAAGCTGTGATTCTGCATCAAGTGACTCCAGGACGCAGTTCGCCTGCACTAGTGGTGGATGCTGATAATAACGGCAATCCGAATGATGAAGGTGCAATGTGGCGTGTGGGTGAAACTTTCGAGGGCGGAAAAATCAAAGTCGAAGTTCTATCACAAGATGGCTCAACTGTTACAGTCCGCGTGACTAATAACAATTAGTCAGCAAGCATTTTAATTGTAAGAGGATAGTCCTTTGGGCTGTCCTCTGTTTGTTTTCACGCAATATGTTTACCTCGCTCGATGGTGAGCCACAACAATGCGCGGTCTTCATTTGTAAAATACTGAATAGATTCGCGCGTGACAAGTGTCTTCACAACTGCTTCTAATACACGCACCAATGAAGGTTGGACAACAAGCGCAATCCGTAGCTTTTGGCTATCAACTGCTCCGTAAAACTGCTTGAGTTCTATCACAAATTCACGTAAGGGCACATGATAATTCGCGCTAAAATCCATCATGATATAGCTTGGTTTGTCTGATGCTTTGCGACAAATTGTGTGGAGTTTGTGAATGATTATATCCATCTCAAAAGTATCATCATCTTGTGTTCTGATAATATGTGTATTTTGGGAATATTCTTGATATTTAACTGGCATAATTGTCTACCCTATCAAACAACGATACATTACTCAATATTACCAAACAAACAATAAAGTTAAAATGAGAAAACTACGAAAAATAAACACTCTAACAATTTTAATACAACAATCATGATTATCATTTGATGAACGTCCCTATCGTGTAACCATTTGTTATCAAAAAGTGTTATATTCCTAATGCAGACTTGATTTAGCCAGTGAAGGGGAAAGTCGCAGTGTCTTTTGTTCCATCACCGCCAGAATTAACACCTGATAACTTTGTGAATCGTGAACTCAGCACGATAGAATTTCAACGGCGCGTTTTAGCTCTTGCCGAAGACCCTGATATGCCACTTTTAGAACGTATCAAATTTGTGGCGATTGTTGGTAATAACCTTGATGAATTCTTTATGGTGCGTGTCGCATCTTATCTGCAAAAATTAAAACTGGGCATCGTATCATCACGCCCTGATGGATACACACCTGCACGCTTACTCAACAAAATTCGTGAAGAAGTTGATAGCCTAATTCGCCATCAGCGCAAAGTCTTACACTCCTTGTTGCAAGAACTTGAAGAATATGGTGTTCATATCGTCACGTATGATGAATTGACTGACAATCAATGGGCTGTCCTCGATGAGTATTTTGAAGAGACTATTTTCCCTATCTTAACCCCACTAGCGGCTGACCATGCACGTCCTTTCCCGTTTATCTCTAACTTGAGTCTCAACCTAGGTGTTTTTGTGCAACGGAGTAACCAACCTGAACTCGACTTTGCACGCATTAAAGTACCTGTTGGAGATGCAATTCCTCGCTTGGTCAATATCAATAAAATCATGCGTGATTACGCAGCGCAAGAAATTGATGGGCAACAATTGATATGGATTGAACATCTGATTCAACATAATCTGAGCAAATTATTTCCTGGAATTGATGTCGTTGAAGCATATCCGTTCCGTGTTTTACGCAATACCGATATTGATTATGAACAAGAACAAGATGAAGATTTACTAGATGTCATGAGTGTCATTGAACAGAGCGTGCGCGAGCGTCGCTTTGGGTCAGTTGTGCGGATTAGTGTGCCGAAGAATATTAGTGACCGAATGCTCAAACGCATTAAAGAAGGTTTGCAACTATCAGACCATGCCTTCATCTATGAGATTGATGGTGCACTTGGTTCAGCCGATTTATTTGCACTCGCAAGTATCAAGCACCCTGATTTAAAATTTGACCCATTCGTGCCACGTTTCGTCGAGGCTTTCCCGCGTGAGGCGAATATCTTTGAACAGATTCGCTCGCGCCAGAATGTGATAGTGCATCATCCTTTTGATTCGTTTGCACCTGTCGAAGAATTTTTCCGTACAGCAGCCAAAGACCCGAAAGTCTTAGCAATTAAAGCAACCTTGTATCGCGTCGGTAGAAATTCGCCCATTGTCGAAGCCTTATTGGATGCACGCGATAACGATAAACAAGTGACAGTCTTGGTTGAACTCAAAGCACGTTTTGACGAAGAAAACAACTTGCTCTGGGCGCGTGCGCTAGAGGATAAAGGGGTACATGTTGTCTATGGTGTGGAGGAATTGCACGTAAAGACCCACGCGAAAGTTGCCTTAGTCGTTCGCCGAGAAGAAGATGGTGTGCGTCGTTATTTACATCTCGGTACAGGCAATTACAACGCCAGTACAGCCCGTCTCTATACTGATTTGGGCTTATTCACTTGTGATGATGTCCTAGCAGATGATGCTAGTCGTCTCTTCAACCGCTTGACAGGCTATGCTCCTGAAACGAGCTACGAAAAATTGCTTGTCGCGCCTGATTACCTCTTTGATACTTTCATGGATTTGATGGATAACGAGATTGAAGCTGCACGCGCAGGTAAAGAAGCCCGTCTCATCTTTAAGATGAATCAACTAGAAGAAGATAAAGTCATCCAAAAATTATATGAAGCCTCACAAGCTGGTGTGCGTGTTGACCTATTAGTGCGTGGACATTGTTGCTTGCGCCCTGGTGTGCAAGGCATCAGTGAGAATATTCGAGTCATCAGCATCATCGGACGCTTCCTTGAGCATTCGCGGGCTTATTATTTCCGTAACGCGCCAGACGAAATGCAATTGTTCCTCGGTAGTGCAGATTTGATGCGTCGCAATCTCTACAACCGCGTGGAAGTCGTCTTCCCTGTGTTGGATAGTGGCGTGCGCTTAAAAGTCTTGCGCTTACTAGCAACCCAACTCTTAGATAATCAAGGCGCATGGGAACTCCAATCCGATGATACTTACATCCAACTGCATCCACAAGAGGGCGAAACACCGATTGATAGTCAGCAAATCTTCATGGAAAATAGCTTCGGTTTAGATTTGCTCCCTTAGTTTATCGTTATCTCCATCAAAGAGTTTTGTAGGGACAGAGGAGTATTCTCTGTCCGCTTTGAATTGACACACTAATCCCCCAACCGATGATAATCATGTACAATTTAGTCATCGTATATGATGAAAGTGACCCACATGGATAATCCACAACGCCCTGACTGGCTCGGAGACGATGGTGAGTTCAAAGAACCTGTTGACAATCGTTTCGGTGTCTATTCACCCATTCGACGAGGGTACTATTTTTGGCGATACGCGCTGGCAGGGGTGAGTCTCTTTGGGTGTAGTGTCGCTCTCATGTGGTGGATGGTACAATGAGCGTATCCCTTGTGCTAAGTCAATTAGGAGGCATGGTATGGCTGAGAAAATTTTAACGCGCATCACAGCAGAAGAATACTTCCAACTGCCTGAATACGCAGAACGTGACTTAATCGAACTCATTGACGGTGAGGTAATCATTCGTATGCCACCAGTTTTGAAACATCAACGACTTGTACGAGCAATTTTATTGATGCTCACTCAAATAGCAGAAGAATTGGGTGGTGAGGCAATACCAGCACCATTTGAAGTCAAGTTAGATGACAAAATGTATTTGAACCCGATATTTTCTACATTGCAAAAGACACACAATGTACTGTAGAAGAAAAGCGCATTACTGGCGCACCTGAACTCGTTGTAGAGATTTTGTCACGTAGCACAGCCAAGTATGACCGTCAACAAAAGTACAAAGCCTACGAGAAAAATGGCGTACATGAATATTGGATTGTTGACCCTGTGCATGAAACCATCGAAATCTGGACACTCAAAGAAAAGAAATTTGAGCGACTAGGCGTGTTCGACAAAGAAGACACATTTGAATCAACACTTCTCAAAACAGATATCACAGTGAAAAAGATTTTTGTGTAGTCCGTTTGAGACGTAAGTTACGATAGGGATGGGATTGTGGACGATTCAGATTAGCTTGCGTCGAGTGCGTGCTATGTGTGTAGAGAGACCAATCAACATCAGGTGACCAAAGGCGTTCATCAGGTAAAATAGTCGTCGTATCACAGTGAATATTCATCATCGTCGCGCCACTCAAATCAGCATAACGTAAATCAGCCCCCGATAAATCAACATTGACCAATCGTGCCTGACGAAGATTTGCTCCCCTTAAATTGACCTTGACCAAAGATGCCTCAGATAAATCTACTCCTGCTAAATTTGCCTCGCGAAATGACTTGCTGTGAAGTGTCCCTTCAAATAGATAACCGAGCGCACGCAGTTCATTCACGGCATTAATCGCTGTCGCATTATCCGAACTTGCCATTTGGCGCGTGAGCATCTCTTGTCGTGTATTGGCATTGATGAGTATCTCGAAGAGGGCAAAGGTCATAATTGCGCCTATCATCTCAGTGGCGAAGTTCTGCCACATGCCTGACCACCACATAGCATCTACAATACCCTGCGCCTGTGCTGATTGATAAAAGCCAATGCCCGTGATACCAATCAGAGCTAGAATCACCAGAAAATTCCAGATATTGCGCTTGCCGAAATAATAGAGTCCCACCACAAGTAAATTGAGGAAATTCATAACACCATGCCTTTTGCTCACTTAGATAGCCAGCATTAAGCATAGTCACTTTAATTAGAGAGGACAACAAAAATGGACGACTATTTGCCGTCCAATGAGCTTCTGAAATTATGATTCACTAGACTTAGAGGGACGTTTGAAAATATAATTTTCGCCATCGTAGGCAGCAAATTCATAACCTGCTTTACCTAGTCTCGCAAAGACTTCGTGCAAGGGTGCATCTTTCCAGTCATTGACTTTTTCGCCATTAGCACGATAGTTCATCCCATATGATTTGACCAAGCCAATCAGCATATAATCCCATTTTTGCATTGTCGCATCCTTTCAATAGAAGTAAGTCCATCTATTGTATGTTAATTTGAGGATGATTGCGTTGAATTTTATACGAGAATTTATATTATAGGTTTAACTATCCGCGAGGGTTAAGGCTTCTTGCGAGGTGCGGATAAAGCGCCCACTCTTTTTTCGCCAGCGAAGCGCATCAATAGCATCTAACAGGGCAGTGGCATCGCCAAGCAATATCAACATTGCCGATTGTTGTGCGCGGACACTATCAACAGGTTCACCATCAAGGATGATAGACTCAACACACAAATTCAATTCAGAAAGACGTTTTTTGGATTTTTTGCTATTACCGTATTGATGAAGGGCTGTGAAACAATCATCAACTGCTAGCTCATTCAGCGATAAGCCTGTAACGAAGAGTTTATCTTGCTTTTGTTCCAGAATATCAATTGTGAATTCGATACTCATTTGCTCAGAACGAGTTTTTCTGTATTTGATGTGGAAGGTTGCCATTGTCGAGTGGCTTCATTGAATTGCCAAGCACGCGTTTGAAGCGTTTCCAACACGGTATCAAAGTCACCAGTACACGCCAGCCGTGCTTGCATCCCTGAATTGAGGCGATTGAGTTGAGTGTGATACGCAGAAATAGATGTCACTTTGAGATTAATTGTCGCTAGTTTGTTGCCTTCAGTGGGTTCAATAGCGACATGAGACATAAACTGACTAATTTTGCTAAAGCGTCCTTTTAACTTGATCGAACTATGCGATACTCCCGTGATATAAAGCTGATTATCACGCACTTCAACAGCGTGGAGTTCAAATTGTGGCGTTACGCCGATGTCAAAGCCCCAGTCAGGTTCAAGCATGGTTTGGTTCTGTTGCATTGTTAGCTCCCATGTAAAACAATTCGAGTAACTCAATATTGAAAATCTTGCTCAAATTGCTGAAAACTAGGCATAGCTTATCAAAAAGATTTTTTGTTTAACAAACAGTGTTATACATTAAGAAAATGCAAATTCAATTAACCAAAGTATACATCAAAATTTGACAAAGTGTCTAACGAAATCAAAGACTTGTCAGAGGATTGCGAAACCATTTTTGTAAAAGATATGAGGCGAATTGTCACAAGTCAGCGATTGCTTGTAGTGCTCGTTGCAACACCTGACGTAATCGCCGATACGAAAAATGTTGTAAGCCGACTTGGTAGTTATGTTCAATCACCTCAGCGCGATAAGCCTCATCATCAATCAGACGACGAGTTTCAGCTAATGTTTCATCTGTGATGTCAATGTTGAACTCGGCTGCACGAATACCAGCAGGTTTGATGTCACTCAGATACATTGGATAGGTATTCACCACTAAAGGCTTACGAAAATAAACTGTTTCAATCAGAGCATTACCGAAGCCTTCGTAGGTACTAGGGTAGGTAATGAGATGTGCGTGTGGATAGACATCCCACAAATCATAGACTTTATGCCCGTTGAATTCGCCTCGTTCGGCACTGATATACTCACCCACAAATTTATAGCGGATACCAGCACGGTCAGCTTGCATTTTGAGCCAATCACCATAGCCACCACGTTCATCGCCTTCGTAACCTGTGACGACAAATACCAAGCGTTCATCATCCAGCAGACGCATGAGTTCAATCGCATATTCGATGCCTTTGCGTCGCACGATGCGTGTTGGCTGTAACACAATCAGATCATCATCACGCAAGTCAATTTCCTCACGGAAAGAGAGCGCGTAATCATCAGGTGCAAGAGGCGGATTTTCAAAATCAAAGACATTCGGCAGATAGAGCGCATCAATGCCCTTGATAGCTTTTAGACGTTGTTGCATCGCCTTATTGATGACCATATGGACAATAGGTTGCAAATCAGGTGGAAAAGCATCGTTGAGGACATCTTGTACTCCATTATTGATGAAACGGTCACGCTCCCAGTAAAAATCATGATGGTGCGCCAATGTCCTGATGCGTGTGCGCTTGATGAGGTCAGTAATCGCAATCCCCAGTGATAGATTCATAGGAATCGTCAGCGAGTTTTGTGGCACAATCAAGTCAATTGAATACTGCTCGATGAATTTTTCTAGTTCCGCACGAATAGCATCAGCAGAAGCATATAATTTAGCAAAAAATTCTGGTGATAGCTTCGGCTTGCTAAAGGCTTCATCGTGTAGCTTTTTGGCTGTGGGATGAGTGAAGTGTGCTTCGGGGATATGATAGCTGGGTTGGGCGTTGCTATCCAGTTCACCCGCACAGAAAAAACACTCATGTCCCATCTCACGGAAGACTTGCGCGAGTTTTTGAGTTTCAAGACTCACGCCATCCACCCCTGCGAAGCGTGTCCCCACAAAGCCAATATTCATCGTGCGTATTCCCCTTCGGTTTCCCAATCCCACGAGATACTATCAGCAATCGCTACCATCGCGTTCGGCCATGCGAACCAATGACGCGAGACTACCTCAAAGGTTGTTGCATCATAGGCTTCGGGGAGTGCGCCATCCCACTGCATCGCTTTTTCGAGGCGTTGCCACACGCGTTGATAGCGTTCTCTATCGCCAACCACTTTACAGTAGATAAGTTCCTGAGCATCGCCTAATGCCCACGGCGCAGGCGTATGAACCGACCCCAGTACGCGATCATAAAACCCAGGATTGGCATCCGAGAAAGCAAACTCAATGGTATTCAGCCAAATTTCATTATCTTTATCACAGAAGCCCCACAGAGGCATCATCACCAGTGGAATATCATTGGCATCGTGATAAATATAGTGATTGCCTTCGCCATCGGTGGCATAGGAGTAAATTTGCTTGCCGTTGTGTTCGGTGATGAAGTATTTATTGATATGGCTCACCATATCGCCATTAGTACCGATTTGAATACTTTCTTGAAAACTGCCTGTGCAATAGGGCAATAATTTTTTCAAAATATACCAAAGTAAAATTGTGGTACTAAAATGAAATGGGAAATCCAAATCGTCATCGGCAGGCGTTTCATCTGTAGAAATTAATAGTGTCGCAAAATTTGAGATACTAGAAAGTTCACCAACAAGAGACATAAACGCTTCGATATTTGCTCCCCACAATTGTGTTTCACTATTGATAGCAGGAGCATTGGTTCTTTCCAGATACTCAAAATATTCAGCAAGTTCAAGAAAAGGATAAAGTTGCTGGTCAAATTGAAAGGCTTTGTTGTCCTTTGCCATACCATTTGCCATATATGAACGTGCCCACCCATTCTTCAAAGGTTGTTTGGGTTTTTTCCAATATGTGCCACGCCAAGCCTTATTAAAAAGCCATTCAAGATGATTCTTCATCATATCTTGTCCACTTGGATGTCTTAAAAGCAAATTCTTGGCGACATAATATGAGTCTCTATTCCAAAGTAAGGGTAAAATCATATGGTCAGTCAGCATACAGCCAGTGTGCATATTACACACAACTGAATATTGTTTGGAACGGCTTATAAGTGGGTGTTCATTTTGGATATTTGGTTGCTTATATCTATTAATAAATTTGTTTATATGATTATCATCACCTCCAGATTCACTGATTGTATTGAACATAAATCTTAGAGTATGCAATTGACTAAGTTTACTAAAGACTTGTGGCTCAAAATCAATTGAACCATCATTATTTTGATTGTCAGTAGTAACGCCTTGAATGCCGATACCTATTTGCAAATCTTCATTATCAAGAAACACTCTGCCGTTAGTTCTCTGTCCCAAATTGGTTCTGTGAGATGGTGCAGGAATTATTCCACCTTCAGTAAGCTGCGTGTAGTCCGTGCGTCTTAACCAAATACGACCTGCCATCAATGCTTTAACTCCATCAATACTGAACTTCCAATATTGCCTAACAATGGGATCATAAATCTGAGCATCTATCCTGATAACATTAGACATTCCTAAAAATGTAGTCAAACACTCCGCGACTGTGCCATCAGCCAATGTAAAACGAATGAAGGGTACAGCATCTTCTATCAGGTAGTATTCGCGTTCGACAATTTCTTGCTCAAATTCGAGTCCGAAGCCTTCATTGGTCACCAGCGATTTACGATAGGCACGCACTTTGGCTTGGTCGTAGCGGTCTGCATCAGGGAAGGGCGGGATACTTGTGAGGGTGATGTAGCCATGCTCAGGATGATAGGTGTTAATGGCGATGAAGCGTCCATCAAGGTTGATACTACCTGTGATGCCTCCGCCACCGAAGTCTAGCGGTTTTGTGCCTTGGGTAGGGTCAAGTTTCCGTAGCCGATAGTCTGATAGGTCAAAGAGCATGATGCCTCTCTCAATTTAGATTATGTAATCGTAGGGGATGGTTTGAAACCATCCCCTACACGCAATTTCATCAAAGAATATCAACCTTATCCCTTAACCGCACCTGCTGTCAAACCTTGTGTCAGGAAGCGTTCAAAGAAGAAGAAAATCACGATAATCGGAATGCTGACAATCAGTGAGCCAGCCATCAATGCCGATACAGGCACTTCTTGACTATCCAAGCGTTGCAAGCCGAGTGGCAATGTCCAACGGCTAGTATCCGCAGCCAAAAACAAGAAGGCATACAAGAATTCGTTCCATGCAATCATGAAGGTATAGAGTGCCACCGAGGCAATCGCAGGCATCGCTAGCGGAATGGTGATGCGCCAGATGGTCTCAAACTCGGTACAGCCATCAATGAGAGCCGCTTGTTCAAGCTCAGGGGGAATCGTCATGAAGTAGCTGCGAAGCATATAAAGCGCAACAGGGAGTGTGCCACTCATATAGATGATGACCAAGCCTTCTAGTGTTTCGCGTAAACCTGTCCGTGTGAAAACCACAAATAGCGGAATCGCCAAAACAATCGCAGGGAACATATAAATCATCAAAATGCCCCATGACATCAGATTACGTCCAAGATAACGGAGACGGGTAATAGCATATGCAGCAGGAATCGCCAGCAAGAGTGTCAGAGAAACAGTCAGCAGGGAGAGAATCAAACTATTCAAAATAAAGGGTGGGAAGCCTTGTTCCACAAGTACAATCGTGAAACTACTTTGTCCAAACACATTGACACAGGCTTCTGGCACTTGCTCTTTATTAGTACGTTCTAGCAACTCAGATTCAGTTGTATTAGCAACAATCCCTGCACGAATCGCACTTTCGGCTTGGACAATCGCGCGTGGGTCACTGCGAGGCACACGGTCAAAAGCGGTCACATATTGTTGTTGCTCTTCGGTAATTTCGTCAGTTTTGACAGCCAAGTATTCAGTTTCGCCTTGTTCAGGTGCGTCTTCAACGAGGACAAAGCCTTCAGGTACATTCTCTGCATCTTCAATGACATTACGACGTTGAGCATCAGTTAGCGCATCCTCAGCGACTACTGCATAGGTCGGCTCGACAATTTCAGGCTCAATGATGAGCAAGGACAAATCATACTCATTCATAATCGCGATTGTGTCGTTATCTGCGATGAGCATCGTTGCCAATTCATCGGATGTATAGGCTTCATCGCGCCCGTGTGAAATCCAGCACCCCACAGGATGAAGTGTTGTGCGAATATCTTCGCCAGATGGCACAAGTTTAGTCGGGTTGGTCTGAATATCTTGTTCAGGTCGGAAGGAGAGATTAATCATCCAATAGAACGGGAAAACTGTCACGATGAAGAAGAAAACAATCATCACCCATTTTAGGACACGCCCAATGTTCGTTTCAAACTCTTCGCGCGAAAATTCGTTTTGTTGTGTCGGTGTGGACATGATTATTCCTCCTCAACCAAGAAGTAACGGAAGTAAATAATGAGTACGACAGCCAAAATCCCTGCCATAATCACAGCAACAGCACTCGCCTGACCGACATTGCTTTCGGTGAATAAGAGTTCAAAGATTTGAACAGGAATTACTTTAGTCTGCGAGATTGCACCCGTCAGCAAGAAAACATCGTCAAACTTGTTGAATGTCCAGATAAAACGCAACAAGAATAATGTGCCGAAGACGGCACGTAGTTGCGGTAGCGTGACATAAAGCAAGCGATTAATCGGCGTTGCCCCGTCCACTTTGGCAGCTTCGTACATATCATCAGGAATCGCTTGGATACGTGCCAGCAAGAACAAAAATGCAAAGGGGAAATATCGCCACGTCTGGAAAAGAATCACCATAATCAAGGGAAGTAGGCTGTTATCACCAAGGAAATTGATGCGCGTTCCCATCAAGCCATTGATTAAGCCATCCGAGCGCAACAGAATCTTCCAGATGAATGCTACCGAAATCACAGGTGCAATATAGGGGAAGAGCAAGAACCCTCTGAAAATCGCCCGTCCAGGGAAGGCTTCGCGCACAATCAAGGCAGCAACCAAGCCAAAGAAAATCGCACAAATGGTACTCGCTAGCGTGTAGCCCAATGTACGAAAAATCATCGGATAGAATTCAGGGTCACGCACACCGATGACTGTTTGTTCTTCGCCAGCACCAGGCAGAGTCGTTGCTTCGCGCCAACCGCGATAGTCTTCAATGGTGCGTCGCGCACTGACATAAACAGTATTGCCATTTTCATCGACAGCACAACTGCCATCTTCTGCTAATTCACAAGGAACAGTGTCGAGGCGTAAACCAGCTTGTGCTTGGAAATTATCGTACCAATTGCGTCCATCTGCCGTAATATCATCAAAGGCTACCAGCGAAACATTGGGTAAATCAGCCACTTCAATCGGGCGTAAGCTAAGGACGATATTCCACAAAACGGGGAAAATCACGATGCCCATTACAATCAACACCGTTGGAATCGTGAGTGCGTAAGCAAGTTCGGCGATGCGCTGTCCTTTAGTCCGTTGCTCGTCAAAATTACCGCGTGGAATCACAAAGATATAGGCTATTAAAATCAAGATGGTGACAATGCCTGAGTCGATATTACGCCCAAAGAAGACAATTTCACTAATCCCAACAAAGAAGAAGAGCAAAATCAGCAAACCACCCAGAATCGTCAAAGCGCGTCTAGGTAATGATGGTGCGGTGTCATATTGAGAGGGTGGTAGTAGCAACAAGACAACCCCAATCAAGCCCATGATAATCACACCTGCACTAATTGGACTTGCCACCAAGTCAAGGTTTTGTCCCACGACACCAATCAGCACCCCTGCGACTGCTCCTAAGGCAATGCCTAGTCGTGTGTCATAACCGCGTAGAAAAAATATATAAAATCCAGGGAGCGCACCAATCAACGCCCACAGGATAATCTCAATCAGAATTGCCATAGTCGCCCTCACGAAGAATATTATTAATTAGCAGAAAAGGTTGCCCCCTTCGGATAAACCCGAAGGCTAAGAAATTCACACCGACTAAAGTCGGCAAAAACACATTCTGTCGGCTTCAGCCGATGTGATTGTTGTAGCATCTGGTTTTAGCCAGATGCGGTTTCTGCCAACTCTTGAGAATGGGAGTAACCCATAAGCTACTCCCAAAGAAACATTATTCGAGTTCGAGTTGCAAATCTTCGATTTCGATTTGGATGTTAGCGGCTGCATCTTCGACAGAAATATCGCCATTGAGATATTGTGCGAGATTTTCTTGGATGAAGAAGGTCGAACCAACAGCACTTGCCAGTGTATTTTGACCGACATCAAAGCCCATACGGGTATAACCATCAGACCCACCAGTGATAACAGCGAGGTCTTCTGCACTGTAGAAGTCACTCAGTGGTGCACGACGGTCAACACCAACATCAAGGGTCGCCCAACCATCGAGGAAGAGAGTCGGTTCATCTGCTGTACCACGACGCATTGGGAATTTACCTTCTGGCGCAACGGCTAATGTATCGAGATACGCTTCATTGAACCAGTATTCTAGGAATAATTCTGCTTCTGGGTCAGCAGTGCTTGAGATACCCACATTGAAGGTACTACCCCATGCTGCAGGAACATCATTGCTGAAGCCGCTGAATGCACCAACGAAATCTGTATTTTCGGCGATGAATGCAGGATTTTCTTCACATTCTGGGCAACTTGGGAAAGCACTATCGCGCAAGCCAGCCATTTCATCGAGGATGAACGGTGACCAGATATTCATAGCACAACGACCTGCGAGATAGTTCGCGCGGGTTTGATCCCAAAACCAGCCTGTTTCGCCAGGACCGTAGTTGCTCATCAAGGTATTGTAGAATTCCATCGCTTCAATCATTTCTGGACTTTCAAAGGTGATGCTACCCATGTCATCCACAAATGATGCGCCGTTTGCGAGTGCAACGTGTTCAAATGTTTGCCATGTAAATTGTTGGTCTGGTGCGTTAGGACCACAGAAACCAATCAAACCGCCATCTGGATCATGTAGTGCTTCGGCTGCTGCCAGAATGTCATCGTAGCTATCAGGTGCTTCAAGCCCTGCTTCTGCGAAGAGATCACTACGATACATGAGCAATTGTCCCCAACCATCGTTCGGAATTGAACCATATACGCCTTCTTCAACTTGTGCGAGAGCAAGTGCACCTTGGCTGAATGTATCCACGCCAAGTGATTCAATGACTGCAGTTGCACGCGCAGGGTCAAGTGCACCATCAGCAACCCATTTAGCAGTGAATTGAACAGAGTGTAAAACAAGGTCAGGCAGTGTATTAGCTGCTTGGCTGATGGTGATGAAGCTCACTTGTTCGTTTTCTTCAACAGGTACGATGATGACATCAATACCAGGATTTTCGGCTTCAAAGGCTTGAGCAATCGCTTCTTGGCGTTCAACACGTTCTGGTTGATTTTCACTGGTTAAGAAGACAAGTTCAACATCTTGCGCGTTGACGGTCAATGCACTGAGCATACTAACGAGCAATGCAACAACGAGTGTAATGCGAATACGCATAACGTTACCTCTTTCTGAATTAAATAAATAATTTATTTTGAACAAAAAGCGTTACATGGTGGCATTTCCACCACATCCTAAGCGTATTTATGTGTCAGGCGACTCCTTTCATCATCGTGAATCCCCACTTGATTCACGCACGACCAAATGTGGTTTAAGTAATGTTTGATGATATGTTGTGGGCGTGGTTGCGATGATACTGATAAGTTGTTTGGTTAGTTGCACACCAACATCGTAAATCGGTTGATGCACCGTTGTCAGGGATGGATGGGCTTGGCTAGCGGCTGGAATGTCATCATAGCCTGCAATGGCGAAGTCTTTGCCAACAATCCGTCCATGTTGTTCAGCCCTGGCAATTGCGCCGAGTGCCATCCAGTCATTCGTAGCGATGATAGCCGTGAGTTCAGGATAGTTCGTAAGCAAATAATCGGCTTCGTCCAACCCACTCTGATAGGTTAAATTACCATGTGTGCAGTAATCAGGACGATACACTAACTGATGGTCATCTAAGGCATTGAGATAGCCTCGCCAGCGATAATCCGTGAAAGCCAAATCCGCTTGGGGCAAAATTAGACCTATTTTCTCATGCCCTAACTCAATTAGATGCTTCGTGACAAGATACAAGCCCAATTGGCTATCGACATCAATGTAATGGAAATTGCTTTGTTCTTCGCTGGTTAAACGTCCATGGACGATAAACGGCATATTAGACGATTGCAAATAAGCAATCCGCGAATCATTACGATGGGTTCGTGCGACAATCATGCCATCAACGCGCTTACCTTCGACAAAGCGTTTGTAGGTATCTAGCTCAGATTGATTGGGATGGGCAGCACTGGTCAAAACATCATAGCCATTATTGGCTGCTTCGTAAGTGATACCTTTGAGTAGCACACTAAAGAAATCATCTTCATAGGTCGGCATCCGCTCAGGCATGATAAGCCCAAGAGTCATCGTGCGTTGCCCCTGTAACTGACGCGCGGCATGATTCGGTTGATAGCCAAGTTGGTCAGCAATTTTGAGGATATGGGCGCGTGTAGATGAACTCACATCATCATAGCCTGTGAGTGCACGTGAAACAGTGGTGACAGAATATCCAGATTGTTTGGAAATATCTTTGAGTGTTGTAGGCATTAAATATTTGTAATAAAAGTTTTTATATTAGTTAATACTTGAATAGTATCCGAAACGTTTCGGATTGTCAAATAAGTAATAAAATTCAATGATTGACTTTAATTAGAGCGTGTAGCTAACTTTAATACGTTTCTATCTACACAATGTGATACACTGACCATACGCTTATCACAAATAGGTTTGATACAAATGCCTTCTGTTGCGTAAAATCCGTAGCATAGTATGATTGTGATATGGTAGTAGCTGTTAGCAAATGAATAGTTTATGACATGATTTATTGATACAGTGTAGGACGACATTATGGGAACAGAACAACAGGGCGATTTGATACGCAAACATTATTCAACAGACGATCACTTGCTGGTTCGGCAAGCGATTCATGACCGCTACACTGTTCCTGATTTGAGCTTCGCTGACTGGGTGCTAGAGCGTGTTCCATGGCATGGGGGCGAACGCTTACTCGATGTCGGTTGTGGCAATGGTTTATACTACAATAAATTAAAAAATCGCCAGCAAGAAGTCGATTATTATGGCTTAGATTTGATGCCCTCAATGATTGAACATCATCCCCTGACAGGCACCAAACGAATTTTCCTCAGCAATGCCGAACAATTGCCTTTCCACAATGATAGCTTCGATATTGTGATGGCGAATCATATGATTCATCATGTGCAGAATATCAGCACCGCTTTAGCAGAATTTCAACGTGTATTAGCCCCTGGTGGCTTAGTCGTGATTGCGACCAATAGCATCGCAACCATGCCCGAACTCCAAGTGTTGATGCGTCGCGCGATTGTATTATTAACGCGCAGTGGGGCAGCAACTGTCCGTGCGCCCGAGATGCCAACAGACCGCTTTGCTCTCGAAAATGGGATTCGTATGATGTCGCGTCGCTTCTATGCCACCGTGCGCTATGATTTACCGAGTGCGCTGATTTTACCTGATGTAGAGCCTGCGATGGATTATCTGGAGAGTATGCGCGATTTACGTGAGGCATCCTTGCCTGATGATGTGGTCTGGGAAGATGTGATGATGATTATGCGCCAGCAAATCAACCAACTAATTAAACATCTAGGCGAGTTGATGATTAACAAGCAAGCAGGGGTGCTGATTGCAAGCGATGATGGTCGCTTTATCGGCGAAAAAATCGCCACTATGAAAGCCTCATTGACGACAATTTAGTCTATTAAGATAACAACACAATGATTGAGGACGAGATTATGAACTCGTCCTTTTTGACTTAATGTCCTACCCTTATGAGCCAGCCATCGAAGGGGATAAATTGCTCTTCACCTGTTGTGGTGTCAAGAATGACTAAATGCTTCTCACTCGTTCGATGGTTACGCATATAATACAACAATTGAGAGCCGTCTGAATTATAGTGAATATCTAGCACGGTAACCGATGGTTTATAGGACGCAATGATTGTGGTTTCTTGTGTTGCCATATCATAGCTAACGAGTTCCGTCATGTGATCATATGTACCTATATCAGACACATGTACAATCAATACAACACTCTCACTATTCGGATGCCAATCACCAAAAAATACAGACCGAGTTTGCCATGGTGCATCATAGTAATTGACCAAATCAATTGTTTGCTGAGATGATTCCTCATTTAGCTGATCTATCCAACTAATCCTAGGTTCTGTTGACATTTGAGTAAAACGAGTAAAATAGTCTCATGACAGATGTGAGACTAAGCGACGACCAATGGACGAAAATTCGAGCGTTCTTATTAGAAGAGCCGAATGCTTATGTAGGCAAAGACGAAGAA
>JBCCSC010000028.1:0-90480 GCA_039200705.1 Chloroflexota bacterium
AAAAGCAGTGCCTTTAGCGCACTTCCCAAGACAAGCTAGCCATATGTTTTGAACATATGGCACGAGATACGAGTAAACTTAGGGGTCGGAGGGTGTCTAAAATGGATACAAGGTAAGGGGTTGTCCCAAATAGACTCAACAACTGTGCCCTCCCGATATTGCTAGGAATTTTTAACCCTAATTACTCGGACACACAAACCCTTCACATGGCACACCATCGTTATCATCATCCAACGAGAAATTCCCTGCTGCCAGACACGCCTCTGCTTCATCACACGAGAAGAATTGTCCACATGTGAAGCTCAAACTTGGGCACGAAGCAGGGAGTGTGTTAGTATCACCAAAAACAATACCACCACCGCTTTCTTCAAGAATAATGGAATTGGTAAGCTCATCGTAAGCCAAGTTACGGAAGGTCGTGCCAAAGGTCAAATCACTCAGGAGTAGGGCATAATCACCAAATGAATTACGCTCAGCTTGCTCATTTTGCAAATCAGCCACAATGATTAAGTACGCCCCTGTCGTCGGTAATACAAGCGGTCCGAGTGATTGACGTTCACCAGCGAAGCTAACCCCAACCGATAAGAAATCCGTTGGATTATCCAGTGGACTGATAGCAACAAATGCTTGTAACTCAGCAGGTGGAATCGGCAACACTTGAATATTGAGCAATTGTCCTTCGATACCATTGAAGCAATAACCTCTCACAATCGCACGATTGGTGATGCTATCACCATAGATAACCCCTGTTTGTACTACAGGCAACAATTCCACTTGACGGTTGAAGATGAGCAAGCATTCTTGTCCCGTTGGTGAGAAATCAGGTATGAGTTCATTCAAGCGTTGGCGTAAGGTGACCACTGTTTGGTCAGCACGATTAACGAGATTCAATGCACCTTGCACAGTTGCTTGCCCGACAGGATTACCTGTCCCTGGTTGATTACACACTTGGATGAATAAATCAATCGCATCCCGAATATCTTGCATCGCACTATCAAATTCGATACGGAGTGGCTCTAATGTTCCAAAATTAGCAGCCAGCAATGGTGTCGCAATCGTGAAGTCACTCGGACGCGGTGGATAATCTTGGCACACCGCACGTCCTGTAAGTGCCGCATCTGTCCAACTATTGCGAATCGAATCCAATGATTCTTGCGCCAGTTGCAAACGGCTGAGCATCAAGTTGAGTGTCGCAAAGTATTCATCATCACCATCAACCTGTGGTACGAGTTCATCCGCGATAATACCGCCTTCTGGTAAATCTAGCAGATTACCGCTACCAATTTGCTGAATGAATGTCGCACTGACCCACCCAAGCGTGCCTTCAAACGAGACTTGCACCCACGAACCACAACGATTACGTCCTGTTAGGCTGAATTGTTGATTGAAATTGATATTGCCGATAGTAGGGTAACCAGTCGAAGGACCTGAACGAATCCGTAAACCATCCGTTGCGCGTCCTAGAATTGTGCCATTTTGCGTTGTGAAACCAGCACGAGGCGATTCAAAGCCACCAAATGGAATACTGCGAGGGTCAGCCGTTGGTAACGTGCTGATGTCACCCTCTAAAATTTGAATCGGTGTCAGGTTAATCCATCCCTGCTGACACAAATAATCAACACGCAACCACTGACGGTCACCGCTAATCGCATCAATGCGGTCAAAGACGAAACCTGCCTCAACTGTATCAATCACAGATGCGCCGATAGCAGGTGTAATCCGAATATTCAAATTTTCATTGATGACTACCGCTCGAATCCCTGATTGAGCCGCCGTGCCACCGAGTCCGACGACGGTGAGTGCTATGATAAACAACCAACCGATGATGTGTTTTCGCATGAAGTCCCCCTTCAGCATCGCGTGAAGTGTCTTCCCATAATTAATAACCTGAGTAATTTTGTTAATATTTGCGTCTGTAGGGGTTTGCTACAGCGAACCCGTTACATCATGGGCGCACTGTAGCACGCCCCTACAAAATCTTATGACTGCTTCAACACTACAAAATTATTAAAACATGCCTTGTATTGTACCTGATTTGAGCAAAAGGGCGAACGAATGGTGTGACCGAATGTGGTTTGTATCAATTTTTAAACAACTAACAACGATAAATCACCGCGAAGCGTTCACACAGAACAGGCATTTGAGGTGAAAATGTCCGTTTGTTGCCGTTCGATGCAAATTCACGGGTGAAAAATCGCTCATGGGCATCACGCCAATACGCCAGTGATAAATCATCTTCACCTTCGTCTTTGGCAAAATCAGCAGGGACTTCATCAAATGGCGCGACAAAAATTTCAACAGTTTCGATGATACACTGTGGCTGACCTGCACCATCCAAGATGATACTCAACTCACCAACATAAGGTTCGGGTTCGTTGTCATCTTCGTAACTCCAAATCGCAGATGCAGTGGCGATCTTTTTGCCTGATAGTACCAATGCCAGCAAGTCATCGGCGAGTTCAGGACTATCCCCAAATGCCCAAGCACTGTAAACACGCTGATGATGCGGATGTCTATCATCTAAAGTCGCACGGTAATCCGCCCAGAATTGTTGAACTGCTGATGAATGTGATGTCATCTATCTATCTCCTCAACTCGCTCCGATAACCAAGTTGCAACATCTTCAATGTCAATATCATGACGCGCAATCTTGAGCACAAATGGCGCAATTTCGTCTTGCGTCCATGTCGGCTTTAAGCCATTGGCTTCTAGGAATAGTTCTGTTGCCCGAATCGCCGTGCGCTTATTACCATCCACAAAAACATGATGTGCGGCAACCGAATACATCGTCGCGGCTGCCTTGTCAATCAAAGTCGGGAATTGCTCTTGCCCGAATAAAATAATATATGGGCGACGCACTGCCGATTGTAACACTTGATGGTCACGTATCATGGACGGACGATTGGTGACTTCTTCATTGATGTTGTGTAAATCCACTGCAGATAGAATCCGTAACGGATATTGATTTTTATCGTTCGGCAAGCTCATCCAATAACCATTTCTGTTCTTCAAGCAAACGTTTGATGATGAGTGTATCATGCTCTGTATCAGGGGTGAGTGCTGTATCAGGGGCAGGAATGGTTTCAAGCCAATCAGCAAACTCCCGATAATCTGTGCGTCCTTCTGCTACATTAACAATGCGGTCTACTGCTGATTGCTGATGCCATTGAATATGGTATCCATTAATACGCAACATGAACAACGCGCCGACTGTTCCTGTACGTTTATTCCCATCAGTAAAGGGATGATTCCGCGCAATCGAATGGAGTAAAACAGCCGCTTTTTCCCTTAATGTGGGATACGCATCTTCACCAAAAGCACTCGCTTTCGGACGGTCAGCAGCAGCCAGCAACATATCAATATCACGGACTTTTTTCTTGCCTGTCTGTAAGGCTTCATCGCCTAATAACAAGCCATTGATGAAAATGAGTTCACTGTAAGTTGGATAGCGCATTGATGTTGAATAGTAGCCTCATTAGTTTGAACAAAAACCTAACACAAAGTCGGCAAAAATGATTTCAAATATATGAGATATAATGACATGCCCTGCTATGTCCTGCTATGTCCTGCTATGTCCTGTGAAATTATTCTCTATATTTGATTTCTTCTTCCTTAATCTCTTTGAGCCTCTGCGTCTTGGTATCTTCGCGTTAAAGTACCATTATCATGACTGTGGATGTGCCAGCACCATCGCAAAGTAAACTTGCCCATACGATGTCACATGATAAGCGAGTCCTATCTCGGTGATGTCGTCTTTCATCATATTTGCTTGGTGAGGCGGTGAATCACGCCATTGCTCATAGATACTCTCGCCATCCAATGTCCAATTGCTGAGTAAATTTTCAGCAACAGTTGCATAGTTATATCCAAGAGCTTGAACGCGCGTATCGGCTAAAAGACCATCGGCATCTTCGTGAGTGACAGTTCGATTGAGAGCATTATAACTGGCTTGTTGAGCAGCAGCTTGGTTGAGGGTGCTATCAAATTGTACAGGGGCTAAACCTGCATCGGCACGCGCAACATTGAGCATGGAGAGAATATCACTAAAAGTTTGCGAATTGACCCTATCATCAGGTGTGATTGCTGTATTAGTAGCTGGCACTTGTGTCATATCAGGATTGACTTGCACGATAAAATCCGATGTGGAATTTTGCTCGCTTGTTAGCAATTGATTAAATCCGAATTCAATGGCGATAAATCCACCAATAGCGAGAAGCAAACTAAATGTCAATAATGGAAAAGAATTGTAAGAACGACGTTTCTTTTTCGGCATAATATTTGAATAATCTCAATGATAATTACACATTACACCTAGCATAGGCGATAGATAGTATTATCGCCAATAGGGAAACGGTCATAATATCTTTGTATTTTTGGATAGTGCATCGACTATGCTTTTATGTAAATTTCACTGTAGCAAGTGTAAGAGAGTATTTCAAACACTCCTCAATGTATCTAAAAACTAACAGTCAAATGGCTTTTGGTGTATGTCCTCAGACCTCAGAACTCGTTGCTCAGGACTTCTTTAAGCCTGTCTTGCATCGTTATCGATTGTTGCCTACAATGCGCTGATGCTCACACAAACACACAACACAACACAACACAGTCACACCAAACAATACCACTGGAGTTGGCTAATTCCATTGATGTTTTTGCTAGTCGCTATCATTGGTGTACGCCTTGATGTCGATGGTTTTTGGTACGATGAAGTCTTCACGGTTCGCAATGCAGCAGGAGCGGCATATCAAGTCGAATCTGTGCAAGCATGGTATGCCAGTATCCAAGCTGATGACCCTTATCAGGCGATAGGTTACCCTGCAATTGTGGCAATTTGGGGAGCAGCCGTTGGCTGGTCAGAGTTTGCTTTACGGGTATCGTCTCTGTTATTTACCCTCATCGGACTAGCATTGACCTATCGGTTGGGGCGTGATGTCACACAATCATCAGCAGTGGGCATTGTCTCAGTGATTATTTTTGCTTTCTCGACTTTCACCGTGCATTATTCGCATGAATTACGCGCCTTTACCTTCGTTACAATTTTTTCTGCTCTACTGATTTGGTCGTACCATCGCCTCCTGACTAAACCATCACGCATGATGTATGGCTGGTTCATCCTTGCTGGAGCAGGTTTGCTCTACGCTCATTATTATTCTGCAATTCTCCTAATTGGTCTAGCGATTTATCATCTACTATTTGTTCCTAAAAATCGAGAGTGGCTGTATGTGCCACTTTGTGGTCTGTTGATGGGTATTGCCTTTATCCCACAACTTCCTGCTTTTATTGAAGGTTTCACACGCTTCGACCCTGCCAACGTTGAACAAACGCCAATGGGTGCGGATGCCGTCGTAACCAGTTTGCTGTATTACATCGGCAATGGCATGACATGGCTGACTTTAGTTGTGATGATACTCGGCGTTGGACTCATTATCATCTACAAAACACCAATGCGAATGGTGATAGCTATCGGTCTGTTTTCAACAGGTGTTCTCATTGCATCCAACGAAGCTCTCGACATACTTGAACCGACACGCTTACGTTATGCGATTTTCTTGTGGTCAATTTTCGCTGTCTGGATTGCTTACACACTGTTATTCGTCGCTGATTATCTCGCAACACTCACTAAGAATCGAACACTTCAAATTGGCTTATATCTGTTGATTCCTGCATTGTGGTTAGCCAATGCACTCTTTGCGAATTTCACAGTTGGCTTCAATGCCAGCATCGAAGGTACAGAAACACCTCGTTTACGAACCATTACCAACATCATGCGCGAAGAAGGCGCAAGTTCCGATTTATTCGCTTTCTACAATGGTACGAGTCAGCAAGCATGGTACATCCAAGATACCTTGACCTATTCTGTGTGGGATTTACCGATGCCCACCCTGACAACAGCAGCACTCTACGATAGCAATCCTGAAACGCGCACTTGGGCAAGCAACCAAATCGCTAGTACACAACGAGTCTGGTATGGTGCGAATCTCACGTTTGGTTTGAATCAAGTCCATGATGATTTCCTCGCATTGATGAATGCCGAGTTTTTCCGTTGTGAAACCTACGTCATGAACGATGAGCTTCGGTTGGATTTATTCGCTCGTTCAGAAGTCTTCTGTAATGACGGTCAACAAACACAATTTGGAGGCTTCACGCTGACCGATAGCACCCTCATCCAAATTGAAGATGACCTCATCACACTATTAGGCTGGCAATTGGATGAAACCATTCCACCAGATACCTACTCGGTCTCCGTTCAAATACGTGATGCAAATGGCGAGATTGTAATGACCCAAGACCAAGGTATCCCCTATGATCGTTTTGTACCCATGCAATTGACGCTCGATACTGCATCACTAGAATCCAGCGACTATGGCGTATTGCTTGTGGTTTATGATTGGCGAACAGGTGAACGCTTATCCACTGACTCAGGTGACACCTATCTTATTGGTGAAATATCGCTGAATTGACAAAATACAGTGAATCTAAAATTTCTCTGATAAGACATTGTAGGGGGCGACCTATGTGTCGCCCCGCACCCCGCAACGCAGACACAGCTACTAAGCCCTTTGCTTTTCTTGTACAATACACCCATCAACCGACAAACAATTCACGAGGGATGACCCATGCCCGAAATTCTCGAACTGACCGATGTCAACTGGCAAGACATCATTGGTGATAAGCCAGCCCTTATCCTTGCTAGCACAGGCGATGGTGTGCGTGGCGAGTTCAGCACCCAATTCAAAAAATCAGCGCAAAGTAGCCAAAACGTTCTCTTTGCTCAATTCAACCCAGAGAAAAATCCACAACTCGCACAAACCTTCAATTTCAAAGATAAACCACTCATGATTGGCTTCTTTTGTGGCGAAGTTGAGGTGCGTCGGGTAAGACCTTGGGGGACTGATGTCGTCTTAGCTGTAGAACTGCTCGAAGATAAGCAAAAGGAACTAAATCCACCTATGGCTGATAACGAAAATAACGCAAGCGCAATCGTCTCTGGTAAACCTGTTACCGTCACCAATGATACTTTCCAAGAACTCGTTGTCGATTACTCACACGAACAACCTGTCATCGTCGATTTCTGGGCGGAATGGTGCGGACCTTGTAAGATGGTTGCTCCAATTCTCGATAAACTCGCAGGAGAATTTGACGGTCAAATCCGTGTGGCGAAAGTCGATACTGATGCCAACCAAGCTCTTGCACAGAGCTTTCGCATCATGAGTATCCCAACCATCATGGCATTCAAGAAAGGGCACTTGATTTTCTCGCAACCGGGCGCATTCCCAGAAGAAGCCTTCCGCGACCTCTTCCAACAAGTGATTGACCTCGACATTGATAAAGCCATCGCCGAACAAGAAGCAAATCAAAGCGGCGACCAAAACTAAAAACACAGCATAATGTATGATGACCAACTGCCTCATCACTTGATGGGGCAGTTTCGTATATTGGTTTTCTGTGTGTGATGTGGTTCAATATCACGCATGACAAACAATCAAGCATCCCAAACTATCCAACGCATCTTGCCGATACTCCTCATGCTGGTGATTCTACTGCTAGCGACAGGCGTGCGTTTTTATAATCTTGATGTGCAATCCCTCTGGTATGACGAAGGTGTAGCATTCGGGCACAGTCAACGCACCCTCTGGCAGATGATTCCGCGCCTCCAGAATAATGTCCATGTACCTGCTTATTTTGGCTCATTGGCTCTCTACGAAGATGTCGTCGGCAGTAGCGAATTTGGCTTGCGCTCTTATTCTGTGCTGTGGAGTATCCTCAGTGTGGCTGCAGTCTACGCACTCGGAAAACGCCTCTTTCATCCTATAGCTGGATTAGCCTCAGCTTTATTAGTCGCTCTCAATAGCTTTAGCATCTATTACGCCCAAGAGACGCGCATGTACGCTATGTTGACTGCTATCGGTGCACTCAGTATGTGGGCGTTTGCACGCTGGGCAATGCTAGCACTCTCCACCAAAGAGAATGATAAAATTGATACGAAGACTCTCTGGCAATGGGGACTTGCCTTTGGCGTGCTCAATATCGTTGGTGAATATACGCATGTCAGTTACGCTCTGGTGATGCTGGTGCAAGGTGTGATGACATTGCTCATCATTGCTAATCTCATCACACGAACAGTTGCAGGGAAACTCTCACAAGCGACACTTTGGCGCATCGTGGGGATATATATTGTCATCAATCTTGGCACAGTCTTGTTTTTCTCGCCTTGGTTGATTGTTGCCGTCTCACAGATTAGCTCACAACCGAATATCAGCGAACCGATGACACTCAATGCTATTATCCGCACAATTCAAGGCTGGTTCGCTTTCGGACGCACTTTTGAAGAAGGCATGGGTGGTATGGAAGTCGTCGTCTACTTTCTGATGCTTTTCGGCTTATTACGAGTCACCGATAATCGTCGTTTCGCATGGTGGACATTACTCTTGCCAATCGTATGGGTTCTACTCTCGACAGGCATTTATGCTTATCTCGAACTCTACGAACGCTACCTGCGTTTTCTGCTCCCTGCACAAATCGGCTTTGCGTTGTGGATGGGACGTGGCGCGTGGGTACTGTGGCATATTGTGCCGCGCAATCTCGAAAATCGTACAGGCTGGCAACGCACCCTTACACAACATCTCCCGAAAGTAGCTGCAACGGTGGCAATACTCGCCTTTGGCTATCAACAATGGCTACTGTTGAATCCGCTTTATCACAACCCGCTTTACCAACGTGATAATTACCGAGATATGGTCGCCGAAATCGAAGCACAAGCCCGCCCTGACGATGCCATCATCTTGAGTGCGCCAGGTCTGCAAGAGATTTTCGGCTATTACTACGATGGCGATGTGTCTGTCTACACACTGCCAGCCAGTGATGACATTGCCAGTGATACCGAAACCATCATCAGTGAGCATCAACGCATCTATGCGGTGCTCTATGGCGCAGATGAACAAGACCCCGACGGCTTGGTGATTGCGACACTCAACAGCTTCGGCTTTCCCATTAGTGGTGAATGGGTTGGCGATGTGCGCTTTGAACGCTTTGCCTCCCCAGCAACGTTTGATACTGCCGAGACAGTCAACATTCTGTTTGGAGATGCGATTAGCCTCGAAACACTAGCTATTGACCGTACTGTAGTTAGCCCGAATGATGCTGTGCAAGTGCAGTTAACATGGCAAACTACCGAACCTCTCACGACACGCTACAAAATCTTCCTACAATTGTTGGATAGTGATGGCGTACTCGTTGCCCAACGCGATAGTGAACCTGTCGGCAATCAAGCCCCGACGACGATATGGCAAGTCGATACACCGATTGTTGATAATCACGCGCTAGCGATTCCTGATGTGCCAGCAGGGGAGTATACCTTGATTTTGGGTCTCTATGATGCCGATAACCCTGACAATCGCTTGCCTGTTATAGATAGTGATTTCTACACAATTGCCACGATTACTCTGGAGTGATTCGAGCATGTCAAAAACACGTTTTCCTTTGAATTTAGTTTTGGAGTATTTGGCTGTGCAACAAGAATCACAAGTGTATATTGTTGGGGGTGGTATTGTAGCAATTTTGGCACCCCCTATATTATTTTATCTTATTGGTATAGGCACACATAGTATTATCCTGCTAATTTTGGGTTTTGTACTGATTGCACACATTAGTTTTTTTGGATACATGTTTTATGTATCACAACGGGGAAATCTTGATGCTGAGGTAAAACCATCGCCTAACACTTTACCTGAAAGCCTTCGAGAATTCGATGAGAAATTATTATTTCTTAAATTCAAGCAAATTGGTGTCTTTAAAAGAGCCAAATATTTACATCGAGATAGGTATACCTATCTCAGTGAGAATCAGGATGTGGTCGTATATGCCATTGATCAGCGAGGCTCTGCACAAATTCTGCTTTGTTGTTATCTCAAGAGTGGGATGACAGTAACTACAAATTATCCGTTTGGAGCAAAAGCGAAAAGTTCTAAGATTATTAGTGAAGTTGTTAAATCAAGTGTCGAGGCTGCTTTTGACTACCACTATCATCAAGTAGCTCAATTAAAGGCAGAGCATGGTATCCCAACAAGATTTAATTCTTTGCCAGAGATATTGGATTGGGAAGACAATCAACGTGTACTACGTGCTAGTTACAATTCTGGTTTGAAATTGTTTGGTATTTTGGGCATAAGACTGGTTATAGGCTTCATTGTTTCCCAAGTATTAATGATTTTGCTTTTTGCTATTTTCAATACTGCTTGGCAGTTGAACATAAGTGAAGATTTGCCTGTATTTTATACAACACTAATCAATGCTGTGTCTCTCATTTTTTTCATTATTGTTCTTGTGTGGGCTTTTCGTCCTCTATATAGTCCCGAAACTGTTGAAGACCGTAAGAAAAAGAAATTATAAGCTATCATGCCTCTAACCCGTGAACAAATTTTAGATGCACTCGATAGTCGCTTGTTTCTATCCGCACCCTATCCTGAAACGGTCTCTGTGCCGATTGATGTGGAAGGCGTTCTCGGACAAAAATCAGCGATGTCGGCTCATGCAGAATCGAATTTTGTCGGATTTGCACGCCTAACTGAGACCAATGTCGATGCGACCATCAAAGCTGTGCGAGAAGCCTTCGGTGAGCATGATTTTATCTGGGTTGTCAGTGATAGAAGCACGCCTCAATCATTGGCGGATAAACTCCTTGAGGCTGGTTTCGTGCCTATCTTTGACCTTGTAGGCATGGTCTTGATCGATTTACAGCATAGCATCACACCCAATCCTAAAATTACAGTCCGAATCGCCCAAGCATCTGATAAAGAAGCAGTCAATTATCTCTATCGTGAAGCCTATCCACTACCTGATGCCGAAGCTGAGGCGCGTTATCAACAACAACTCGCCCTCAATGGCAGAGACTACCTCGCTTATCTGGAGGGTGTCGATGAGCCTATCGCCGTTGCTAGCATGTACTACGATGACCGCGTACCTGTCGTGACCTTGCAAGGGGCGGCGACTTTGCCTGATTATCGCGGACAGGGCACATACACAGCATTGGTTGCTAAACGCCTCAATGATGCGCGTGCCGATGGCATACAAGTGGCTGTCACCCAAGCGATGGCGGATACCTCCGCGCCAATTGTTGCCAAACTGGGCTTCCAGAAATGGATGGATATGACTGGGTACGCATCGCCGAGTGAGACCTAAGGCTCATTATTATGCTCTTGCCAAAGCACAAAGTGGTAAACTAATAGAAATTAATCTATCGACTCTTACATCTAAAGATAAAACGATGAGATACGACACCTCAAAACGGACCCGCTTTTTCACAAGATTTATCACGATGACCATCACCGCAGTGGTTGTGCTGGTATGCCTTGTGCTGATTGTCAGTAGCGATGACTACAGAGCTATGACGCTTGATGATAGTCATGACACACTAGCTTATGTCACTCGTGATGGACGCTTGTCGCTATACGACCCTGTGACACATACCGAAACACTGTTGCTGACGGATGTTGAATATTTTTCGCTCAGTCCTGCTGGACGTGTTGCGTACAAATCATTAAGTGACAATAGTCTCTATGTATATGATCCATCCCGACCAAACCATGAGTCACTGAGAATTAATCCTGATGTAGATGTATCCTTTAAGCCCTTAGCATGGAGTCCTGATGGTCAGTATTTAGCCTTTAGCTCATATGAGGATAGAGAGCAAATTAACCTATTTGTTTGGGATGGCGACACGGTCAGCAATATCACACCAGAAGATTTGCTTGGTACAGTTAGGCGTTTCTTTGTGGATTGGAGCTATGATGGGCGTTTGGCATTTACTATTCGATATGACCGAGGAAACATCCCATATGAAATTTACCTGTGGCATGGTAACGATACTGTGAGTCTGAGCCAAAATCCTGATGAAAGTGATAGCATGGCAAGTTGGTATAGCACAGGTTGGAGTAATTCAGGACAATTTATGTTCCTCTCCCAACAAGATGATATCTGGCAACTGTATATTTGGGATGGTGAATCGGTCAGCAATGGTTCGCCTGATGCGGATACATTTACCCACATACTCCTTAACATAGAGTTCAACATAATGTCCTTCAATCCTGTATGGGTTGATGATTTTACAGTAGGGATCAGCCTTGGATATCCACCAGATAGTGAAATAGTGCTTTGGGATACAGAATTGAATACGGTTACAGAGCGGCTTCCACTTGCACAGGCTAGCAGTTGGCTAGATAAGGACAATGAGGTGATTATATACTCTGGATTAGCGTCTGGATTACCCTCTATTTTCCTTGATGTTACTACTTTGGATGGTGAAATTCTCTTTAGCGATGTTGTTATGAATTTCCTATGGAGTTCGAGAGGCTATCTTGCGTATTGTGGCTTTGATGAAGATAGAAATACCATCTTATTTGTCTGGGATGGGCAAGAGTCTCGTGTTGTTAGTCAAGATTATCGAATCTCTGTTCAATGGCAAAGTGATCCTGACCAGTTTGGATGTTAGGATAAAAGCATGGACGGCATCAATAAGCCGTCCTAATTGTCGTTTACCCCGTAATTAGCGTGCCGACACTCATATCTCCTTTGACTGCTTGTAGCAAATCATCTTCATTCCAGAAATCGACTACCATAATCGGCATGTCATTCTCTTGGCAGAGGGTAAAGGCAGTCATATCCATCACATTCAGATGGTCTTCCAGCACCTTATCGTAGGAGAGTTTTTCGTAGCGTGTTGCATTTGGATTCGTCTTGGGGTCGTCGTCATAAACCCCGTTGACCTTCGTCGCTTTTATGATGATGTCTGCTTCAATTTCGTTCGCACGCAGGGCAGCAGCACTATCCGTTGTGAAGTAAGGGTTACCTGTACCCCCTGCGAGGACAACCACGCGCTCTTTTTCCATATGGCGAATCGCCCGTAGCCGAATATAGGGTTCAGCAATTTCGTTCATGTGGATAGCTGTTTGCACCCGTGCAGCTAATCCGCGCCGTTCGAGGGCATCACGCAGAGCAAGTCCGTTAATGACCGTGCCAATCATCCCCATGTGGTCAGCCGTTGTTCTATCCATACCACGACCTAAGCCCATACTGCCACGCCAGATATTGCCAGCCCCAATCACAACAGCGACTTGAATCCCAAGCGCACGCAACTCACTGATTTTCTCCGCGATAAAGTCCGCTTTATCAATATCGACTGCTGCCCCTGTGCCACCACCAAGGGCTTCACCACTCAGCTTGAGCAAAATACGTTTATACGGTGATGTGCCATTCTGTGTCATTGTTGCTCCTTTAGGTATGTAGATTGAAATTTACTTTCGCCCTCATCCTGAACCCTATCCCTGATGGAGAGGGACTTCAATTTGTTTCCATAACTCCCCTTTGCCCTGAGGGAGAAGGGGCTGGGGGATGAGGGTTAATAAATGTCGTTGGCGCAAAAAAAGAGGACTAGCAATAGCTAATCCTCTCACATGCTTATCGGTCATGCGATTGTCTCATTTTGTCATGAGTATGTCGCAGTCGATTAGTCTTCATCGTCGGTTTCGTCTTCGTCGCCATAATCACCGAGAACAAAACGGCTGAAGCGTCCGATTTGGATTTTCTCGCCAATTTCGCCACCCACTTCGAGTAGTAGGTCGTTGATTGTTTTGCTATCATCTTTCAGGAATTCTTGTTCCATCAAGACAACGCTCTTGAGCCATTTATCGACACGCCCTTCAACAATCTTTTCTTTAATGTTATCTGGCTTGCCTTCAAGGTCATCCATTGCTAATTGGGCTTCGCGTTGGGCTTCAATCACTTCTGCTGGCACATCGTCGCGCTTGACGTATTGTGGTGCCATGCTACTGATGTGGAGCGCAATATCTTTCGCAAATTGTTGGAAAATTTCATTGCGTGCGACGAAATCTGTTTCGCAGTTAACTTCTACCATTGCGCCTAAACGACCATCGTGATGGCTATAAATTTCGACTAAGCCTTCGTTCATGGTACGGTCTTTACCTTGTTTCTTAACGGCTGCTGCAATGCCTTTTTGACGCAGGATTTCGGCTGCTGCATCCAAATCGCCGTTAGTTTCTTCAAGTGCTTTTTTACAGTCAAGTGGACCTGCACCTGTCATCTCGCGCAGTTGCTTCACTTTTGATGCCAAGTTTTCAATTGCCATTGATTTTCCCTGTTCTTTCTATAGTGATTAATCGTTACGGATTCGGCTTGCGCCTTGTGCGTCGCTTATCCTAATCCGATTTGTTTAAATTTGTGTTATCGCTTTGCTAGCATTGCCTATCAAAAGGGCGCATCGTGTTGGGTGCGCCCTTATCAGTTACTTACTCGTCGTCATCATCGAAATCGTCGTCATCATCGTCGAAATCGAGTTTTTGACCCCGTAACTTCTTCAGGGTTGATTCCCCAAGCAAATCTTCATCGTCGGCATCGTCGTCGAAGTCCATCGTGCGTGATACAGGTTCATCACTTGGGAGGTCTTCATCAATTGCGCCACCCTTACGGATTGCTTTGCCTTCGAGGACAGCATCTGCCATCGCACCAACCAGTAAGCGAATTGAACGCATTGCGTCATCGTTACCAGGGATGATGTAATCAATGGAATCAGGGTTGGCATTGGTATCGACAATCCCCAAAATTGGAATTTTCAAGATGTTGCATTCGTGGACAGCCGTGTGTTCACGGTCAGTATCTACGATAATCACCATATCAGGGACACGGCGCATATCGCGCAATCCACCGAGGCGAATTTGCAATTTTTGAATTTTGCGTTCGTTGATGAGTGCTTCCTTTTTGGTCAGCAACTCAAACACACCTTCTTCGCGGTCTTTTTCGAGTTGTTTCATGGTATCGATACGACTGCGAATGGTCTTCCAGTTGGTGAGCGTGCCACCCAACCAGCGTTGGTTGACATAAGGCATACCACAGCGACGAGCTTCTTGTTCGATTGTTTCTTGTGCTTGGCGTTTTGTGCCACAGAACAAGACTGAACCACCGTCCGCGATGAGGTCGCGCACCATATCATAATATTCATTGAGATTGACCAGCGTCTGTTGCAAGTCAATGATGTGGATGCCATTACGAGCGGTGAAAATGAATTCATCCATCTTCGGATTCCAGCGATTGGTGCGGTGTCCGAAGTGTACGCCCGTTTCTAGCAGTGTCCGCATCTTCACGGGTGAAGGCATAGCGTAACTCCTAATTGAAATTGTTTGGTGTTTAAGGTCTCGCACAGTGTTCACCCTCTGGCAGCAATCGAGCGGGTTGCACTCGACAACACCCGCCTAGAGTCCTACTGTGTGATATTTGGTTGATGTTTCAACTCAGCAGGAGAGTATATCAGAGACCCTCACCGAGGTATAGGGTTGAATCATGATTCATAGTGCTTTGATTAATTGCAAAGCGGGATTAGCTTCACCCCAAATTGTGGGAAATTCTTCCAATGGAACAAAGCCGATGCTCTTATAAAAAGTACGTGTGAGCTTGTAGCCTTCATCAGGATGTTTATCACTGAGGGTTTTCACTTGTAGGAAGTGTGTGTCTGATTGTCGCAGACGGTCTTCTGCTACTTGAACCAGTTGTCGTCCGATGCCTTTGCGATGATGGTCACGATGCACTATCATCACATGAATTTCAGCCGATTGTGGAAAATGTTGATTGACTGATAAAAATCCGACAGCGACATCATCTTCATAAGCGATAAATGTCAGATTGTTATCCACAAATGCTAAATAATTTTGGTTGGCTTCCTCAATGCCGAACCATTCTGGCACGCTACGCAAAATTGGCTCACAAATTGTTGATACATCTTTGTGCTGAATTTGGATACTTATCGTCACAGACTTATCCTCAAAATATTTGCTGATTGTCTTAAAAGTAGTGTATGGTGAAGTAATGATAATAGTATTCTGGGATATATCATGACTGAAAAACCAAAAAAATCTAAAACTCTTTGGGCATATTGGCAGTTTCTTCTGGCGTGGGTGATTGGACAATTCTTATCTTATTGGGTTGCCATAGTGATTGGTGGTGTAATCATACTCCCAATAGTTTTCGTGCTTAATCTTGTAGGAATTGATTTCAACAGTTTTGACGCGATTACACGCCCAATAGCATTGATTTGGGTCGGAGCAATCTTCACTTATTTGATAACATGGGCACAACAATACATCATCCGTCGCTTTACTGGACATCATCTCAAACATTGGCGTATGACTAGTGCAGTTATTCTGGCAGTTCTTATACCCATTGTTACTCTTGGTGGACAGTGGGCGTGGGAAGCATTGGCAGCTTATCGTCAATCTCCATTGATGGAAACACTTTTTCAAGTTGCACCTTTTATACTAATTTGGGGCATGTTGGGGCTTTCACAGGCATGGCTATTGCGAAAACGTTTGAAGCATGTGTGGCTGTATGCACTTGGGATGGTTGTTTCAGGCATACTGTTTGGTGTATCACAAAATCCATCTAGTATTTTCTCTCATTTGCTCGTTCATAGTGTGACTGGTTTAACGCTCATTTGGATATTCTACATGTCAAAAGGACAAGATGTTCAGACTTCTCAAGATGAAGCCATTGCACGTTTGAGTGATTCGACCTCCAACGAAGATATTATTTATGATGACGAGCGAGAGTCACATCAAAAACGTGGCGCACTCTGGGAATGGTTATGGCGTAATTTGCCTCTCACTTTCGCTCGATAACTCAGATGCCCAGTGATGCCGCCAAAATAATAAAACATGGTAAGGACAGCGTAGGTGCTGTCCAATTGTTTCATGATAGCTTTTAAGCTAATGTAATTGTTGTGCCCTGCATACTGGTAATAGTTGCCAGCGCATGGATAGGCATCGTGAACCCTTCTTCTGCTAGTGCGCCTCTACCATTCTCGAATGATTTTTCGACGACGACCCCAATGCCAACTAAATCTGCCCCTGCTGATTGCACTAATCGTGCGAGGGCTTTCATTGTTTGACCTGATGCCAAGAAATCATCAATGATGATGACTTTTTCGCCTGCTTTCAGGAATTCGCCACTGAGCAATAAATTGACCATACCACCCTTGGTGTGGCTTGGTGCGGATTCCATATAGATTGTGCCACGCATCGTAATTGGTTGCTTCTTACGGGCATAGACTACAGGTACATCCAGTTCAATCGCTGCCATCAATGCAGGGGCAATGCCACTAATTTCGGCGGTGACGATGCGGTCAACGTCGATGCCATCAAAAAGACGTGCAAATTCTTTACCCATTTTGACCATCAATTGTGGGTCAAGCTGATGATTGAGCAAGCTATCAATTTTGAGGATGCCATTGCCGAGATTTTGCCCCTCAGCCAAAATGCGTTGTTTGAGTTCGTCCATGGTGTCTGTTCCATATCCTGATGTGATTGATTGCGCTGTATTGTACAGATGCAACCGCAGATGACAACAGCAAGCTAATGCCATCTTGAACGTGGTACGATAGGCTCAAAACGATAGGAGACACCATATGAGTGAAACCTTCCTCTACCTTACAACCACAGGGCGCGTGACAGGCAATCCGCACGAGATTGAAATTTGGTATGTTGACCATGTCGATTGCTTTTACTTGTGCGCCGAAAAACGTCAAAATGCGGATTGGGTCAAAAATATCATGGCGGATAATACTGTTCAATTCGCCGTTGCTGAACGTGAGCAAATTCGAGACCTACAAGCAGGAATCGCAACCATTGTCACAGACAACGATGAAGTCCAAGCCGTTTCGCAAAAATTTGATAATAAATACAACTGGAGTGATGGTCTCTTCGTGCGGATTTGCTCAGCCTAAGCTGAAAGCATCCAAAATGAGAAAATCTCATTTTTACGCATAAACACTATATACTGTAATAACAACAATTTTGTTGTAAATAATATTTTTAGGAGAAACCGACATGACGACAATTAAACGTGTTTTGGATCGTAAGGGTTCGGCGGTCATCACCTATTATGCACACCACGACTTGGGAACAGCATGTAAAGTGATGCAAGAGTACAACATCGGAGCATTGCCCATTGTCAACAAAGTGGGTGAGCTTGTCGGTATTTTTTCAGAGCGTGATGTCGTGCATATTGTCGCCGAAATGGAAGAGAATGCCCTCAGTATGCCAATAAGTGTCTTCATGACAGCTAATGTAGTCACTATTGCCAACAGTGAATCGCTATCGACTGCCCGAAATCTGATGAAACGAGGTGGATTCCGTCATCTACCAGTTGTCGAACATGGCGAGTTGATTGGCTTAATTTCACTCAGTGATGTGGTTGAATCTCTTGCTAATGAGATGGAATCCCTTGTAGGGCATTACCAAGATTACATTGCGACCAGCTAATATCATCAGCTAAACGGGACTCTGTGCTTGGAGTCCCGTGCGAATCGTCTTCATGGCGAAGAATTACATAAATGCTTGAATCCCTGTTTGCGCCCGACCTAGAATCAGCGCATGAATATCATGTGTACCTTCATAAGTGTTAACTGCTTCGAGGTTCATCACATGGCGAATCACATGGAACTCGTCACTGATGCCATTGCCACCGTGCATATCGCGCGAGACCCGTGCAATGTCGAGTGCTTTGCCACAACTATTGCGCTTGACCAGCGAAATCATCTCTGGGGTGACTTTGCCTTCGTCCATCAAACGCCCAACGCGCAATGCACCTTGTAAACCGAGTGAAATTTCGGTTTGCATGTTGGCAAGTTTCAGTTGGATGAGTTGTGTTGCAGCCAATGGTCGCCCAAATTGCTCACGGTCTAAGGTGTATTGACGAGCAGCGTGCCAGCAAAATTCTGCAGCCCCCATCGCCCCCCATGAGATGCCATAGCGTGCCTTGTTCAAGCACCCGAAAGGACCTTTTAAGCCTTTGACGTAGGGGAGTAAATTATCATCTGGGACAAACACTTCATCCATCACAATTTCGCCTGTGATGCTCGCACGCAAGCTGAACTTGCCTTCAATTTTTGGCGCAGAGAGTCCCTCCATGCCTTTATCGAGGATGAAGCCACGAATATCACCATCGACAGCACCCGCTTCGTTTTCGCCTTCGCCATAGGCTTTCGCCCACACAATGAAGACATCTGCAATCGGTGAGTTTGTAATCCACATTTTTGTGCCGTGTAACATCCAACCACCATCGACTTTGGTGGCGCGTGTTTCCATTGATGATGGATCACTGCCGTGATTCGGTTCAGTTAAACCAAAGCATCCGACCCATTCGCCTGTTGCTAATTTCGGCAGATAATGTTGCTTCTGTGCTTCTGTCCCATAGGCATTAATTGGGTGCATCACCAGCGAACTCTGAACACTCATCGCACTGCGATAACCACTATCAACACGCTCAACTTCACGCGCAATGAGACCGTAACTGACATAATTTAACTCTGCACCACCATAGGCTTCTGGAATGGTGCATCCGAGCAAGCCGATTTGTCCCATTTCATCCATAATTTCACGATGAAAAATCTCTTGACGATTGCCTTCCAGCACGCGAGGCATCAGCTTATCTTGGCAGTAATCACGCGCGACCTGCATAATCATGCGTTCGTCGTCATCGAGTTGTTGTTCGAGTAAAAAAGGGTCATCCCACTTGAATTTGGGCTTCGGAGGTGTTGCAATTGCCATAACTTTGTTCCTCTAAAAAATTGTGTGTGGTCTGTGTATTTATCTTACGCTCATGATAATCGTTTTTGGGATAAAACTAAATAGCATCCTATGTCCGTTTCTTATCATCATCGAAGAACATCTGCGCGATAAAATCCTCCACGATTCTTGCATCAGGCACAGCGAAGAAACCTTCTGGCACTTGGTAACTGACCGTATTGTGTCGCTGACCTGTGAACACTTGAGGACCATCATCTGTAAATGATACGTTGATGCCACCGCGCTTGCCATGACGATAGGTGCGTGTTTTTGTCTTACTCGCAAAGACAATATCTCCGATTCCGTCATTATAGTGTTTGACATCCAATTGCTTCATCTGCTCATCGTAATAGGAGCGCACCTCTGTCGAAAAGGCATCAACTATAATGATGGCGCGTTTGTTGGTGAGCGCGTAATATGTCTTCGTCGCCAGATACCAATCACGCAACGGTTTAGAGGCACTCCAAGCAGCCGAGCCAATCATGATGAGTGGAATCGCCAAGAAGAAAATCGGAAACATCGTCTCGAATAAATTGCCCATGCCACTGCGCCCTAATGACTCGAAACCACGCATCTCGGCTAACATATTCTGTGTGAAAATAATGAAAAAGATAGCAAAACCAATCGCGAGAATATTCGGCAAAAGTTCGCCCAATCTCACTCGACGCGCAATGTATGACGGAACAGGTTGCCCCCACCATACAAGATGCTCATCTTCAAAGAGTTGACTATCAATAAGTTGTGGTGTTTTCTGTTTTTGTACCATTGAATACGCCTATGTATATTAAAAATATTTTACTAGTTTAGAATAAGAAGCTATTTTCTGCTGACGACAATGCCATATTTTTGTGTAAGGTTCGCCTTGAATAGTCCATCTATAGACTAATTCAACCGAGAAAGGTCAATATTATTATGGCAAATAAAGAACTCGTGATGTATTCGCGCACATTTGGTTGCCCTTATGTGAGCATCGCCAAGCGTGTATTAGAGCAATACAACGTGCCGTATCGTGAAATTATGATTGATAAAGATGCCGATGCCAAACAGCGTGTTTTGGATTGGACAGGCTTCCTCAGCGTACCGACAATGGTGATTGCCAATCAAGGTGATGATTTGCCATATACAGATGTCACACCACTAGAGCAGGGTAAATCCCCACGAGGCATTGACCGAGGACCGATGTTAACCGAAGCCAGCACCGAACAAGTCGAAGCATGGTTACGCAAGCATGACTTGATTGCTTAGTTAATCGTCGTCTAGTGCCTCTGGCATTTCCAAAAATTTCAAGTCCTCTATGAGTCCTGCTAACCAATGTTTGATGTTATTGGTGAATTCGGACATATTGACAGGGTAAAAGCTCGCGCTAATAGGATAGTGTTTAGCTTTGTTTAACATCGTCGTTCTGAGTGCCATGCTCAATCCTGCAGGTGGAAAAAAGTGCATTGGAATGCCATGCTCTGCAAAAGTGGTCAGCAATTCCTCAAATTGCTCAGTGGTATCAAAGCTGGCGACGGTTAAATCAGGTCGAAAATAATCGCGGATAATATCTAAAGTGTCAGAAAAAGTCGTCTTATAAGTTTCAATTTCTGACGGAACACGTCGTTTGAGTACGATTTCGTATAACAACATCGCTTGTGCTTGATGGTTGTCTTCTCGGATAAGAAGTATGCGGACAGGACGCATTAGTCGATGTCCTTATTCTCATAAATCTGATTGAGCCATTCTAAATCTGACTGCTTCTGTTCAAGTAGGGCATTTATGTTATTAATGAGATCTTGTTTCGGTGTTAACATCGGTATCAGTCGAACATGATTTTTATAAGGCAAAAATTGCTTATAGATGTCATGGGACTCATGAAAGCCAAAGATGATTGTCGGGATATTGTGTAAAGTAATTTCTTTGTAAATTGGCGGATGCATATCAGCAAAACGAACATAAGCCACTACAATGTCGGGTTGGTGAATATCGCGCATTAAGCTGAGATTGTCCGCATTTTGCAATGCTGTTACTTCAAAGCCTTCAGTTTCTAACTCCTGCTTTATATCTTCCCTCATTTTTTGATTGCGCCATATGACAAAAACTCTCAGTTTTCGCATTAGTAGCCTTGCTCACTTATCTGCTTGGTAAATTTGATTGAGCCAATCGACATCCTGCCGAATATCAAAAATGATAGTCTCAATGTAGTCCACAAGGTCAGTGTGTTTGCGAGGCAGTTCGACAAAGTCATGCGATGGGGTTAACTTTTCTAGCTTTCTGACAGTAGTGTAAAAATTATGAAAGCCAAACGCAGCCCGATGATGGATATTCAACGATGGGCAACCGTGAGCGTTAACTGTCTCTAAGCATGGCGATAAATTCCGTACTCTGAGCCTATCCGTGATGACTAAATCAGGTCGAAATTGGTCAAGTGCAATCGGCACAGCATTCGGATAATTGGCTCTGAGAACTTCATAATTGCCGTTTTTGAGAATCGTTTCGACAGTTCTATCGTGCCGACTTCTAATATCGTAAATGAGCAAAATTCGGATACGTCGCATGGTATTCACTCATCTTGATAAATTTGATTAAGCCAATCCACATCATCCTGAATATCGCTAATCATCGCTTCAACGGCTTCAATCAGCATCTCATCTGTATGGGGCATCGTGCTAAAGGCAATCAAATCTTTGTATTTTGCGTAATAACGTCCATGATATTGTGTATGAAAATACGTCTGAACAATGTGCAACGCCCGTAAGCCTCGTTCTGCAAACGAAGTCATAAATTTTCGATAATTGGATGACAAACCAAATTGTGTGATGATGAGGTCTGGCTTGAATTGCTCAATGGTGAGGTCTACCACATCAAGATTATCTAATTGCAAGACAACGTAATCAACCTCGCCGAGTACTGTCTCAATCGTTCTATCTTTATACGATGTTACAATTAAAATTCGGATGCGTCGCATAGTAATGTCCTGCTCCAAAATAATCTGCTTTTGTGGGGACACTATCAATATTACATGATATAGTCTTCTACCAATGAAAATGCGATAGCGTTGACAGGTATCATATCCTATAAAACCAGCAAAATACTTTTTATGCCGACTTCAGTCAGTGTAATTTACTTAGTCTTCGGGTTTATCCGAAGGCAACGATAATATCCTAGTCTTTATCCTCACCCCGCCGACGTTTGAGCAAATTACTGACGGTTTCGCCTGATGTGCGTGGCGGTGTATCATCACGCTCAATGGCACGCGGAGCTTGTGGCGGTTGCAGTGTCGTTGGATTTTCCAAAGGGGGTGCAGAAGGCGTGTTATCTTTGTTCCGTACCCGACGCAATGTGGATAAAGTCGATTCTTCTTGTTCACCGATGCTGGTACGTTGTCTGGCACGGTCACGCGCTGCCATCAATGACGATAGGCGTTCTTCTGGTGCATCATCACCAGAGCCACTACTGACCCATGCACGGAAGCGTTGCCAATCTCTGCGTGTGATGATGATACGGCGTACTGCAATATCAAAAGGTAGTAGCGCAATCGCAGCGATTATCATCCATTGCCAAATCGGAGCAGTCGCTGTGCGCGGTGCTTGTGTTGTAACAAAAGTCGCTGCTGGATTATCCGCGAGGTCATCACCGCCTGTGATGCTTGCCAAATCATCCAACAAGGCTTGATTAGGCTCAGTAATTGCATATTCAGGTGAATAACTCATCACCCAACCTGACACTTCGTTGAAGCGTGCATCCTCACCTTCGACAGTACCACCGCCATTGATAGTCAGATAATATGCACCTTCAGCATCGGGTTCAAATTCTGCTGTATAGCGTCCTGGGGCAATCTGTTGCATGGTGACTGATTCTGTCTGATTATCAGGGGTGATGACTGAGGCTTGCAGGGTCAAATTGTTGATGAAATTGCCCAATTCAGAGCGTGCATCGACATCAATTGTCGCCACACCATCCTGCATATTGACGCGCGTTTCGAGATTGCTACCCGAATTTTCAGTGATACTGTAATTGACAATTTGTCCCCAAACACGCGAGAAATCTCCCCAACCGACCCACTCGCTTGCCCAACGCCCTGTTGCATCGCTTGTAAAAGCTACCGTCCGCCCTAGACCATATTGCCATGTCGCTAGAATCGGGTCGCCGAACGGTTCAGGGCTACGAAGAACGACTTGTGCTGTCTCACGTTCAGTAGTCGCAACGTAACCGAGCACATCAGGCACACCTGCAATGCCATCCAGCATCGGATTATTGCTGACACGTGTCAAGGGAATTACGCCTTCTTCAATGTATGAACGCGTCGCTAACACAGTCTCTTGTGCCAAAATATTCGGAATCTGTGCGATGTTGGTCACACGATGATAATTACCACCACCCACTTCTGACATGGTGCGTAAAAATTGCGGACTACTGCCCCCAATCGCAATCACCGAGAGCGTTACGCCGAGTTCATCATTGAGTTGGAATGCTTTATCAACCAGTCGATTTTCTGATGAACCACCATCCGTAATCAAAATCAAATGCTGAATGTCGGTTGTCTCTTGGCGGATATAGCGTTCGGCAGTTTCCAACCCTGCGATAATATCTGTGCCACCTCCTGCACCCAAACGACTGACTTGCTCTTGCAAGCGTACCCCATCGTTCACATCTTGGAATGGGGCAACCAACGCACCATCGGATTCAAAAGTCAGCACCCCAGCACGGTCTGTTGGTTGTAGAAAATCAATCGAGAGATTGACTGCTCGTTGCGCCACATCAAGGTTGCTGAACAAGCCATCGCTCGAAATGCCCATACTGCCTGAACTATCAATCAGGTAAGCAATTGTCAAACGGGGGAGACGTTCTTGGTCACGGATTTGTGTTTCAACAGGCAAGACTTCTTCCAATGTTGTTTGATAGTAGCCACCAGGTCCATAGGATTCAGGACCTCCAATGAATACCAAGCCGCCTCCTAAATCGCGCACATAAGTCTGGATGCGTTGCATTTGTAATTCAGAAATAGCACTCGCTGGCACATTCGCAATGATGACACTCTCGTAAATCGCTAGTGCGCCAATATCGGATGGCAAATTAGCAGGGTCAACCACATCCACAATTAAGCCAGCCCCTTCCAATGCAGGGAGCAGATTCGCAATTTCAGTGGGGTCTGTCGCTAACAGCATCACACGAGGCGGTCCCACAACCTGACTGAATGTGCCCAGTGTATTGTTCTGCGTGAAGGTATCGTTTTCACCATCTACCACCAATTGCGCTGAAAAATTGAGGAAGCCTGTACTATCGCTCGTTTGACGAATCGTATAATTGGTACTGCCTTCCAGTAGCGTGATGTCCGCTTCGTCAATCAGTTCGTTATTGGAATAGATGAGCAAAGTTGCATCAGTCGGAGCATCCGCTTGAACCGAAATATTGATGTCAAACTCTTGCCCTTCGTTGACTCGCGCAGGGGCACTAAATTCACTGATGCGTGTATCTGCCGTTATGTCGCGTGCAAATAGAACATAACTAATCTCTACGCCTGATGCTTCTGCGAGCCGTGCTTTAGCCTCGGCATTACCAATCGTCTGAATACCATCACTCAGCACTACAATCCGCCGACGCGCATTCGCAGGGAATAGTGAAATCGCCGTTTGTAAGGCTTCTTCGATATTGGTATTGCTCCCAAGTATCGTCGATTGCAATTCAGGAACATCTGTCACATTGCTGAACGGTGTATCAATCGTCGCGTTTGCCCCAAAGACAATCACTGCCCATTCATCATCAATCGGCTTATCGAGAACTGCATTTTCGATGTAATCGACTTGTGCCTCTTGTAAGCCTGTGCCGATACTATCCGACGCATCCACCAAGAAAATCACCGCCAGACGGTCTACTTGATGCACAATCTGTATCCCAGCAAAGGCGAGGACAATCAGTGTCACCAAGACCGTTCGTAATATCAAGCTGATGGTATCGCGTCGCTTGCGGAATGCCATGCGTGGATAGCCGATATACCATACAATCGGCAACACAATGAATAAGAGTAATAAGCTGTTCGGTGATGCAAATGACATAAGCTGTTCTCGGTTTTATCCGTGACGGATGGTTATTTGTTTGTCCATGTATGCTGCTCAAAATATGGACGCATCTGGCTAAAACCAGATGCTATAAAAATCACATCGGCTAAAGCCGACATTGATTTTATTTGCCGACCTTGTGTCGGTGTGAATTTATTAGCCTGTGGGTTTATCCACAGGCGATTGCTATCCAATGACTTTCTGTGTCTCTGCGCCTTTGTGGTTCAGTTGAACTGTTTTATGGCTTAAATCCTAATTCCTCGCTGTTGTCCGACGCACATCCGTCTCCGCGTCAACAGGCACACGCAGACGCTTATAATACAGATACCATTCGTACAGCAAAACAAAGAGAGCCAATATTGCTAAGGGTCGCCACAACTCACGGAAGCCAAACTGTTCTTCGGCTTCTTCATCTAATTGCCCACCGCCAAGGTTAATTTCACTCGGCAAAAGGGGTGCGATATTGCTCTCGTTTGCACCAAAGAGATTGACTGCTAGAGCTTGTGTCGTCACGCTCTCATCATCATGGGTAATGGTAATCGTGTAAAAGCCCGTTTGTTGAGTTTCAGCAAATGACAAGGTATCACTCGTAATCGCAACATCTCGGTTCGTGCCATCAGGCAAAGTAACCTGAACGCGAGTTGCTGTCAGTGGTGGATTGATACGAACCACATCGCCGACACTTACATTTGTGCCACCCGTGATGACATTGGCAGGGGTCGCCCACTCAATCACATTCGACATAAAAATTGGGAAGGCAATCTGCAGAGGGAAGTCACTATCGAGCAAGTCAAAATTGAGGATGGCTACCTGTCGCCCTCGATTATCCCCAGCGACCAGAATATCGCCTCCTGTAGTGCTTATAATCGGTGTTGCCCAATCAACAGCACTAATCTCTTGGAATTGTCGTAGGTTGATGCTATCAACAGTTAAGAAGTTGGATAGCGGATGGGTTCGCGTCGCTAGGGATACATTGCTCGTCACGCTACTTTCTGCACCAAGTGTGAAAATATCACTACTACGTGGCGGATTGATAATTAGCATATCTGCATCAGGTAATTCAGTCGGCAGATAATTATTGAAAATGTACAAATCGTAGGGGGTTGTCGGCAGAGTCGCGCGATTGACATCCCCTGTAAATACTTGCACATTGGGCAAACTACGGAGTACCTCATCCAAGAAGATATTGCGTTGGTCACTGAGCACTAAGACGCGCCGTGTCGAATTTTCATTGGTGACAGCATAGGCAATGTTATCGGATTCGAGATAATCAACCACGCTGTCATCCAACACGAGTTCTGCTTGCACCGTGCTAAATGACTCGCTAATTTCAAAAGTGAACGATGCCGAACTCTGCGCTGAGACTGTTGGTGAAATCGATTCCCATAAGTCACCATCTAACCGAATCAGCAGAGAAACCTCATTCGCAACTGTGTCATAATTCTGGATTTGTGTGAACAATTGCGGATTTTGCCCTGCCAAAGTGCGTGTTGCCAAAGCTGTTATCGCCAAATTCGATGCAGATTCACCAATCGGAACAATCACAGGTGCAGGAATATTTTCAGGGAGCAAACCAGCATCTTCAATACCACCATCTGTGATGATAATGATGCTGAAATTATCTGTGCCTTGTGCTCCTGCGGCTGCTAAAGTCAATGCTGTTGACCAATCCCCTTGCCCTGACCCAGCTTCCGCATCAAAAATAGCAGTCCGTGCTTCTAAAAGACTATTCGTATACGGAATCAGTGGTTCGGCACTTTCCGCCACCCGAATCACGGATACTTGGTCATCAGGGGTTAAGTCGTTCAGGAGTAAGTTGGCTTCGCGTTGTGCGGCTTCAAACCGTGTTCCACCATCGACATCGCGTGCATTCATACTCGCCGACGCATCCAGCAGAATAACCGTTTTACTAGCTGTAATTGTCGGCACAACCTGAGCAGGTCTCATCAGCACTAAAACGAGTAGTATCAAAATTAGCAATTGTAGGAACAACAAAATATTACGCCGTAGGCGTTGCCAAGGGGTATTGGCTTCGCGGTCACGCAAGAGTTGTTGCCACAAAAAATTACTGCTGACAACTGCCTCGCGCCGACGCAAACGCAAGATATAGAGCAAAATAATCGGAATCGCAACCAATAATCCCAAAGCTGCTAAGGGTGACAAAAAAGACATAAACAATCCTGTGATAACAGGCTAATTTTATTGTATTACATGAGGACGGTGTTTTGACAATTCACAATTACACGAGTCGGGTTTGGCGCACCAAATCCCTACAAAATCATGTATCTTCTGTAGGGGCATGACGTGTCATGCCCGAAATAGCATTGCCATCCAATCAAGTCTTAATGCCGTCCGTTGATGACATCATATAGATTAACCACGCCCATCATACCGTGACTCACGATGAAATGGGAATAGTTGGCAAGTCTTCCGCAGTGTAACGGATGATTATGAAGATTTGATTGTGCGAGGATAGAGAATGTCGTGAGATTAATTTGTGCTCACATCAAGCGATGGCTCACCGAGAACAGTTGTCAAAATGCTATGCACATCACCAATGACACGAAGAACACCATCATCAAAAGATTGGCTTGTGAAATCAACATACTGCAACTTATGCAAGCGATACGGAATATCACAGGGTTCGTAGAGTATCGGTAAAATCGGACGACCTTTGTCGAGATAATAATTCCACTCATCTTCAACATTGTTTGATGCCATGCTGGCAGGTGATAAAATCAGTACCATAATTTTACATTGGTCAAGGGCTTCCCCAATCTGACGCGCCCAACTTGTACCACTTTCCAGATTAAAAATGTCAATCCATACATTGAGATTATAGCGTTTGAAAGATTGGACTAAAGTGCGTGCAAAAGCATCATCTTCATGAGCATAACTGAAAAAGACATCAGGCTTGCCATCATTCAATTTACGAGAAACCTCATACAAGCGTTGGTCAAGTTGCTTCAACATGCGGATGATAATAATCTGCATCAGGGTATGTAGTGCCGTAGGATTCCACTTAATTTGCTCATCAAAAGCATGACGGTCAATCTCTAGCACCGTTGCATCATGCGCCACGATAATATCTGCTGTGCGTGGCACATTAAAAATCAACGCCAATTCGCCAAAGCAATCGCCCCGTTGCAACACATCCACCATATGATAATTGCCATGTGTGTATTTGCGGATTTCGACTTGTCCATCCAGCAAAACATAAAAGGTTTTTTCGATGGCATTTTGTGTCGTCAGCACGGTATCTTTGGGATATGTTTTGACCCTGCCATTATCCACTAAGGTTGATAGTGTTTCAGGTGTCGCTTGAGGGAAAATTTGTGTCAGAATATCTTGAATTTCTATCATCGTATCTGCCACCAGACGAAAATTGACATTGTTGAGCTACTGTAACTATACATTGCTTTACGGGACGATGATGAAAAAATGCCATAAAAATAGTTATAGACCATGCAATCAAGGACGCAGGGTATACCATGTCGCCGAGAAAACATCAGGTTCAAAGCAACGCATAGCTTGTCCGATATTACGGCATAACGACCCCTGTTGCATCCGTGTGACCACTTGCGTCGGCGAATCACGTAACCATAGACGATAACTTCGGTCACGGGCAATAGCTGATGGCAAGTGATAACGCTCACGTTGACTATCAACGAGAGAAAGTGTTTCGATATAACTTGTGCCTTCAGATTGTGTGCCGACCCAGCCGATGTATTCTCCCGATGGTGACCATGTGAGGGCGGTCACATCCCTAGTCGCCTGTAAATCAATCGCAGTTGTTTTTTGTGTCGAAAGAGATAGATGCCATAAATTGATTGCGTCCGCATGGCTATCTACGAACAATAATTCAGGCGATAATGGCGCGAGTGCTATCAATGATTGATTTGTGATGCTCACCTCTACAGGTAAGTCAATTTGCGTGGCTTGGCTGAGGATCGCATCATCTGATAGGGATAGCTTTTGGTAGTGCAGTCCGTCTCGAATGGTCACAATATAAAGCGTTCTGCTATCAGTTGACCAAAGCAGTCTTGCACCTATCGGTAACTGATTCGGCGTATCGTCTATGGGCGATTGACTTGCTAGGTGTGTTAGCAATCTACCATCAGAGGTAAGTAGCCATAATTGAGGCTGACCATATAAATCCAGATATAGTGCGATTTTTTCTCCATCAGGTGACCATCGAATATAATGCGTACCTTGTGATGACGTTCGTATTGGACTGCCACTTGTATCCCACAACAACTGAGTATTGCGTCCATTCGCATCAGCAAGATAAAGATTATCCGAAACTTGCAAACCATCATGCGTCGTTGTGTGTCGTCCAACAAATGCTAAAGAATCTCCGTCAGGTGACCATGTCGGCGAACTGACATACGTCAAATTTAACGAAGTAACAAGCAACCATTGCTGTGTGCGTTCGGATTGTAAATCCCATATCATGAAGCCATTGGCATTTGGTTGACTATATAACATCAAAGTGTCGTAACGAAGTCTACCAAGTGATAAGCTCAGGATTATAAAACCAGCACACATGATTATCAGTCGGATACTTTGTCGTAAAATAAGACGTGCCATAATCTTAATCAGCTTCAAGTCGCTTGATAACATCAGGCAATTCTTGTAAAGAAACCACTACAGCATCAGGTAAAATGTCTGTCCCATCTTGAGGATAGGTGTGGATTTGCTCCTGAAAATCACTTAATAACTCTGGACGTTCAAATGGATCATAGACACTCAGGTCATCAATAGGGACGCGCATTATACTCTTAAAACCATTGTGTTTGGCACAAATAACATCATCGTAATAATGGTCACCAATCTGAATTTTGAGAGCGTCATGCTCTTTGTATTTAGCAAAATAATCTGGACTCGTCTTGAGATACCCTGTTACATCAGGCGTTAAAATATCCACAAAGAACGCTTTCAAACCTGTGACTTCCAGCACAGGTAATTGATACTTCATCAAGCCTTTGGTACTGATAACGAGCGTGCGATGGGATTGTTGCAAGAGCTTGAGCACAACAGGGGCTTGGTCGAGAATCTCTACATCTTCAGCATTTGCAAATTGTGTCCAACGCGCATCGACTGTTTCATCAAGGGTTACATCAAACTGTTGAGCCACTGTCCTCAGAATATCATCCCAATCCATTGTCAGTACATTATCAGGGTCATTTTGTTGCCGTCGCCAATTTTCATCGCCAAATGCTTTGAAAACCACATCGGACGATTCTCCACTGGCATCAGCAATCTGTTGAATGAGTGGACCAATTGCTTTTCGGCTGAATTTGTTCTGAACAAGTGTCGCATCTAAATCAAAGAATAAGATAGTTTGCATGGTTACCCTTATAGTGTGTGGTTAAGTTACCTGTATTGTAACGTGAATTTTATTGAAGCAATTCATCCCAATTCCAGCGAATAAGCGATTTAAGATTATTGGTCTTTGGTTCTTGGAAAACTAATGACCAAAAACCAAAAACTAATGACTAATATTGTATCGCATACCAATCACAAACCAATTTCTTGATTGCTCATCCACCACACGATAGACTCAACCACAAAATTATTTCATAAATGACTTAAACGAGACCTTATGACTGCTCAACAGAATGCCAATGTTGTATGTCCACGATGCAAATCTGCCTTTAGCTGTGGCATCACAGCAGGGGATGAGACCTGTTGGTGTTTTTACTATCCACGCATGAAGCCTGTCCCAGTGGCGGATACCAGCACAGAATGTGGATGTTTGTGCCCAAACTGCCTCGAATATGCCATTCTGCTCGGGGATGATGACGAAGAATCCGTTGTTGAAGAGTAGCACATGACCAAAACAAATTACTGTATTTATCAAAACGCTTGAGACAGGTCTCAACCCTACGCAAAGTCCTGTAAAATAGAGTTTTATGTAGAGGGTTTCCGTGCCTTCCCGATAGTAGTTATCACTCTATTCATATACTAAATTTGCGATACCCTAGTGTCATTCACGAAACCGACTACGGAGACACACGATGACGACTATCGGTATGATTGGCTTGGGTAACTTCGGCACAGCCATTGCACACCTACTAACAAGCAATGGACATTCTGTACTCGGATGGGATGTGCAAGCGAGTGTGCTCCAAGATATTCAGCAGACTCAGTGTAATCAACAATATCTACCACAAGTCACATTGCATCCAACCCTACAAGTAACGGATGATTTGCAAATGCTACTCGCTCACGTTGAGATGCTATTCATAGCGATTCCTGCACGCTACATTCGCCCAACTTTACAAAACCATCTTGATACTGTCGCAACAGGTATGATTTGCGTCAATATGGCAAAGGGCTTAGATACACAAACCAATGAAACAGCTTTTACTATTCTGAAAAAGCTCTTGCCTCAATGTCAGCATCTCGTTCTATCAGGTCCTTCTATCGCTAATGAATTCATACAAGGACATCGCACCCGTGTTGTGATTGCTGGCACACAAGACGCTTATCAACAAGTAGTAGATAAATTAGATTCGCCTATCTTCCGAACTGATTATTCATCCGATACGATTGCAACAGAGTGGGGTGGCATCCTCAAAAATATCTACTCCATTGGATTAGGCTTATTGCCAGAACCATTGGGCGTTAACACACAAGCCCTATATCTGAACGATGCGCTAGCAGAAATGGGAACAATTTTTGAATTGCTTGGGAGTGAGCGCAACGCCATTTACAGTTTATCAGGCATAGGAGATTTTCTAGCAACAGCCCTCAGTGAACACAGTCATAATCGTGGCTTCGGCGAATCAGTACGTCATAATCCGACTTATCTAACACAGGCTCTAGCAGATGACCACCTGCCAGAAGGGTACTATACACTGCGCCATATATTGACTCTGGCGAATACACACAACACAGCATTACCAATTGCATCTGCCATTGATGCTATCTTACATGGTCGAGAACAAGCAGACTATTTGCTAGGGAGTCTCTAACAATTGTTAGCGTTTCATTAAATTAAATTTCTTAATTCTTCAGGGGATGATTTCACACTAATATAATTGAGAACGGATACAGCAATAATTGAGGTAGTGAAAACGCATCTTCTGTGCGTCAATTATCTCATAGCTGTGTGAACGTGTGATTTCCTTCCTATATCCCGATAGTGCAGACTGGTTGATGAGAGCTAGTCTGTACTGCTTTAATGAGCCAGTGTCTAAAATCAAAATCAGCCTCTCATGATGCCGAGAAGCTGATGACTAACTCAAATTTCGTTTAAGGCGTAACATCAAGTGATCTATCCATAAATTCATTTTTGTAGGGGCGTAGCTATGTCTGCGCCCGTTTTTTAGGCGGTGGGATACGCCGATCCCACCCTACAATTTACCTCTTTTGGTCTGATTATGTCTCGAACTATCAATAATGCCTACTAATCACTAAAAACCAAAAACTAACAACTCTTTACGCTGGTTCAGCTTTACGAATTGGCTTCACACTGCCTTCCAAGATACGTTCCAATGCCATCGTAAATGCACCGACACCATTTGCCTTGAAGTAACTCGATGTGCTATTCCACACGCCATCATCATAAGTAATAGTGTGATTTTTATTGTCTCCTGCGAAAGTTGCCTCAAAATGTTTAATCTGGATGCGGTCAGATTCTTCGCTGTACCGTTTGGCTTTCTTCACATCACTCACAATATTTTGACCAGGTGCATACGGTAGGGGACTGACATCGAGCATCGGTTTGTATAATTTTTCAAGTGTCATAATGTGTGGGCAGATACCATATTTGTTATAACCAGGGCAGGAACATGACCAACCATCAGGGGCTAACACAATCTCATAAGTATCGTTGTCCCCTTGAAATTCAACCGATAAAGTGTGGAAGGTGACGCGCTCAGGCTGAGTCGCGTATTCTTTTGCTTTTTGTATCTTATTAATCATACTTGTATCCATAGGACTCCCTCGTGAGATAATATTGTTTATGGGTTGATTGAAATAAAAAACACGCGGACATTGTGTGGCAGTTCGCGTGTTTAAAGACTACTATTTGTGATGCTGTATTTGATTGGAATTAAGCGCATATGGCGTTCACTCCTACAATCAATTCACTTACATATAGTTTAAGCTGTCGTTAACGTTCTGTCAATCAATTGCGATATGAATTAAAAAATCTTAACATTACGTTATCTAAGAGTCATATTTCAACTTCGTGCAGATTTATCCCAACTATCCCAATTTTATCCCAAATTATGACGACATCCGCCGTAAACGATGAATAAAGTCAATACTTTGCACGCGACTTTCGAGGATATAGCTCAAATAACCCAACATAATGCGTTCTGCATCTCGCTGAAGTGCTTCAGTGATGGTCAAATTAGTGAGTTGCTCATAGGGTGTACGTTGTAAAACGCGCAATAATTTGAGTGTAGTCACAGGCAGATTGACCAACCCCGCAGTATGACTTGCACCAGCCAAAGAGACCACACCACCATCGCCAAAACTAAAAAATTGATCGACAGGCTCAATCTCATCGCGCAGAATTACACATTCGCTCAATTCTGGACGGAAACCAACCTCATCCAGCAATTGCAATTCGTAATATCGTATTACCAGACGACTATCTTCTGCATCATTCAAACGGGCAAAAGTCTGGTCAAGCAAAGTAAAAAGCTGGCGTGTGTTGGTATCATCACTATCGAAGGTAAAACGGTCTAATAATTCAGCCGCGTAACTGGCATATGCACCACGTTCAAGGTCTTCACGAATGGCAAGATATGGCTCAAGCATCTCCGCCTGTGTGATAATATCCAGCGTGCGACCCTTCGCAATCAGCAAGTCGCTCTTCATGAAGAGTTCGACATGTCCTGTTTTCTTGCTGGTGGGTTTACGTGCGCCTTTTGCTAGGGCATCAAACTTACCAAAATGAGGAGTCAACAAGGTAACTTGACGGTCAGCTTCGCCAAAATTTCGTCGCTTGAGGATGAGGGCGGGAGTACGAAAACTACGGGGTCGCTCGGACATCTAGCTATATCCAGTCGCGTTATCGTCTAGCTTGGTTGATTTGTTGCGCTCGCCAGATGAAGAAACCAGCACTCACCAAAATCAGCACACCAATTGCCCCTAATGCCCAACGTCCTGATGTTAGTTCGGAAGCAAAGAGCAAACCAATCAATAATTGCATTACAGCGACGGCATAAGTTCTAGCACTGCCACTCTCTTTGAAGCGATCAATCAAATTGTACATGCGGTTCAGGTCAGAACTCCACCATAGTGACCACAACGCACCAATCCCAAGGAAGAGCGTCACCCCAATGTTGATACCAAACGTCAGTTGTCCACCACGCTCAACAGGGAAGAGACCAAAAATCATGCTGATGACTGCAACAACCAATAGACCAATGCCTAAGCCACGCATAAACCATTGTTCTACTTTTGCCCAACGGTCATCATGGCGCGTGCCATCACTCATTCTGCCTCATCTCCCTCTGTGTCATGCTCAAATAAGGTATTAAATTGACGCACTTTATATGCACGCCATTGATACCAAACAGCCACTGTCCCAAATAAACCACCAACAATCCATGCTAGCGGACGCATCCCAAGCTGCGTGAACATTAAGACCCCAATTCCACCAGCAAAGAAACCGCGTGTGCGTTGTTGTTGTTCCTTTAAAAAGATGAGTTTAGTACGGTCATGGCGTGCTTGTCGCCTTAAACTCAGGAGCGTGATACTACCAGCTAAACTTGATGCAATTGCCGTTGCTGTGTAAATATCGCCAGGTTGGTCAAGGGCTGTGATAATCCCTGCGACGAATAACAATATAACACCTGCCACACGAAACAGCGATTTTTCCGTTTTATACCACTGTTCGATGTAATCACTGCGTTGTTCACGGTTCGGTAAATCAGATGATGCCATACGTGACCTACTTCAAATCCTAAACCTGCATTGTCCTATTCATTTTAACATAGATAGCTTGTTCTGTGATGTTAGAGACTTCTCTACAATAGAGAAATCACAAAGCAACACGGGTACGGAATGTAGTCAAATCGTCAAGCATAATATCGGGTTTTGAGTCAATCAACTTTTGCTTATCTTCAAAGCCTGTAAACACTGTGACGACCTGTGCGCCTAATGCTCTAGCACACGCCACATCATTAACCGTATCGCCAATAATCATGACATCAGCAGGAGCTATCTCTTGACGCGCTTTAGCTATCGCACGGTCTAAAGCAAGTTTCGGCAGTTCATCGCGGTCATCAGCTTCACTGCCATAGGCACCAATGACAAACATCGCAGGGTCGAACCCAGCAGCTTTGAGTTTAATAGGTGCAGTTAGTGAGGTGTTGCCTGTTACAATCCCTAACATAATGTCATCGCGCTGATTGAGATACGCCAACAAGTCCTTAGACCCTGCTAAGGCTTGAACATCAAAGTTGCCGATAATCCGCGCCATATTGTTAGCGAAGATCCGCTCAAAGGTTGGCATCTTCTGCCCAATTTGTAAAGCTGTCACACCATGTGGTTCAAGCACCTCGCGCAAAATCTGCCAATCAGTCTTCCCCCCGAAGGAATGCGTGCGGACATTTCCTGCTGTCCCGAAGACTTCTTCCATGGCAAGGGCTTTGGCTTCTCGGCTTGCCCCCTTAGAATGCAAGAGCGTGCCATCAATATCAAATAAGAGCAATTTGCGAATCATGATGTTTCCCTCAGTGATGCAGTATAAATAGATTATTATCTTACATGGCATAAATTAAGAATTGAATTGTTTCTATCAAAGGAACGTAGGGAAATCGCAGGTCATGATTGCACGATTAGCGATGTCCGTTATACTGATTACGGTTAAAATACTGTGACTTATATTTGAGATGACGGATTCTGCGACGCATGAGAAAATTATTCGCGCTACTATTGATTTTGATGCTCCTCTTGATGGCATGTAGCACGCCATCGGATGAAGCTGTGATTGAATTACCACCGACGGATACGCTCCAACCCTTACCGCAAGATACAGAACGGGTGACAGCGACCATTCGTCCAACCAACACGGATATTCCGACTTTCACACCAACGGCAACGCTGACCCTTGTCCCACCAACAGCTAGCAACACACCCACGCCAACACTCACGCCAACAGTAGTTGGGATTGTGAATGCAGTTAATCGGATTAACGTGCGGAGTGGTCCGAGCCAAGATTCAGAAATTATCACCTCATTGCCAGCAGGGGCAGGGGTGCAGATTATTGGTCAGAATGAAGATGGTTCGTGGTTCAACATCCGCATCCTTGATGATGAAGATAACCGCGAAGGTTGGATGGCAGCGCGTTTTGTCTTTGTTGAAGATACACCGACACCGTTCCCGACAGCAACGCCATCGCCTGACTTGACAGCCCTCTTCTTAGGGACACCATTGCCACCAACCGAACTCGTTTCTGGACGTGCAACCGCAACCCCACCGAGTCAAGTCCAAACAGGTACACCTGTCTCTGGACGTGCAACGATTCCACCAGTGGAAACACAAGGGGCAATTCCAGGTGTACCAACCATTGATAACAGCGCAATTTTCCAAACGGCGACGGCTCTCGCAGGGGGTATTCCATCACCCACAGCACAAGGGGATGACCCACAAGCAACCGAAGACCGCAGTGTAACAGTCAATGCGACACAACCGACACAGTCAGCGAGTGATGATACTGTAACAGCGACTCCAATTGTGTTGCCAACATCAACCCCAACAGGGCGTGAAGTTCGTGTCTTTGCTTATTGTGACGATGACACCTTCGCGCAAGATTTACAGACTGTGCCAACAATTCGTGTCGGCGATAATCTTGAAATCTGGTGGGGATGGATTGCCAGCACCGAAGACCAAGTGCTCGACCATATTGAAAATTCTAATCTTGAACTGGCAGTGAATGGCGAAATGATTGAAGATGCCAATGATTTTGTAGGTGAAATACAACCATTTGGGGTCGGGTCATACATCGCCTACTGGGAAGTACCATTTGGTCCTGTGGAATCAGGTGAATATGTCATCACTTATCAGGTGACATGGGATCAAGCCATTTACGATGGTGTCACCTTCTATGGACCTGAAACCGCCAATCCATTCGAGCAATACAGTTGCACTTTCACTGTGAATTAAAATTTGAGAACTAGGCTGACAGCGGGCGGAGACAAAGCTCCGCCCTCTACAAAATTGTCAATATCTCATTTCGTTTCAAAATATCCTTGATGATACACAACTAATTATTTCGACCTGTTGCCATCCGTACAAATTGCCACATCACTTGTCCGATATGTTTTGGAGTCGGTTGCATAATTGTGTGGCTCAAGGGTGCTAGCAAATTGACGAGACCTTGCTCCTTCTCAAAATCAATTTGACTTTTGAGACTCTTGAATGGGAGTCGCAACACAGATTTCTGAATGTGGTCTTCATCGAACATCAATACATTGTTGACAACGCCGATGCCACTCTGAATATCTTGTGGCGTTGACCCACTGTGCCCACCCCATGTTAGAGGAACTGCTCCGTATCCATTTGCGCCGAATCCATTGAGAATCACCGACCCGTAGCGTAAATCTGCGATAGCTTGTTCCACCGCATCATGTGTTTCATAGTCTGTTGGCACAATTAAGCTAGCTGTCAGTGTTCCCCACACATGGTCGTTCACAAATTCAACCGCATGACGCAAAAATGCTTCAGGTGATTGCCCTGATAAACCAACTTCTGATAAGATACCACAAAATGTCTCCAGCTTAAAAGCAGGCGCATCAACGTCTGTACTATCGACATCCACTGCGAATGTCCAAGGCAAATTGCCATTTCCATACTGCCTAGCATCTGGATAATGGGCTAAGAATTCATCACGGCGTTCTTCAACACGCGGATAATACGATTTACGGTCTGGTAATCGTCGGTAAGCCTTGTCCATTGCATCAATGAAAGCATCACGATGTTTCCAATTCTCTTGCATGACTACCAAACGGGCTGTTAGACAATAATGCCCTGCGTTGCCAGCATGTTGGGCAACGATAGCATTAGCAACTCGTTCAATGTCTGTTTGTGACCAGCCATCAGGGTAGATGATAACAGGTGTCACATTGCCTAATTCTGATGTGAAGCGTTTGGTGACGATGCGCTCACCCTGTTGCTTACGCAGTTGTCCTGCTTCTCCTGTCCCGAATACAATCGCTTCATAAGTGCTATCAGACCCAGTGATGTGTAACTCATCAACAAGCTCATGATGAATCAGATATTGAGCAACATCGACACCACCGTAGACAATTCTCAGATACCCTGCATCAATGAGTGGGGCGTAACCTTCTTCCAGCAAAGGACCTAAATACTCATTCACAGGATTCATCTTGACGATGACAACCTGTCGCTCAATAAATAATTTGTACAAGAAATCACCAGGAATCAGTGTTCCGATGTTCCCTGCACCGAGTACGAGCGTTGTTTTTCCTTGTTGTTTCTCGTGATAGGGGCGTGCAACACCTGCACGAATCTGTTCTTCCGTTACATTCGGCTTGAACCAGATTTCGCCTTTATCATTCGGAAATAAAAGTTTGTTCAGTAAACCGCGTGGATTCACTTCCAAACTTAAGCGGTTGTCAGGTCGCTTCACGAAGTCATTAGTGATTTGAGGCGAACCGTGTTCCAGTATCTCCTCAAAGCTCATCTTGAGTTGCTTAATATGAACACCCATCACGAGTGGTGTTCCCCATTCTTCGAGTGCAAGGTCACTCTTGGGGTCAATATCTTTGTGAGCCGCGCCTGCATTCACCATAGGTTGATAGATAGGGGGTAGCGTTTTTTCAAGTTGCTCAAGCAAATCGAGTATTTGAGGCACAGCTAAATTCGCCCACGCATCGCGTCGCTGTGCTAAGTCTTCTAAAATGTCATCCAAGTGATGAATAGAGGTGTCAGTGGTTTTTGGAATAGCAGTTGCAATCATCCGAGATTATCCTGATTTTTAGGATGAGTCTACATTGCTTTGATGATACAGTGATGAACAGAATGCTAAACTATACTTAGTCAGGAATTACCTTGCTCGGATTCAAAATGCCATTGGGGTCTAGTGTCTGCTTGAGCATCCGCATTACATCAACCGCCTCACCATGTTCATCGGACATATACGCTTTTTTACCAATGCCCACGCCATGTTCGCCTGTTGCCGTGCCACCAAGTTCAAGTGCTTTTGCGATGACCAAGCTGTTGATATGCTTGATGATAGCTAGCTCATCCTTGTTAGAGTAGGGGAGTGTAAAATGAATGTTGCCGTCGCTAGCATGTCCAATTAGTGCCGCTTGAATATTGTGTTCGTCCAATAATTGCTTGCCAAAATCAATAATCTCAGGATAAGCACTGATTGGCACCGCCACATCCATCACCTGAAATTGCTTATCTGGGTTGAGGCGTACAATTGTCTCATAACTGCCATGACGCGCTTCCCACAATTTACCCTGCTCTGTGTAATCCTGAATCGGCAAAAACGAAATACAGTCAAATTCTTTACAAATCTCGCTCACGAGGTCAATATCCGCTTGCATGGATGATTCATGTGCGGTGTGGACTTCCATAAATAAGGTATGATTCGGTTCAATTTCGACTCCTGACCGAATCAGCATAGTCACAGCAATTGTATCTAAAAATTCAAGCGCAGCAACATCAATGCCACTACCACGAATCGCAACCACAGCCTCTATCGCTGCTTCGACCGTTGCAAATGTCGCAATCATCGTTGTGCGAAACTGTGGAATCGGCGCGAGTTTGAGTGTTGCTTCGGTGATGATACCAAGCGTGCCTTCGCTCCCCACAAATAATTGCAATAAGTTATACCCAGCCGATTGCTTGACACTGCGCGACCCAACTTCAATCAAGCGACCATCTGCCAACGCAACTTGCATCTTGAGGATATTATCTTTGCTTGCACCATACTTCACTGTGCGGATGCCAGCCGCATTATTCGCTAACATGCCACCAATCGTTGCATTCGCTCCAGGGTCAGGCGGGAAAAATAAGCCATATTTTGCCAATACCCGATTGAGGTCTTTGCGTGGTTTGCCAGCTTGCACCGTTACCTGAAAATCGTCGGCATGAATCGCAACAATACTGTCCATCTTGCTCATATCCAGCAAGATTCCGCCATGCACAGGTAGCGGATTGCCTTCTAACGATGACCCTGCGCCCCAAGCTGTTACAGGTACATGATGGCTATTCGCCAATGCCAGAATATCCGCCACTTCTTGAGCCGTGTTTGCCCACACAACCACATCAGGCAGATGCGCCTCATGGAAACTTTGGTCTCGGCTGTGTAATTGTCGCTCAGAATCACTTGTACTGATGTTATCTTGTCCAACAATCTGGCTCAGATTGTTCAAGATGCTGGTATTAATAGGAGAAAATGTCACCATAATATTCTTTCTTTATGCTGATGTTTGACACAATTGGTAGAATGATTAGTTCGATTTTTCGAACTTTTTTTGGAGCCGTTCAATTCATTGGATGGTGACGTTGGTGCACTTATTTTGATACGAATAGGACATCCTAACTGGATGCCCTGATAATGTCTTGGGAAATTTAATCGAAGATATTCTTGATGATGATGCCAACCACAACCCCAACAGCAAGCGTAACCAACAAAGTTTGCCAGAGATTATTTTGAGCGGTTGTTGTTGCATCGGAAATGCCTTTTTCAGCGCGTTGTTCAACATTTGAAGCGAATTTTTCGAGGTCTTGCGCGATTTTGTCGGCTTGTTTTTGCTCTTCACGTCCCCACATCTCATCAATGCCACTGCGGAGTTCATCAGCCGTGTGGTTCAGGCGACGGATGACATCTTTGCGAGTGCGTTTCGCTTGTTTATTGACGACTTTGATTTGCTTTTGTAAATCGTCGCGTGCTTGTTCCATGCGTGTTTTCTTCTTACGTCTGAACATGCCTATGCTCCTTATCCTTATCACGATGCTACTTATCATATCGAAAAAAAAGAATTCAGGTAGGGTTGCTGAGCTAATCCTCATGAATAATGTTATCACCGCAAGAATCGGATTGCGCTTCATTTTCTACGCAATCTACACTGAGGTATTAATCATCATCTCAGGACACTCAATATGACATTGCGCGATACTGTTTTACTATTCATTTTAGCTGCTCTATGGGGTGCATCATTCTTATTTGTTCGGGTAGCTGTACCTGTTTTAGGACCTTTTCCACTGGTTGAGAGTCGTGTGTTACTTGGTGGTTTAATTTTGTTAGGTTATGCGTATCTTTTGGGCCACCTCCCGAATTGGCGATTGTACTGGAAACAATACGCATTGATTGGCTTATTCAATAATGCAATTCCATTCACCTTGATTGCTATCGCACAATTGAATCTGACTGCATCGCTAGCAGCATTGCTCAATGCGACGATGCCTTTATTTAGTGCTATCATTGCAGCAATTTGGATAAAAGAAACACTGACTGTTCCCAAAGTGATTGGTCTATTTTTGGGCATCATGGGGGTGGGAGTTATTGTTGGCTGGCAGACAGTAACCTTAGATATGACTCGCCTCATCAGTATTTTGCTGATGTTAGGCGCAACATTATCTTATGGTATTGCTGTGGTGTATAGCAAAGTTGCTTTTCGTGGTATGAATCCCATAGCGACCTCGACAGGACAATTGCTGACAGCCAGTATCATGATTTTACCCTTCGCGTTGATGCAACCAATCGAACAGACAATTCCAGCGACTGTTATTTGGTCAGTACTAGGCTTAGCAGTTTTATCAACGTCCCTAGCATATCTCATTTATTTTTATCTGATTGAAAACGCAGGTCCTACTAATGCCGCGAGTGTCACTTTGCTCATTCCATTTTTCAGTAGTTTATGGGGTGCTATCTTTCTCGGAGAACGCTTACTTGCCAACGAAATCGCTGGCTTTGTTGTTATCTTAGCCAGTTTATTGTTAGTGACAGGCTTATACAAACGATTTTTACCAGAGCGATATAGTTCTTAATTTGATTATCTACTGTTGTATGTAAGTTTACGTTTATCGAAACACGATAACTTTTTAGCTAAAATACTTTCTGAAATTCAGCCTAATTCATCAACTTTCTTAATTTTGTTTGAGTGCGGGTAATATGTTATCCAACCCCATCCTACTATGAATGAAGCACCTCCTACACCAGCATACATCCATTGAATATAATTCAAGATTGTACTATCTGGGTGAAACCAAATATATAGTTCTATAGGCAAAATAACCATCAATGTGGTCACACAAGCGATGACTAGCCCTATTAAGCCTTTTTTGTAAGAAACTATGAAACGCATTTTTGTGATTTCAGCTAAATTACCTCTGTGATTGTGATAGTCTTCAATTTGTTTTATATCGCCTAAGTTTGTTGCTGATTGAATTTTCCTGTTTAGCCTAATGAATTTTCTCAATTGATGATAGTGAAAATCTAAAGTTCCATGTAGGTCTCGTTGAGGGGCATAATACTTAATTTTGTCTGATTGGATTGGGTCACCATCTGGATAAAGAGTAGTGATAGCCAAACCATCGGAGAAATAAGTTGTAAAACTTACAGTTAGGCTTTCAACAATCACAATAGTAGTTTTATCTTCATTCACTAAAAGGCTTGCGATCTCTGATTTCCTGAAAATATCACGTTTGATTTCAACAATTTGTATGAAATTAAAGTTATTAGAGCACAATTCATCCATGACAGCTGTAGATGCTTCTGGAATTGAAATTTTTGATGATGGTGTTACATTGATGATATGCCTTATTTTCAGTTGCTCTAGAATATAGTTTACTATTGCGCCTAAAATAGAAATAAAGAATATAACTAAACTAGCCTCAAATCCACCAACTGCGAAGGTAAGCCAAAACCCAAATGGAATGAGCAAGACAACACAAATTGTTACTCCAAAAATAAATTGGTATTTGTTCATTAGATTACCTGTAGGCTCGGTCAATATATAGAATTGTATCATAGCCATCATATGTATCTATGAATTAGCCCTTGCCACCCACACGATGAGGACTATCCTAGCACTATGCCTTATCTGCATAATATGGAGAACTCATCGTTGACCACAAAAGATCAATTAAAGCAGGGTGGCATCGCCATCATTGATTATGGGTCGCAATATACGCAACTCATCGCCCGACGCATCCGTGAACAAAATGTCTATGCCGAAGTTTTCGCGCATGATGCTGACCAAGACTGGATTGACCAACATCAACCACAAGCCTATATCCTCTCAGGTGGACCCAATAGTGCTTACGAAGCTGACGCACCACAATTGCCCAAATTTATCCTGCAAAGTGGTAAACCTGTTTTGGGCATTTGCTATGGCATGCAACTTTTAACACTCGCTTTCGGTGGGGAGGTTGCTCCAGCCACTCATCGCGAATACGGACGCGCCACGATTACCCATACGCCACAAAGTCCATTGATGGATAGCTTGCCCGAAAAATTAGAAGTCTGGATGTCGCACGGTGACCGCATTGAACAAGTTCCTGAAGGTTTCATGCCCCTCGCACAGAGCGAAAATTCACCATTAGCCGTCATCGGCAATCTTGAGAAAAACTATTACGCCGTCCAATTTCATCCTGAAGTGCAACATACGCCACTCGGACACGAAATTTTGAGTAATTTCATCTTCCGTGTCGCTGATTGTGAGCCAAAATGGTCAGCCGATGCTTTCATCGAAAGCAGTATCGAAGCAATTCGCACACAAGTCGGCGGTGAAAATGTCTTACTCGCCCTGTCAGGTGGGGTTGATAGTGCCGTCGCTGGTGCATTGATTCATCGTGCCATTGGTGAGCAACTGACCAGCATTTTCGTCAATACAGGCATGTTGCGCCTCAATGAACCTGAACAAGTGCTACAAGTTTTCCGTGACGAACGCGGTATGAACTTGATTTATGCCAATGCCACTGAACAATTCTTAGATGCGTTACAAGGTGTCACTGAACCCGAAGCCAAACGCAAAGAAATCGGACGCTTATTCATTGATGTGTTCAAAGCAGAAGCCGAAAAATTGCAAGGCATCAAATATCTAGCACAAGGCACAATTTATCCTGATGTTATCGAGAGCGCATCAGGTAGTAAAACAGCGAAGGTCATCAAGAGCCATCACAATGTCGGAGGCTTACCCAAAGAACTCGGCTTTGAATTGGTTGAACCCTTGCGAGACTTATTCAAAGATGAAGTTCGACGCGTTGGTGAAGCACTCGGATTACCGCCACACATCATCTGGAGACAACCCTTCCCAGGTCCAGGTTTGGCAATACGATGTTTAGGCGATTTAACATGGGAACGCCTCGAAAAATTACGAAAAGCTGATGCTATCTTCACAGGTGAATTGCGTGACGCCGATATGCTCGTGGGTGATACCGCACAGTCATTTGCTGTATTGTTGCCTGTCAAAGCTGTTGGGGTCATGGGGGATAATCGCACCTATGAAGAAGTGATTGTCTTACGGGCTGTCCAAACGGATGATTTCATGACGGCTGACTGGGCACGCTTGCCTTATGATTTACTCGCAAAAGTCAGTTCACGAATTGTCAATGAAGTCAGTGGCGTTAATCGCGTGACTTATGACATCACCAGCAAACCCCCAGGGACAATCGAATGGGAATAGAGAGATGATAAGCAAAACAGGCATCATGTCATTATTTGAGTATCACTACGCACGGCATCACCAAATATGGGAGAGTTGTATGACGCTCTCTGAAGCACAATTTGAACAAGCTGTGCCGTATTCACATGGCTCATTGCGCGATCAATGGATACATCTGCTGGATGATGATGTCAAGTGGCTCGCTTTCTTGATGGGGTCGAAAATGGCACGTCTTGCAAGCCATGAATTCCCGAATCGTGCCTCGATTAAACAAGCCTACGACCAACTAGAATCGTCCGCACTAGATTTCGTTAAGCGTGTGGATGAGTCAATCTTAGAGCATACCTATACGTGGCATGTGCCAATTCGACCAGAACCACAATACGTTAAAGGCTGGCAAATACTGGTGCATATGGTCAATCATGGCACAGACCATCGCGCTCAGATTTTACGCATTCTGCACGATTTTGGTGCACCATCCTTCGACCAAGATTTGCTCGGCTACTGGCTCATGACCGACCAATTAACTGATGTAGATGCCTCATGACTGCTCAATCACAAATTCCATCACGAGTGCGCTTTGTGATGCGTGCTGCATGGGTCTTTCGTCATTGGTTGCTGATTTGGCTCACGATGTTCACTATTTTTAATCTTTTGCCTTATCTTGCTCCTGTGCTGATGTGGGCTGGCTTAGACCCTCTCGCAGAGGCGATTTACAGTCTGTATGGCTTAATTGGTCATCAGATGGCGCATCGCTCTTATTTTTTCTTCGGTGACAGTGTCGTCTACTCGCTTGATGAATTACCTGTCAGGCTGGCTGGAGATTTTATCCTTGATAGTACAGTGTTGCGTAATTTCATCGGTGATGAACAATTTGGCTGGAAAGTCGCATGGAGTGACCGCCTCGTTGCCCTGTTTGGTTCAGCCCTGATAACATCTTTTGTCTATGCGTTCTTGCGACAACGCGATAATTTCTCTCCGATGAAAATTGGCTGGATGCTCATATCATGTGCGCCTCTCGTCATTGATGGTACGACGCACTACATCAGCGATTTTGAGGGTGTCACAGGCGGTTTCCGTTGGGATAATGCGTGGCTGGCAAGCCTCACAGCGAATGCTTTCCCTGAGAGCTTTTACGTTGGGGCTGATTGGGGGTCGTTTAATAGCATCGCACGCTTGGTGACAGGTATTCTCTTTGGCATTGGCTTATGGAGTTGGGGCTTAGGACGTGCTGATACCTACTTTGACCGCAATGCGACTTTGCTAGAAGCTCGGATTGACGGTTGGCGAGAGCGTCAGCATCTTGCAGGCTCGGATAAATAAGCGAGTGCTTCATCAACCGTGGCAAAAATTTCATAATCAGTCAAACTATTGAAAATTAGCAATGCAACTTTTGTAATGCGACGCGCAATGCGATTAGTAATGACCATCGCTACAGCATCGACATTGGCGGGTGTTTTCCGTGCTGCAATCAAGATTTGCTCTAGTGGATTCCCTGCTGGCATGGGCGTATCTTGCGGATTATGAAGCAATCGCACAGGGTGAGCAACACTCCGTGCTAAATCATAAGAGCAATCAATAGCCTCTTGATATTCTTCCCACGAAGCAATTGGTGGTGTGTAGTCAAGGAGGATGATTGTTTTTTCAAGGTCGTGCCAATCAACATGAATCATGATGTGTAGTAACAGTCTGTTAGATTACAGTTTAGGTGCATTTATTTGCTGACAATATGCACTATCAACACCGAATAAGGTCAAGAAATGTTACATCTATAACATGAGATAACGATGATAAATCGGCTTATATAACTATGTCATCGTCAAGCTGAGTAGGAAGATTGCTGAGCATTGATTAAATCATATGCCATCTCTAAAGTGTTGACACTGATAATGATGTGATTGTCTGATTTGATAAAAATCTTGGGGGCAGTATCGACTAAGCGTTTCTCAATGCCGTTCTCGATGACAGTGATGACTCCTTTGATATGCTTGGGTAAACGGTCAACAGTACGTTTCATCTCGGATAGTGGATTTGTGCTCAAATCTTGAGGCATTTTTACTATATTCGCATTGAAAATGAGATAGCAAGGATGCGTGACTTGCTCAGCGAGTTCAATTGCTTCAGTCACAGCATCATGATACTCTGCCCAATCTCTTAATTTGCCAGAAAAATCAAGGCGGATGATCGTTTGGGTATCATCATCCCAATAAACTTGAATCATAATAAAGTCTGCTTATGAATAATAAATTGACATTACTATCATTAGTATAAAGCAACTGTCTGGTAATTTAAAATTAATGTTTTGGCATACTTAAATGCCGATTGGACTTAACCGACAAGGACTAGATCTGCGATAATTGAAACAAATTAGCAAAAAGGGGACAAATTAATGGAATATCGCCAATTAGGTCAATCAGGAGTCCGTGTGTCAGTCATTGGCATGGGGACAAATCGCTTTGGCAATAAAATTATGCAGGATGATGCTAACACTATTATTGACGCAGCGATTGATTTAGGTATCAACTTCATTGATACCGCGGATGTCTATGCACGCACAGAATCAGAAACCACACTTGGAAATGCCCTCAAAGGCAAATGGGACAAAGTCGTGTTAGCCACCAAAGCCTACTTCCCGACAGGGGAGGGTACGAATGATAAAGGTGCATCACGTTATCATCTCATGAATGCTGTCGAGGATAGTTTGCGTCGTTTGCAGAGTGACCATATCGACTTATATCAAATGCACCGTTGGGATGAGAATACACCGATTGAAGAAACCATGCGTGCGTTGGATGACCTCATCAGCAGTGGTAAAGTACGTTATATCGGCGCATCTGCTTATGCTTCGTGGCAATTAGCTAAAGCAAATTTGCTGGCTGAGATGCGTGGTTGGAACACATTCGTCACCATTCAATCGCACTACCACATGCTCGAACGAGATGTCGAAAAAGAAGTGCTTCCCTATTGTGTCGAAGATAACGTTGGCTTCATTCCGTTTTTTCCACTCGCAGGGGGCTTCTTGACAGGCAAATACAAACGAGGTGAATCCGCACCAGAAGGTTCGCGTGGTGAAAACAGTGAGTATGTCCAAAATTATATGACCGATGCTAATTACACCATTGTCGAAACACTCTCGGCATGGGCAGAAGAACGCGGTCACACAATGGCTGAACTCGCACATGTTTGGTTACTGGCACAACCGCAAGTTTGTTCTGTGATTAGTGGCTTAACAAAACTAGAGCATCTGCAAGCCAACGCAAAATCAGCGGACTGGACACTCACAGAAGAAGAACTTGCTGAGGTCAACGCTATTTTATTGCCTGAATAGGTATTCGATACAACACACAGTTTTACGGATTTTATTGGTTCGCCTCGGATAAATCTGAAGACTAGGTAACTCACACCGATTAAAGTCGGCAATCCGTGTTTTCTGTCGGCTTCAGCCGATGTGATTGTGCTAGCATCTGGTTTTAGCCAGATGCGCTTTCCACAAATCCTATGTCGGGTAACATTCTGCATGTCTGCCTGTGAGACCCCAAATCATGATTTGCTGAATTTGATTGTCTAGCTTCTTCAATTATCAGACGCTATCAAACCAACCCATGACAAGCATCATAGTATTTGACTACAATGCCCCCGATGATAATTCTAACCACACTTTACGCACTTGCCGCAGTTTTGCTAGCGGTCTACACCATTGGGCATGGCGTGTTGCTGATACAATATTGGCGACATCGCCACGATGTGATTCTCTTGCCACAAGTGACAGAACAACCTGCGCTTACGATTCAATTGCCAATTTATAATGAACGTTATGTAGCTGTTCGTCTGCTGGATGCAATTCTGGCATTAGACTATCCTCCTGAGAAATTACACATCCAAATTTTGGATGATAGCACAGATGACACGACCAGCATTATTGCCCGTCACATTCGTCAATATCCTCATCGACAAATAGCTCATATTCGGCGACCCATCCGCGAAGGCTACAAAGCAGGTGCGTTAGCCTATGGTTTACAGCACATCAACACCGATTATGTTGCAATCTTTGATGCTGACTTTGTACCTCAGCATGATTTCTTACGTCAGACGATGCCTCATCTTGTAGCGAATGAACGCTATGCGGTTGTGCAAACACGCTGGGGACATCTGAACCCTACGGATAATGGGCTTACACGCGCTCAACTGATTTCAATCGATAATCACTTTATCATCGAACAAGCAGGGCGCAATCGTAGTGCTTGGTTTTTGCCCTTCAATGGCACAGGAGGTATCTGGCGTGTACAAGCCATTCAAGATGCTGGCGGTTGGTCTGATGACACTCTCACCGAAGACCTTGACCTCAGTTTTCGAGCACAGTTACGAGGCTGGCAATCACTATATTTGCCGAAAGTTGTTGTCGCAGGCGAATTGCCACCGCAACTAGCAGCCTATCGTCAACAACAAGCGCGTTGGGCAAAAGGAGGGTCACAATCATTTCGTAAATTGATTCGCGCTCTATGGCAATCCAACCAATCACTCATGACGAAATTAATGGCAACGCATCACCTTGTGCAATATTTACCTCATTTGCTAATGCTCGTCATGCTACTGCTATCACCTTTACTTATCATAACCAATAGCTTGAGCAGTATTCCGCTTGCACCGCTTGGCTTAATTGGCTTGATTCCACCACTAATGTATATGGTCAGCCAACAAGCACTCGGAGGCACTTGGGGCAAACGTCTATTAGCATTTCCTTTGTTGTTAATGATTGGTACAGGTTTAATCTGGCAGAATGCACTCGCGGTTCTCAGTGGCTTCTTTATGACAAAAGGGGAGTTCCATCGAACACCCAAGTTTGTGTCAGAATGGCAATCAAAGGGTTATACCCTTCAATCACAAATAGCGATTGTCGTTCAAGTTGCTCTGATGCTTTATAGTGCGTGGGGCGCAAGGGTCGCTTATCAACATGAAATTGCACTTGTGCCCTACTTTATCGTGCATGTGCTATCCTTTGGAACAGTCGCCCTTTGGGATGTCCATGACCAATATCAAGTTCAGCGTGTACCATCTCCCAAAATATTGCCCGAATCAGGGAATGATTAATACTAGCTCGATTGTGTCACGAAAGCCTGTATCATTTCGAGTGCCATATTGACACTATGAATTTTGTTCTCAATACGATTACCATCCCAGACAAATCGCCTCACGGCAATCTGCTCCCGATACTGAATGCCAATGTAGACTAAACCAACTGGTTTTTCAGGCGTGCCTCCGCCAGGTCCAGCGATGCCCGTGATGCTAATGCCTAAATCTGTATCGAATAACTGACAAACCCCGACCACCATCTCACGAGCCGTTGCTTCACTGACAGCACCATGTTCAATGAGCGTTGCTTCCTGCACATTGACCAACTGTTGTTTCGCTTCGTTACTATAAGTGACCACACCACCCATCACATAGGCTGAACTGCCAGAAATATCCGTCAGGGTACTCAGCAATAAACCACCTGTGCATGACTCGGCTGCTGAAATGGTTAATCCCTCTGCTTTGAGTAATTCACCGACTGTATGTGCCAATTTAGTTTGTAATTTCATTAAGGCTCTCTGTGATTGTGTTGAACTTGGACTTTTCACGTTATAATCATCGTATATTCGTGTGATGAACACAATCCTGAGGATATTGATGGCATCTATCTGGCAATCCAGCGAGATTTGGTTTCTAGTTGGGTCATTGCTCCTACTCCTTGTAGGGGCGTTTGTGTTGTTCATAAATCAGATAGACCGCTCAACCCCCATACCTCAAGCGACCCTTATGCCGACAATGATGATTGAATCCACATGGATACCAACATCGGCATTCGATGAACTCACACAATTACCGATTATCTGGCGCAAACCCTTAGAATACGAAGATCCACCGCCTATACCGCCCCCAGAGCAAGCCTTACAATTGATTGAAGTCGAGCGTCCAACATGTTATGGGCTTGCAAATGCTACCTATAGCTGTATTGGTCGTTTATGGAATCATGGCGATACGTCTCTAGGGGATACCAGCTTTGATTTTGCTTTCTACGATACCCTTGAAACCGAGATAGCACGGGCATCGACAACGATTGAACAACGCCTCATTTTACCTGATGACTTCGCCCCGTACCGCACTGTATTACCCCGTGATTTTGCTGTACTTGAGGCACAATCTGAGCGTACTACAGTTGAAGTAACACACAACGCCACGCTTATATCTACGTCTAATGCAAGAGACCTGCGTGTGGTGCAAGCTGACGGTCAACTCAACGATAACGGGCTGTATCAGCTTTCTGTGACTGTCGAAAATGATACAGGATACCCTGTAGAATCTGTTCGGATTATCACAACATTGTCTTCAATTGAGTGGGGTATAGTGGGGTATCAAGTGAATGAAGTGGGGGAAAATTTGCAAAATGGGGCACAACATGCCATGGATGTGGCGATTATTCCCTATGCTCTATCAGATGACATTGCTCATACTGTTCATGCCGAAGCTGTAACTCCTCAAAATTGATACCTCAGAACAGCTCTGACAATTTCTCATATTGAAATCTGCTGAAAATAGATAAATAAGCACAGGATTCATCCACTGAGACATACTTATTATAGGTGGGTTCAATTCGTGCCCTGTTCAAACTTTTGAACAGCCTGTGCAAAACTTGTGCGATTTTGATGCAATCTGTTGACGCTCATCGTATTAATCGTTATCATTTTTTGTAACGATACAAATAATCGTAATGGAGAGACACATGCGAGGAAATAGTCAGATTGTGATGGTGGTTGCCATCATTACCGTAGCACTTGGTGCATCCGTATCATTGTTTGGGGATATTTCAGCACCCGTAAAATTAACGATGTTCGGGCTAGGCACTATCACAGGAATTTTGATAGGTCGTTTTATTACTTTGCGACGTATCAGCACACAAGCTCAATCATGAGGCATGATATACTGTGTGCCATATGTTTAATTTGGAGCATGACATATGGCACAATCGCGCCAAAAATTATTATTTCATCCTGTGCGCTATCGCATCTTGCGAGCACTCAATGGAACACAATTGACGACCCAAGCTATTACCGACGCACTAGGGGATGTGCCACAATCAACAGTCTATCGCCACTTGAAATTACTCCTTGATGCCGATGTCATCGAAATTAGTGATACACGCGAAATTAACGGCATCATCGAAAAAATCTATGCTCATCATCCACATCTCCACCTAACTGCTAACGAATTTGCCCAACTCAGCAAAGATGAGCATATCGCTAACATCGAACACTTTGCTCTATCTCTAATGCAATCAGTCGGGAAAGCTATTACAAATAGTCCTGAGCCTTTTGATGCCATGCCACTGACCTACCGTGAATACGCTTTTTATGCTACTGAAGAGGAATTCTTAGCTTTACGAAAAGCCATTTTCAAATTATTGCGCGATGCCGAGAAGAAATATAGTGAGCAAGGTGAAGGACAAAAACACTACAAAGTGAATATCACAACCCATGAGGATATCTAACGACTAAAAGTTAAGGGCAATCTCGCCCATCCACACCAGGTAAATATAGAAAACAGGCGCAACCAATAAGGTCGAATCGATACGGTCCAAAACGCCACCATGCCCAGGGATGACATTGAAGCCAGGGATGTGTGAATCCTTAACACCGAAGTATCGTTTTACCACAGATTCTAAGAGGTCACCGACAATGGCTGCTAAAGTTGCTATAAAGAAAATTACGGTCACGACGAACGTAATATCGATATCGCCTTGATGCAAAACGCCAAGTGGAAGCAATGTGCCAGCGATAATACCCCCGATTGCACCTTCAACAGTTTTCTTAGGCGATAGCACAGGCGCGAGTTTTGTTTTACCGAACATATTACCAATCAAATAGGCGAGGGTATCTGTGCCCCATGTGCAATAAATATAGGCAAAAAACCAATGATAACCAGCATCTGCTTGACGAATCGCCACCAAAAATGCCATCGGGAAGGCAATGTAAAATAAGCCCCCAACTGTGGTTAGCGTGCGATAAATGCTATCGCGTACCACACGCCCTCGACCATACTCCAATGCAAACGTGATGATTATCGTCCCGATAACCGCACTTTGCCATAGTATGGGCATCCGAAAGTGAAATGCCAACATAATCATGATAGCTGCGATGATGCCAAGTAGAGCATTGTTTTGGAGTCCATGCCGTCGCTCGATAAAATAAAATTCGAGCACACCAACCAACATGAAAAACATGATAGGAACAGTCAGCCACCAACCACCAAGGAAGGCAACCATCACTAAAATAGGAATTACTGCCATACCAGTGAAGAAGCGTACCAACAGATTCGATAGACTACGCTTTTTTGCAGGTCTCGCCGATGGCTCACTACTGATATGCGTGTTGAGATTTTCAGGGTCAGTGACGGTCATGGTGTTTGCATCGCTTCTCGGCTGAATGGGTGCCTCTAATATAACATGCTCTGTTTCATTTTGCGTAACATTTTAATCGGTTGCTAGTGGTGAAACTCAGTGTCCACTATACCCACCATCCATTACGAGATTATGTCCTGTGATAGATGCAGCACCGTCTGAACATAAATAAAGGACAGCCTTTGCAATCTCCTGCGGAGAACTAGCGCGTTGTAACGGATACGAATTGGCAATCTTGATTTTGAGTTCATCAGGCAAAACAGCAAAAATATCCGAACTGACAGCATCAGGGCTGATGCTATTCACACGAATATTGTGTTGAGCACATTCAATGGCTGCTGTGCGCGTCAATGCAATGACACCACCTTTACTCGCAGCAAATGCACCTGTCAGAGCAAAGCCCATCAAACCACCGACAGAAGCCAAATTGACTATCACACCACCTTTATCATTTTTCATCATTGCTTGGATTTGATACTTCATCGAAAGCCATACACCACGTAAATTGGTGTGCATAATTGCTTCCCATTGTTCAATCGTCGTTTCAATCAGTGGATATGCGCCACTAACAGTCGCTGCATTGAAAGCACAATCGAGTCGCCCATAACGTGACACAGTCTTGAGTACCATCGTTTCGATCTCACCTGGGCGCGAGACATCCGCACGCACAAAATGCGCCTCATACCCTTGAAATTTGATACGTTCTGCAAGGTCTTCGCCTTTATCCATTTGCTCTTTCGTATCGGCTATAACTACGTACGCGCCTTCATTGGCAAATAACTGAACAGCCGCTTCGCCAATCCCTGTTGTTCCCCCTGTGACGATGACCACCTTGCGTTCCATATTGCGTTGCACAGCGTTTCCCTATCCCCGATGATTATTAAACGACAGCATTATAGCCTAAGCGATGCTTATCGCACAGCAACAGCGACACAGACTTAACAAATGTACAAATATAAAACTGGGATATGTTATGGAGGATTGCAGGGACATCCAACAGGATGCCCTAGTAATCATTTCATGCGTGGTCGTAGATAGTTGATTGCCAAGTAGGATACTTAGTGGTTTCGTAACGTGCTAATAATGTTCCGATAAATGGTGCAAGCTGTGAGAATTTGACTGCTTGTGCGCTATTGAGAGGTGTTGATGTAAAACCAATTAAAATGAACATAGCACCACTAGCGAACATGCTACCGATTCCTACCACGGACTCAATCCCATATGGTTTGACGAATTCTTCCTGAGCGACAATGTATGGACTACCGAGAGCTTGTTCAACGTGAAAATAATTGCTTAAATCATTCAAGCTACGGATAAAACCATCGCTATCAGGTGTGAAACCCAATTGATGTAGAGCAGCACGAAGCATCGGTGTTTCAAAAGCATCATCAGGGAGCAAACGATGACCAGCAGATTGCAAGCGACTATTCCATGCTTTTTCTCGTCCAATTGTTCCTGATAAGGCTAACCAATGGTCTGCCTGAGGTACATCTTGTTGTCCTTCTGGTGGCATATCATCTTCTGTCACATGACGAAAAATCCGCACCAATTCAAAAATTCTTTCACCACGATGATTCAAGAAATCATCATAAATTTTACCAACGACATAATTAGCAGTATCTTCAAAACTATGAAGATTGCTTTCATCTGTTTCATACAAGATGCTCCGAGCATACTGATGGATGTCTTCAGCCGTTGATTCTAAAAAATTCATAGCATATTTTCCCTAACGATAAAGTGGGTTACGATTTGTTACGTACAATATAGTATAACTTTTCTGGATTTAAATATTAATTAATGTTTTAATCATTTGACTATAATTTTCAACTAAACGCATATTTTAAGCCGCAAGGTACGCTACAATAGACAGTACCACACAAATTATTGTTTACTTTTTTGAAAGGCAATCGATTATGTTAAACGGTATCTCTGGCTTGATGATGAATTATCAACTGACCTTGACCCCCATCATGAAGCGTGCCAAAACTTTGTTCCCCAATAAAAAAATTATCACAAGCATCGGTGATGGCTATCACGAATACACCTATGCTGACTTCTACAAAGGGTGCGGACGCTTAGCAAACGCTCTGACGAAACTTGGTGTTCAAGCAGGGGATCGCATCGGTACGTTCGCATGGAATAGTTTTCGTCATCATGAACTATATTTTGCTGTGCCGTGTATGGGGGCAGTTGTGCATACCCTCAATTTACGTCTCCCATCAGACCAACTCACGTACATTGTGAACCATGCCGAAGATAAAATTATTTTTGTTGACCATACACTGATTAAATTGCTTGAACCACTCGCCCCTCAATTGACAACAGTTGAGCATTTTGTGGTGATGGGCGGTATGCCAGAAACCACCTTGCCGAATGTCATTAGCTACGATGACCTCACGGCTGATGTCTCTGATGAATACGATTGGCAAGAAATTGACGAAAATAGTGCCGCCGCTATGTGCTACACATCAGGGACAACGGGCAATCCTAAAGGTGCATTGTATAGTCACCGCTCACTTTATCTGCATACAATGGCTTGTTGTATGACAGATGTCTTGCAATTGAGTGAACGTGACCGTGTGATGCCTGTCGTGCCCATGTTCCACGCGATGGCATGGGGCTTAGTCTTTGCTGCTACCATGATAGGCGCAGATGTTGTCTACCCAGGCGCACATATGACACCGCCCGACCTTGCCAAGACCATTAGCGATAATCAAGTGACCTTCCCAGCAGGAGTGCCGACACTCTGGCTCGGCTTACTCCAAGAGCTAGAGAAAAATCCTGACCTAGATGTGTCTTCTGTTCGTGCAATGCCTGTTGGTGGTTCGGCTGCACCACGCGCTATGATAGAAGCCTATCAACGCAAATACGGAATTAGCATCATTCACGCATGGGGCATGACGGAACTTGCTCCTATCGGAACAGTCTCTATCCTCAAGAGCCATATGGAAGATTGGGACGAGAGCCAACAATATGACTATCGTCAAAAACAAGGCTGGCAAGTACCAACAGTCGAAATGCGGATTGTCGGACCTGATGGCGCAGAATTGCCTTGGGATGGCGAAACGATTGGTGAACTACAAGTGCGAGGACCGCATGTGATACGCGAATACTACCAAGATGAGCGCAGTGCCGATAGCTTCATGGATGGCTGGTTTCGTACAGGAGATGTCTGTACCATTGATAGCGAAGGCTTCATGCAAATTGTTGACCGCACCAAAGACCTCGTCAAAAGTGGTGGCGAATGGATTAGCACTGTTGACCTCGAAAATATGATTATGGCGCATGACGATGTGCTAGAAGCAGCCGTTATTGCGATACCACATCCTAAATGGCAAGAGCGTCCACTCGCCTGTGTCGTCAAACGTCAAGGCATTGACCGTGACACGGTGGAATCCGAAATTATGGACTTACTATCACAGAATTTTGCGAAGTGGCAATTGCCTGATGGCATTGAATTCATTGACGAAGTACCAAAAACGAGCGTGGGTAAGTTCGATAAAAAAGTCTTGCGCCGTACTTATGCTAATTATCAATTTGCTGATGTCGAAGCAGGGAATTAAATGCAAAGGGAGCGAGTGAATCGCTCCCATTTAATACACTCGTTGCTACAAATTATTGACCCAAAATGAAGCCAAGTGCATCAACAAATGGTGGGTAATCACCATTCAATGTATCAGATACACCCAATGAAGATGGGCATCCTGGGTTTGGACCGCCGATAAATTGTTGTTGACGCAACACTGCACCTGTTGCGCCATCAATCACACTCACGTTGACTGCGCGTTGATAACTACGGACAGTTGTTGTACGGCTAGGGTCGTTGGTGTAGACATATGTACCACAGATAACCTCATTGACGAGTTCATCTGTCGCTTCAACAATCAAATCAGCAGAAGCACGGCTGGCAGCAGCATTGCTTGCAGGGACTTGACCTGACCATGGTGTATAGGCAACCCAAATCGTTGCATTGCTACTGACTGTCACAGGTGCAGATGATGTGTTGACTGAGCTTGAACTCGTTTGTGGTTGGCTGGATGTAATCGGAATAATTGGCGGTGCATCTGTTGAAGCGATGTTGTCGCAGTCGCCTGTGCTATTAACATCATCGGCTGCAATCCATGCTTCATTGATAGCACGCCCTGGTGCTGCATCTTCTTTCACCAATTGAAACCATGTACTACCGTCTTCATCTTCAAAGACACCCAAGACTTCAAAATCTTGCCCAGCAGGCAGGAAGGTGACACTGGTACGATTGATACCAGGACCAACGCGCACACGCACAGTATCGGCACTATCGGTACTGACAACACAGGCTTCAGCAGCCTCGGCTGGTGGTGGCAGTAATACGGCATCAATCACATGGATGACACCATTGCTAGCTTCAATATCTGCCATGACGACTTCTGCGCTATCATTGATAGTGACAGTTTCATCGTCGATGCTCACGGTAACGGTTGCGCCATTGAGCATTTCGATTTCCATACCGTCTTCTAGGTCACTTGAAAGCGCAATGCCTGCTGCAACGTGATAAAGTAGAATATTGGTCAGAGCATCCACATCAGATGTGACATCGTCTAAACTGAGGTCGGCTTCTTCTAACAAAGTAGCAAATGCTTCATCCGTTGGTGCAAAAACAGTTAATTCGGCATCTGTATCTGATAATGCCTCAACGAGTTCTGCTTCAGCAACGAGGTCAAGTAAGACAGTGAATTGTACTTCATCCGCTTCTGTTGCAGCGACAACAATATCAGCGATGGTGTCTTCTTGAGCCGCAGTCGTAAACCCGAATGCTAGCAAAGCGAAAAGTCCAACGAGCAGTACAAATTTTTTCAACATAGTTTTCCTTCAATGTATACAGATAATTGTGATAGTCTAACTACCATTTGTGTGATTAAGTCCGACCACAATTACAAAAAATAGTCATCGAAATCTTGCACACTATTACAGTGTATAGGCAAATTACTCTTTGCTGAATTAAGATTATTCAAACACGGCTTAGAGCTATATAAATCCAACTGCAATAATTGATACGATGAGACTATTTTGATAATTAAGAATTTTATACAAAATAATTGATAAGTAATGGTTTATCATGGAAGAATACGCTAATAATTTGGAGAATATCTGAATGCCAATCAATATGTACTGGTATATCCCTGATAAAATTATTCTTATTGATATGCAGGGCACTGTCACAGAAAATGAATTTGCAACTATGATGACTGAGTCTCTGGCGAATCAAGATAACTCGTATCCTGTCCACAGCATTGTTAATACATCAAATCTTGATAAACACCCAGAAGCTGTGCCATCCATGAAGTTCATGAGTAAATACATGCCTAAAACCACTCAACCACAATGGGTTATGTTCACATCATCTGCTGATGGACGTTTAGGTAAATTCATCGCGACCGTTACCATGCAAATTTTGCGACAACGCTTTCGCTTTGTAGACTCCCTTGAAGAAGCAATTGAAACGCTAGCTCAATTAGACCCTGAATTACCAAAGTTACCACCTATCGACGCAATTGAATCACTGGACTTCATCTCGAAAATTGATGACCAAACAATGGGAGTCTCTTAATCGTTAACAATCCATTTCGCACCATTGCCACTGACCTTGAAGTGCCAGCGTTTGCCTGCTTGTACGTCACCACCCAGGTAGGCAATTGGTGGTTGTGACATGGGGGGATAGTCAATCTTTTTGAGGTATTCAATCGCTTGTGTGATAGGTATCCAGCGTGCCTCTAGCACTTCACCTTCATCATCTTGGGGGTTAATTGTTCCCTGCCAGTGATTGCTCTCATAGACAATGGCAGTTGTTAGGCGGTCATCGAAGACAATTTCAGTGTGGTAAGCGATTATCGGTAGCGATAAGACAGTAATCCCTGTTTCTTCTCGCACTTCTCGGATAGCTGCCTCAATACCAGTTTCACCGTGTTCGACACGTCCACCAGGGAGCGTCCAGTAAGCTATCGGATCATCCTCACCTTGCACCAGTGCCATCAGAATTTGGTTCTCATCATTGCGGATAATCGCACTCACAAAATTAGGCTTTGGCGATATAGTTTCCTGAATAGATGCGAATAAGATGTCAACTTCGTGACTGTCACCACGAGAGCGTCTGCTAGACTTGCTTATGTCATCGCTTGTTTCTTCTATGACTGCAGGAATCCATTCTTGTTCAACCCAATCAGCGAAACTATCCCATTTTTCTACAATACCACCATCGTGTGCCCAAAATCCGACTCTCTGAGTATGTCGTCCCATCATCTCGAATACATAGAAATCACTATTGGCAGTAGCAAACGGAAAAAGATTATGAAGTTGAAATGTCTCACGATAAAACGAGAACTCTTTTAAAAGTTTTGGATGGGGTTGATGGAAATCAATGAACTCATAATCCCAGTATCGCAGAGTAATGTCAGAGTGATGAAGCAGAAAATACCGATAATCCTGTGGTATACGAATGTCAAAGCGATGCTCAAAGGCATTCAATTCTTGCTCTGTATGTAACATACCACCCAAATAATTAGGAGTAGCGAGATGGCGTAACCTTTGAAAAACAGGATAATCTGACATGTTATTGAACTATCAAGCTAATCTACGCAGTTATTTGCTCAATGACACTCAGTAGATGCTTCGGGCGCACGGGCTTATGCAACACTTCCGCGAAGCCGTGTGCTAAACACTCATTCTTCAGTTCGATGCTGTCATCAGTTGTCAGAGCAACCAACGGAGTCGCCGATAATTCAGGAATCGCACGCAATTGTTCGGCAACATCTAAACCAGAAATATCAGGCAAATAAATATCCAGCAAAATTACATCAGGGCGATGGTCAACGGCGGACGTAATGCCACTGCCACCATCATTCGCAATGATGAGTTCGCAATCAATTGCACCCAAATAGCGTCGGACTAATTCAGTATTGGCATTATTATCTTCAATATATAGCACAACAGACACGGTATCGTCTCAATCACTTATACGGCTATCAAATTTCATTATATGTTGTTTATTATTGTGGTCTAGTACAGTTTCGTTAACAATCGTCAAATAGTTTTAGCATCACCTACAAAATCAGGTATGATGAACACTAGGTATCACACACATAGGATGACACACATGAGCAGACGCATTATCCTCACCCTCATATTATTGATTGTTGCAGTTGTCGGCTTAATCATTGGCTATCTAGCATGGACAGCCCAAAATGCCGACCTCAACCTAGAAAATACGGTTATTGAAGATGATAACTTCACAGACAACGATAGTGAAGAAATCCCATTCGGCAATCCCCCTGCGACGCTTGTGTTTTCATCCGATGTTGAGGGCAATTGGGATATGATGTTACTCGATGATGAGGGTAACCTCAATAATCTAACAACCGATGGTAGTGATGCTCAAGATATTTTTGCTAGTTTTTCAATCGATGGCGACCAAATTAATTTTATTAGTAACCGCGCTGATGATAGAGCTTTTGGTCCCTCACAAGTCAATTCTGATGGCTCAGACCTCCGCACACTACCGATTATCACAGCTATCATCACCCTTGTCCAAGAAGGCAAATTCGATTGGGACCCGACTTGGTCGCCTGATGGTCAAACTGTCGCATGGACATCCTTACGAGAAGCAAATCTCGAAATTTATCGCATTCCACTTACGGAAGAAATCGACATCGCCAATGCTACTAAACTCACCGAAGATGCGCGTACTCGTGATTGGTTCGCGGCATGGTCGCCCGATGGCACACAAATTGTCTATAACAGCAATGATGGTGGTTCAGAAAATGTCTGGCTGATGGATGCCGAAACAGGAGAGCGCACCCAACTAACGGATGGCGTAGACCGCGACCTAATGCACCCCATGTGGTCACTCGAAGGCGATAAACTCTACTACATCGAAGAAACTGATGCCCTCTACAGTGATGGCGAAATGACTATCATTGAAATGAACCCCGACGGCACAGACGCACAACCCCTCGATAGTATTGTTCGCGTTGACCCTGTGTGGTCACCAGGTGGGACGCATGTCGCCTTCATGTCCAATGTCGATGGCAACTGGCATATTTACGTTTCACTGGCTGATGGCACGAACCTCCGTCGTGTCACCGATGGCGATGCCAATTACATGTTCCCTGTCTGGATGCCGTGATAGGTGTTTAGCTTGTTAGTCAGTCAGCATTTCAGATAAATAAATCTAATCGTGGAGACACCATTCTTCGTGTCCGCTTAAATTAGCTTGATACAATAGCTGCAAAAGTCTTGCTGAAATCACGCTTTGCGAGGTCATCAGTGTGAATTGCAAAATCAAAAAATCCTGCATCATGCCATACCATATTTGATTTCTCGTGTGACCCTAACTGCAACAATATTATCCAATATTTGAGGTCAACTTGAGATGGCTTATATGAATAGCTTTTCTGTAATCTTACTCGTTCGGCTTCATGTAAGAGATAGGGTCTCAGAAAAGAATGCTGTCCTAAAATCATCGAAACATCTGGATTATCTGTTTTATCGTAATACCAATCAAAGAATTTTGAAGCGAATGGATTCCATATGTCAATAAGCCAATGTTGGAAATTTGCTTCATTTAATTTCATCCCTAAATTAGCAAAGTCAGCTAATGTGTTAGCTTTTTCAAGACTATCTGGCAAATAATAGCTATCTGAAATTTTTACACTAAATGGTGAATACGAAACTTGAGTACCGTTTGCTAAGTTATTCGATTTCCGTAGTTCGTTTTTCATAGAGTCAGAATATGAGACATGATGTTTACCTGAAAATGAAGCGTCGTACTCATGAAAGAAATATAACATTCCATGTTCTGGCAAGGGTGAATCAGGTAATTGAGGCAACTCCGCGAGGTTAATCTGTGCGAGGAAGCTCATATAGCCATTATCAGTTTTTGCCCATTCAATCGTCGTTGGTAAATCAGGCACACCACCAATTCGTGTATTACCAACTTGCTGGTATGTATCTTCATCTGTAAGTGTCAGATAGACATAGCCTTCGGCAAGGTCTTCAATGTCATCAGCATAATCCATTAACTGATGTTCTTTTAGCATGTCACGTAATTCTTGCCGACTAGTCTCGCTGATTCCAACCATTGTTATTTCTCTACTTTTTTCTACTTATAGTGCATTTAGCTGATAACACAGCTATTGTTCGCAGTACAAACTCATGCTATCATCTCACTAATCCGTAACCCAAACAGGAGTCTCCACATGGCAGGCACAGACCACTCACATAACGCATAAATCCCACATCGGATACACGTCTTATTGAGTTCTGCCATGCTATGTATACAATATACTTGCGTCGATCCGTGCATCGACGTTTTTGATTCAGGAGAGTTCTATGTCCCATCGCAATATTTTACTGATTACCATCATTCGCTTCGCCCAGAGTTTTCATCTCTATATTCACGTCTACGCACTGATTCTGCTCAATCGGGGCTTGAATCTATTCCAAATCACCACCATTGAATCTATCGTGATTGGCACAATTTTCGTCATGGAAGTGCCAACGGGCATCATCGCTGACCGTATCGGACGCAAATGGTCAATCATCGCTTCGACCTTGTTCATGATGTTCGCAGAATTTTTGTTTCTGTTTGCTAATAGTTACCCGATGTACATCATCGTTGCTATCCTGACAGGTACAGGCTTTGCTTTTGCATCAGGTGCAATCGAAGCCACTGTTTACGATAGCCTCCCAGAAGAAAATCGTGATGACTTGATGAAGCGTGCGATGGGTCGCATCAACAGTTGGTCGGGAATTGCCTTTTTCATTGCACCACTAGTTGGGGCATTCATCATTGCAGATGGTTCACCTAATAATTACACGGTTGCGATTGCCCTGACTGTAATCGCTCTCGTGATAGGCTTGCTCATCAGTTTATTCCTAGAAGAACCTCCCACAGATTGGGATGCAGAACGCACCAGTTCACTTGATATTTTTAAAGAGGGCATCGCTGAAGTTCGAGATAATCCAACTCTCAAACGTCTCATTGCGCTGATTATTTTCTCGACACCATTCACTGCAACCTTGGTTGTGACACTCGCTGCACCGCATCTCACCAACAATGGCACAGACCCATTTTTTGTCGGGATTGCTCTATCTATTGGCAGTCTGCTAGCAGCTATCACTCAGCATTATGCCTACAAAGTCGAAGAATGGCTCGGTCAGCGCACAGCGATTTGGGTCTTGTTGCTACTCCCAGCCGTGCTCTATGGATTTCTGGCGATTGCTGTTGGACCGATTGCGCCTGTGCTGGTGATTATCATCATGTATGCCACCAACGATATGAAAGCTCCGTTATTTTCGGCTTATCAGAATAGCTTGATTGGCAGTAAAAATCGTGCGACTGTGCTATCGATTATTAGCATGTTTGGTAGCTTATTTGTTGCCGTTGTTGCCCCCATTTACGCAGCGATTGGCACAGTATCGTTACCGATTACTTTTGTCGTCATGGGAGCAGTCATCGCCGTAGCAACCTTGCTCATCGGCATCCCAGAGTTAAATACCCAGGAACGAGTCCAATCTATAAAGTAACCACCTGGATGCGAAGAAACGAAGGCACAGAGAAATTACAATGAAAAGCTGTAACTCTTTGCGCCTTTTCTTTTCGATGGATTACTCAATCACCATGATTACATCTTATCTAACACTGCTTGAATCTGTTGGATATGAGCATTGCAGTGGTCACTATAAATGTCGAGTAAATCATCCAACGAAACTGCTTTATCCAATTCAGGATGATACCCAGCTTTTGACCAATCGCTAATGGTATCGAGCATCCGTGCCCAACGCGCATGTAAGCCTTGCAGAATCAACAGTGAATCCTCAACGTGAGCATCCATTGCATCAGGCAGGAGCGCAAAAGCATCTTGGTCATAAGGGCGAATGGTGGCATTGTCTTCGGTCAAAATCAGCTTGAAGCGCATATAACTATTCACATGGCTATCCACTAGATGATGCACATTCTGAGCGATTGTCCATTCAGGTGCATTATAAGCAGTTGTCAATTGCTCCTCTGATAAATCAGCAATCTGTGCGCGTAAACGTGGTACAAAATCACGAATGATGGCTATTTTCTCAGCGCGTGTCACAGTAATTCTCCTTGATAGAATAGATGATACCTCAAGCTATCATGCTAACCACAAGCCGTCAGTATCCGCATAGCACCATCTTCGCTATAATGTTTTGGACAAGTAAAATCAAACTAAAGGAACTCACATGGGCGTTAAAGAAGATGGCGTAAAATTTTTGCAAGATAATCTCAAGCGTGATGGTGTCGAAGTGACCCAAACAGGCTTGCAGTACGAAGTCGTTGAAGAAGGTACAGGCGCATCCCCAAGTGCTAGCGATACTGTCGAAGTCCACTACGAAGGCACATATATCACAGGTGAAGTCTTCGATAGTAGCTATAAACGGGGGTCAACCACATCATTCCCCTTGCAAGGAGTCATCGCTGGCTGGACAGAAGGCATCCAACTGATGAAAGAGGGCGCAACTTACAAATTCTATATCCCTTATAACCTTGCCTATGGCGAAAGTGGTCACCCAGCAGGGATTCCAGGCTATAGCACCCTCATCTTCAAAGTGGAACTCGTCAAAGTAAAGTAAATACCTGATGATGTAGGGACACGATGTATTGTGTCCGAGATATACATTCTGCTCAAATATAAAAAAGGACATCCATTATCGGATGTCCTTTTTATCTTTAAACTACTGCTTTGGCAGAGCTATCCACCAAGAGCCGTTGAAATCGTATTACATGCTGGACAATTGCCATCAGGTCGGACAATCGCATAACCAGCTTGTGGGTCATCCGCAAGGAAGGTCGTGCTATCCACATTCCAAATGATGAACAGACGCACAACGCCACTATTACGTGCGAGGACAGCAGCTTGTGCCAGCCAATCGGCTTGTTCTTGAACGCTGTTCCCTGATGCCCATGCGAAGTTCGCTGGCAAACCTTGTGGGAAACCATCAGCACTCACATAACCAATTTCGGTGAAGCACAATGGCAAGCCTGGGAATTGTCCGCGATACAAATTCACCATTGGTTGGTAGTACCATGAATAGTGTCCTGCACTACCAACAGGTGCGCCACTGCTTGCAGATGGTGGCACAGCACCAGCATTATAGTGAATCCCGACACAATCCATGAAGCTTGCTGCGCCTGCTGCACGCATACTGCTCAAGAAAGCATCATCATTGAAGCCACTGCTCGCATTGTTGGGCAAGCCACCTGTTGGAGCAGGTGCACCACTAATGACGAGTGTGCTAGAGTTGTTCGCTTTAATCACTTGGTAAGCAGCACTCAGCATTTGAGTATAATTCGCGCCACTGATTTGACCTGCAGCCCATTCGCGCGGAATATTCGGTTCATTCCATACTTCAATCGCATCTGCACCACCAGCAGCTAAGCCACCAAGGAATTGCGCGAACTCTTGATAATATTGGCTTGGATTCGCTGCTAAGTCGCTTGGTTCACCAACGACACTCAGTAGCACACGGAAACCACGACTTTTAGCTGCATCAATCTCGCCTTGGAAGTTGCTGGCTGGCGTACTGCCATCCCAACGGATTTGACGCTTCGCCCATGTCATGCCTGTTTGACGCATTGCATCACTGAACGGGTAGTTCCCCTGTGTGACGTGTCCACCTAATGCAAAGCCCGTAATCGGAGCAGTGTTCGGTGGTGGGTTACTTGGCGTGGTTGGATTGGTCGGCGTAGTCGGGACAGTACCACCGTTGATGCTCAAAACTTGACCAACAAAAATCAGGTTCGGATTGGCGATACCATTAGCGGCGGCAATCGCTTGGAAAGTTGTACCAAACCGACGTGCAATCCCAGAGAGTGAATCACCAGCTTGAACCGTATACGTCGTTGCCTCGCCACCTGGGGCAGGACTCGGCGCAGGGTCAGGGCTTGGGTTCGGATTAGGTGCTGGAGCAGGTGTACCGCCTGTTGTACCAGGGATGGTCAATTGTTGTCCAACAAAAATCAAAGCGGGGTTGGATATGCCATTGGCTTCGGCAATCGAACTGAGCGATACTCCGTAGCGCAAAGCAATACGGAATAAATTCTCGCCCGATTGCACCACATGAATAATCGGGTCACTGCTATCTTGTGCTTGCACGAACATTGTGCCCGATAGCAAACTCACGAGTAAAGCTAAAATAACGATGAAACGCCGCATACAGTCTCCTTTTTGGGTTGATAGATAGACGCAAGCGTAATTTTGACTATAGTGTAGCATGACTCATCTAATTACGCTGACAATTGTGCTTCTTTCATCCATACAGACACAACATGATAACAACCAGTTGCCGATTTTTATAAATTTTTGCGAGTTATATGGCAAAACAAGTGCCTACCCATCGTTTACCCTATGCTGATCATGACCATACTATAATGAGCATAAATATCTCTCGAAGGATGCCAACTTGAAGAAACTAGCTCTATTTTTGATTGCTTTGCTAATTTTTGTACCTGTTCAAGCACAAAATATCTCAAATATACCACAACAAGTCATGCAATTAGGCTATGGAACAGCCCATGCTATCGAGTGGCATCCAACAGGGGATGTTCTTGCTGTAGGCAGTGGACATGGTGTATGGCTCTATGATGATGAACTGAATATCGTCGCTCACTTTGAAATAGTTGGCAATGTAAGAAATCTCGCATGGTCACCAGATGGTCAGTCAATAGCAACGATTACCAAGCAGTCAACACTGACTGTATGGGCATTTTCATTTGAGACAATTTCTCTCGAAGAACAATGGTCGGATACTGACGATGCCTACAGGACTATCACGCCCATATGGTCACCTGATAGTCAAGATATAGCAATCAGCACATCAGATGGTGTATTAATCCTCAATGCAGCGACAGGCGATACCGAAACACAAATCGAAGATATTGTTTCGGGTGTATCTTGGCATCCTGATGGGACACAGATTGCTGGTATAACTAACTTAGGTGAAAATATTGGTAGGCAGGTTCGCACATGGGATACACAAACAGGTGATGCAATTAATACATACATGGGTATGGATAATTACTTAAATTGGAGCAAAACGCAATGGAGTCCAGATGGTTCTTCACTGATTGGCTTGACGACTATTCCTGCAACAGTCTATGCGTGGGATACTGAAACAGGTACTTTGCTCAACGACCCCCTATTAGAACAAGGCGAATTTACAGACTACTTTGACTTGGTGTGGGATAGCGATAATACACAACTGATAACTGTTTCACGTTCTGTCTCAACTTCATATCCCTTCATAACATACTTAGAACGATGGGATACTGAAACATGGAGCCTAGTGGAAACAGAATCCTTGCAAGTGGGAATGAGAAGTATTTCTAAACATCCGACGAGCGATTTATGGACTTTTCTGACTGCTGATGGTCAGTTTAATAGCTTTAGTTGGGATGATGAATTTGAGGTCATGCAGTCGAATCGCTTGCATGGACAACCTCCACAGATTTTATCATGGTCGCCTGATAGCCAACAATTAGGGACTGCTACACGCTGGACTGAAACGCTTCAAGTTTGGGATATAACCGATGATACTCAACAACCTACAACTTTAATGAATCCCTATCCACCTTTCACTCTGGCAGAACTCGTCTGGCAGGACGATACAACACTCAGAGGGATTTTGAGGAATGATTTGTTCACAGCCCCAGGTACTCAGATTACGAGCTTCGTAGTTGATTGGGATACACAAACGACAAACTACCAAGTCATTGATGAAACACAAGGTTACATCGCACACGATGGCTCAGAAAACTATCTTGCACACAGGTTTTGGAGTGATGATTTCACTCGTGTAGCGACAATTCTTGAAGATGACCCAATTACGATTGCTACAGTTGGTGAGAGTGCATATAGTCTCATCGCACCTGACGATTTGATAACGACTATTGAAGTCGAGCCAGAAAATTATCCGAATCAACTCTATTGGAGTCCAGATAATTCGATGGTCATTTTGACTTTTTTCCCGAATGGGCAAGATAGTCAACTAGCTCCACGACTTTATGACATAGATAGTGGCGAATCCATCAATCTTCTTGCTAATTCTTCATTATCTGATGTCCGTTGGATTAACTGGAGTCCAGATAGCACTATGATTACTATCACAGGGACAGAAGGGGTAACTGAAACTGGTGAAATGCTTTATGTTACTGATATTAAGCAGGTTAATTCTTCATCACAAGAAGTAACGCATATTACAACGCTCTCTGGCACAAAACTTGCATGGCATTCAAACAGCCAGCATGTTGCAGTCATAACTTCGAGTGGTATTGAAATCTATCAAATTGACAATGGCTCGTTAATAACAACGATTCCAGAGGTAGAAGTTAGTGCACTATCATGGAGTCCTGATGGCAATTATCTCGCAGGAAGTCATGCTGATGGCACAATCCGCATTTGGGATATGTCAGGCTTAAGTACCACTGGCTGAAAGCTAACCGCTATCCCAACCGATAATCCACCACCACAGGCAGATGGTCACTTCCTTCCGCGCCAATAAAATCACCGAGTGAATAGCGTAGTGGTGTCAATTGCTCAGATGACCACAGATAGTCCAAGCGCAATAACGGCAAAAATGGCGGATTATGCGACCATGTCATGCCCCAACCTGTGCCAACAGCTTTGAAAGCATCTGTCATGCCAATATTGGTGAAGCGTCCCAAAATAGGGGAGGTGTGGCTGGTATTGAAATCACCGCCAACAATCACAGGATTCGTCTCAGAAGCGATCATTTGTGTGAGTGTTCGCCACTGATGATTGCGTTCCGTTTCATCATAGTGCAATATGAACCCTAGTAATCCTCGGTCAATCAGCACTCTGCCATGGGGTTGCTCACTGAATGGCACACTCAGATGTACACCATAGACTGTCACAGGCTGACCATTCACATCAATTACCGCCCGTACTGCCAAGCGACCATCTCGCGCGGGTTCAGGGTCTTGCAGATAGACCGTTTCGCCTTCTAAAATAGGTAAGCGGGAAAATATCTGTACATTGTCGACAACATGCACTCGATGTGGATAAATCTCTAACAAGCGCGGTAATTGCCACTCCAAATTACCCCCGACAAACTCTTGCAAAATAAGCACATCAGCATCTTGTTCTAATATCCAATCAACAGTCTGCACGATGCGCCCGTTATTGCCGAGCATGTTATAGGTCATCACGCGCAAATCATGAGGCTCATCAGAAGTTGTCAGCCAACCAATTGGTAGAGGCGCAAATAAACCCATCCCCAAGATAAACAGCAAAAATGACCGTCGGGCTGTCTGCTTACCTTGAAGCAGTAAAGCAAGTCCTGTTATGACTATCAGTGGCAAAAAGAGCCAGAAAGCGAAAGTATGCAAAAATCCGAGCCACCACCATCGACTACCCAATAGCCAACGTGCTAATAGATACAGCACCATTAACAGGCTGTAGCTATCTAGCAAATAGAGTAAAGGTGATGGTCGGCGACGTTTCACGGAATAACTAGCTCCACAATCAATGGCAGATGGTCGCTCCCTACTGATGACCCCACAATCGACGAGACAACCTCAATCGGTTCAGTGAAGAGAACATAATCAATACGGAACAAACGCGGATAGCCTGCGCCAAAATCTTCGGATGCATCCGCAGGCCATGTTGCCCCAATCCCCCATGAACTACGCCGATACGCATCGGTCAATTGCTCTGTCACTTGATTATACACAGGTGACCATTCCGTTAAGTTCAAATCGCCTGTGACGATGACCATCTCAGTTTCATTAGCAATATTATCAAGCAATTGAGCTACATCTTCGTTCCGACGCTTCTCATCATAACGCAGAATCGTCCACTGAGCATCACGGTCATTAAGAGGCATAAACAAATGCACATTGTAGATGACAACTGCTTGCTCATTGACATCTAGTACCACCCGTTGAGCAGTCGAATGTGCGAGTTGGACATCACTTGATTCCAAGATGGGAAATTGTGAATAGATAGCCCGCGTTGCCCGACCTTCTTGTAACGCTATATGCGGATGTGTATCGTTGAGGTCGGCTAATGCTGTGCTGTCTTCGGGTAAATCTTGTAGAGCAATTACTTGTGGATTTCGTGCATCCAACCAATCAACCATTTCGCTCAAATCATCATTGTTGGGATAGACATTAATCGTGACGAGCTTAATAGATGCAGAGTCATCAGCCGTGGCAAGTGGCGTAAATGGCGGTAATAGGGCTGACCCAATCCATAGTGCACCAATCAGCGTGACCAATACATAGACCCCTGATAAACGTCGCCTGCGTAATAATAAGGAAATGACTAAGCCTACTACTGCTAATCCGAAGAGATACGGTGCGAGATTATTCAAAAATGATATAAATCGCCATGTACTCTGCAAGACAAAGCGAAAGAGCAAAAATAACACCATGAACAAGCTGTACCAAACTAAGATACTCTCTACCCAACGTCGTAACGGTGAAACGTGCGATCTCGTTTCCATAAACTCTCAATCTTTACCCAACTTGAACAGTCAACAAATAAGATTCGATAATTTAATCATACGCTACAAAGTCCACAATACTGTAGGGACGGCATCTATGTTAGGTTGTACTAATAAAAACGATATCGAGTTTATGGGATTGTTCACTTGTTGTCACTGGAGGCTGAAGCCATCCAGCTAGCATTGTCGGCGACTAAAGTCGGCTCTTAACCCAAAACTATTTAATGGTATGTTTTTCAAGTGTGCTTTAGCACCCGACAAGTATGAGCCTGACCGCTTTAGCGTCAGGTACTACAAATCCGTATCATCGTGTATCGTATCAAATATCTATAACCTTATGTCGTCCACTTACTTAATGTTTACCGAAAGTTACCATAGCGCGACTCTATCATAACCAAAAAAGAAGCATGAGTCAGGTTAAAACAAATGAGGATTCCGTTTTGGAATCCCCAGTTAAAAAATCATTGTAAAAATTATAATTTGTGATGCAATTTTAGAATATGCTGTCACTGAATTTGAATCGTTTATCTTCAAAACGTAGGAATTGTCCAGCGAGGTTGCTGATAGCACGCGGTTTAGCTGCCCAACGGACTTTATGACCAACAGGATTCACATGCACCATCCCTTGTTCAGCATCAATATTTGTCACTAATGCCTCAATAGGGTGCATCCCTGAGGTAAAATTAACCAAAACACGTTGCCCAATGTGTAATTCGGGTGGATATTGACGAGCCATTGTATAAAATCTCCAAAAAAATGTGTATGTTGTTCACAAGTGTACTCCCATTATAGCCCGAAAACGATAACGAAAGCATTGAGTTTCTTGCAAAAAACTTATAAAATTTTTGAATTATTCATGCAAAAGCCAAGATATTGCCCTCTCTCGCTCAGTAATAGTGAAAAAACGAGTCTTATCTTTGCTGGGCGCGAGGGTATCCAAAAAGGTATTAGCTAAAGTTAACAGTACCGACCCATTGTGCAAAATCACTGTACGACCTGCTGCCCGTTCGCCTAATTGTGCCTCCAATTTACGGAAACGACGCACTAAACCTGCCATTGCTGATTGCCCACTGCTTTGCTGAATATCAACAATATAGCGCAATGTCGAATCAACTGGTGCATTTTGCAATAACGATTTCACAATCTCGAAGAAATGGTCTAAGCCACCCTCACCATCATCAGTGAAGATAAATTCATGAATGTCATTATCATAATGGCGATAGATAAGTCCTGTTTTCTCGATTTCTTGCAAGGTTTCCACAGCTTATAGTGTCCTTTCTGATTACTCACCCAGTTGTGATGCAAATCATGGTATCCATAATATAATCCTATGTATCACATGATACGAAACTTCGAGTATAAGCGATGAAAAATTAGATAGGTAATTGATGAGACACCATTAAACAGTTATGCCGAAGCCTTAGACCTCGGCATAACCATCAAGGAGGGAGACATGCGTCTGGATAGCATAAACACAGTAGGGGGATTACTCGTTTATGCCCGTGATAATAATCATCTAGCCAGCTAACAGTACACGCTCTGATCTTTTTGGCTTTAAACAGTGATGATTACCTCACCATTCGCACACACACAACGTTCAATTTTTTTTGAAAGTTGTGAATTTAATAACATCATACTGTCATTTGTTGTGCCTGTAAAGCATTTACGCCCCTTTCTTAATTAGCCCTTAGCTGTAGTTAATATTTCTAACTACGCTGAGTCAGCTATCAACTTTCCTCACGTTTATTTGGTAGAATAATTAATGATCAACAACCAATGAAAGCTCTCTAATGAAACACATCGCCCTAATAATTACTCTTATAATCGCTCTGACAGCGTGTTCGCCTGATGCTGAACCCACACGCACGATTGAACGAGGCGAGGTCATTTATACCAATACCTTCGATGACCCCACCTCATGGGAAACCTTTGGCTTGCTGGATACACAATTCGGCATTCAAGATGGTGTCTATAACGCAATCTCAAACGGAGGCGGTTATATCCCTGTGAGTAATGGCGTGACACATAGCAATGTGGTGATTGAAGCAACGACGAGTTTAGTTTCAGGCTCAGACGATACAATTTATGGTGTGATGTGTCGTATGCAACAAGCGAATCCTTCTGTTGGCTATTATTTTCTCATCAATGGCGCAGGACAATATGGGATACGCATTGGCGAAGGTAGTCGTTTACGAGTCTTTGTTCCTTGGACAGACCATCCAGCCGTTAAAACAGGTCAAAATAGTAGTAATACCCTGCGCGTTGTGTGTGTCGATGACTACTTCGCATTCTACATTAATGACCGCTTCGTAGCAGAAGCCACCGATAACTGGTTAAGCGAAGGTACAATGGGTTTCGCTCTCACAGGGACGAGTGGCACAAACAACGCCGTCACCTTTGATGATGTCACCATTTGGGATGCCCAACTCACTGATACAGAATAAGGAAATATGATGTCTCCTCAAGAAATTATTCAAGCACAAGTTGAAGCTTATAATGCGCGTGATTTAGAAGCGTTCATTGCACTTCATAGTCCGACAGCCCAACTCTTTGATTTACCGACAGGTGCACTTATCTGTGAAGGAGAATCGGCTCTGCGTGCGCGATACAGTAAACGCTTCGAGAACGAAGCACTCCATGCTGAGATTTTGAATCGTATGGTGCATGGAAATCGTGTTATCGACCATGAGCGTATCACAGGGATGCACCCCGACTGCACAGTTGATGCTGTCGCTATCTATGAAATTATTGACCAAAAAATACAGCGTGTTTGGTTCATCTTTGAATAACCACCATCAATATTAAATTGTAGAGGTACAAAGTGTGCCTTGTCTGTTTGGTAAATACGAAATTTATATCTAATTTCACACTAAGAACCTATCCGAAAAATTTGTAAACTCTCGCTATATCTAGGCTTTCAGACACGCCGTTGTGCGTCACTATGACACTTCGTAGGGACATCCAACGGGATGTCCTAATATGCAAAGCAAATTTATTTGAATTTACGGATAGATACTAAATCTTACTGTAACTATATGCTTATTGGTGAAAAAGATCGTTGTGAAATTCATTTCACTTCATTTCCCAGCAGTATCATTCATTGACTAGCGGTGCTACTTTATGATAATTCATTATGTTGTATACAATTGATGATATTTATTCTTTTTAGGAGACCATCCACATGGAATTTTTACGCACACCTGACGAACAATTCGATAACTTGCCTGATTATGATTTTGCGCCCAACTATCTTGAGGTGCATGGTGCGCGGATGCACTATGTCGATACGGTAGAGGGTGACGAAACCTTGCTAATGTTGCATGGAGAACCCTCGTGGAGTTTTTTGTATCGCCATATGATTCATGCGCTCAAAGATAGTTACCGTTGTGTTGCGCCTGATTTATTGGGCTTTGGACGCAGTGATAAACCAACACAAATCGAAGACCACACCTTTGACTTTCACTATACATCGCTTGAAGCCTTTATCACTCAGCTTGACCTGACGGACATCACGATTATTGTGCAAGATTGGGGAGGCATCTTGGGTATCCCATTAGCGATGGAACATGAAGACCGCATCAAGCGCATTGTCATCATGAATACGGGGCTTGCGACAGGCGATATTGACCTCGGCGAGGGCTTCAAGCAATGGCAGAACGCCGCCCGTAAGATTGGGATGCGCTTGGAATCAGGGACGGTGGTGCAAGGGGGCACGGTTGCCGATTTATCCAAGGATGTTGTGGATGCGTATAATGCGCCGTTCCCCGAACGGAAGTATCGGGCAGGGGTGGCAGCGATGCCTCTGATTGTGCCAAGTGAACTGGATATGGCAGGGGCGGATAAACACCGTGCTGCGCGTGACCGACTCAAAACATGGGATAAACCTGCGCTGGTTTTATTCAGTGACCAAGACCCAATTACGAGTCGGGCGCGTCATTTTTTCCGTCAACTGATTCCGACAGCCCAAGATAATCCTGAGACCGTTATCGAAGGAGCAGGGCATTTTCTACAAGAGGAAGCAGGAGCAGAAATCGCCGAGCAGATTCGGGCATTCATTGAGAGAAACTCATCGTAGGCAAACATCGTAGGGATACGCTTCTGAGTGTCAGAGCAATTTACACTGAAATGTATACACTGCCGATTGTTTATGGCAGGATATAACTCATATACAGCATGTCGTAATACACACCATCGACATACAAGCCGTTGGGGAGTGTGCCCCATGTCTCGAAGCCGAATTTTTGGTAGAGCGCAATCGCAGCCGTATTATCGGCAATCACACTCAAGTTAACTTGCTTGATGCCATCTAATCCGCCAATGTGTGCCATGAGTGCTATCATCATCTGGGTGCTGATGCCTTGTCCGCGTGCGTCTGGTCGCACAAACACACCCCAAATATCGCCTGCGTGCTGGGTCTTGAGGCGTGTTCCGCGCACAAAGCCCATCATGCCGACTAATCTCCCTGCTTGTTCGGCAACAATCAGGCACTTATCACTATCCTCAGCAGGGATGCGGGTTGCGTAACTAGCAACGGTCTGATTGGCTTCCATATCTTGCCAATCGCTCCCAAAGGCTTCGGGATTGGTCTTGAGAGCCGTCAAGCGCAAATCGTAGAGTGCTTCGGCATCAGATAGTGTCGCAGGGCGAATGATGACATCGGACATAGGATGCCTTCCTCTAGGGTGTGCCTGTCGGTAACGGTGTTACTGTCGGGAATTCCGTGCCTGTTATAATCGGATTTTCGCCGTTCAAGAAACACAAGATGCCACTGGTAATCTGTTGGGCAAGCAAGGGTTGCTCATTGAGTAGTAACTCACGGTCATCTCGCATGAAGCCCAATTCGAGAATCGCAGCAGGCGTGCGCTGATGAATCTCGCGGAAAGTGTGGTAATCAGTCATATCTAGCGTGAGGGTGAAGCGTCGTGGGATGCCAACGGCTTCGTATTCACGTCCGACGCATTCTGCCAAAATATCATCACGTCCACCTGCGGGTCGGGCAGATGCGCGTGCCACCAAATAACCCGATACATACTCACCATAATCTCGGCAATCATTAGCATGGATGGAGACCAAAGCGGCGGCTTGGTAACCTAATAAACGGGGGTCGAATTCATCAAGTAAATCCACTGTATAGCCGAGTTCACGCAATTGGCGCACCACTAATTGTGCCACCGCAAAGTTGATTTCGCGCTCGGTCAAGCCATCATCACAGACTGCGCCTGGGTCGTCTTCGGGACCTGCGTGCCCTGACACAATGCCAATTCGACGCGCCCAATTGGGAGTCACATCAATCGTAGTGGGGGTCAAAGGAACAGCCGCCGCTACACTGGTCGATTCGGCGAGTTGCAAGCCTGACACCACATCAGGCGTGAAAAATTCAGGGTCAGTGAACCATGTAAAAATCGTCGAAGAGAGTGTCGCTGCGATGAAAACCACCAAAGCTGTGCGGAAGAAGCCTCCGAACACACCGACACGTCGTTGTTGTCGTCGTTCCTGTCGCCGACGCAGACGACGCACCCGTTGCGCTTCGAGTTTGGCAGCACGCTCATCTTGGATAGCATCGTCATCAGGGGCGGTGTAAATCGGCACACGCCCTTGAGCAATCGGCGTTGGCTCTGGCTCAGGCTTTGGTTCAGCAATGGGGTCTGGTTCTGGCTCGGGTTCAACAATCGGTTCTGAGATGGGGTCTGGCTCAGGCTCAGATACCTCCTCAAATTGTTGCGGATGCACATCATTGGGCGCAGGGTCAGCTTCTGGGAATAAGTCCTCTTCGGGAATATAGAGTGTATCAGGTTCGTCTGCTTCAGGTGAATCAGCATCGCGTAGCGCAGCTTGACGCATCATCTCCAGAAATAGTGCTGATGGTGATGGTTCAGGTGCATTATTGTCATTGTATGGAGGCTTGGGTGTTTCATCTGCCATGAGTGTTAGCGTTCCTACAGGTCTGCTCAGTCAGGTCACATCCATTCTACGGCAGACAATCCAAATTGACTAGTTTTTGGTGGGTGATTGTCACGATGTTCTGTAAACTGATAGGCTCTATATGCAACCTTCATAGCATCATCAATTTGTTGCATTAAGATGGAAACAAACATTAACGCCTTGGATACATTTTTTATAGTATCCTGTAAATGTGTGTTTCTTAAACAACGGGTGGCTGTTTGCAGGACGGTCATCACGCTAAAAATAAATATCCTGCCACAGAACAACGTTTCGAACCCGCCCGATTTGCCAAGCTCGGGCGAGTTTGTTTAATGGGCTAGGAATTTAACTCGGCTTCAATCAGATCGATGATGGCTTGTGGGCTGGCACTATAGAGCCGTTGATTGTTGACGAACCATGTTGGTGTACCACGAATTGATTGTGCTTCGGGGCGTTCCATATCATAGCGCACGGTCTGGAAATGAGTATTATTATTGACACACTCACGCAAGGCATCCCCGTCAATGGTGCTACTGTTATTAATCACGAGGTCAATCGCATCTGATTGTCCTGTGCGTCCTTGAACAGTATCTTCAAAGAGCGTATCGTGTGCCACCCAAAATTGGTCATTACCTTGGTCAAGAGCACATTGTGCGATTTCTGCCATTGATTGCGACCACGCAGCGTCAATAATCGGCATATCTCGATAGACGAATTTCACATCATTAGGGTATTGCGCCAAAATTTGTTCAACAATACCTGATTCGTGCCAACTACGGCAGGCATGGCATCCAAATGCACTGTACTCAGTAATCGTAATGGGTGCATCTGGATTGCCAAGAATCGGGTCAAGGTCTAAGCGTTCTTGGGCGACGGCTGGACCACTGTTACCAGCACGCAGGGCAAAGAAGCCAATCATTCCCAGCACCAGTACCGTGACCATCACTGCGCTGATTTGTACAATACGTTGTTGCTTTTTCTCTTGTTCGCGTGCTTTGCGCCGTTCTCGAAGTGCAGCGCGATTGCGTTTTGCCATTGTAAAAAATCCTTTAGTCAGAAAATTAGTCTCATCGTGCCTGTATGATGCGCTAATTTCCTTGTGGATTTCTAACGATGGATAAGCCAGATAGCAACTCAGCAATCCAGCTTGTCAGGATATAAGGTTCAGAACCGTCAATTAGCCATCGTAGACGAGGGTCTCAGGATAGGTTGATGACCACGCAAACCAGAAATGCGTGAAGCATTGTAAGTCAGGTAATTTTGCGCCAATCAGTTCACCAGCAATTGCTTCGCCGAAGATGTTCCATTCACTGTTGGTTTCATTATCGAAGATGCGTCCCTCATCCGAACGGAAGGTTAGCGTTTGTCCGCCGACGACACGCCCAAAAGCAGAGGCTTGTCCGTAATCAGGCAGATTGGGGTCGATATTGTTGGGGTCAGCAGGGGTAGGCATCCAAAAAACGACCATCTCGTAATCCGCGACGACATCATTGACCACGCCCATCTCTTGCAGAGTATCAAATGAATACGCAATTGGCACATCAGCAATGGTTGTTGCAAGTACGCGCTCCATCGCTTGCAGACGTTCATCATAATCCCCATTGGATAAGAGCGGCGCACGACTTCGTTGGTAATGAATCAGGGTCGAGAGTTGATAGCTGATGTTGGTATTTTGTGCATCACCGACCAAAACTTCACCTGCTGGATAACGCATACTATAGGTCGCAAATGTTACCACTTGTGATGGCACAATCTCTAAGAATTGACCAGCATATTCGCCAACGAGAGCTTCTCCTGTCAACTGATGCCACCAACTTTCGGTGCGGTCATCGTACATGAGGAAGTTATTGCCATAAAAATTACCACTCACACCCATGCGTAAGATATGTCCGTCCATCTCTCGGCGATAGACGATAGCACTATTGCACAATGGACAAAATGTCACAGCAATCGGTACATCAGCGATTTGGTCATTGACGATTTCGTGCGTGGCGAGAATCTGCAAAGGGTAAGCGCGTGATATGCCATAAGAATCAACCACAATCACGGGGTCAATTGCGCTGAAATGACGTTCGACGATAGCGACAGGTGCAAACAGAGGCACATCAATTGGCTGAATCATGGTATCGCGTCCTGCTGGCATCGAGATGACCTGATTCGGGTCAAATGACGCGCTATGCTGGCGAAAGTCAGTTTTCCAGTAGTGTTCAATCACTTGCCACTGGGAATATAAAACACCTGCACCAATGGCGAGTGCGAGAATGACCAGTCCCAAAAAGATACTATCACTATTTTTGCTGAACGCTTTCAAAAGTTGTTCCTTAGTACGATATTGCTGATGTTGATTAGTCTAGCAGACATTGAGTTGTAAATGATGTTAATAAGCTGAAAATATTAGATAATATACAAATGTAGGGACAGCATAATTTTTGCGCCACCTTTTGCGCTAAACCTGTTTATTTGGCATAGTTTTGTGCTAGACCTGCACACCCTTGAACATTCATTTTAGTAAGTTAATACCCGATAAAACCTCACTATTTTTAAGTTTAACGGTAAAAGCTAACGATTTTCTATCATTGAAACCATCAAGCAATTTTTGTTGTGATCAGAGAATTTAGTTACCTATAGCGCATGATGAAATGAGTGAACATGCTCAACGTCAACCGAATGCTAAAACGTGAACACGATTTGCTAGAATTGCAATCGCTGGTAGTAACCAGTAGGGAAATCAATCAGATTGTACACATCCATGAAGAGATGGAATGGACATCAACATGCTGCTTATAACCGTTCTATATTCTCAGCAATAACCATCTCGCGCTCTAGCTCGTTCGCAGTCGGATTAAAAATGAGACTACCCGTCGCGAGGCAGTAAATTAACCCATAAATAATCAGGGAATTTGTCAAACCAAGCCATTCCAGCAGATACCCTGCCAACAATGCCCCAATTGGCATCGCAACCAAGAATCCTGCACTCGTCAAGCTAAACACCCGCGCTCGCATATAATCGGGAATACGCTCGTACCACAACACCCCCATAATCGGATTAATTGGACCTGCTGCTAAGCCTGCCACAACCGCGATTACAATCATGCCAGCTAATGGTGGGTACAAAATCATAAAAAAACTACGCAAGCTAATAATAATGTATCCAATGATGAAGACCCAGCGTCGCGAAATCTTGTCGCCAAACCAACTGTATAATAATGTGCCTGTCACGGCTGCCGCGCCAAAACTGCCCATAATCAAACCCAAGCTCCACGCATTGCCATAAACCTCATTGACATAGTAGGGCATCGTCACAGCTGAGATCGCATGGTCAATCATATTCGTCACCATTACGACAGCAACCAATGTCAGCAGGAATTTATCTTGCCATAAGAAGCTAAATCCTTCGCGAAAGTCTTGCCAATAACTATTAGTCGATTCCGCTTGTGCTTCGGCTTGTTTCTGGAATATCTGCCGTGAAATGAATAATTGCACACCCATTGCCGATACCAAAAACGTTGCCGCATCAATCATTAAGACAATCGGCGCACTTGTGAAAGCGATCAAGATGCCAGCCAACGGTGCACCAAGCATCGAAGTCGCTCGTGAAAACGCATTTGCTAGACCAGTCGCCCGCTCTAATGATACCCCTGCCACTTCTGCTAACTCAGGGATCATTGCTTGTCTGGCACTTCGTCCAGGTGCATCCAACAAATTTCCAAGAAAAACAAGCAACACCAACTGCCAAAATTGAATCCCAATCGTTAAATGCAAAATCGGGATCATCAGTATCGTAACCCCGCTGGCGAAATCAGCGAAAACCGACACTTGCTTATAACCGATACGGTCTACTAATGTGCCACCAAATAACATGGCAATGATGATTGGCAAGACACTGAAAAATGCTGTAACACCCATGAGTGCCGCGCTCCCTGTAGTCTGTAAGACAAACCAAGGAACAGCAACCGCCGCCATCACATCGCCCGTTGCTGATACTAATGATGTTCCATACAGCGCATAGAGTGGCAGTCGATTTTTAGCCTTCATCAGTCACATCATGCCCATTGCGGTAGACTGACAAGAGTTGATAGGTCTCATTGGCAAAAATTGCCTCGAAAGTATCCGCTGTTCTTAGACTATGAAAACTGATCTGCACAGCATCATGCCCCTTATGAGAAAAGTATTGCGGATGTTGGACTTGATAACGCGGGTTTGCTTTGTCGAAAGTAGCCGCTTGTGGAAGCGAAATCGTCACACCAGACAAACTGTTGTAGCTGATAACCCCACAATTTGGACACAGTGAATGCATTCCAAGATGCCAATCAGGAGTGAGCAAAAAATCGGGCATGGTGAGATACATTTTTGCCATTGCCCGGCATGTCGGACAATGTCGCGCCAATGCCTCAATATGACTGCTATAAAATTCATAGCAATCTTGACGTAATCTGTTCAGCGCAGGCTTCACCGTCTTAATACCCTGTAAACGAGCATTACTACCACGACTATCCCAAGCAGGGTAACGCTCATCAGGGCAACAATTCGGGCAAAGTAACGCCATCTCGCCTGCTTCGGAATCCATTCGCACCCGATATTTTGTTTTTCCACAACTGCCACACCAAAGACGCGTATCTTGCCATACCTCATCTTCAGGATAATTGCTGAGGTCATTTTCTATGAGTTTACGAAGCGTCAACTTCCCCCGATGCAAACGCACTGCAACCGCACTCTCAGTCATATTCAAATCACGAGCAACTTTAGCTTGTGGTTGTTCTTCTAAATAGCGGGCAATCAAAATCGCACGACTCTTTGGCGAGAGCATTGCCAGAGCATTATCCAGTAAATCCGATATTTCACTTTGTTCCAATTGATACTCAGCTAATGTATTGGTAGGCGCATAATCTAAAGCCATTTCATGAGCCGTTTGTTTGCCATTCGCACGATACCAGCGTTTATAGATATTATAAGCAATGGCATTCAACCACTTATCGACACCCGATATGTCCGTGATGTCGTGTTGTTGCTTCCATGCGATAACATAAGTCTCTTGGACGAGGTCCTCTGCGATATAGGGATCTCCTGAGAGAGATTGCATCCAGCGTAATAATCGCGGACGCTCCTCTTGAAAAACTTGCTCCAATGTAATAGATGTTGCCATAAAAACCGTCTTCTCTTTGCCTTCTTTAGTATATATCGCAAACGCCAGCGCATATCTTACACAAGTTTTTACGGAAATCTTGAGAATGCGGGTCTAAAAACATTTGTTTTATTATTAGACGGATACCGAGAGATTACAGATCAGTCGTCCACCAGTTGAGCGGACTCATCAGAATTTTGTCGAAAGTCGAAGGGAGTGTACAACGCGAGGTCAACATAGCCTTTATCCACAACAAGGACACTGTAAGGCATGAGCCATGTTTCAAGCAGAAACTTCTGTGTATAGCAAAGTGACTGCACAACCTATGTACAGTCACTCCAAGATTTATGGTGCAAAAACTCTGCATCTGTTAGCGCAAAATATTTACCACTATGTGCAAAACTATACCATCTTACAAAAGCGTGTCCCTACAATGCGTGGATGCTATTATTCTGCATCAACAGTGTAAACGTCGGTATCAGGATGGAAGGCTGCCCACGCGAACCAATAGTGCGGTGCTGCTACGAGTAAGCGCAGTTGTTCACCTTCGAGGTCGCCACTAGTCGCATTGCCGAATAAATCCCACGTACTACCTGTTTGGTCATCGACGAGGACGTTATTTTCTGCATCCCATGTGAAGGTAAGGACTGTGCCATCTTCTAGGGTGCGGTCAAAGAGTGATGCGGTGCCGATGTCGCGCCCATCATCAATGTTACGGGTATCCAATGAACTTGCGACTCCTGGTTGCCAGAACGCGACAACTTCGGTTTCGCCGACAGTATCGTTAATCGCAATTTCATCACGCAACACACCAAATGGATAGGCAATCAATTCGCCATCGAGATCAACAGCTAAGACACGCGAACGGTCTGGTAAGCGGTCATCATATTCGCCTTGGAAGAGACCAATCACACCACTGGCGTTATCATCTAAGCCGGTATATGGATTGACACCATAAGAGCGACTTGTGCCTGTATTACGACTCATGACAAGACCGTCAGGAAATTCTTCTGCAAATTGTCCAAATCCGATGACTTGTGAGGGCACAATATCGAGGAACTCTTCGTTATATTGTCCGACGATACCTTGTCCAATGAATTGTTGCCACCATGTTTCAGTTTCACGGTCAAACATAATCATATCACTATTGCGGAGTAAGCCGGACACACCAAAGGTCAGAACTTGTCCATCGAAGCGACGGTCAAAGACGATGCTACTATTGCATAATGGGCAGAAAGTGACTGAGACGGGTACGCCCCCGACTTCATCATTGGCAATTTCGTGCCACATCAGAATCGCTTGGGGATAGGCACGCGCATCACCATCAATTTCTACTGAAATCACAGGCGATTGTGGGTTGAGCCATTCGGACGCTTCTTCGACACTTTCCATATCAGGGTTATCGACAGCAGGGATACCATCACGCGGAGGACCCCCTGATAGAACCTCGTCAAAATCAATGGAAACGCTACAAAAATCGGTCAAAGGCCATTGCCCACGAAAACGATTGGGTGTGCAACTATCATCATTTTGAGCTGAAACACCACTACCACCTAATAGGGCAGGTAAGAAGGCAAGAGCCGCAATGACGATACCAATCGGGAGTACAAAATATGTCCAATTTGCTTTTTTCATTTGTGTGACTTGCTCCACGTATGAATGAACTTTGATTGTAGCGTAGGAGTGTTGTCTTACAGACTGATTACAAGGCAATGACGGTTTTGTTGCGTTGTGGAATATATCATACTACATCTGTTCTATTTGAGTATAATTGAAATTATTTAATAGAATCCAGATGCAAAGGTAGATAAATGACAGCATTTTTTGAGGGGCGAATGTCTGATTCTGTATATATTAGTCGTGTTTGGCGAGGACACAACGCAGACAATTATATACCTATTTGTCCTGCCGAAACGCGCTGGAATTTGGTCTTTCTCAAAAAGAGTCGTAAAGTGTCTGTCTCTATCGAAGGCGCGCGGACGAATACATTCACAAAACTTGAAACTGCCGAGACCAAATTTTTGGTAATTCAATTTAAACACGGTGTTTATCTGCCTAAGATACCTGCTGGTGAGCTTTTGAATGTGGATATTCACCTACCAGATGTATTATCGAAGACTTTTTGCCTTGGTAGCGAATATTGGGAAATTCCTACATATGATACAGTTGAGCATTTTGTAGCACGGTTGGCAAAAACAGATACATTGGTTCAAGATGCACAAGTAGTCAATGCTCTGGCTGGTGAGTTGACTACTGGCTCAGAACGAACAATTCGTCGTCGTTTTCTACAAGCTACAGGTCTGACACCTTATCAAATAGAGCAAATTGAACGGTCACGGCAAACCGCCTCATTATTGGAACGTGGAGTGCCGATTTTAGATATTGTTCATCAGATGGGATATGCTGATCAACCTCATTTAATTCGCTCATTGAAGCGATTCATTGGTCAAACACCGACACAAATCACGCAAAAACCACAACCCTCATATTGTCCAAAATGTTCAAGACAAGGACTTCTCATTGATTTATGCTACAACTGTTCGATGATAAATCAAAAGGAGTTCGACCATGCGTAAGATAATTTTTCTCATTCATGTGACCTTGGATGGCTATGTTGCTGGTACAAATGGCGAGATGGATTGGATTGAGTACAATGATGAAGTTGCTGCTCATTCGGAGGCTTTTCATGCTATAACTGATACTGCTATTTATGGACGTAAAACCTTTGAAATGATGAAAGGATACTGGACAACTGTCTCTGATAATCCAAATGCAGATGAGTATGATAAAAAACACGCTACATGGTTACAAAGTGCAAGCAAGATTGCTGTTTCGACGACTATGCAAGTTGATGACTGGGCAAACATCATTATCGGTGATGATTTACAAGATAGGTTTACAGCACTCAAGCAACAAGATGGCAAGGATATGTGGTTGCTTGGTAGCCCAACCCTAGCACAATCTATGATGCGTTTGAACTTGATTGATGAGTACCGTATTTTAGTCAATCCCGTGATTCTTGGTAGTGGTCAGCGATTGTTTGCTGAAATGGAACATCAACTTGACCTAAGACTTATCGAGCCGAAAACATTCTCAGGTGGTGTTGTTTTATTGTGTTATGTACCTGACGACGACGAATAAAATATTTTCTGTTGTGTGTCTCATTCATCTGATAGGTCGTAACCGTTGACCTCCGAGGCATTACGTTTGGTCTCATCATCAATGATAGCGCGTAAAGTCGCTGTCAGGGGAATATCATCGGTGAATTGTCTGCCGTAGTTGATATTGAAGACATAATCAAAATCGGGAGGGTTCGCGCCTTGATTATGCTGTAGGAGTGTTTCTAGTTTGTCTAAGGCTTTTGCTACTTTTGCTTCAGGAGATGTCGCGTGCTCGTATTCATCCCATAAATCAATGATTTCTTGCCTAATCTCTGGAGGGAGTGATTGTGTCAGTTGAAGCAGGTCAGCGCGTTCGGTGATTGACTTTTGCGACTCCTCTGATTGATATATTGCGGGAATATCCCCATGGATGGCTTCGCCGAGGTCGTGAATGACACATAGTTTCAGTAATTTGGCGATGTCAATCTCAGGTAAATAGCGTTCAACGATTAATGCCATTAAGCACAGTCGCCATGTGTGGGATGCTGTGCTTTCTTGACGACCGTCGGATGTCCATGAAGTGCGATAAACATTTTTGAGGCGTTCAGATTCTTGCAAAAAATGCAGTATGTTGTGGGCATCATTTTGATTCACGATTGTTCCTCAGCTATGTCTTGGCTATCTGAGGAACAATACTGTAAACTGCTCGAAATTGTTATGCTTGATAAAACAAGAAGGAATGATTTTATCTTGAAAGTGGATTATTCATTCATCTGATAAATCTGAATGAGATTGCCACAGGTATCATCAAGAATAGCGGCTGTGACTGTTCCCATATTGGTGGGTTCAATCGTGAATAGAACGCCTAAATCTTTGAGACGCTTGTACTCGGCATGGACATCATCAACTAGAAATTGTGTGAATGGAATGCCATCTCTCACAAGAGCTTCTTTCAGAGCTTTGATTTCAGGGTATCCACCATTTGGTTCTAGCAGGAGTTCAACACCATCAGGTTCTTCAGGTGAAACAACAGTTAACCAGCGTGCATCACCAATGGGAATATCTTCTTTTTTGACAAATCCTAAAATTTCTGTGTAGAAGGCGAGAGCTTTTTCTTGGTCTTCTACAGGAATGCTTGTGACAGTGATTTTCATCTTGATTATGACCTTTTTCTCAATAAATCTGTTGCTTGCCAACAGCTTAAATTACGAAACTGACTGGGGCTGATACCAAATTGTTTCTTGAATGCTTTGCTAAATGTGGTGTGCGATTCGTACCCTGCGGAGAGGGCAATGTCCATAATATCGACTGCACCCATCCGCAATTTTTGCCCTGCACGTTTAAGGCGCAAGCGACGAACGTAGCTAATGGCACTTTCACCTGTATGGGCTGTGAAGATACGATGAAAATGTGGGACAGAATATCCAGCAATTTCGGCTAAAGTCTCTCGGCTTAATGGTTCTTGTATGTGGCGTTGAATGTAATCTTGCACGACTTCAACACATTGTTGATGTACATCTTCGATTTGGTAATCAGTCGTCATATCTCAATCATAATTTGTTTAAGTTGATAGTTGTTAAACCTATCGTATCATGCTCAAGCGATGTTTAACATTAAATTAGAACATAAATTCATAATTTTTGATACAATAATTGAGTATATTAGCAAATTTATGTCGGGGATTTATGACAATTCACACAGACGACTCGCGCCCGTCAGATTCACCGTATATTGACCTTGTAACACATGGACGCACGCTATCCGATGGTTTTGCGATTCGACCTGCGGAGGTCAATTGGCATATGGTGGTTGTGAGGTATCAAGGACAAACAGAAATACGGATGGTTGGACCTTGGGCGGAATCAGGTATTGTGACTTACTCTGCGGATTCCGAAGTGTTATGGATTCGGCTAAAAGTGGGGGTGTATATGCCTCAAATGCTGACACGCCAATTGCTAGATAAAGAAACAGCACTGCCCAATGCGTCCGATAGCACATTTTGGTTACAGGATGCGTCGTGGCAATTCCCGACCTATGAGAATGCGGATACCTTTGCTAATCGACTCATGCGTGAAGATTTACTGACTATTGAGTCAACAGTAGATGCCACACTCACAGGTGCACAACCTGATATATCCGCACGCACCTTGCGACATCGTTTTTTGCAAACGACAGGGGTATCACAGAATCATATTTATCAGGTTCGTCGCGCTCAGCAAGCTGGTGATTTATTGCGTTCAGGTGTCTCTATCTTAGATACAGTAAACCTCGCTGGTTATTATGACCAAGCGCATCTGACGCGCTATCTCAAAAAATTAATTGGCTACACGCCTGGACAACTCCTAGCGCAGAGTACCTCCTAGCTTGCCATTTTGTACAAGACGGTCTGCCACTGTATGACCTATGATGAAAGTGTTCATAAGTTAATAAGGGAGATAAGCATGAACACAGTTACATCACAGGATGGCACGACTATCGCATTCGACCAATTAGGACAAGGCAACACCGTGATTTTGGTGGATGGTGCCTTGGGGCATCGTCAAGATCCACGTCAAGAACAACTTGCTGATTTATTGGCAGAACGTTTCACGGTGCTTAACTATGACCGTCGTGGACGAGGGGACAGCACAGACACATCACCTTATGCTGTTGAGCGCGAAATTGAAGATATTGATGCGCTGATTGAGTACGCAGGAGGGACAGCATTCGTCTATGGAATGTCATCGGGAGCGATTCTGGCATTGAAAGCCGCGCAACAACTCGGCGCAAAAATCACGAAGCTCGCACTCTATGAACCACCGTTTATCTTGGATGATAGTCGTCCGCCCCTGCCAAGCGATTATGTCGCTCAATTAAATGAAGCAATTGCTGACAATAACCGTAGTCAGGCTGTTGAAATCTTCATGACGCAAGCCATCCTCCTTCCAGAAGATTATCTCGCGCCGATGAAAGCTGACCCTATGTGGGCATCAATGGAAAAAGTAGCGCATACATTGGCATATGACGATATGGTGTCCCAAGATTTGATGCTTGGTCAACCTTGGGCAGAGGGTACTTGGTCTGCTGTATCGGCTGATACTGTAGTCATCACAGGGGAACAAAGCGAAGCATTTTTCCATGAGGCTGCTCAAAAATTAGTTGATGACCTCGCACAAGCGACAACGCAATCACTTGCAGGACAAGACCACAATGTTGATATGACGGTACTTGCACCTGTACTGGTCTCATTTTTTGAGGCGTAATCCATCCTTGCCGTTTTGTACAAGACGCTGATACACGCAACACAGTACCATAGCATTATCGATATGAATAAAGAGGAAGTCACTATGACCTACACTATGAAACTTGAACTGATTCAAATCCCTGTCAGTGATATTGACCGCGCCAAAACTTTCTATGCCGAGCAACTTGGTTTCAATGTTGACCATGATGTGACCCCATCGGAGGGCGTTCGGATTGTGCAACTGACACCGCATGACTCAGGCTGTTCGATTTTACTCGGTAAGGGAGTCGGTGAATTGGACATCATGCAAGCAGGGAGTATCAAGGGGATTCACCTTGTCGTAGACGACATTGAAGCAGTGCGGTCAGCCTTGGTGAGTAAGGAAGCTGATATCGCTGAGGTCTTTGATATGGGCGGTGTCAAATATGCACCATTCAGTGACCCTGATGGCAACACTTGGACTTTACAGGAAATTCCATAAGTTTGAAATGACTCCACTTACTCAAAATAGCATCATCCTTGATTTGGGTGATGCAGGCACAAAATTGCACGAAAATCTGTTCTAAAGTATACTGAAAATAACATGATAATTATCATATACTTAGAGGTTAAATGGATATTACAACTCCAGTCATAGTAGGCGTACTAGCGTTAGTTCTAATAATCGTACTATTTACGCTCACAAAACCTGGTAGAAAATTTATGTTCTCATGGAGACATAAACTATTAGGTGAAGTCAACGCAGAAGCTGAAAATATCCGTCAAATACAAAATCATCCAGAACAAACACTAGAGGAATCAAATAACGTCAGTCAAGAAATGGTTGGTGCAACAGGTGGCAAGCAAATCGCCAAAAATACTCAGAATAGTTCTCAAAAGATAACGTAATTTATGATTTCTCAGAATTATATTGAACGTCCCGATGCTAGAAAAGAGTATGAGAAATTTTTGGACTCTGATTCATTAGTATTTTGTATTCATGGGTTTTCTGGACACGGAAAGTCTACATTAATTAGACAAATTCAACAGACAAACTATGCGGATGAGGATAATCCATTTGCTATTTATGACTTCATTTCAGGTTATGATTTTGCGGCTCTATTGAATGGTATTTTTGAGCAATTGTGTACTGATTTTCAGTCAGAATCTTATAAATTCTACAGCAACTCACGAGATAGTGTGCTGATGCAACGGGGTAATCAGAAGATTGAAATTTCACAAGAGATGATAAATTCTGTTGCTAGTAATCAGATCATCAATGCAAATCTTCGAGAAACTGTTGATGCCTTGGATTCTCAAGTGCGACAAAGACTTACAGAAGTATGGCTGGATTCATTAAGCTCTATAATTAAGCCGAATACGGTCTTATTTTTTGATAGCTTTGAGCGTTTTATTAACCAATCACTCGTAAGTGATTTACAATGGTTTTGGCAGACATTAGAGCGATTGCAAAAACGCATTAGCACTTTGAAAGTTGTCGTGTGTTCCCAAATTCAAGAAATTCGTATGTCAGATGCAGTGATGTTTGAATTGAAAACATTTACTACTAGTCAAAGTCAAAACTTACTTTCAGAAATGGGAGTGGACGATAGCGGATACGCTAATGCAATCTATGAAAAGCTGGCACAAGGACACCCACTTGTTACGACCCTTGGTGGTAAGCTGTGGCTATCAAAAAGTGGTAAAGTTTCATCTGATGAAATTCCAAATGTAGGTACAATTTCAGAAGCTGTAAGATGGGTTCATGGTCAAATTATTGAAGCTCTTGAAGAACCTTTAAGGTCTATAATGAGATGGGGCGCGTTATTAAGAGTATTTCATCTTGATCTTTTGAAAGTTGTTTTGCCAAACACAAATTTAACTAGTGATGATTTCTTTC
>JBCCSC010000029.1:0-87479 GCA_039200705.1 Chloroflexota bacterium
GCTATCATAAAAGCATGGAAACGAGACTATATGATAGCTGGCAAATGGGATACCGAAAAACATCGCACTCAGTCTACGATCTGAGATATCATATTGTGTGGGTGACAAAATACCGCTACAAAATTTTACGTGGGGGTATCGGAGTGCGAACGAGAGACATACTTCGTCAGATATGTAGTCAATTAGATGTACAAATCAAGACGGGGCATGTGTCAGTAGACCATGTGCATCTATTAGTGTCAGTGCCGCCAACGCTTGCGGTGAGTAATCTAGTGCAAAGGCTGAAGGGTGCAAGCAGTAGAAAACTGTTGCAAGAATATAGTGAGTTGAGCAAGCGATATTGGGGGCGACACTTATGGGCAAGAGTCTATTTTGCAGTGAGTACAGGCAATGTTACGGATGAAATAATTCGTCAATACATTGAGTCCCACGATGATAAACCAAATGGTGAAGATGATAATTTTAGTGTTGATGAGAGCGAATGAAGGAGAGTTTCACTCGCCCTTAAAAAGCCACCACCTTCAGGTGGTGTGTAGTTTACATTAGTAGATTTGGCACGCTAAACCCCTACAAATCCTGATTTAATAGGTGTAGGGGCATGACGTGTCATGCCTCTTGGATAAACTCTGACAAATTAACCTTCAGAACACTAAAGTGCCGTCCGCTTTATATCGAATTCAGAGTCAATTTTGTTGAGCAGTCGGCAGATTCAACTCATACGAAATCGGAGCAGTTGGTGTAAGGTCGCGTCCCTCAAAAGCAGGATAATCTGCTAAATAGCGCGTTGCACGGAAAATACTCGTCGGACGTGGTTCTTCTGGCTCGAACCAAATTGGATTGATGTATTCCCAGACAATTGTGTCGTTTGTATCAATCTCAAAGAGTCGTCCACTAGGACCATCCGTGATAAAAGTATTACCATTGGCGAGGCGTTGTGCACCTGAGATATTGCGTGCGAAAAATTCGTCCTCATCGCGTGGTGCATATTCCCATACAGGCTCAAATGGAGCAAACGCTGCGCCATCTAATAAGTCATATGTGCCGTCATCATTCACTGGAGGCACAATCTCAATAACAGATGAATACGGACGAGAGTTAGACAAGCCATTGTTAAAAATCAGAATATTGCCATTATCCAACCATGTCGGATTGTGCTGATTAAACGTTTGGCGATTCTCTGGTAAACCTCTTCCATAAGTTGCAGGATTCCCCCAACGATAGACTAATTCCTCAGTTTCATAGTCAACAATCCAAATTTCACTTTGATAATGTGCACTAAGTAATATTTGATTCAATTCAGGATGATATTCAATCGCATTGATATGGGTGCGGTCTGCGGTGCGGTTCTGACGATGTGTGTAATTAAGGTCAATCAAATTGGGATTAGCAGCAGGCACACCAAAATTAGCCAAATCAGGATTAATTGTTTGCACACCATGATCCAGTGTACGCCATCGCCAAACAATCTCATTCGTCTGAGGGTCAACCTGAATGATAGTATCGTAAAAGATAGGCTCATCCTCAGGCATTATAGTGGGGTCAATGCCATACTCTGCAAATTGCTCAGGGTAAATCCGTTCCCACATCAACATCAGAAGATGTCCGTTAGGCATTATCGCCAAGTCATGATGAATCTGAGCGTCTGGCAAAGTAAAATCATATTGCCACAGAATCTCCCCATCCCAAGATAAGCGCACCACTTGCCCTGTACCGCCTGCTGGAAAATTATCACCGTTGCGGAATCGTGTGAGGGCTAGCAAATCGCCATTGTCTATCAAATAAGCATTGAAGAGGCGTGTTTCAGTTTCCCATTGATGCACGAGAGAACCGTCATTATCAATCAAATAAGCGATATTTGAGCTAGATGGACTAAACAACACATAGCCATCACTGACAGCATCGCTCGACTGCATCACACCGACAGCAGGGATGTCTTCTTCCTGAGCATTCCCTATGCTGATGACACTTATAATAAATATCAGCGTAAAAATTCGTATCACATATCGCATGTTTATTGTGCCTCATCTTCTGATGCTAAAGTCGCTAAGAACTTCGGACGTGCTACTTCGAGTTGTTCAATTGTTGTTTGTACTAAATGTTGGAATAATGCCTCATCATCGTCAAATTCACCTGCACGAATACGCTTGGCAAGGGCTTGATTCGCCTGTGAAAGAGCTTGTTCGAGTGCTTTGTTATTCTCAATAGGGGATAATCCCTCATCAGAAAATTGTGCCAGCCGTTCCCATTCCGCGCGTAAATGCTCAGGTCGTTTTTCAATATCGCGTAAAGCAATTTTGAGCACATTAATCGCCACAATCGTCTGAAAATAGAGTTGATGATTTTCGGCTTTTGTTAAAGGAACAATTTTAGTCTGGAAGTGGTCAATCGCAGCTTGAATCAATTCTGTGCTACTAGGACGGTCATACATGGCTAGCTATCCTCAAGATGGTACGTTGTCTTATCCTGTTTGAGGGTATGCTGTTTTATAGATTTTGCCAAGTCAATCTGCGACCATTAAACAAAAATCTGCCGATGAGAGCGTCTCACAGGCAGATAGTCAATCAAACGAGTTTCGTAAAAAATTATCCTGCTACAAAGAGCCAAATTGTGCCAGCAATCAGCAGAAAAGCGATGGTTATACCAACAGTAGCATATAACCCTACTTTGAGACCGTCATGGCGTGTGACATGCGGAATCGTGGTTTCTTCTTCGTAAAGTGTATTCATCTACACTATCTCCGCAAAGCAAAACTATAAGTTTATGTTGCATCTATATTATTAACTTTACATAAAATTTCGACTTCTGTTACAACAATTTTCGTAATTAGTACTATAGTACTGTAAACCTTTTTGCAACTCAGTCGTCTTCATGGGTGAAGGCGTTAAAACAGACGCTAAATCTATTCACATAGTTACAGGAGTAAAAACCCTCATGAAGATATTTCGTTACGCACTACTATTGATTGTTCTAGCTTTACCATTGGCTGTATTCGCTCAAGATGATACGGCTACCGAGCTTGATTTAGTGACAGTCCTAGAAGCTGTTCGCGCAGAATATGGTGAGGATGTGTTTTTCTTGGATATTGACCTCGAAACTGAGGACGATGACAACGATGATGACACACCTGAGATTGAGACAGGCTGTTGGGATGTCGAAATTGTCAATCCTGATGTGGATTCGACAGAGACTGAACTAGACCTCGATATTTGTCTGGATGTCAGCACAGGTGAGGTCACCATCACTTTAGATGATGATAACGACGATGACCGCGATGACAGTCAAGACGATAGCAACGATGACCGTGATGATGATGACCGTGACGACGCACGCGATGATGACGACATCACAATTGTTCCGACCATCTCCATTGACGAAGCAATTGAAATTGTACTGAGCATCTATCCAACAAGTACCATTGTGAGCATTGAACTCGAAGATGAAGATGGCATCCTAGTTTGGGATTTTGACCTTGATGATGATACACGCAGTGCCGACATCAATGCTGAGACGGGGGTTGTCGTAGAATTCGGTTACGAAGATGATGATTCTGACGATAATCGCAACGATCAGCGCGATGGTAGTCGTGATGACAGCCGTAACGACAGCCGTGATGACAGCCGTGACGACAACCGCAATGATAATCGTAACGATGATCGTGATGATTATGACGATGACTACGACGACGATGATGATTATGATGATGACTACGACGACAATTACGATGATGACGACGACGATTACGATGATGACTAAGTAATTGTCTAAGCAAATGCTTACGAGATATTGGTAGCACGTCTATCAATATCTCTTACCTTGTATGTCACTATTCTGTTCACTTTTGCGATAGGATACCTTCCCTGCCATGATTGTATTGGTTTTGCCCGATGTTACTCAAGATGATGTCTTACTCGGACGCGCTCGTGATGGTGATAAAGAAGCCATCAGTGAGATTTATCGTCAGTATGTTGATTCAATTTATCAATTTTGTCGCTTACGCTTGGGCAATGCCGAACAAGCTGAAGATATTACAAGTACTGTATTCACGAAATTATTGCAATCCATTGCAAAAGGCAATGCGCCACAGTACCACCTACGAGGATGGTTGTTCAAAGTGGCACGCAATGCCATTTATGATACTTATGGTAAGAATATTCCTTTACCACTCGAAACGATTGAACAAATTGATGCTGGCGATAGCATTAATCCTGAAACTATCGTCAACCAAGAATTAAATGCGGATGCTCTGCGTGCGAGTTTGCAAGAATTATCGCCTGACCAACAAGAGGTGATTCTGTTGCGCTTTGACCAACAACTGAGTCTGAGGGAGACTGCCGATATTCTAGGAAAAAATATTAATACAGTAAAAGCACTACAATTTCGTGCTGTAAACCGTTTGCGCGATGTGTTGCAACGGGCAGGGGTACAAGGCTTATGAGTGAAATAACATTACAAGACGCTTTAAATGATTGTATTGACCGTTTAGCCACTGGACAATCAATCGAGGACTGTTTGACGAATTATCCACAATATGCAGACCAATTACGTCCACTCCTAGTTGTAGGGACTGCACCATCCCGCTTACGAGCGGATGCAAGTGAATTACAAGCGATGCGCCAACGGCTGGATACAGAAATGGAGTCGTTGATTGAGCAAGCAAATTTTAGTCAAGCGTCGCGTTTCTTTGGGTGGCGTGGCGGATTAATACTTTTATTGAGCTTGGCGATTGCTACCATCCTTATTGCTATCTTGATTAATAATGGCAACGCAGGAGGCGAAGCATCAGCAACGCCTACAATGACAGTGACAGAAACAGCAACAGAAAATCTAGCGAGTGCAACGCCAACATCAACCGTAACGGCGACACTCACGGCAACCTCAACAGTTACGGTAACAGTCACAGAAACTGCAATATCAACTGAAACTGTAACACAGACAGAGACACCAACCGAAACACCTGTCACTATAGCAACAGCGACAGAAGTCATACCGTCTGTTACACCATCTGAATGTGTACCAAGAGCCGATTGGGTTGAGTATCGCATACGCCAAGGCGATAGTCTCTCACTGATTGCGGTCAATTCTGGAACAACAGTCGAAGCATTACGTGCTGGCAATTGCTTGGATGACAGGTCATTTATCGTTGCTGGAACAACCTTGCTTGTACCCCGTCTATGGGAGCAATCACAATCGGATGACAATAATTCAGATGATGGGTCTAGCTCAGGTGGTGATACTGGTGGGTCTAGTAGTGGAGACGATGATTCGGATGATGATGACGACGACGACGATGATGATTATGACGACGACGACTACGACGATGATGACTACGATGATGATGACGACTAATTAACACCCTATGCAACATTGTTAAGGGACTGTGGTATCATGACGGTCTATTTGTGAAAAACAGAAAGACAATCCTTGATGCCACGTCCCAGTTTACAAGTAATTCCTGTGCAAGCCCCTGTGCAATTTGCGGTATTCCCACTATATGACACATTAAAAACGGCTTTAGCCTCACAAGCACAAACCCTCCAAGAAGGTGATGTGTTAGCTGTCAGCAGTAAATATGTTGCCATCAGTGAAGACCGTGTGGTTGATTTAGCGACAATTGTCCCCACAGCCGAAGCCAATGCACTAGCAGATCGCTTCAATATGGATGCAATCATCGCTCAATTGGTTCTCCAAGAAGCTGACCATATCTTTGGGGGCATTCCGATGGGCTTTTTGCTGACATGGCGTAGTGGCATCATTGCTCCCAACGCAGGGCTAGACCGTAGCAATATCCCATCAGGGCAAGCGGTCTTACTCCCTGCTGACCCTTACCTGAGTGCACAGCAACTTAAAGAATGGGTCTTAGACAACTATGGCGTGCGTATTGGAGTGATTGTTACGGATAGTTGGCTTGTCCCTGGACGTTATGGCACAACAGGTGTGGCACTCGGTGTGGCGGGTTTTCATCCAATCGAAGATGAACGTGGCAAAGAAGACCTCTTCGGCAATCCAATGGCAGTGACTCAACGCGGTGTTGCTGATAGTTTGAGTGTCGCTGCACAGATGGTCATGGGCGAACGTAACGAAGCAACACCGTTTGCAATCCTACGCGGTGCAGATGTTCAATTGACCGATGCAAAAATCTCCCAAGATGATGTTGCGATTCCTTGGACAATGGATATTTATGTCGAATCGCTGACACTTGGTTTATTGCCTAATGGTGCGCCGACTGAATCGCTAACGGCTAAACTCAATAAGCGTGATATTGCAGGAGCATAAGCATCCTGAGCGATGGCTCTATGGTCATTCTTTGTACTGTAGATAAGCTGTACTATACTGAATATGACCAGTTAATTGCCTTGAAGATAACGAAGCACAACACATGAGTGACGATTCTAAGCAAGTGACGCGCGACCCTGCCCTCAGCATCTATGACCCTGACCCAATGCTAGGCAAGTATATTTCACACCATCCTAGCAACCGCATCCGTCTGATGATTATCGGTGGCTTGATTTATGCTTTGCCTGTGGGCTTGCTACAAATTATCTTTTTCAATCAAGATACTGATTTAGTCGCAATTTTCCTTCCTGTGACATTCGCAGCCATTGCAGGAGGCGTTTTGTGGTGGGTACTGCATCATTGGAATCGGGAAGTGGTGCTGTACGAAAAAGGCTTTAGCTATCGACAAGGGTCAGCAATTGGCTACATTCGCTATGCCAATGTCGTTAAGATGATAACCAATCTGGAACAAATCGGCTTTTTAGGGCTATCACGCAAAGTCTTTGACTATCGCTTGATGACTGACATCGACGAAACGCTCATTATCAATAATGTCTACTCTAATGTGGATAAATTAACTCGTGCCCTTGAAGCCTATGTTGCCCGTGACCGTTTGCCGATTATTCTCGGTCAATTAGCGGATGGTCAGACAGTCAACTTTGGCGAGAATTTGCAGATTCACGCTGAGGGACTTATCCTAAACGACAAACAACTCGCATGGACAGATTTCAGTGGGCAACGTGTCAAAGATGGTCAATTGATGATTCTATCTGATGACACTACATGGGATACGATTGATGTCACTGAAATTGATAACCCTGTCTTGCTGATTACCATACTGCGTAATCGCGGATTATCATCACAACAAACATCTTAGGATGCTAACATGAATTATGAAATTCATCTCTATGCCCCCAAAACAGGCAAACTCACCACCAGCATGATGGAATGGCTCTTTGAGAACGGTCAAAATGCTGAACAACCCGAAGCCTTCTGGCCTGTCAAAAAATTGAAGACCAAAGCCTTAGCACGCTATATGCTTCGTTTAGACCCCTCACTTGTGCCGTATCAAGGTCCTGGTAACGACATCGAATTACATTTTCCGAATACCAATATGGGCATTGTTCTCTACCTTCATGACCGAGGCGTAATTATCTTCTTCCCCTATATGTCTTATAGCATCTATAGCCGAATTGTGCTGGGAATTTGCTATACCTATATTCGCTACTTGTTCGATGCAGTCGGCTTTTGGAGCTTTGACCCACAATTGAATGTCATTTCCTATGCGGATGATTTCCAATCTATTGAAGACACCGCGATGCTGATGGACAGCATCATGCCGAAATTGCTGAACGAATGAGGTCATCATGATAACGATTAATCCTGCTGATTTAGAGCGCACCCAAGTCTATAAATTGATGACAGGAAGCATTGTTCCGCGTGCGATTGCATGGGTCAGCACACAAGCCCCTGACGGCACACTCAACCTTGCGCCATTTAGTTATTTTACGGCTGTGAGTGCCAATCCGCCTCTCGTGTTGTTCTGTTCTGGCACACGCTCCGCCGATAAAAATGATAAAGACACCTATCACAATGCCAAAGCTACAGGCGAATTTGTCGTGAATTTTGTCAATGTAGCAACTGCCGAAGCGATGAATATCACCGCAACTGAACTTCCTGCCGATGTGGATGAATTTGAACGTGCAGGTCTAACACCCATTGCAAGTGAAATTGTCAGCGTTCCGCGTGTCGCTGAAAGTCCGATTCATTTTGAGTGTAAATTGCACCAAATCGTTGACGCAGGTGATGGACGCATTGTAATCGGTGAAGTCGTTTACATGCACTTCGACGATGATGTCTATCAAGAGGGCAACTACATTAACATGGAGACCTATCAACCGATTGCGCGTCTAGCAGGGTCAAATTATGCACGTTTAGGGGAAATATTCAGCCTGCAACGCCCTCCATCTGAGTTAACCTAACATTTTTGATATATTCCAAGCTATTTTAGTCCCTATTTGTTACACTCCTCACTGTCGGAGCAAGTTCACAACTAAAGTAAAAATCTTCATGCGTATTGACCGCACACGTTCACGCCACATCTTTCGTCAAAAGTCGCGTTGGAGTGGTTGTTTATCATGGATGACAACTTTATCGGTATTATTGCTTATCGTGTTTGTTGGGCGACAAACGTGGCAATTATGGTGGTTGCAATGGCTATCTGCACCAGATGCTAGCCTCTCGATAACAGATGTTCAAGTCGCCTACCGCGCTGGGGACTTAGATAGCACAATCACAATGGCACAAACCATTTACGGGGCTGATAATACCAATACACAAGCCCTAGAAACACTCGTGCGTGCCCTAATTTATCGTAGTTATGCTGACTTAAATCAAGAAGCAGACCGCGAACTTGCCCTCAGCTTGACGACATCTTCTATTGAACGCACGCCCTATGATATGCAGGTTCTTGGGATACATGCCTTTGCCCTACAAGCTAATGCTCAATCTGCGGATGCTCAGCGTGTTGCTTTGCGTGTTATCCGTAATGACGATCAACAACTTGCTGCGCGTGTTGCTCTATCCTTATCTTATGCCAGTCAAGGGATTTTTGAGGCAGCTTTGCGCGATGCCCTTCGTGCTGTTGAACTAGCTAATGAATCCGCACCTAATTGGCGTGCCGATGCCTATCGTGCACTGGCGATTGCCTATAGCGACCTCGGACGGTATGACGACGCAGCCGAAGCTGTTGAAACCGCCATTACCCATGACCGACGCTTACTCGCCTTGCATTTTGAGCGTGCTCTGTATGCTCAACAAGTAGGGCAAATGGATACAGCAACCGCCTATTACTTCAATGTGATTGCTTTTGATGAGAACAATTCCAAAGCACGTTTCCGCCTATGTGAACTGAGTAGCCAACTCGGTGAGCGCGATGCTGCCATTGATTGGTGTACCCAAGTGACTGACCTCGCACCAGGGTGGTCAGAAGGCTGGTATTGGCTCGGACGCGAATATTATCTGAATGGGGATTGGCGCAACACACAAATTGCTCTCAATCGTTGTACGACACTCCAAGTAGCACAAGCTGTCCCCATTGAAGACCGCCGTTTTGAATGTTGGTATATTCAAGGACAAGCTGCCGAAGTGCTTGCTGACTGTCCTTCGCTACTTGCGCTCTATGGGCAATATCAAGAAATGGCACGAACAGCCGAATTAACGCAACGCTGGACATACCCTAATGATATGCCGACTATTTGCGCGACACCATCTGTAACGACAACTCCGTAGTGATTTTTATGTAGCACAAAATGCCATGATAGATTATTATTGAATTTAAAGGTTCATTTAAGTTCAAAAGAGGTACTAATGGCAATAGAAACAGGCTCAATCACTATCAACAGTACTGAACTTTACTACAGACGCGCCAATCCGACAGCATCCGATACGATTTTTCTGTTACATGCAGGCATTTGTGATAGTCGCATGTGGCAAACACAACTTGAGTATTTTTCGACTGATTATCAAGTGATTGCTGTCGATATGCACAGCTTTGGACAAAGTGGCATCCCAAGCGAATCGTTTTCATTCCATGCAGATTTCTTTGCATTGCTTGACCATTTTGGCATAGAACAAACTTGGATAATGGCAGCATCATTAGGTGGCATTTTCGCATTTGAAATGGCAGTCACACGTCCTAATCACATCAAAGGATTGTTATTATCGGCACCAGGAATTGTCGATTTTGTTCATAATGGTGAGGCACACCCCTTAGTAGCCAAGATTGATGAGGCAGATGATGTAGGCGACCTTGATTTAGTTAATGAACTCGAAATTCAAATGTGGGTTGATGGTGAAGGGCGTTCGGCGGATGACATGAATCCTGAAATGCGCCAATTGGTACTGGACATGAATTTAATCGCTTTACAAGCCGACGATAGTTTCTGGGAACTGAGTGCAGAACTTTCGCCTCCTGTGTCAGAACGTTTGTCGAAGATAACCATGCCTGTTTTGCTCATTTATGGTGATTTAGATATTCCTGCGAGTATGGCGCGTGTCAATTTTATCGCCGATGGCATCCCTCATGCTGAAAAAGTCCTCATGTCAGGCACAGCCCATCTCCCAAATATGGAACAACCTGAGCAATTTAATCAAATTGTGCAGACCTTTTTGGATAACCATTAATCAAAAAGGGCATGGTTTTCACATGCCCTCAGAGTGTTAATTTGCTAGTGGCTTAATCCCCTGTTTCAGCGATGATACCTTCGCCATTATAGCCACGTCCAACACCACGATAGACAAACCCTTGGTCGCGCATTTTTTCTGGATTATAAATATTGCGCCCATCCACCACAATCGGTGTCTTAAGCAAGGATTTGATGCGTTTCATATTCAAATTCTTGAACTCATTCCATTCCGTGAGAACAACTAGGACATCGGCATTGTCTGCGACATCGTAAGGGTTATCCACCAATTCAATAGATGGCATTTCTTCGCGTACATTATCCATCGCTACAGGGTCATAGCCACGAACCGTTGCACCTTGATTGATGAGTGTACGTGCGATAGTGAGGGCTGGTGCTTCGCGGATGTCATCTGTATTGGGCTTAAACGCCAATCCAAGAATCCCGACGACTTTGCCATCGACATTATTATCCAATAACTCCCGCACTTTGAAGCTAATTTGCTTGCGTTGGAAGTCATTAATCTCCATGACAGCATTCAGCAATTGTGGGTGCATCCCATGTGTGAGAGCCATATTGGCGAGGGCTTTTACGTCTTTGGGAAAGCAACTACCACCATATCCGACCCCTGCATTGAGGAAGTGTGGACCAATACGTTTATCGAAGCCCATACCGCGTGCAACCTCAGTTACATCAGCCCCAAGACGCTCACAGATGATGCTGATTTCGTTGATGAAGCTGATCCGCGTCGCCAAAAACGCATTAGACGCATATTTAATCATCTCGGAGGTACGAATGTCGGTGATGACAGCTTCTGCCCCTAGTGGGTCATACAGACCAGCAACTTTTTCAGCGGCTTCGCGGTTGGTGCTCCCAAAAACGTTGCGGTCAGGATCCATGAAGTCAGCAATCGCCGAGCCTTCGCGCAAAAATTCAGGGCAACTGACCACTGCAAAATCAATTGGTTCAGGTTGTGCACTACGGACAATTTCGGCTGTCCAGTCGCCTGTACCGACAGGAACAGTTGATTTGTTGACGATGATAATAGGGTGTGTCATTGTTTCGCCGATAGTCTGTGCGGCTGCACGCACATATTTTAAGTCCGCCTCGCCATCTACTGCGGAAGGTGTCCCAACGCACACAAAGACGAATGATGCGCCTTCCAAGCCTTCTTCATAAGATGTGGTGAAGCTCAAGCGACCTGCTTTGACATTGCGCTCAACGAGTTCTTCCAAACCAGGCTCATAAATAGGCATGATGCCATTTTTGAGACCTTCGATTTTCTTTTCACTGATGTCTACTGTGATGACTTCATTACCAAGGTCAGCGAAGCATGTCCCTGTGACGAGACCCACGTATCCTGACCCAATTACACAGATTTTATCCATTATAACCTCAAATGTGTTTGTGATTTTCCGATTGTTTATACACAAGATGATGTATAAACGCTTAGACAGATTAGTGTATCAGGATTAGTCTCAACTTTCCATGAATTGTTAGCGACACATATTTCATGGATACCTGTAACATATTTTTCATGCAGAGTTCAGAAATGATGCCTAAACTTTGCAGTGAGATGGTATAAAGGACTGAATCTATATGCGTCGCACCCTCATTGTTGCTATTTTTGTATTAATCAACTCAGTTTTATCTACAACTGCTGATGAACTGTACACAGTTAGTCGTGATATTCCCTACATTGAAAATGGACATGAACGTCAAGTGTTGGATATCTATCTGCCAACCACAACATTTGATGCCCCTTACCCTGTGATGATTTTGGTGCATGGCGGAGGCTTCTTCTTTGGGGATAATGACTCCATAGAAAACATCGCTCAACGCTATGCTGAACGTGGCTATGCAGTGATTGCACCGAATTACCGTCTATATCCTGATGCCCAATTCCCTGATTCTCAAGCAGATGTCTTTTGTGCAGTAGCATGGACATTTGCTCACGCAGATGATTACGCACTCAATTTGGATGAGATTATCCTGTTTGGAGAATCGGCAGGAGGCAACATCACCGCCTATCTAGGGGCAGTTGATGATGCCACAGGCTTCATAGCTGATGAATGCCCTCATGCTTATCCCGAAAATCCTGATTATGATGCTGTAATTTCACTCTATATGCCTGTTGATTTACTCAGTTGTGATTGCCCAATTGCGCGACGCATGGCGAGTTTATATACAGGCATCAGTTATTTTGACTGGCAAGATACAAATGCCTTAGAGGACTACTTTGATATTTCTGTTATTTCGTGGTTGGATGCCAACGACCCGCCATTTTATCTCATACATGGTGATACTGATTTTCTAGTCCCACTGAGCGAAGCGGAACTATTCGTGGCACAAGTTGAAGCAGTAGGTGGTACGGCTGACTTGGTCATTTTTGAAGGGGCAAATCACGGCTTTTTGACAGGTGCTATCCAATCGCAATTTGTTGAACCTAGCTGGCAAGTCATTGATGAGTGGCTCAGTCTGGTGGGATAAAACTTAACTATGATATGCAAATAACCACTGACCAAAAAACATCTAATTGGCATTAGCACAAAATCTATAAAAGTGTCACACTAGGCAAATACACTAGCCCAATAGGAGGCACTTTTTATGAGGATCATTCAGATGGGGATGGGAGGCATGGGCAATGCGTGGCTCGAACGCTTGATGCCCCTTCCATTCGTTGACTATGTCGGATTTGTTGAGGTCAATCAACAAATCGCAAGTGAGCAAGCCGAAGCCTACGACCTTGATACTGATACTATCTTTACCAATTTAAGTGATGCGATTGACAATGTGGAAGCTGATGCTGTTTTATCCATCATTCCACCCGAATATCGCATTGAAACACTCCAAACTTGTATTGATGCCAATTTATCCCTCATGGCAGAAAAACCACTTTCAGAATCCCTAAAAGATGCACGCACGCAAGCAAAAATGGCTGATGATAGCGGTTTGATGTACGTCATCACACAGGATTACCGCTACAAGCCTCTGCTTTATACGGTCAAGCAAATTTTAGATAGTGGCGAACTTGGCGCAATTGATGCTGTCACAGTTGCCCATTATTGGGGGTTTGAATTTGATGGTTTCCGTGCCGAAATGCCGTATCCGCTCCTGAATGATATGGCAGTGCATCACTTTGATTTGTTGCGCTATTTCCTTGATAGTGAAGCTGAAACAATTTATTGCCATTCATGGAGTCCTTCTTGGAATAACAATCAAGGCGATATGTCTGCTCATGCCTTGATGACTTTCCCTGATAACATCCGTGTTGCGTATACAACCTCATGGGTGGCACAAGGCTTGACCACATCCTTTGATGGTGAGTGGCGTTTTGATTGTGAAAAAGGTTCATTGACCTTGATGAATAACTTAATTACAGTTCAAATGCGTGATGGCAAGCACGGTAAAAACTTCACCTATTTACCATCTGAGCATCGTGATCCTGTTGACATGGCATATAGTCGGCAACCCTATCTAGCACATGAACTCAACGAATACATCGTCAATGGCACAAAACCTGCGACAACTGTCCAAGATAATCTCAAAACAATTGAGATGGTCTTTTCAGCTATTGAATCAGCTAAAACAGGCAAGATCATTGAAGGGACTAGCTAATGCGCGTTACAGTCTGGAACGAATTTCGGCACGAAAAAGAGAGTGAGATAGTCCAAGCAATCTATCCTGATGGCATTCATCAAGTGATTGCTGATTTTTTACGTGATGCTGGCTTTGATACAGGCACAGCCACCCTTGATGAACCTGAGCATGGTCTAACACAAGAGGTGCTTGATAACACCGATGTCCTGATTTGGTGGGGGCATAAAGCCCATGACGAAGTAGGTGAGGCAATCGTCACCCGTGTACAAGAACGTGTCTTGCGTGGCATGGGCTTGGTCGTCTTACACAGTGGGCATTTTAGCAAAGTCTTCAAACGCTTGATGGGAACGACTTGTAATCTGAAATGGCGCGAAGCTGGCGAAAAAGAACGCTTATGGGTGGTCAATCCTGCTCATCCCATTGTACGTGGACTAGGCGAATATATCGAAATCCCCAAAGCTGAAATGTACGGCGAACATTTTGATATTCCTGAGCCTGATGCGCTAGTTTTGGTCAGTTGGTTTGCAGGAGGTGAAGTCTTCCGTAGTGGTTGTTGCTACCATCGGGGTATGGGCAAAATCTTCTATTTCCGCCCAGGACACGAAACCTATCCGATTTACAAGCAAGCAGAAGTGCAACAGGTCATCATCAATGGGGTTCATTGGGCAATGCCTGACCAGCCTGTAGATATCAATTTTGGTAATGTTCCAGAGATGATGACATAAATTAATTGGACGAGGTATGTGCCTCGTCCTTGATTGAGTTCAATTGTCGTAAACAATGAATTCTAATAATGACTCATCAGGGTCACGAAAATACAGACTTGTACCGCTCCCCAAAGCACCATTTCGTTCCACAGGTCCTAATTCAATTACAATATTGTGATTTGCTAAATGAGAAATGGCTTCTTCAAGTGTACCATCCCACACGAAGCATAAATCGCTGTTCCCTACTTGCACAGGATATTTAGCAACAGGTGTTGGATTCACATTCGGTCCATGACAATTCAGTTGAACATCGCCAAACCGATACGCCCATCCTTGACCTCTTTTGATTAAAGTTGCACCTATCACATCACGATAGAAGGCATTAGATTGTTCCCAATCTGATACATGAATAACGACATGATCTAGTTTAATAGCCATCATTTACTCCTTCACCGATAGCGCATCAATGACTTCTCTTGAAAGCATAATGACATATCTTTCGGTACAATCAATCATAAATTGTGCTGAGAATATAGAACAAATTTTCAAAAATGCGTTATAATACCCTCAAGTGACTAATCATTTGGGGGATTTTTATGAACAGTGACCATTTTGTAGAGCTATTTCACTATACACACTGGGCAAATCAGCATGTGTGGGATTGTGTGGCGAAAGTTTCTGACGAAGATTACTTCAAAGACCAAACCTTCTCAGTGGGGTCAGTCTATTCGCAATTGTTTCATTGGATGAGTGTTGAACGCTGGTGGAGTCATTTTCTGATAACAGGTGAACTCGAATTCCCAACGAAAGAAGATGTTGAGCGATGCCGTGACCGCACGAAACTGCGTGAACGTTGGGATGAAACACATCAGCAAATCATAGACTATGTTTCCTCACTGACCGATGATGAACTACAGCGCAAGGTGAAACCTTCATTCTGGGATGATGCCGACCCACCAATTACAGTTGCACAAGCCCTGACTCAAGTTATTAATCACAGCACCGACCATCGAGCACAGACAATGGCTGTCTTACACACGATGGGCTATGATGGCGTAGGGCAAGATTTTCTATCGTACCTACACGAAACAATCAAAGAAAAGTAACTCACTGCGACCTTTAATTAGTCAATTATGGGGAGGTTTTGTGCCTTCCCCAACAATAAATTCCTTTTAGTAGCAATCTACAGTAATACCGCCTCATATTGCCTCCAATCGAACACTTGATCTTTTCTGACCCTACTTATAGGATCGCGATCCATTTTGAACCAGTGGATAGTACATCTTATGAGTGATATGGCTTGGCAAGCGATTTTTGATTTTTACAATGTCCATGACCACAATTTTGCAGACGAACCATTTTACATCACCTCTGACGCAATTAAACAAGCAACAACAAAATTTACAGCGACCCGCGACCGTGAACCGCGTCTACTGTGCAAGCATGATACCCGCGAATCACGTCCGCAATTATTTAAAGACCGTGACCTATTTTTACTTCCTGTGAAGAATGGCGAATATGCTATTCTGCGTGGTGAAGGTTACATTGATATTCCGCCGATTACGTCTGCACTCCAAACATATACCTCTTTGTTAGATTTTGAATTGGATACAGTCAAAGTCGGCAATTCCGAGATGCAACACGTTGATTATGCCTATGCCACAAGTCTTATTCGTAGTGTGATGGATGATGATTCCTTAGTCTTGACCATACGAGGACAGAAATACACCCCACAATTTGATGTACATATAGGCTCTACAGTTTTGAAGACTAAAAGTGTGCAGACAGAAGTCGATGCAGGCTATGAGGGACGTAATCAGGTTGTACTATTGAAAACACTCTTCCCGTTTGTAAGTAATACACCTATCTATCCATTATTTTTAGCTCACCGTTTATACACATCTACCACAGATAAAGCTGTAAAAGTGATTTTATTAGAGTTATTGGGACACTGCTTTGGCTTATGGCAAGTAACATTTTCTGACAAAGACAACTTAAAGTCATGCAAAGTCAAAGCACTTGGATGCTGGCTTCTAAAATCCAACTAGTCTAAGTTCATACTCTCGTTGGTGAGTATTGGATAGTTTTTCATAATCAAGAAATTTCACGCGCTGACGAATAACATCGAATGCTGTCAATGCTATTTTACTTTCAAAGAGTCGCTTGCGTGACTCATCGGCAACTATCCAAAACTCTATATTAAAGTCTTGTAGCTCTAAATACTTGAGAAGTGAATTTTGCATATCTGTGGAGTGTTCAACTTCGTAAACTGCTTGTGGATACCCACGGTTATTGAACCAAATAACATCAATCGTTTGAGCACGTCTGATAACATGCGAATAGGTAAAGTCAGGGCATTTTGCACTGGATGCTATTTCGTGGAGTGGTTTTTCTAGGAATAGTTAGTTTTTATCCTGAGCAGGGACAAATGTCTCAAGATTTCGCATATTGCCTATTTCAAGTAATAATCCCTGATAGTAAGCATGAGTATATATCTCTGATTGTGCTTCAGTAGTAGCTTCAGAAGGGAATATTTGTGGTGGTAATTTATCCCGATAGGACTCTAGTGCCCATAAGCCTGGTCTGATTTTGAAAATCTCTGACCTCATTTGTACAATGCGTCGTACTGAGGCTTGCGGTGTTTTAGTGCCCCATGATGTAAAATCTATCATGTGATAGAGTTGTCCAAGTGTTGCATAACCACCATTTGCTTCTAATGCTGAGATAACTTGTTCATATTGTGTCATTATTTACACTATTCTGATGCACAAAATATTACAGGCTATTTTACTCTAAGCGTTGTAAAATCTGCCATTACAATTAATACATTATCAAAGCTCTACTCAAAAAAGGAAACAAAATTCCGTGCGTGAGCATTATTTACTAGATGAATCCGTTATCTTCCTGAATCATGGCTCATTCGGAGCGTGTCCGAAACCTGTATTTGAACAATATCAAGCATGGCAATTAGAACTTGAACGACAGCCTGTAGAATTTTTGGGTCGTCGCCACGATACCCTCATTCGGGATGCGCTGGCACAGTTAGGCGATTTTCTCGGCACATCAGGCGATAACTTGGTGTTCGTGCCCAATGCCACCACAGGCTTGAACATGGTTGTACGCTCCTTAAAGCTATCGGCAGAGGATGAAATTTTAACAACAGAGCACGAATACGGGGCACTCAATCTAACGTGGCAATACATCAGCCAGCAAACAGATTGCCAAGTGAAAGCCATGCCATTGCCTAACTATTTATCGGATGCAGAAGCAGTCGCCGATAGCATCTGGCAAGGTGTGACAAAGCATACAAAAATTCTGTTCCTGAGCCATATCACTTCACCGACGGCTCTAATTCTACCTGTGGAGATATTGTGCCAACGTGCACGCGAAGCAGGAATTATTACCATAATTGATGGTGCACACGCTCCTGGGCATCTCAAGCTAGATTTGGACTCACTCGGTGTAGATTTTTACAGTGGCAATTGTCATAAATGGCTGAGTGCACCCAAAGGGTCAGCTTTTACCTACATCCGCCCTGAGCATCATGCGCTGATTGACCCTTTAACCATCAGTTGGGGTTGGGATGGCGATACGCTGTTTGAGCGCACACGTTGGCAGGGCACACGCGAGATTGCCTCATTCCTGACTGTCCCAACAGCGATTGACTTTCATAAAGAGCATGATTGGTGGACACTCAGCGAACAATGTCATCAGCTAGCGATTGCCACAGGTGAACGCATCAGCCACATGACAAAATTACAGCCACTCGCAACAGACGATTTTTTTGCCCAAATGATAGCAATCCCATTGCCAAATGATACAGACATCGTCCATCTCAAAAACTATCTCTATGACCAGCATCGCATAGAAGTTCCACTCACATCACATGCTGAACGAAAATTCGTGCGTGTGTCGATACAAGCCTACAATACACAGTCTGATGTGGATATGTTAGTCAATGCTATAGAAGCCTATTACGCTGATTAAACACTAATGACTTGCAAAAAAGTCATAATAAATCTTCCTGACCTCTTGAAAACCAACTCAATAAGCAGTTTACTGTCTATTATGTTTGATGAGCGGACAACTCATCAGCAGATGGATATTAGGGAGGAACACACAACATGAAACAACCTAAAGCAATCACTTATTTAGGTGTCGGTGGTCTTGTCAGTGGTGCATTAGTTGGCGGTATCTATACCGTGCTAGTCATGCTCTACTGGGGACTCAATAGCACGATGTCACTCGTGAATACAATCGGCTTTGCTGTCATGATGGCTATTTTTGTGGGCATCGCTAGCGCACAAGCCTTTGGCGTTGTCGGATTCATTAGTGGCTTCATCATGGATTGGCGTGTCAAACACATGATACTGCCACTATCTCGGCAATCCACATCTCAGCTTCGCAAAAACGTGTATATCATTGTCTCGGTTCTTGTAGGGCTTCTGAGTATCGCAGGTATTCTGGCAGTCGTTAACACTTTTGATTGGAATGACCCGCTCTTCATCGAATCAGTGCTGGTTTATATTGTTTTTCCAATTGTGCTCACTGTGTTGACTGCATTCACCTTACTAACACTCTTTATTAACCGCCTTGCACAATGGCAACCACCAAAAGTGATGATGTGAGGAACGACTATGCGACTATCACAAGAAACACAATCCAATACAATCACTTTTATAACGATAGGTATCGCGACCCGATGCACCTTCGTCGGTGCAATCGCTGGCTTACTCTATGTTCTTAACTATAGCTTGCGTGCCGAATCACTGACTCAACAAGAAATCTTCTTGGCTCCGATTTTAATTGCTGTTGGTGCATTCAACGGGCTTCAACTGGGTGTAATCGTGGGATTGATTATTGCCTCTATCATCAAATGGCAATTGCATCAATCAAACACCGCAACCACTAAAGAGAACTTGCCGTTCATCTTGCATACGATGCACAAAATAATTGCTGGCTTTGCAGTGGTAATTCTTGCCCTAGTGATAATCGGTTTGAGTGTATTTGGCGTTATTCTTCTACTGCCATGGTACATCTTACTAATTGTCACTATCTCACTGATTACTTTGCACGTAGCTCATCGCTATGCAAAACAATTGCGCTAAATCGAGTTTAATAGGGAAGAAATCATGAATCGTCCAAATGCAATAAAACATATGACTATCGGTGGTCTCTTGGCAGGGGCATCATTCGGTGCGCTTTATCCTGTCATTGTACTTATCGTATCCGTGCTTAATCCCAACACACCAACGAATGGCAACGAAATGTTCATGCCACAAACCCCTGAGCAATGGTTACAAATCATCGGTTTTGTTGTGGTGCTTGGCGTGATTATCGGTAGTGTCATCGGTCTTGTACTTGGTTTCCTCACTGGTTATGTGATGGATTGGCGTGTTCGCCGTTTGCACTTCCCACTGGATTCCGATGCTATCAAACAAACACAAGTTCACATTCATTGGATTGTATTCACTATCGTCGGCATTGGTGGATTAATCACCTTTTATACAGTCATTTCGATGACTTACTTCGTGGCTGGTGTCACAATGGTTGTTATTCCAGCATTGATTGGTTTACTGGTTGCACTCTGGGGAGCAAGTCGCTATGCGAATCAACTTGTCATCTGGAACGCTAGACAGAGCCACTAACATAATTATCAACAAGCGTTTATTGTGGGAAATTAGATACTATACACCATGATAAACGCTAATTTACCTTAGGATATGATATTTGAAAATACACGGTAAACAACTCAACTTACGCGATTTTGAGCATCAAGACCTGCCTATCATAGAGCATTGGTTACACCCTGACCACGAATGGCACAAATTCGATGGTCCATACTATCCCAAAGCACAACCTGAGCAAATTCCATCACATATTGAACGCTACGCCAAGCGCATTAACGCAGGGAATTGGGATAATCCACGCGGACGATTGGCTATCGCTGATGGGGATGATGTCATTATCGGCATGGTAACACGCTATTGGATTAGTGAAGAAACCAACTGGACAGCGATTGGCATTAGCATCTGGAATCCTGAGCATTGGGGCAAAGGCTATGGCTATGAATCGCTTGGGATGTGGTGTCAATATTTGTTTGATGCTGAACCTAAATTTGTCCGCTTAGATGCTCGCACTTGGTCAGGCAATCTCGGCATGATGAAACTCGCGGAAAAATTAGGATTCACTCAAGAGGCACGCTTCCGCATGGCACGTATTGTAAATGGCGATTATTACGACGGTCTCGGCTATGGTATCCTCCGCGATGAGTGGCAAGCACGTTATCCTGAAGGCTTTGTTAAATCGTTGCGATAAAATTTGCTATAATTATTTCTAAAGTTAGTCTCTTAAGTAAGAAGAATAACATGACTATCAATACAATTGACGATTTATACACCCAACGCGAACAAATTTTAGAGCTTGCAGATAAACATGGCGCAACAAACATTCGCATCTTTGGTAGTTTTGCGCGAGGAGATGCCAATGACAATAGTGACATTGATTTTTTAGTGACATGGGATTATCAGCATGTGTCAGCATGGGGTGGGGTTGGCTTCGACCTAGAACTAGAAACTCTACTTGGACGCTCAGTAGACGTGATTTCGGATAAGTCTCTCAATCCATATCTCAAAGATGATATTCTAGCTGGAGCGACTCTGTTGTAAGAAAAAGTCTGGAATATCATCCCACATCAATCCAAACTGACAAGTTTTTGGGTCATCATCTCGAATTTCTACTATCGTGACTTGCTGTACATTAGTGAATTTTGGTTTAGATATTGCCCACATCAAGAATGGCTGTCCAGTGCGCCATCCTTGTGTTGACTTGAGCCAGTTACGCTGATTGAAGTCTGCTTGTGTTGGGGGGATTGCTTCTTTGTAATCTAATACTCCCAGCAATACCTTATCGTGTGTTGGACGAATTCCTGTAGAAAAATCTAGAACAATTATTGCCCCATAATCCCCATCATCAAATGTAAACAATAGCCCACTGCCAACAGGAAAAAGTGGTTCTAATATCTTTTTAGATGGCGTTTCAGATTGAATATTTTCATTTATCAACTCTTTCAACACATTAGACAGTAAATTTTCCCACCAATACATAAATTGGCAACTCATTTGGTCATCTTCATTGAGTGTGACAAAACCTATTCTCTTAAACTCAACATCTCCATAACACTTCAACCAAATTAAGTAGGGTTGTCCTTGTCTGGGTTGATTCTTTGCAATGAGCCACTCACGATTTTCAAAAACTAATGTTTGTGGTGGGTATACTTCTTTGTAATTTATTACACCAACTAATATCTGAGTTTCTGAGGGGTATACGGATAGTCCATCCTGAGCAGATGGCTTTATTATGCCTCTACCAACTTGTAAGATGATCAATGCACCATAATCATTATCTTCAAATTGAAATGTCAAACAATCCCCTTCAACAAAAGGAGGCAAGTCATAGCAAATTTCGTCAAACCCTTGAAATACGTTTAGATGATAATTATTAGGTGGGACATTATAATGTTGTAATCTGGAAATTGCCCATGTCAATGCTGTCTCTGCTGCAACAATATCATCCACTCCGAATGAAAAATCCATCCAACCACCACCTGAGCCAGCACCTTCATAATCACCAATACCACTTTCCATGAGTTCATCTTCGAGTGTATATCGCAGATTGAATTCGGAGTCAGAAGCAAATCCTTCACCATCAAGTTTAATATGAACCCATATTGACTTTGTTTCGTTAGGCACTTCAGGCATTATTGAACTCTTTTCTAGTCGTCATTACGAAGACAAACTATTTTCAATCAGTAGCAATTCTCTTGGCAATAATATCAATCGCTTCAGCACGACTATCTGGTACTGTATCAGACAGAAATAGTTCAACTAAGCGTAAGAGCGATTTTGCCGACTCCAAAACGGGTAGCTGAGCCGTCTTTTCAATGTCCGTAGCAAGTTGTGGGAATTGTTGCTCAAAGCGACGCATTGGGTCGAGTGTATCACGATGGGGACTATCAGGCGCGAGTTGTTGCCAGCAGAGTGTGATGAAACTGGTTAAAGCATATTGTTTGATGAATGTCGTCGCACTCAATTTCTCTCCCCGTTTAGCTCGCATTGACCCGACTAAGATATTGGATAGCATGGCATCGTAAGTACGTTGTACATCAATGGTTGGTAATTCTGTATGTCGAATTGGCTTGAGGTCATCTGATAAATCTACCTTTGAGAACAACACAGCATAACTGTTAATCCGTGCAACCTTGAGTTCCTCACGGTCAAAGATAGCATATTCCAGCAGATGAGCATCATTGTAAATGGCTTTGCATCCGTGCGCTGTCTCTTGAAAGTGCAAGATAATTTGCTCAGGATACGGTAACCAATCAGTTGTATCCCGATAGTGTTGTTGCCGATTAGCTTGCGTAATGACGAAAAAGTCATGGTCAGAGTATTCATCAGGTTGGCGGTCTATACCAGCCATAGAACCAAGTGCCATCAATGCAATCACATCATCTCGTGCGTAGAGAGCTTCTTTTAGACGTTCAGTGAGAGCATGATAATGTGTAACGTTCATGGATTTTAAAGTAACTCCAGTAATTTGATTTGACGAATTTTAGCATCATATCATCACAGTTTACGGATGCCAGTATCAACATAATTGACAACATTGCGAGCAAATTGTTCAACATCATCTGTTTTGATGAAACCATCAATGACTAACATCGCTGCCCCATGTGTTGCTGACCACATGACATTCAGAAGTTCTATCGGTGATTGCCCTTTCATGAGTCCAGCTTCTTGACATCGCTTCACCATCCGAAAATATTCGCGTGCCATATTGCGAGTGGCTTGTGCTAACTCAGGATATTCATCAGACCGTATTGCTTCTGTACCATACATCAGCCGATATTGTGCTGCGTGTTCAACAGCAAATATAATATAAATGACTCCCATTTGTTCTACTTGCTCAACCAAAGATGAGTACTGACTGTTACGAACTGTGCGTAACTCGTCTGTCAATTTATCAAAACCGCGTGTCGCAACAGCAGCTAATAAAGCAGACTTATCACTAAAGTGACGATAAGCGGCTGATTGTGATACGCCAATACGTTTGCCAATTTCGCGCATTTTGATACCTGATTTGCCCTCTGCTTGCAAAATTTCGATGGCGACATCAATCAATGAGTCGCGTAAATTTCCGTGATGGTAAGAATCATTTTTTGAAGTCATATTACTCGTATTTTCGTTTACTTATTATTGGTATGTTTACAGTGTTCACATTAGGTGATATAGTAACAATGTTAACGACGTTCACATAACGAGGCTAGCATGAGTCAAGCAAACATATCTGTGCCATTATCATTGAAAGTAATTCGACTCGTAATGCGTATCATAGGTACATTATCACCTCAATTGGGAGGATATGTAATCTTCAAGCTATTCAACACGCCACTGAAACGTAATCGTACTGAACCCAGTTTGAATCCTTCTAAATTCACTGTAAATTATGGTCAGCGTACACTCGTGGGTTATGAATGGCATGGTTCAGGACAGCGCATTTTACTCGTTCATGGTTGGGAATCCTCTGCTGCACGCTTCAAAAAATTGCTTAAACTACTGATAGAACAAGATTATCATGTTTTTGCAATGGATGCCCCTGCACACGGATTTTCGACAGGTTTACAAACCAATCCATTGGATTATGCTGATGCGCTACACACGTTCATCCGAACGATTGGTGATGTTGATATAATTCTTGCTCACTCGCTAGGTGGTGCTGCAACTATGAATTTATTAGCTCGATATCCAAACGTGAAGCCCAATCGAGTTATCCTAATTGGGTCTATTGACCATCCTCAACAAGCTGTCGATTTCTTCACGGATGTGTTTCAATTATTGCCTGATGTTTCAAAAGAGATGACACGCCAGATGGAAAAATTTGCAGGTGGTTCAATGGATGGGGTCAGTGGTGCTAAAATTGCACAATCTCGTCAAGAGCAAGCTCTGATTATCCACGATAGAGAAGATAAAATTGTCCCTGTTGAAGCAGGTCGAGCGATTGCTGATAATTGGCATGATGCTATTTACATTGAAACAAATGGCTTAGGACATCGCCGTATCTTAAATGATAATACTGTTCTCGCACAAATTCTCGATTTTATTGGGCAAAGAGAAGCAGTACATTCAAAATGAAGTAGCGTTTAATCTGCATGAAGTAGCAGGTCAGTTTTATAATGCCACTAATTTATCGCAGATTTTGCCAATCATATCTAACATTATGATTCATATGAACTAGGACACAACATCAAATTCGTAGTGTATTAACTATCAACACACTACGAATTTGAGATTTCTAAATATCAACAATGACAAGCATCTTGTACTTATTAGTCAGGAGTTGTGAAACAACCAGCAGGTACAGCAATACTCACAGATTCTGAACCTGATGTGACGGTCAAACCACTAAGACCATAATAAGTATCAATCACAGTTGTACCTGATTCTGTGTTAAATGGTTGCGATTCAGGACCATAGTAAGAATCATCCCATGTGATGACACCAGGCAGTGTCAATGCACCACTCCATTCAATTGTAATTTCCGTGCCTTCGATGATTTCACAACTTACAAACGAGGCTTGTAAGGATTGCTGTTGTTGAACAGGTACTTCGACGACAGGCGGATTCATTTCACCTGTACGAACCAATTCGGGTGAACGCTCAGTTACACAGATGTACTCATTGCCTGTTGTGAAAGCGCGTACTTCCCAAGAGAATGACCCGCCTGTATTGGTTTCACCACCAAGGTTCAATTCGAGTGAAGTTGTTGTTGTGCGGAATGTATTGACTTGCTGACCCGAATTCCAGAAAACAAGCTCGTATTCCACTCCCTCACCAATAGATGTCCAACTGAAGACTTGATTGCCAGAGTCTACATTACCGCTTGGGCTGAGTCGCTGGAAGCTATCACAACTAAAGCCACTCACTTGTGATTGTGTACCACCGACAACAGGGTTGTTACTGTTGCTGTTATTTGGTGTATTGGCGTTATTATTGTTTGTTGTCTCAACAACAGGGATTTCTTCACCTGGGCAGAGAATCTCAACTTGATAATTCAGCAAGCTAACGGGCAAGCGTTCTACGGTACAGAACTCAGCACCGAATTCTTCCAAAAATTCAGGAGCAGTCGGTTCATCTGTCACCACAGGTAAGCCATCAGGTCCTTCTTCAACACCATAATTAATAACCTGACCAGGTAACATCGGCACACCATCCACGACGATATTGCCAGATACAGAGATGATTTGCATCACGATTTCGCCGTTTTCATTTTCGACAAAGCGTAAGGCAACCGTTGACCCAATCCGAATATCAACACCATTGACGCTAATATTGACTTCAATTTCTTCAGGACCTTGTACCAATAACACATCATCAGGAACATCTTCACATTCGGGCTGACCAATCCCTGTTCGCAAGTAGAAGGATTGCATCGGTGTTTGTAATTCATTGGTGAGTGTTGGTAGCTCATCTAAGCCTTCTGTTGTGTCATCAATCACTGTTCGGTTGACCCATGCCACGCGCTCATCGTAAGCCACGCGGAACCAATCACCATCAGGGGATACACCATCAGCGAGTAGAACTGCATCAGGCGCAGCACCACCAATCACGTTGAAGTTCAATCCTGCACCACTACGGATATTTGCGCCAGCAGGGGAGCTAATGACAACTTCAACACCATCACTCGGCACAAATGCCTCCTCAACAGTGTTCCCAACTTCGACATCACCAAGCATCACAAAAGTTACATATTGACCAGGCAAGGTGTTCGGTAAATCAGCTTGGATATTCATCAAGGCTACGCCCCAAATGTCGTTAGCGACATCCAATGCTGCTGTTTGAATGGTTTCTAAGTCCTCAAGGGCAGATAAATCAGAAGGTTGTGTGAAGAAATCCTCACTGACATCAGTCACGAACGATGCACTCACACTGTCGTAACCATAACAAACTTGATTACGCCCTGCGCCAATGCAGTTATCTTCAACGGCGATTAAGGCATCTTCTAATAATCCTGCACAGGTTGCACCTTGAGCGGCAACGACGATAACGCTCATCAGCGTGATAATGACACTCCAAATTGAATGCCGACGAATGACACGCATAGTTTATCTCCTCAAATATAACAACTAACAAACATCATAGAACATTACATCACATTTCGTCTACGTTTATAGGTTGTAATTTGGTATGTTTTGGGCTTTTTTAGAGGTTCTTTATTAGATTTTGTAAGGGTACGAGCTTGTACCCTTTATTGTGTTGAGGCAGTGTTGTGAGAAAGATAACACTAAGCAGGTTCTTCAATGTGGAAATAATGCAAACTGTCGCGCATATCCTCCACATTGTACATTTCTAGCACGAGGTCAGCATTTGGATTAATACTCCGAATCATTGGCAATAATTGACTGTAATCTAAAACACCATCATCCCAATCAAAGCTATGATGCTCATCAATGATGCCATTGTTGTTATTCATATGTAGTTCGACCAGCCATGGCTCCATCGTGCGTAACCAATATTCAAATGGATATTGCTCCAAGCTGAATAAATGAGCATGTCCCACATCTAAGCAAGTTTTCAAAGCAGGATGGTCAACTGCTGTCAGCAAATCAGCGATGATAGTCGGGTCAAATTCCCACATATTTTCGAGTAAGACCGTCACCCCATGCTGACCAGCATAATCAGCAACAGGTTTCCAAAATTCGACATTACGCTGATGCCAGCCTTCACGATAAAAGGTATTGTGCAATGACCCAATAAAATTCGCATGGAACACAACTTGCTTTGCACCCAGTTCAGACGCAATCCGAATCGCATGGCTATACCGTGCAATACACACAGCATTAATCCGTGCATCAGGACTACCACTGACCATATCCATGAATGGTCCATGTAGAGTGATGTCACCTGTCACAGGCTCTAAATAAGCCTTATAGTCATCTAGGGTTGTGCGCCAATCGTCATCAAGAATGTTCGGATATGCAAATGCCATGACCTCAATGCCTAAGCCTTTTTCCACTGCAAGGTCAACACATGCTTCGATATTATCGAGGTTTGCACTCAATATGACATTATCTGTCATCTCTGTAAACTCATCTCATTAGCTTTTATTCGATATATGTCCAGTTTACAGCAAACTCGCATAGGTTAACTAAATGTTATGTTTGAATGATGTGCAGATTGAGTTTGAAAAATCGTACACTGATAAAAACTTCTTACAATTGCTCTTGTACATAAGTAAAAACCACTCGTTGTGAGGATGAGTGGCTTATGGAGAAATAAAAACAAAGTTAAACAATCGTAGAGGCGTAGCTGTGTCTGCTCCCGATGAGTTTATTTATATCTGTTTTACTTTGTCCATTAGTTGATTACTATATTCAATTAAAAACTGTGAAATTCATTTCACTTCGTTTTGTAGCTCGTCAATTGATTGACGAGTAGAGAGTAGGACTTTTTTGATACCGTTAACTCCCACCAATATCAATATGTACTTTGAGTGTTTTACCTTCATTGAACATATGGAAGACATCGCTGAATTGTTCCATTGGCACATGATGACTCACCAATGGCTCAACATCTATTACACCATTTGCTAACCAATCAATTGATGGTTGGAAGGTGTAGCAGAGAGCAAATGTACCTAGAATTGTCCAATCATTGCGGAAGATTTTATAGGGCTCAATCTCGATTTTTGCCCCCATCGGTGCAACACCAAATTGCAAGAATTGTCCACGAGGCTTAAGATAATCAAATGATTTTTGTATGACTGCTGGCACACCTGTGGCATCAATCACAATGTCAAAGCCTTCGGGTGCGATTTCTTTGAGTTCCCCATCTTGATCAGAACCTGCTTGGATAGCGACGTTTGCCCCCATATCCTTAGCGAGTTTGAGACGGTCAGGTTGCTTTTCGGTGACAGCAATCAGTGATCCACCAGCATGACGCAAGGCTTGTATTAGCAACAAGCCCATCGGACCTGCACCGACAATCAGCACACGGTCAGCAGGGTTGACGCGCATCTGGCGCAGAGCATAAACAACACAAGCCAAAGGTTCAATAAATGCACCTTGTTTATCTGTCAATGAATCAGGCACAGGGTAGCAAGCACGTTCGGGAACAGTCACATATTCTGCAAAACCACCACTCCGTGAGACACCAACTGTACTCAAATTGAGACATTGATTCGATTGTTCGTTACGGCAACGACTACATTTTCCACAATAGAGATTAGGGTCAACTGTGACACGGTCACCGACTTTATATTGTGTGACCTTTTTACCAACTTCCGCCACTGTGCCATGAAATTCATGACCAGGAATTAGTGGAAACTCCGAAAAGTATTCACCTTTATAGATATGTAAATCTGTGCCACAAATGCCAGATGACGTGACTTGAACAACAACCTCTTCGTCACCACAGCTTGGGTCAGGAACGGTCTGAATTTCGATTTGTTCTGCTGTAGGGAAAACAACAGCTTTCATAATAATTTTCCTCTATTATTCAACCATAGCTCAATGTTGAATCTCTGATAAGTAAACGGTTTGGCAGTACCACACGGTCAGGCGGGGTATTAGGGTCATCCATATGCTTGAGTAACAATTCAACAGCTTTGAGTCCCATGTCATCAATTGGTTGGGCAACAGTTGTTAGATTGGGCATTACGTATCCTGATAGTGGAATACCATCATAGCCCATCACAGAAACATCTTCTGGAACACGCAATCCATTCTTGGATAATCCCTGCAAAATACCAACTGCCGTGACATCGGTCAGTGCAAAGATTGCTGTTGGCAAATGCTCTAAGCGACCTAGTTCCGTACCAACCTCAATCCCCATTTCAAATGAATGGTCATCGCTAGTGATTATCATGTCTGCTGGTTCATCAATGCCAAATTCAGCTAAGGCTTGACGGATACCTCGCAAACGTTGTTGCATTGGGTGTGCAAAATCAAACGGTGCAACCACTCGAATATCACGATGCCCAAGTTCTAGCAAATATTGCATTCCAAGATACCCACCGAGTGAATTATCACTAAAGACCTTACTGCATTCAAAAGCCTCAACATCGCGGTCAATCAGTACACACGGGACATTCTGTGCTTCTAACTGCGATAAATAATCTTTATTTTCTACTGCCGAATTGATGATGATGCCATCGACTCGTTGGCGTAACAACATCTCGATGTATTCTAATTCGCGTGCTTCGTCTTCTTGTGTGTTGCATATCAAAGCACGATAGTTGTGATGAAACAACTCCTGTTCCATCACATGCGTTAGTCGGCTGAAAAATGGATGGTCAATCAACGGAATGATTAAGCCAATCATGCGTGTTTCTTGCATTTTAAAGCTACGCGCGAGCGAACTCGGATGATAGTGTAATTTCTTCATTGCTTTTTCGACTCGCTGGCGCAACTTGTCGCTCACACCATCATTGTCATTGATAACTCTGGATACTGTCGCAACCGATGTTTTCGCTTCTTTAGCAACATCGTGCATTGTCACATTGGATTTTTGCTTTGGAACAGCCATGTTATGCCTCATTGATAGGTTTTTATCCCTATTTTACCGCACCCATCGTCAATCCTTGAACTAATTGCTTTTGTGCGAACCAACCAGCTATCACGACAGGCAACACGGATAGTGTCGATGCTGCCGACATCAGCGCGATAAATTGTCCACGACCTGTCTTGAACGATGAAATATACACCGTCAAAGGTTCTGCTTGGCTTTTGGCGATATTGAACGCGAAGAAAAATTCATTCCACGTAAAAATCATACACAACAACGCAGTCGCAAATAAACCAGGGGCAACCAATGGTAACACCAAATAACGGAATTCTTGGATGAGCGACACACCATCCATGCGCCCAGCCTCTAAAATTTCGTAAGGCACATCGAGCAAGAACGAACGCATCATCCAAATCACAAGCGGAATATTCATCCCTGTGTAGATGATGACCATCCCTGCGCGTGTATCTAGCAAGTTCAAATCGCGTGCTAGTAAGAACAAGGGAATGATGACCCCAGCAGGAGGCAACATGCGCGTCGAAATTAACCAAAGCAAGGTGAAATTACTGCGCTTATCAGGTTTATAGGCGAGCGCATACGCTGCAGGAATCCCCATAGCTAAGGCTGCAAATGTCGAAAATAGTGTAATCCACAAAGTATTGATGAGTGGTTTAGCAAAATCAGCATCGAAGATTGCGCGTTCGTAATTATCTAAAGTAGCTTCAAAGAAGATAGAGTAGCCTTCATCTTCTTCTGTGTCATCTGTCGCAACCTCGTCCTCTGCTAACACCTCATCATCCGCTTGGAACGAAAATACAGGAATCAACGATGGCGGAAAATTAAATGCTTCTCGTTCGGTTTTAAACGATGTCAGAAGCGTCCATATAATCGGGAAGAAGATGATAAGCGCAATCAGATATGTGATAATGTTGAGTGATAGTTTCTGCCATTGATTAAGTCTCATGTGCTTATACTCCTACTTCCTCTGTACCACGACGTAGTACTTGTACGAAGAATGCAACCACAATGTTTGCTAATACGACGGCATAAATCCCCATCGTACTTGCATCGCCAATATCACGGTCACTGAATGCTTCATCGTAAATAGCGTAAGATAAATTCGTTGTCTGAATACCAGGTCCACCCGATGTCGTGATGAAAATCACGCCAAAGACACTCAATATGAACAGAATTTCCATCAATACTGCGATTTCGATGTATCGTTGCAAATGAGGTAGCACGATATGGCGTAAGATATTCCACGGACTCGCACCATCAATTTGTGCCGCTTCTACCTGTTCATGGCTGAGTGACTGCAAGCCTGCTAGCAAAATCAACATCATGAAGGGTGTCCACTGCCAGACGACAATCGTAATCACCGATGCCATTGGATAATTCCCTAAGAAATCAGGTGTCGGGAATCCCATCGCTTCAACTGTCCCTGTGATGAACCCAAAGGATGGGTCAAGCAGAACATTCTTCCAAATAACAGCCGATACCGTTGGCATAATCAAGAATGGCGTAATCAACATTGTCCGTACAATCCCACGTCCAGGGAAATCTCTGTTGAGTAGTAAAGCCAATGCCAAACCGAGTATAAAAGTGATAATCACCACAGACCCTGTTAAAACACCTGTGTTCCAAATGATTGTCCAGAAGTCATTGTCGGTGATGACATCAATGTAATTGTCGAAGCCTGTAAACCCTCGGCGGTCTGGGCGATTCATATTCCAGCGTTCAAGGCTAAAGCGTAGCGCAAATAACAGAGGAACTTGTGTGACGATAATCATGAACACCAGCGAAGGCCATATCAAGACACGACGCAAGGTTTGGTCAGATATTTGTTCACCACGTTTGCGCTTCTGTTTTTCTGTACTGTTTGTAGGGGCATTCTCAGTCATAAAAATCTCTTGTGACTCGTAACCGCAGGTGTGTATTTTGCAATGTTAACTTGTAATGAAATTAAATTTGTTTAATTTTGGCGAACACAACACAGTGTGTCTAAGAAAATTGTCTGTTGTAGGGACGGCATCTATGCCGTCCGCCGAGAGGACTTAGAAATTGCTTGTCCAAGCGGACGAGACAGGTCTCGTCCCTACTTGTTGGATGGAACACACAGGTGCATCCCGTCTACATCGGTGCTACTTACTCGTAGTAGCCAGCTTCTTCCATTGCATCGCGCGTTGCAGCATTTGCATTTTCGAGTGCTTGTTCAACAGTGACATCACCAACGAAGGCTTCTGCAAGGATTTGTGATACTTCTGTACCAATACCTTGGAATTCAGGAATACCGACGAATTGAACACCTGTGTATGGTACTGGGTCACGGGTTGAATCTGTTGGGTCTGCTGCTTGCATCAAACCGAGAACAGTTGGTGCGAATGGTGCAGCTTCGAGGTAATTTTCGTTTTCATAAGTTGAAGTACGGGTTCCTGGTGGGATTGTTGCCCAGCCATTAGTTTCACCAACGAGGTTGATATAGTCTACGCTGGTTGCCCATGTGATGAATTGCAATGCTTCTTCAACATTTTCTGTTGTGGATGGAATACCCAAGTTCCATGACCAAAGCCAATGATTACCTTTAGCAACTGGACCAACAGGGGCTGGTGCTGTGCCGAGACTATCAACGATTTCTGATTGGCTTGGGTCGCTGAGGAAACCTGCTGCAACCGTTGCATCAACCCACATACCTGCTTGACCTTGTGACATCAAGGTAAGAGCTTCAACGAAGCCTGTGCTGGTAGGACCAGGTTGACCACAGTCAGCCAAGAGGTCAATGTAGAAGCTCACAGCTTCATTCCATTCTGGAGTATTCAATTGTGGTTCCCAATTTTCATCAAACCAATCGCCACCGTAGGTGTTCACAACCGTTGTCAATGGTGCCATCATTTGACCCCAACCTGGTAAACCACGAAGAACAATACCATAAGTGTCATTTTCTGGGTCGTGAATTTGGCAAGCGATTTCACGAATTTCATCCCATGTAGGTTGTTCTGGCATTTCAACACCAGCAGCTTCAAACAACTCGGTGTTGTACATCACCATGCTAGATTCACCATAGAATGGCAGTGAATAAAGGTCATCATCGACTGATACACCAAGGCGTACACCAGCGAGAATATCATCTACATTGTAATCAGCTTGGACACTATCTGGGAATTCTTCAAACAAATCACTGATATTCATAATCCAGCCATTGTTTGCAAAAATTGGGGTATCAAACATACCAACCGTGATAACATCAAAACTGCTAGCACCTGTCGCAACATCGGTGGTGACCGTATCACGCAATTCGTTTTCTGGTAGGACAACCCAGTCTAACTCGATACCAGGATACTCAGCTTCAAACACATCACTAAAACTTTCCATAACAACCATATCAGGATTGTTAACAGTCGCAATTGTGAGCGTTACTGTATCCTGAGCGGAAACACTTGCGCCGATTAAAAGCGCAAATACAGCTAAAAGGAGTGACATCCGTTTCATTATGCATAAACCTCCGAAAAATATTTTGTAAACGTTTACATTGTAAACGTTTACAATTAAAACACCATCAGAGTCGTTTGTCAATTTTGTGATTTTTTTCACTAATTTTGGGGCTGAAAGTGAAGAAATTTAGCTTGCGGATAAACCCGCAAGCGACAGTACCATCATAAATAAAAAGATAAGCTCTTATTCTGCTTCCCGATTCGGCTCATAGACTAATGCCACAACACCACCTGTGAATGTTTCTGTTCTGACGAGAGTCAATTTAGCAGTTGTACCTTCGTGGAACAAACGTTGCCCTTGACCTAATACAATAGGGTAGACAAGGATACGATAGCTATCAATCAAGTCATGCTCAATTAAAGTCTGTGCCAGATTGCCACTACCATGTATCGTGATAGCTTTACCTGTCTCTTCCTTAAGAGCTTTGATTTGCTTCACAACATTATCTTGGATAATAACGGAATTGTTCCAGTTAGCAGTTTTCAGTGTTGTCGAAACCACATATTTACGAACGCCGTTGAAATATTCAGCCCCTTCATCTTCACTGTTAGGCCATGCCATAGCAAAACCTTCATAGGTGATGCGTCCTAACAACAGCGCATCGCTATTTTCAGTTTCTTCACCTTTGAATGCTGCAATTTCATCATTCCAGTATGAAAGGGTCCACATCGGGTTTTCTACAACACCATCAAGTGACATAAAGGTAGTCAATACAAGCTCTCTCATGAGTTGTCCTTTGCTATTGTTAATCAATACTTGTATTGTATTTTGTTTACATCATTCAGTCTTGGAAAAAAACGCAAATCATTCAGCTACAAACAAAGATAACTAAATGATAAAGGCAACGTACATGAAATAGCATAAGATGAAATTAATTCGAGATATTTCTATCTCTACTTCATCTTTGCTTTAAGAAAAGTGAATAGCTCTTACCTAAAACACTCTCATGTTTCTTTTATGAAACTATACCGTCTAGACTGTATAATACTCATGATTAAAACAGTCTGGACGGTACAGTAATGTCAAAAGATAAACTTTCAAAACGAGATTTGGTACTGGTTGCTGCCAGTGAAGTTGTTATAGAACATGGTGCAGCCCAACTTACGCTAGATGCTGTTGTTAACAATGCTGGAGTCAGCAAGGGAGGCTTGCTCTATCATTTCCCCAATAAGGAGGCTCTTATCGCAGGAATGATTGAAAAATCTCTATTGGATTTCGAAGCTCATCTTCAACAGGTCTATGATAGTTTACCTATTCAGAAGGGACGCTGGTTAAAAGCCTTTGTCATTGCCACCTTTGATGATACGACTGTGACACCTAGGATTCTAGCTGCTAGCATGGCGGCAGTTGCAAATCAACCAGATTTGTTGATTCCTTATAAAGATACTCTTTCAAGCTGGCACAATAAGGCTACCACAGACGATTTCGACTCGCAGCTTGCTGAGATTATTATTGCAGCAACTAATGGGGCATGGTTTGAACGAATCTTCTGGAAAGATCCAACCCAAGATCGTCTTAAAAAACATCTGCTTTATTTGATTGATACTCAAACCATAGGAGATGCAAATGCTTGAGTACCTTGGAAAAGCATCAAGCACATGGTTTATGGGGTTTTTCCCACTAGCTGAGATATACATTGCTGTTCCAACTGCTATTGCAATGGGTTTAGATGACTTATCTATTATATTCTGGTCGGTCTTTGGTAACTTCACCCCAGCACTACTGATTACCTTTATGTACGAGCAGATAACCCGTTTTGAGCGTATCAACCGTTGGCTTTCGTCCTTGTCATCTGACAAAATTCGTGAACGTATCAACCGTTGGGGTATCTGGTTTATCCTATTTGCCACACCTTTGGCAGGTGTCTGGCTGATAGCAGTTGCTGCTAAAGCATTAGGCATGAATAGTCGAGTATTTTTGCTTACGTGCTTCGCCAGTATTTTGCTATATGCTGTTGTCATCTTAGTATCTATTCGAGCTGGTGTATCAGTATTTTCTGGGTAAATGTGATAATCAATTCTGTTACTTAAATCTTTGGAAGTGTAGACGAGTCTTCGAGAAATCAATAGTCTAACATCTCTAAAGAGCTAATTTCGTCTAATACATCTGAAAATGACCTATATCATCTAGGATATACAGTAATAGCAAATTAACGGTTACTTTTTATAAATTTTGAGGGGGTTTGACCATAAAATCGTTTGATGGCATTTGTCATGTGAGATTGGTCATAGTAGCCGATTTCGTGTGCAACATCAGCCAACGACACACCTGTTTGCAATAAAGTTATAGCATTGTCTGCACGTTGAATCTGTTCGATAAGTTTCTGCGAAAATCCTGTCGCACGAGTGAAGCGATATTGCAAAGCGCTTACTGATAAATCAGGAATATGTCCTCTCAGCACATCGCTAATGATAGGGTCACATACGAGTAGTTTATGGTTGATGAGGCGTTCAATGAACACATCCACATTATCAAATGTTGGAATCTCCCACTGTGAATGGTCTAAGCAAAATGTGTGCGAGTTATGACTTGGGAGGACGACATCTTGCTGATTCTTGAGAACTCTAGGTAGCAATTGAGGCATAAACACCCCCAAATTGAAGGTAATACCTAGAAATTCACCTTCAGGAGGCGCAGAAACAACTGTAGCATGTGTTTCAGGTCCACGCACGGTAACAGTTGTTTGTTGTCCGCGCCTCGTAATCACAATTTCAGAATGTATATTGGCAGTTGAAACGAACTCACCCATCTCGTCACTCTGGGTATACCAGATTTGCTTGATGAGAGGTGAGTCCGACAGTCTATTGTCAAATTCAAATGCCATAGTCAGAGAAGATGTGTTTACTTGATTTCAAACGGCATCAACATCAAGTTCGTGCCAGATAGCATTTCAAGTGTCTCCAGATAGTAACGCATCGTCGCAGCAGGGTCAGCTTGTTCAGCAACTTGTGCAGGGAGTGGTTTCCCTGTGCCACGCATCACACCAAATGGAGTATTCTGGGATACCTTCGCTAACTCGCGTGCTTTAGCGATTGCTTCATACAAACCGCCGAGTTCATCAACGAGACCATTTTCCAAGGCTTGCTGACCTGTCCAGACACGACCTTCACTAATTTCATTGACGGCTTCTGTTTTCATCTTACGGGCATTCGCCACGCGCTCGATGAAAATATCATAGATGTATTCAATGCCTTCGCGCATTTTGGCACGTTGCTCATCACTGAATCCACTCTTGCTGGAGAAAATATCGGCATTATCGCCCCGTTGATAATAAAACGGATTGAATTTCAACTTCTTGAGCAAGTCATTGTTGATGAGCTTCAAATTGAGAACACCAATACTGCCTGTGATTGTTCCTGCTTGCGCCATGATGTAATCGGCAGGGGTTGCGATATAATAACCACCACTCGCTGCCACCGACCCCATATAAACGACGATTGGCTTTTTCTTGCTAAATTCATCAAGTGCTGATGCCATCGCTTCAGAAGCGGTTGCACTACCACCAGGACTATCGACATAAAGCACCATCGCCACACAACGTTCATCGTTCATCAAATTACGCACTTGTTGCACGAGGGTCACATCACCCAAGCGTGCACCACCCAGCAGGGGTATCGGTAATTCAACAGGTGGATTCTGACTCTCACCAGGCACAATCTGACCAATAGCTTGCAATACACCCACATATTGCGAACGGTCACGCGGTAATTTCAATTGTAAAATATTATCGGCTTTTTGCCATAACACAATATGCTCAATACCAAGATGCTTGGCGAGTCCTTCTTCATTGAGCACTGCATCGACATAGCCTTGTTCAAGTGCGTTAGTTCCAATATGCGGTGAACTGTCAATCATCGCTTGTACTTCATCATGGCTGAGTCCACGACCACTTGCGATACCAGAAACTGTGATTTGATATTGTGAATCAATCAACCAATTGAGTTGAGCTTCGCCTTCTTCACTTGGTGCAGTGCGCGATAGGGTATCGCCAGCCCCTTTATATGGCGAGATAGCAACCACATCGGCTTCTAAGCCAATCGCATCCAAACTATCCTTGAGGAAATTCTGTGAACGCAAAACACCAATTGTATTGAGGTCACCACCAACTTGTAACAAAATTTCATCGGCAGCACTCGCAACAAAATACTCTGCCATGCCATAAGTCTGTGCAAATGTGACAACACGCTTGCCACGTTCTTTGAGGCGCATGATACTGTCGCGTAAGGTCTGCAAATCGGCAAGGCTCATCGCAAAGCCACGAATATAGAGAATCACACCTGTTGGACGACTATCATTTGCAATGCGGTCAAAGGCTTGCTCTAATTCCACAAGACTCATGGGGGCTTTACCCACCAACCGCTCTTGGATGAAATTACGAGGTTCAGGCAATTGACTCATCGCCGAAGGAAGCGTGAATTGTACATAATCGATTTTAGTCGCATCGTTGGCGCGTTGCATATTAACAACGTTGACGGCTGCCGATTGCAACGATTGCACGATATTGCTCATATCAAATCCAGATTGCATCTGCTGGGTATCAGTCATGGAAGGTATCCTTGAATACAAATCTACTTGACTCATTATACGGTAGATTATAGCGGATGTTGCGCCTCATTATCAGAACTGCATTAAATCATCACTTCTGAGAATTAGGTGATAAATAGCGAATACCCTCCCAAAATTTGCTAAAGTTGAGACGATACAATCAAGACTAACTTTAGGGAGACGATGCGATGTCTGATAAATACACAGGGAAAGCCCAAGACCGTCGCTACACAGGAGATGATGTCGATATTACCTTTAGCCTCAAACGCTGTATTCATGCGCGTGAATGTGTAAACCGTTTATCTGAGGTGTTTGATGTCGAAAAACGCCCTTGGATTAATCCTGATGGAGCAAGTGCTGACGAGATCGCAACTGTTGTTCGCTCATGCCCGTCTGGTGCATTGCATTATGATCGCAAAGATGGTGGTGAAGCTGAACCCACCCCTGAAACGAATCGCTTTATTCTGTGGCAAGATGGTCCTGTACAAGTCATTGGTGATTTAAGTATTACAGGTGCAACCGTAGACATTGCAGAAGAAACACGCGCAACACTCTGTCGTTGTGGCGCATCCGAACAAAAGCCGTTCTGCGATAACAGCCACAAGAAAATTGATTTTGTTGCCGAACCCTTTGAATCTAATAAAGCACCTGACCCCGAAGCTGATGTATCTGGCAAAATGACCCTGACACCATTTGCCAATGGTCCAGTTGGTGTTGAAGGCAACTTCCAAATCGAAGATGCCGATGGCAACGTTCTATATAAAGGTACAAAAACAGCCCTCTGCCGATGCGGACACAGTAGCAGCAAGCCATTTTGTGATGGCACACATCACAGCATTGACTTCCAAGCCGATTAAACCGAGTCACACTGTAGGGACGAGGCACACCTCGTCTGAAACACTAAAAATTTAAGGGGAAATCTCTATGTCAGACAATCACAACGTCATTAACAATCCTGAGCAAAAACGCTTTGAAATTGACCTCGGTGATAATAAATATGCTTACGCTGAATACACTATCGCGGGTAAGAACATCATCTTCACCCATACCGAAGTGCCCGTTGGCTTTGAAGGGCAAGGACTAGGCACAAAATTAGCTGATGTCGCCATGACCTATGCTAAAGATGAAGGTCTAAAAGTCCAAGCACTCTGTCCATTCTTCAATAAATATGTCACCGAACACCCTGAATATCATGACATTACATGGGGCTTTTAATACAGAAAAGATTAGATACATAGTCGTAGTGGCATGGCACGCCATGCCTTATCAAAAGACAATGCAAATGTGATTTCTTTTGACCATAAAAATGTGAGGTTATTACAGTAAATTCATAAATTCTTAAAGTAAGACTCGTTACAGTGCAAACGTCTCTACTATGTAGAAATCGCTATTCGCAATAGAGATTAAAGAACATCATGTTCACAATTAACGCGCTTTGTTGTTGCTGTTGTTATAAATCAGGGATGCGAACCCACTAGCCAACAGCCCAACGCTTGAACAAAATTGTATCAGCCAATGGCACGCTAAGGTGTAGAGCTTCCTTGAGTAAGGATTGTAAAGTTCTGCGCTTTTTTGTTGCCTATTGGCTTTTTTATTGCATCAATCGCAGAGCATCACCGTCAAAATTGTGCCGTATCGTCAATCTAAATGTAGAGGGTGTCAAAATAAATCATGAGTGCATTACATAACATTGTTCCATTCACCGCAGACCTACCACTTGCAGTCACCGATGTTGAGTCCCAAATTGGCAATACACCTTTGATTGGATTCAAACGTGTCACCGCACATTTGCCATCATCTGTCCAAGTCTTCGCCAAAGCCGAATGGCATAATCCAGGTGGCAGTGTTAAAGACCGTCCAGCACGCGAGATTGTCCGTCAAGCCTTAGCCGATGGTCGCCTCGGCAATGGTCAAATCCTCATGGATAGTACTAGTGGCAACACAGGCATTGCATATGCCATGCTTGGTGCGTCAAAAGGATTCGGTGTTAAATTGTTTATGTCATCAGCCGTCAGTAAAGAACGTGTTGCTATTTTGCGTGCCTACGGTGTTGACATTGAATTCACTGACCCAATGGAAGGGAGCGATGGTGCAATTCGTGCGGTTCGTGACCTAGCCGTCCGCGAACCCGAAAAATACTTCTATGCGGACCAATATAATAATTTTGCTAACTGGCAAGCACACTACAAAACAACAGGGGTCGAAATTTGGGAACAAACTGAGGGACGTGTGACCCATTTTGTCGCAGGACTCGGCACATCAGGTACACTCACAGGGACAGGTCGCCGACTCAGAGAATATAATCCCGATATTCAAATCATTAGCTCAGAACCAGACATTGCGTTTCACGGCATTGAGGGCTGGAAGCATATGGAAAGTTCGATTACGCCAGGTATTTATGATGATAGCTTTGCAGACCGCGCGATTACTGCCAGCACAGAAGATAGCTATACCATGACCAAACGCCTCGCCAAAGAAGAAGGCTATCTCGTTAGCCCAAGTGCAGGGGGCGCGATGGTCTCTGCCCTCAAAATTGCCGAAGACCTTGCTGAGCAGGGTAAATCAGGTGTCGTCGTAACCGTCTTCCCTGATAATGCCTACAAATACCTCTCGTCCAACTTCTGGAACGAAGACTAATACCCAAATGCTTTGAAGTCCCTCTCCATCAACGCAGTGCAATGGGGAGGGATTTAGGGAGGGGTAAAATCTAGTATCTTGGAATCTATCATTCTCCAAAACTAGCAATCTCTCTGTTGCACAAACCCCACAACCCGTTATGCTTGTATCAGATAATGACAACACATCAGGACAAGCTACTGTGAACGAATCACTCGCCCACATTGAACGCATCGGCTGGATAAATCCCAAATATCAACGACTCGAAGTTAAAATCGTTGATGAAAGTCTACAACGCCTCAAACCTGGTGAATCAATCTTGGTACGCTTCATGGATGTGGACGATAGTGAAATTGACAATTGGGATCCCTACTTACGCGAACAGTGGTGGCCTTCAGGCTATACAAAAGAAGGCTTGCTCCTAGTCGAACGTCCTTTTAGCCATCGCTACCAAGCCCAACAAGAAATCAGTGTCATTGGACCTGTTGGACAACCTTATCGTTTCCGCAAATCACTCCGAAATGTCTTACTTGTCGCATTCGATACACCGCCTCTGCCCCTTACTATCATGATTCGCCAACTCGTGCATAATAACATCAGCGTGACCCTCGTCTTGCTAGGGCAGGCACGCGAATATGAGACCAAGCATTTACCTCCCGAAACAGAAGTTATTCATGGCACGGATAGCATCGAATGGGCAGACCAAGTGCTAACACTCGGTTGGGCAGACCAGATGTTTGTTGTGGTCAAGCAAGATGATGAGCATATGCGCTTTGCGGAATTCATGCAACGGGTCGGTGAGCTACGAACAGACATCCCCAAGAATTATATCTTTGGTGTGTTCCAACCATTATTACCGTGTGGTGTGGGAGCATGTGGTGCGTGTATGATGCGTGTCGATGGTGAGATGCTAACCTCTTGCACCAAAGGTCCTACTTTTGACCTCACCACTATCAAATTACCGACATAAAATAAGGCAACTGAAAAAGTCTGATAAACAAAAACAAACCATTTTGTTATAAATTGACTATATTTTTGCTGTTTTACAGTGATTTTGCTTGATAGATAGGTTAGGGGAGTGAAACAATCCTATCAAGGATGTGCCAGTGAGGGAAAATTGTCTATTACATAACATACACTAAATGCAACAACGACCACAATGGCACAAAAGTACCTAAATAAACAGAATGTGTGCCAAAGAATGACAGTGTAAGGATACGACTATGTCGGAACACGCTATCCATTGGATTCACAACCAACCACGCAATTATCAGACTGTCCTGTTTTTTGGCAGACCATCTAGCAGACTCGCCCAGCATCTTGATAACGCCCTCAATCAACGAGGAGGCTTATCAATGACGATACATCCGAACTCTAAACTTGTTCATGCTTCTGCCCCCTATGATTGCTATGTGATTGATGCGGATTACTTCGGCGAAATTGGATACATCATGAATCGTATTCTAAAAGCGAATATCAATGCTCGTATTCTCATCATCAGTGATACCTATAATTGGCGTGATGCTGTCCGAGCATTTGATTATGGCGCAATTGATGTCATCAGACAACCTCGCAATAGCACTGCCATCACTCACATTCTGCAAACAGTCAAAAAGCAATTCTTGCCTCGCCGTCGCACGGATGATATGAAGGTCAATTGAGTACAATCACCCTAAAACAGTCCGCATCGTCTTAAAAATTTGTCCGCAGAGCATCTCTATTGCAGATACAGGGTCATCATAATCAGTTAAGTTATCATAACTGACATAAATCCCTGTATATGCCTCAGTCTCCCATTTGAGAGGCGCATCTAAATTAGGTGTCTTATAGTCCTCTTGATACGGATAAGCATAGGCATACAAATATGGACGTTCAAACACGCCCTCTGTGAAGGGGGCAAAACCAATATTGATATGTGATTTGTACTCATCCATTTCGGGTGTTGCAAACCAAATTGTACTCAAATCAAAATGCTCTGCCCAAACCACCATCGGTGATAAATGTCCGTTCAACCGCCCACGCCAACGCGCAATCCCCGTGTAGATAGTATTCAAGGCATGTAGATAATCATTCGCTGAATTGACATCATAGGCGAGTGATGTCTCATGAGTATGTTCTGCAACCGCATCTGTGAGTTTTTGGTCATCACTATGAATTTTGCTGAGTAATTGCTCTGAATGAGATAAATCACTGTCGGCATCAAAATAATTGACTAATTCATGACCATCCATTGCTGATAGAATTGCCTCAAACAACGATTTCTGTGTATGGTCAACCAATGCAAAAATATCGGTATTGCCATCACCATGCTGTAACTGAATATTCCCAGCCGAAACATTGAAGATTAAGCGTCCCCCTGTCGGGAAAACTTGCGTCTGAAAACCCCAAGGGTAAGGTTCTGTTGCAATGTGCAACCAATTTTGCTGTTTCGGAATTACCTGATGCGCGATTGCCCCAAATAAAAAGATTGCCTGATGCACCTGATGAATATAACTGTCAAAATTGTCTAATTTAGGTAAGCTCATGATGATGTCTCCAATTTACTTTGATAATGGTCTCGTGCTTTCTCAATAAGTGGAACACTTAAAAATCGTTTGATTTGCTTTTCAGATACCTCTTTAGCATAAAACGCATCTGCAAGTTCATTGATACTGACTCGTTCGCCATTGTAAGGAATCAGTGTGACAGCATCATCCGTATTGATTTTGCCTACTTCAATTACCCGACAATATGCACCATAACGTTCAGCGTGCAAAAACTTCTTCACAAATTGAGGTTCATCCATGCGTGTCGCTAAAGTCACACAAGGGATACGCGGTGCAGTGACCTCTAACAACACATCGCCCATCTGCAATCTATCACCGATACATAAAGACGCACTTTCTAACTCAGAGATAGTGATATTCTCGCCGAATGTGCCAGCTTTTAATTCGCGTCCTAATTCTGCTGACCACCACGCATAGTCAGGCATCCCGTAGATATATACTGCCTGGTCTTTTCCACCGTGATTTTCTGTATCGACAATCACATCACCGTCTAAGCCTAGCTCTGTGATAGCCACCGCTTGCATAACAGGGTACTTGAATATTCCTGATTGCCCTGACTTTGCTTCAATGGCTTGTGCCTTGCCAATATTAATACTGACTATTTGCATTATTCACACCTCTTAACGTAGGGCTTGGCGTGCCAAACCCAAATTTTATACAATCACTCTCACGAAATCATACATGCACCACAGGCGTAAAATTCGCAATCTCGATACTCGTTGTCGCCAAATCATCATAATCTAAATCGTGGATGCTTCGCTTGCCACACATCCGCGCGAAATCAGTCATCTGTACTGTCCATGCGTCGAAGAAATTATGTAGACGTTTTGCACTCGTTTCATAATCAAAGCGGTCACGGAGTTCCATTTTCTGTGTCGCAATCCCAACAGGACAGTTATTACTCCCACATGCCCGATATTGTTGACATCCAATTGCCATCATCGCTGCTGTAGCAAGAGCAACCGCATCAGCACCGAGCGCAATCGCTTTTGCACAATCAGGCGCAGTACGGAAACCACCTGTCACTAAGAGTTTGATGTCACCATGACCGTTCTCATCCAGCCATTTTCTCGCACGCGGAATCGCAAATACCGTCGGCACGCAGATATTATCCTTGACATGTTTGCCTGCTGCTCCTGTGCCGCCTGCACGTCCATCGAGTGTAATCCAATCCACATCCAGCTTGACCGCAGCCGCTAAATCCGCTTCGATACGTGAGGCAGCGAACTTAATTCCAATCGGAATATCAGGGTTAATGCTCCGAATCCACGCAATGCGCTCTGCCATATCATCGACGCTATGAATATCAGGGAAGCGTGACGGACTCTTGGCTTGTTGACCTTCTTCTAAGCCACGTACTTCTGCAATATCACCCTGAACTTTTTCGCCTTGGAGTAAACCACCCAGACCAGCCTTAGCTGATTGTCCCATCTTGATTTCGATACCATCAGCTTGCTTGATATTGTCTTCTGTCCAGCCAAAATACCCCGATGCCATCTCGAAGATGTATTGTCCTGCCAATTCACGCGATTCAGGCAACATGCCACCTTCACCACTGCACATCACTGTTCCAAAATCTGCTGACCCTTTAGCCAATGCCATCTTCGCTTCTTTGGATAGTGCGCCAAAACTCATATGACTGACATAAATTGGAGCTTTCAGCTTGAGTGGTTTATTGCGTTTTGCCCCAATGATAACTTCTGTTGAGACTGCCTCATCATCGAGTAAGGGTAGTTGCGCTAATTGACCAGGTAAGAAGTAGATTTGCTCAAAATCGGCATAAGTGCGTCGCTCACTGCCCATGGGTTCAACAAATTCGTGTGAGCCTTTGCTATAAGCATGAATATCGTGCATCTCTTTTTCGAGTGGGTCATCTCGACGAGCATATAATCCGAGATATTCGCCTTCAAAACGTGGTTTCGGAGGCACAGCATCCGCATCAACTAAAACGCTGTCACCATCGACTTTCACAGGATAGGTCGCTACTGTTTCTTTCGAGTTCCAACGACTCACACCTGTTCGCACATCATAATCCCACTGATGCAAAGGACAAATGACATTCGCACCATCCATCCAACCATCACCGAGTTTACCTTGCCGATGCACACAAGTATTATCTAGTGCATAAAAATCATCCTCATAGCGATACAATGCAATATCACGCTCATTGACAAAAACAGTTGTCCCGTGTGAATTTTCTAGTTCGCTTGTTTTCAACACTTCAACAAAACTGGGCATTTTAAAATCCTATTTTTAATTACTAAATATGCGATGCACACTGATTGTACTTAAACCACGCAAATCTTGCCTCAATATGACATTTAACAGCAGTTTATAGGATAAATTTCATTCAGTCGCAGTCATCTAATTTGATATATTAATGATAGATGAGAGAAAAAGCTGATGAAAGGAGCATCACATGAGCACCGATATTCGTCAAAATGACCGTATGAATGTGAAGCAATTTGAAGGCAACTTGTTCGGTGTTGACGTAAAAACCGAATACAACGCACTCTCAATCGCTTATGCTATTGTTCTGATGCGCGTTGTGATGGGCTGGGTGATGTTCCAAGGGGGTATCGTCAAAGTGATTGACCCCGAATGGACAGCCGCAGGGTTCTTGCAATTCGCAATCCCAGAAGGCAATCCGTTCATGAACCTGTGGGCAAACTTTGCAGGCAGTCCATTGATTGATGGCTTGGTCGCATGGGGCTTGACACTGACAGGACTCGGCTTAATGCTCGGCGCACTAACTCGTTGGAACGCATTCTGGGCAGCTTTCATGATGATTATGTTCTGGATGGCAAGTTTGCAAGGGGGGCTTGCTGAATTCTTACCACTAGAACACGGCTGGGTTGTGAATGATCATATTGTCTATGCCATCGTTCTCTTTGGACTCGGCGCACTTGGCTCAGGACGCATCCTTGGAGTGGATAGCATCATCGAGAAAAGCGAATTTGTGAAAAATAACGGTTTCTTGAAGCTGTTCCTTGGATAATCATTTCCAACAACTATAGTGCGATAAAGGGGAGGCATTATGTCTCCTCTTTTTTGTTGAATTGTTCTGCCATAGAATGACGCTTCAATTCACGTCACACGGAACAACATCCATGCCCAAGCTGATGATTGCTGCAGGTATTTTTCATCCCGAATCAGGCGGACCTGCGACCTACCTCAAAGAGATCCTGCCAGCCTTGCAATCTCATGATTGGCAAGGGCATGTTCTAACCTATGGCGATGATACTATCTATAGCTATCCGTATCCTGTGCAACGTATCCCACGTCAAACATTGCCTTTGCGTTTATTTAATTACTGGAATGCCTCACGTCCAATTGTCCAAAAAGCAGATTTAATCTATGCTCACACCATTGATTTACCTGTTGCATGGGCTAATACACCGCGCATTATCAAAATTGTTGGTGACCAAGCATGGGAACGCTGTATTCGTCGAGCTTGGATTTCTCCCACAACGGACATAGATGATTTCCAGCATAAATCATATTCATGGCTAGTAGACCGTCAGCAAGCCTCACGTGCACAGCAAGTCCGTGACTTTGATGCAGTCATTGTTCCTAGTAACTATCTCAAGCAAATGGTTATTGGATGGGGTGTACCTGAAAATCACGTTCATGTTATTTATAATACGATGCCCCCTGCAATTGATAATTTGCCTCAAAATCGGCAAGATGCACGCGCTCAACTCGGCTGGGATGATACACCAACAATCGTTACGGCTGCTCGCCTCACCGCATGGAAAGGTGTTGACCATCTCATTGAAGCAATCAAGCAAGTCGATAAAGTACGTCTGATTGTGGCAGGGGATGGTGACCAGATGCCATATTTGCGCCAGTTAGCTAAACCACTCGGTGACCGTGTGCAATTATTGGGCAGAGTCCCACGCGAAAAACTCTATGTGATGATGCAAGCCAGCGATTACTTTGCACTATATAGTGGCTATGAAGGCTTACCGCACACCATTTTAGAAGCATTGCGTGTTGGTACACCCATCATTGCTAGTGATAAAGGGGGCAATCCCGAAGTGGTTCAACATACTGTGAATGGCTTACTCGTTCCCTATGTCGATGTCGATGCACTTGCAGAAACGATTGCTACCGCGATTCAGCCCGATACACAGCGACAACTCGCAAGTAATACGCATCTTGGCATGGAACGCTTCGATTTTCAGCATATGGTGACGCAAACAGACAAAGTCCTCAGACAATATATCTCTTGAAACAAACATCCCAGAATTTACGCAGTGATTACAAATTAACAACGATTTGATAATGCCTGTTGCTAATCATATCAATGTCTTACATCGATGAAAGATAACTTGTCGGAAGAGTTAACATTGAGGAGAACTGATGAAAAATCGTTTTTTCGTTGTTGTATTTGCTGTCTTATGCTTGATTGTCGCCGCGCCGTCGTTAGCACAAGTGGCACGAGGTTCAGGAGCGGTCGAAGCGGATGGTAATGGACGTGCACTCGCAATTTGTACCAATGAATGTACCGTCGAACTAAGTGGTACAGGGGTATTGGCTATCTTATCACTTGATGGTTCAGTCGAAGTTACAATTGATGGAACGGGCATTGCCGAAGACCGCGAAACTGAATGGGGAACGGCTCAAGTCTATGCTGGATTCAATGGAACAGCAACAATTTCAGGTGATTTCTTCGCCGTTTCTCTGCGAGGTGTCAATATCACACTTGATGCCGAAGGGACAGGTCGTATCCACTTACGTGGGAATGGCACTTATGTCGTGAATGGTGAAACAGGGGAATGGTCAGAAGAAGGCGAGAGTGTACCACTGATTACGCCAGATTCAGACTAGAAGCAATTTAACATCTTAATTGGGAGCATATCATAAACTATATGCTCCCATATGCTTTCAATCATTTTCATCAGGAATCGTCGTCGCATAGGTCGGAGGAACAGCTAATGTTGCAGGAGCTTCGATGACACCTGTCTCGCTTCGCTCTGCCCACATATGCCGATAGATTCGTCCATCTTCATCAGATATTTGTACCTCAATCAGATGCAAACCTGCACCAAAGCGATTCAATTCCAAATCTACATACAAATTTGCTCCAAATAACACAGGTGATAACTCTTGCGTAATATCACCATCAATCATGATAACGAGTGTTTCTGATTGTCGATATATATCACCATATAAATCATCAGCATCAGCGATTATCTCTGGCACAATCCAGAAACAATGCTCTGCACCATCCCGACAATCCTGATTCACTCGGATGAAAGCAGGTGACACAATCGTATTCTGTTCAAGATACTGAGCAGTCGCTTGCGAGGTCGCATAATTGCTTTCAGTGGGGAGGGCAAACATCACAAATAATGACCCCATTGCAATCACAACACATGCCATGATGCCGATAATCAACGCCGTTACAATCTTTTGTGACCGTTTCTGTTTTGCCATGAACCATTATCCCCTTAGTAATGTGCTTCTAATGATACATACACTCACAGGCTGATAATTCCTCAAAATAAATCTTTACAACTCTTTACGGATAAATTTGTCATCCTATGTTATATTAATGAAAGATAAATAGTATTGATGTATTTGTGGTGCGACACTTTACGTTAATGCTCTTAATCACATTTGATGATGAATTGAGCCTCACCATCAAAACAACACGAGGAGTTTTCCCAATTAGGAAACGAACTTGTACTGTATACGGATGACAGAGTAGCCTATACGCTACTCTGTTGCGTTAATGACAAAATACGTACAACTCCTCAATGGACACCTCTATTTTTTTGGTGTATGGTGTGCTTCACCTAATATTAGTGTTTCTATGTGAGTAATTTCATGATGATTATTGGTGGGTTGACAGCAATCATGGCAGGGGCTTTTTGCTTTACTAACACAGACCTTGCATGGTGGTTATATGAGCGTGACTGTCAATTTTGGGGGCAAACTGTGACACGTCCAACAAATTGGCGACAATGGGTACAGTCGATAGGAATGAGTCTCATTATTTTGGGGATGATGGCAATTGTCTTAGGGATTAATTTACTGTAGAACGCTATGATTTTAATTAATCATTACTCAATCTACACGATACTGTAACACGAGCACACACAAAAGCCCAAAGACTGGGGCAATTTGCAATCATACAACCATGTATCATGAACAAAAATCACAGGAGATTGATACATGGTTAGCGAAATTCGAGAAGACTTTTCCCCCGTCCTAGTAAACGAAACCTACCGTATTGAATCTGTCGAGCGCACAAAATTCTGGATAGCAACGATGCCCCTGATGAAAACTATTTTCCCTAATTATGCTGACATAGGAGCATATGGCTTCGTCATCTCAGAGGAACGTCAACTAACTGCCCGTGTGCTGAGAGAATTTTTTGATTTCAGCCATCATGAATATCTCTTATTCAAAGACATCGATGATACTGTAGTTGGCTATGCTTATGGGGATATGCGTGATTCACAAACTTTCTTTATGACGAGTACAGGCATTTTGTCAGAACATCGCAGAAAAGGACTGTATAGTGGATTTGTGACTTATTTGTTGCAATATCTAAGCAAAATAGGCTACGAACGAGTTGTCAGCAATCACCACCCGAATAATCGTGCCGTTATCATTACCAAGTTAAAATTGGGATTCAACATCACAGCCGTCAATTTAGACGAACGTTGGGGCGCACAAGTCGAATTGACGTATCTCTTTGATGATGACCGTCGCCTTGCTTATGAACGTGCCTTTGCTCTAGAGCATCGCCCAATGCCTACACCGCATAAAATCTCAGCACCATAAACAAAAATAGGCGAGAGATTATCTCGCCCATTCTGATTTGTGACATACTCCCCATGAATAAAATCAGGGGCTTCTGCCGTCAACAGCACTGCCTACAGTGTAGGTCTCACACGCCTCTTGCAGTGTGCATCAATACCCTGATGCGACAAACGATTCTCTATGACATATAATCGGATTTTTACATCTCGTATTATAAATCATCACGGTATCTACAGATTAACACATTTTTTTTTGCGTGTGCCACCTGATTGGGATAAAACTGCCCCAATCAGGTGACTACACACTCACGCTTACATCCCCATAGATAAATCTAGGGGCATTAGCGCGTTTTTGGTAATGTATTGTCTTATGCAATCGTGATGTCGTCGTTGAGGTACACATCCTGAATGAGATTCAGCAACTTCACGCCTTCATCCATTGGACGTTGGAATGATTTACGCCCACTGATGAGACCAGCACCGCCTGCACGCTTATTGACGATAGCAGTCTTCGCGGCATCAGCAAAGTCGTTTGACCCACTCGCACCACCTGAACTAATCAGTGGTGTGCGTCCCATATAACCATTGATAACTTGGTAACGCGCAAGGTCAATCGGATGCTCACTGGTGAGTTCGCTATAAATGCGCTCATCTAACTTGCCATAGGAGCTATCCCCTGTGTTCATTGCTTTGAAGCCACCATTGCTCTTAGGCAATTTTTGCTTAAGGATGTCTGCGCCTAATGTTGCCCCAAGATGATTGGCTTGACCTGTCAAATCAGCACTGGTTTCGTGATTGACACCATCCACTTTGAAATCACCACGCATATAGCACCATAGCACCGTTGCCATACCCAGTTCATGTGCATATTGGAACGCTTCTGCAACTTCAATCATCTGACGATTGCTATCATCACTGCCGAAATAAACTGTTGCACCAACTGCTACAGCACCCATATCCCATGCTTGCTTAATCGTGCCAAACATAATTTGCTCATAAGTGTTCGGATAGGTTAGCAACTCATTGTGATTGATTTTCACCAAAAACGGAATTTTATGGGCATATTTACGAGCCACAGCACCTAATACCCCAAAGGTCGATGCAACGGCATTGCATCCGCCTTCAATAGCTAATTCAACAATTTTTTCTGGGTCAAAATAAATAGGATTCGGCGCAAAAGATGCCCCAGCGCTGTGCTCAATCCCTTGGTCAACAGGCAAAATGCTCAAATAACCTGTTCCTGCTAGACGACCTGTATTGAACATCTGTTGTAAGCTACGCAAAACTTGTGGATTGCGGTCTGTTTGTGAATAAACATCATCCACAAAATCGCCACTTGGCAAATAGAGATTATCTTTCGGAACGGTGGTGCTTGTATGGGCTAAGAGGTATTCTGCATCGGCACCGAGTAAGTCTTCAATTTGGCTAACGGATGTTGCAGGACTAAGTGTTGCGACCATAAATCATCTCCTATTTTACTGATTCATACGATTAGAACATGATTATCTTAACACGTTCTGGTATCACTTGCGAAGGCGTGACTGCCTATAAATTGGCAACTTTTTCTCTGGTAATTGGCACAATAACACATCGAAATCGACTGAATCAAATAATTTAAGGGTATGAACAGCAATTTTACCCTACACTGTAGCTATCGTAATCTAATGTAAACTTTTCAAACCATATGGTAACAATGCAAAAAATCTGGCAAAAACTCACACAACCATCACCACACATTACAAACAAATATCGACGCGAACAAGCTGTTATCATTTCGGCAGGTCTCTTAGTGATTACAGTACCTGTTGCGCTGTTCCTATTATTTGCTTTTTTGACACCACTTGTTGAACAACAAGTCAGAATGATTGTTTTAGCGAATGTTCTCATTTACTCCACTTTATATCTGCTCAGTCGTACTCGTTATGTTGTCTGGAGTATGCGTCTGAGTATTTGGGTTGGCTTATCAAGCGTCATCCTCATCTTTATGAACACTCCAGAAGATGTAGCTATTTCTGCACTCTACTACTTTGCTATCCCGATTGTGCTATCAGGTTTTCTACTCAGCACTACAGAGGCAACAATCAACGTCATCTTGGCGATTGTGTTCGTCTTATTTGCTGAATTTTTTCGTCCCCTTGTTCAGTTTGATACGCTGGGTGTAGTTTTCATGCTTTTGCAAGTTGGCTTTCTTGCAGTTGTGGCATCACACATTACACGCAGATACCAACGTAATGCTTTCGATAATGAGAAACGCTATCGTCGTTTGATGGAAGCCAACAACGAAGGTATCCTTGTTATTACGGCTAAAGATGCCAAAATTATTGATACCAACCCTGCCATCGAACAGATTATAGGCTACCAATCTAGTGAATTACTTAATCGCAATCCATTTGAATTTGTTGCCAAAGAGGATAAAGCCTATGTTTGGAAACTCTGGCAAAAGCGAACACAGGGTATAACGGTTGAATTTTCCCTTGAACATAAATTAGGACACAAGGTCATTGTCGAAGCCCGTCTACGTTCTTACCCTTTTCAAGGGCAAGAAGCATATGTTCTGACTTTACTCAATATCACTGAACGCCACCGTGCCGAAGCCGAGCGACGTGAACTCGAAAATCGCTACCGCACCTTATTCAAAACCACCACCGATGCTTTCTTTATCCTGCAAGTCGATGGCACAATTCGTGATGCAAATCAGCGAGCGGTTGACTTGCTCAATACAACTTATGATGCCTTGATTGGCTCACATGTCACCAATTACATTGCGTCGGAAGAACATGCAGATTCAGCACAATCCATAGGGCGCATCCGAGATGGTGAGGTCATCAGCACAACCAATCAGCGTCAGATGGTGCGCTCAGATGGTAGCACTTTTTCTGCTGAAACAATCGGTATTGGTATCACCAGTGAGGATAGTAACGACCGCTATATTCTGAGTATGGTACGTGACTTGACGGAGCGTATCCGCTCGGAGGAACAACGCTTCCAATCTGCCCTGCAACATGAACGCACTCAATTTTTGGCGCATTTCATCGAGAATGCTTCGCATCATTTCCGCACACCCATCACCAACATGAAAACACGCATGTATATCCTGCCTCGTGTTTTCGATAAGCCAGAAAAGCGAAGTGAACAAATCGAAGTTCTCAACAAAGAATTAGACCGCCTACAAAATATCTTGAATGATCTCCTGACGGTTCTACGATTGCAGAAAGACGAAACAGAATATTCTCTCGTAAAAATCCCACTGCAACAAGTGATTGCTGAGGTGCGTCAAACATTTGAAGGTCGCCAAATCTATCAATCTTACAATTGGAATTGGGATGTAGCGTGTGGCGATTGTCACGTAATTGTTGACCGTGTTCGCTTAGCACAAGCTCTCGTACAAATTGTGAATAATGCTGCCAATCATACGCCAAGAGGAGGCAATATTCAGGTGATGCTAGCACCCATTGACCAGTGGATGACAATTAACATCATTGATTCAGGGACAGGTATTTCACCCAAAGATTTACCTCATATATTCGATGATTTTTATCGTGGTCAAGAGGCAATGGAACGAGATAACACCAGTAGTGGATTGGGTTTGACTATTGCCAAATTAATCATTGAGCGTTTCAGTGGACGCATTTATGCAACATCCGGAATTGAGCAAGGGACACATATTCAAATTATCCTGCCCAATCCCGAACGACTGTCTACTCATGACATGCCAACACAAATGCTGGCATTGCCTAACATTACCGATCATCACAACACAGGGGCTTTTTCCATATCATCGTAATCACAAGCTAGGTTGCGCCATGCTTGTCCTAATCGTCTGAAACCTTCCTCAATGTATTCAGGAGCTTGCAAGCCATAATTCAAGCGCATGTGATGTGAGCCACCCCCATTGAGGAAGAAAATGTTACCAATCGCAAATGCGACATGATTTTGCACTGCGGCAATGAACAATTCAGCAGCCGTCGGTCCTGATTTAGGCAATTGTGCCCACATATATAAGCCCCCTTGTGGCACAGTCCATGTTGTCCCCTCAGGGAAATAATCTTCGGCAGCTTGTATTGCTGTGTTCCGACGACGGCGCAGTTCACGATTATTCCGTTCTAATTGGTGCGACAATACACCACGCATCATCATCAAGTGAATCGCCCGTTGATTGAGCGCACTCGTGCTAATATCTGCTGCTTGTTTAACTCGTACTAAACGCTCAAATTGACTGCCTCCTGCAATCAGATAGCCAATCCGCATCCCTGGCAAGAGCATTTTAGTGAATGCGCTCACATGAATCACCATATTATCTTCGTCGAGGGCTTTCAATGGCGGTAGGGCATCCCCTTCAAAGCGAAATTCATGATAAATTGCATCTTCTAGAATTGGCACATTATAGTGCAACGAGAGGTTAATCAATTGTCGCCGACGGTGCATTGGCATCACCTGACCTGTAGGATTCTGGAAACTCGGCATTACATAAATTAGTTTCGGATTATGCTCCATCAGATAATGCTCAAGACAATCGACTCGAATGCCATATTCATCCATCGGAACACCATGCACATTAATGCGACGGGTTCGCGCAATATCAATCACCCCAATATAAGTTGGATTTGCCGTGACGATTGTTTCGCCTTCTGCCACCAATGCCTGAATGACCAAATCAGCAGCTTGTTGAGCACCACCTGTCACCAGCACATTATTCGGACGTGTCTGAATCCCTAATGCACTGACATAATCCCGAATCGCTCCACGTAAAGGACCATAGCCTTCAGGAACTTCATAAGTCAGAGCCGATGCACCATCACGGTCAATCACTGTGTTAATGGCATCACGCAAACTCGCAATTGGGAAAAACTCAGACGGCGGTGCGCCATGTGAAAAATTAATCACCCCTTGCCGACGCGCAAGTCGCATCAAATCACGCAAGGATTGGTCAGGTAAATTCGTATTATCAACTGTCAACCCTGCACTAGCACTCGTATGGGCTGCGACACTACTATCCCGTGATACAAATGTCCCGCGTCCAGCATGTGCACTCAAAAACCCTTCCGCACGGAGTTCTGCATAGGCATTCACCACACTAATCCGACTGACATCAATAGATTTAGCAAGCGTTCGGCTGGCAGGCAAGCGTGTCCCTGCTGGTAACGATCCACTCTCAATCTGCATCTGAATTTGACGAATTAACTGTTTGTAAATCGGTTCTTCGCTCTCACGGTCAATATTGACGCTGATACTATGCGACGGCATTGCAATTTTCTCCTCAACTTGACGATGGACTTAACCATTACTCCTGTGTGTGTGGCTAAGATGGGTCACGAAAGGGCAACCTCTTCGCTAGCGTACCACACTTTAAGTCCAATCACACTGTCATTAAGTCCAATATCGCAGAACGTCAGGTTCGGATTTTTCGCGCAAAGCTAATGTAAATCCAACCTTGTTTCTATTGCGTCAAATACGGCATCATGTCATCATAAGCACCCAATCAGTTAGAAAATTGCGACATTAGTATCTATTAGATTGTCTGATGACAGTAATTTTTGTAGAGGAAGGTCGCTGTGCTCTCCCGACGGTGAAGCAGAGTAAATTAAAAAATTCAATCTAGTAACGCTTATCATCTACTTGTTAGAATATCAGTTCTAAGCACACGCATATCACACGAAATAATCAAGAGAGCCACAACACGCCTTATGTCCATGCCACCCAACCAAAATCTCGACCCAGGTGCGCCTTTCAGCCAAGAAGCAGAAGAAGCTGTCATCGGCTCAATCCTAATTGATCCTTCTGCATATGTATCTGTCACTGCTTTTTTGCACCCTGACGATTTTTTCTTGTTGCGTCATCAATATATCTGGCAAGCCTTTGAACGACTCAATCAACGTGCTGAACCGATTGACCTCATCACATTGGCAGAAGAACTCGAAAATATGCAAGTGCTGGAAAATATTGGCGGACGTGCTTACTTAGTGCAGTTGCTCAATAACACAGGCACATCAGTCTATGCTGAAGTCTATGGACGCTTAGTAGAACGTACTTCGATTCGACGCAAGCTAATGATTACTGCTGATGAGATTAAAAAATTGGCGATGGATGAAGCCCTCAATATTGATACTGTCGTCGGCGAAGCTGAAAGTAAGCTCTTCACCGTTACTGAAACGCAAGTCCAGCGTGATTTTGTGCCGATGTGGGATGCCCTCAGTGATTATTATGACCGTATGGAATACATGCTCCAGAATAGTAGCGAGGCAGCAGGTGTTCCAACAGGCTACCGCGACTTAGATGCCCTCCTCGGTGGTTTCCAAAAATCCGATTTGCTGATTTTCGCAGGCAGGCCTGGTATGGGTAAAACCTCATGGCTTTTGACAACTGCCATGAACGTTGCACGCTTTGGTGGACGAGTTGCTATCTTTACAATGGAAATGGGCGTTGAGCAGATGGTACAGCGTATGATGGCGATGGAAACAGGCATCAACGTCCAGAAATTACGCCTTGCACGCCTCAACCCACAAGAAGCTGCCCGTTTTACGGAAGCTGTCGGACGCATCAGCAATCACAGAATTTTCATTGACGATTCGCCAGCGATTTCCCCAATGGAAATGCGAACAAAATGTCGTCGTCTCAAGCATGAATATGGCTTAGATTTGGTGATTGTCGATTATATGCAGTTAATGAACGCAGGGGGCAGTTACGAGAACAACCGTGTGCAAGAAATCAGCTTTATCTCACGTAATCTCAAAGAACTCGCCCGTGAACTCAATGTGCCACTGATTAGTGCTGCCCAACTCTCTCGTGCTGTTGAGCAACGCCAAGATAAACGCCCTGTGTTATCTGACTTGCGTGAGTCAGGTTGTTTAACAGGGGAATCACTCGTGTATTTACCAGATTGTGGCTACAGTGTTCCCATTGCTGATTTGATGGGCAAAACAGACTTCCGTGTGATGAGCCTCAACACCGAAACATGGAAAGCTGAACCTGCTATCGTCACCAATGCCTTCTGCACAGGTATCAAACCTGTTTATAAACTCACAACCGCACTCGGACGAAGCATCCGCGCGACAGGCAATCACAAATTCTTGACCATCGAAGGTTGGAAACGTCTCGATGAACTCACATCCGATGACCATATTGCAGTGCCACGCTCACTACCAGATCAAACAACACAAACGATGAATGATGCAGAACTCGCATTACTCGGTCACTTGATTGGTGATGGTTGCGTTCTACCACGTCATGCAATTCAATACACCACTGTCGAAGAAGATTTAGCACACTTAGTTGCTGACCTTGCTACAGAAGTTTTCGGTGATGAGGTCGCACCGCGCGTTACCAAAGAAAAAGGGCGCAATTGGTATCAAGTTTTCATCCCCACAACGCGACACATTACACATGGTGTTCGTAACCCTGTTTCTGAATGGATGGACAACCTCGGTATCTTTGGCTTACGATCACACGAGAAAAGTATCCCACAAAAGGTCTTCGAACAATCCAATGAAGCGATTGCATTATTTCTCCGTCATTTGTGGTCTACTGATGGCTGTATTCGTATGAAGAAAACTTCTCGTGGATACTATCCTGCTGTGTATTATGCAACTAGTAGTCAAGATTTAGCACGAGATGTTCAAGGCTTGATGTTAAGAATAGGTATCAATGCACGTTTAAAAGTAGTTTCACAAGGAACAAAAGGGCGTGACCAACATCACATTATCGTTACAGGAAATGAAGATTTATCTCGCTTTGTTGAGATTGGCGCAGTAGGTAGCTATAAACAAAAGTCTTTAATTGATGTGAAAAATTATGTTGAAACTCATGCTAGTAACACAAATCGTGATGTGATTCCTAAACAAATTTGGCGCGGGATGGTTGTCCCTGCCATGCAAGAAATCGGAATGTCAGGAAGAAAAATGCAAGCGGGTATTGAGCTAGCTTACTGTGGAACTGGACTCTATAAACAAAACGTAAGTCGTGAACGTGCCGCTAAAGTTGCGAATGTTGTACAGTCAGATGACTTGAAAAATCTTTTTGAAAGCGATGTTTACTGGGACAAAATCGTATCAATTGTGCCTGATGGTGAAGAACCAGTCTACGATTTAACAGTTGAACCCAATCACAACTTTATTTGTATGTATATATACGTCCATAACAGTATTGAGCAAGATGCCGATATTGTGATGTTCCTCTATCGTGATGAGGTGTACAATGAAGCTACCGAATTCCCGAACCAAGCCGATGTGATTGTGTCCAAGCATCGTAATGGACCAACAGGGGTAGTCTCTCTCTACTTCGAGAAGTCTCTAACTAAGTTCATGGATGCAAGCGTCCATCGTGTCGATTTGAGTGATTTAGAGTAGTTTTTGTCATGACTGAGGAACAAATTATCAAACTGAATTTGCCACTAGAGCAGATACATCAATTTTGCCAAGACTATCCGATTAAAAGGCTGAGTATTTTCGGTTCATTCTTGCGTGATGACTTCACAGCACAGTCTGATGTTGACTTACTTGTTGATTACGAAACTGATAACCTAATCATCTTATTAGATATGGCATCTCAGGAAATTGAATTAGCACAGCTTATCGGACGACCCGTTGATTTAAGAACGTCAAATGAACTCAGTCCCTACTTTCGACAAGAGGTACTCAGAACAGCACAGGTCATTTATCAGTGTCATCAATAACTAACAACTAAAAACCAATCACCAATAACCAAAAACTAGCAACCAACCATGACCAAATTCAAAGGCTTCTCCGCAGGAAAAATCAATATCACAATGGTACATGCCCAGTTCATCACTGAACTTGTGCCGATGATAACAGACCTAGCAGAACTCAAAGTCTGTCTATTCTGCTACCATGCACTCACACAAAAAGATGGACAATATCGCTACCTAACCCGTGATGACTTTGGGAATAATCATGAACTTATGCAGGGTTTATCACTTATCAGCGACGACGCTCATAAAGCACTTGATGAAGCTCTTGCTTTGGCTGTGGAACATAACTTTTTGCTCTGTGGCGAGGTACAACTAGACGCAAGCACATCGCTCGCGCTATATTTTATGAATACGTCACGTGGACGAGTAGCAATTCAGCAGTTGATGGCGGGTAATTGGCAACCTGATGACAATCAACGCATTGAGATTTTACCCGAACGCCCGACAGTCTTCAGCTTATACGAAGAAAATATCGGCGTGCTGACTCCCATCATTGCCGACCACCTTAAAGAAGCCGAAGATGATTTCTCCTATGAGTGGATTGTTGATGCGATTACACTCGCTATTGAAAATAACGCACGCAGTTGGCGATACATCCGCGCCATTTTAGACCGTTGGCAACAAGAAGGACGAACCGAACATGAAAAGTCTCAGCGACCTCATCAACGAACAAACGAATACGCAGGGCTTAACTGGTCAGACTTCACAACAGAATAACACGCCACCTGCTGTTCCGCTCAATATCACCTGCTTCGACCCTGAACACCCCAATGAGCCTTGCCCAATTTGTGGCGGGATGGGTGTCATTAAGTATGCTGTCCAACCTGAGGATAAACGCTTCGGTAAATTATTCCGTTGCCCGAATAACCCTGTCGAAATCGACCATCAACGGCATGAGCGGATGCGTCGCATGAGTAATTTGGATGCCTTCTCGGAGAAATCGCTCGATAATTTCGAGATTGATGTTGCTGGTTATAGTGATAAAGAACGCCAATCCTTGCAGATGGCTTTTAAAGCGGCAACAAACTATGCTGAAAATCCTGATGGTTGGCTTCTACTAGAAGGCGCATACGGCTGTGGTAAAACACATCTCGCAGCAGCCGTTGGTAACCATCGCTTGCAAAAAGGGGATATGGTGCTCTTCATCACCACCCCTGACTTACTTGACCATCTTCGTGCATCTTTTGCACCGAATGCCGAATCTACCTATGATGAATCCTTTGAACGCTTGCGGAATTCGGGTATCTTAATCATCGATGACCTTGGTGTCGAAAACCCAAGCGAATGGGCACAAGAGAAAATGTTCCAGTTGCTCAATCATCGTTATACCCATCGCAAGCCAACAATTATCACAACTAATCGCAATCTCGACACACTTGACCCTCGTATTCGTTCGCGTTTGTTAGATGTCAATGTGATCCATCATGTCAGTATTCATGCACCAGATTATCGCAACGCACAACCTAACACGAGTGACCAATTGCTGTCACGCTTACCGATGTATCAACATATGACCTTCGATAGCTTTGATGTTGATGACAATGTTACTGTCGAAGAGCATCAGCGTTTGACACAAGCAGCACGTATCGCTTACGAATACGCCCAAAAACCCATCAATTGGTTGCTCTTTGCTGGGAAGTTTGGCAGTGGTAAAACACATTTAGCTGCTTCAATTGCCAATTTACGGCGTAACGCAGGGGATGAAGTCGTTTTATTGACAGCCCCTGATTTGCTAGATTATCTCCGCACGACCTTCGCACCAGATAGTAACGTGACTTTCGATACCTTGCTCAATCGCTTGCGAGACGTCCCTTTACTTGTCTTAGATGATCTCGGTACAGAAGCCAGTAAACCTTGGGCGCAAGAAAAATTATTTCAGTTGCTGGATTATCGCTACGTCGCACGCATGGCAACGGTGATTACCACAGCGAAATCTATGAACGACATCAATCAACGCTTGGTGAGTCGTCTCATTGATCCACGCATCTGTCGTACTGTTGAAATTGATGTGCCATCTTACGCGATGAGAATGAAACGCAATCGTCGATGACCCTTGCCTTACAAGCCACACCTTACGAACGCAAATACCGTGACGACATCCTCTCGCTGATGTTTTACAGTCGTCACACCCATACACATCTTGATTGGTACAAAGCAGGGACATGGCTGGATACGGAACGCAAATCGGTGATGCTTGCTTTTAATCGTGATGAACTGGTTGGGGTGATGGGCGTTGCAGACCCCTTGCATGGTGCATCATGGATTCGGCTAGCAATTATCGCTCGTTCCTATGACCCTGCGATGATTCTGAGTTTTCTGTGGCAACAAACCCAATCTGTGCTTCGTCAACAAGGCGCGAACCAAGTTGCTGTTTTAGTCATCAACCCCTGGCTGGCAGAATTTTTGCCTGCTCTCGGTTTTAGCTATCAAGAAAATGTGGTGACGATGCACCGCCAACCGCAAGCTATCCCACCTGCACCGACTACACAGGTCACCCTCCGTAATGGCTATTTAGAAGACCTGCATCAAATCGTTGCTGTTGACCACGCAGCGTTTCCAGCCCCTTGGCAGATGTCCGCAATGGATTTACGAGTCTCACAACGACAAGCGGCTAGTTGTACTGTCGCTATTGATGATGGCAACATCATTGGATATGAGATTGCCACACGCCACAACACCGCAGGACACCTCGCACGCTTAGCTGTTCATCCAGCATATCAAGGCAAACGTGTCGGACAACATCTCCTGCATCATCTGCTCACACGATTGAGTAATCGCGGTGTCAAAAGCATGACCGTCAACACACAAGATAGCAACATTCGTTCTCAACGCTTATATCAACGCTATGGCTTTCTCCGTAATGGCTTCGACCTCGCTGTCTGGATGCAATCCATCTAGGGATGACATGAAAAATAGCTGATTCTTGTAGGGGAAGGTCACCGTGCCTTCCCGTTTCTGACTAATATATCTAAGGCTCTGTCTCTGCGTTAAGAATAGTGCTGTATTTGTTTTTGCTCATCAACGACCATCTCATCATCGTAAATGGCATCTTGCTCATCTTCGAGATGTGAATAATCCTCACGCTTGGCTTTTTCTTCATCATGTTCGTAGTACCAATCGGCATATTTATTCGCACCCAATGCTCCAACAATTGCAGCGAATGGCGCACCAATCCCAAAAGTGACAATCATACTCAAAAATAAAGTCAGCACCCCGATCAACGGTACGATTCGCGTTTTATATTGTGACTTCGGCATGTTAGTGTCAAAGAATAAGCGATTGACCATCACGATGAATAAGCCATTAATTGCAGCCACAAACGACGCAACGATGAACCCGTAGATTGTTCCAAAAACACCAATCATCAAGAATTCAGCCCAATTGAAAGATGTGAATTGGTCAATGGTCACAAAAGCTGTGTATGCGATTGTTCCTAGTGGCACAGCGAGTCCAATGAAGTATTTAGCGTAATGCATCATCGATTTGGCTGCTTCGGTGAAGACATGCTGACGCTTCTGATAGGCATCAACCGTGTGCTTCGGTTTTTCTATGAGTTGGTCAGGGTTTTCAGCATATTGATGAGTAATATAAGCCGTCACCATACCAGCGACTAAACTATAGATGAAAAAGAGTGGAAGAGCCGTAATAGCCGTGACAATAGCCGCCGTGCCAAAACTAAGGCGATATTGATATGTATTTGCATCCTCAGGCGCAAAATAACGATTATAAATCGGTACACCAATGCCCATCAGCAAACCAATGACAATCCCACCGAGTAATCCGTAGGGTGCACCAATGAATAACCCGAATATGGGATAAGTCAAGCCACCGAATAAGCCTCCTAGAACACCGCCATAACCAGCAAAACGTGGTACAAAATATCGCCAATGTCGGAAAATATCACTCAGCATTCTTTTCCCTCATACCTATTATTCACAATCACTATAGCATGATTGTTTGGTCAAAATGATTCTGTCACAGAAGAGTGGGCTAGCAGTAGGGATGAGGCACGCCTCATCCGAACTTGAAGATTATTTCTTGGAGTTAGATTTGTTACTTTTTGCATCTTTCGCATCACGTTTCTTCTGGAGGCTACTCTCAACATTATCCATGCTCTCGCCACGCATCAGGCGTTTGGTCGCTTCATGATACTCTGCACCCAACGCAGGATTTGTCCCGCCGATTTGGTCGAACATCTTACCGACTTGTTTGCTATCGCCACTCTCGAAGACATTCAGCATTTCAGTAGCATCCATCTGTGTGTAATCTCGACTAACAGATGCAACATTCACCTTACGAATGACGCGCTCAAGGTCATCTGATTGGCAATGAGTACAGGTTGGTGTTGCCTTCGCATACGATGTGACACTCTTATAAACGAGAGACACATCCTCACCACAAGTATTACAGCGAAAATCATACGCTGGCATAAAATTTCCTTGTTATTACACTTCAACTAGACTAATAGTCTAGCACACCCCTGTAAAAACAAAATTAGTACAGATACCAATCACCAAAAACCAACAACTAACTACCAATCACGACTTGCCTATGATACCCAATCACACTATATTGGATACCAATCCCTACGGTAGCGATATTATCAACATACGCTACCCTGACGCTGTTTATAGTAGCCTGAGAGCTATGTTACAATTTACTTATGAAAAAATCTCACTCAAAAACTCAAAAAATCACTACTGGTCTTATCCTATGGTTTGCATTTGTGCTAGTTGCTTGTAATTTAGGTACAGCACCAGCCCAACAACCACCAACACTCGCACCACGCGCCTCGGCAACCCCTGTTGCAACACTAGGTTTCACAGGCACAGGGAGTCAAGTTGTTGAAGTCGTCGGTGATATTTCATCGCCTGTGGTTAGTGTGGATGTCGAAATGCGCCAACTGACAGAACAAGTCGATGTGGGACGTTTACGCACCCATGTCGAAACCTTGCAGAGCTTCACGACACGACACGTCAATTCGTCTACGTCGCGCTCTGATTATGGTATAGGTGCTGCTCGAAGCTATATCTACGACCAGTTCGTACAAATTCAAAATCAATCTGAAGGTCGCTTCACGACTCAAATCATGGAATTTGATATGACCTATGCCTCTGTGCCAACCCGCCAGCAGAATATATTGGGTCTGCTACAAGGGACATCACCAGGAGCAGGTTTCATTGTCATCGGAGCACACTACGATAGTATCAACACCGATTTCTCTGATGGTGTTGGCTTTGCACCTGGGGCGAACGATAACGGCACAGGAGTCGCAGGACTCATTGAGATTGCGCGTGTTCTCAGTCAACGCCAATTCCGTAGTAGCATTTTGTTTGTTGCTTTTAGTGCGGAAGAAGTAGGTCGTCTCGGTAGTGAAGCCTTTGTCAGATGGGCTGTTAGTGAGAACCTCGATATTGCTGGCATGATTAACATTGATTCCATCGGTAATACCAATGACCGTAATGGCAATGTCGATGAAAGTTTGCGGATTTTCTCTTGCGAACAAGAAACTATCTGTGTCGGGGGTGATGCCTCGCGTCATATGGCACGCAGCATGGAATTTCTGGGCTATGCTCACGAAGCAAGTTTAGAAATGCGTGTCGAAGCACAAGCAGACCGCGATGGGCGTTATGGTGACCATTTCTCCTTTGCAGAGGCGGGCTATCCAGCGATTCGCTTCATCAATACTAACGAAGAATTTGGTAATGGCTCGACACAAGATACAGCAGACCGTGTTGAATACAATTTCTTACGCGAATCAACGCAGAATATTCTATTGATGACTGTTGCGATTGCCGATGGACCACCGCCACCGCGTAATATCTCACTACGCCCAAATCCTGACGGCACAGAAACCGTCGTTTGGGATGCTGTGCCAGAAGCAGCAGGTTATGTGATTGCATTGCGTTTGGCAGGATCAACGCGCTACGATAATCTCGTTGAATGGGGAACAAATACCAACCTAACCTATGCTGACATCACCAGTGGTCGATATGTTGGCTTAGCGATTGGTACACGCGGTGAAAATGGCTTAATTGGTCGCCTCTCACAAGAATATCGCTTAACAGGCTTCTAAAACATACCGCAGGGACGTGCTAATGGCACGTCCTTTTTTGATTCTTAATAATGCTAATTTAATTATTCTCCTTGCCCAATTGTTCTTGGCTCAGGTTCTTCATAATCCACCACACTGAACGATAGTGCCTCACTCGCCAATACAGTCCCATCGGATAGAGTAGCTTCGGCTGTTAATTCCCAATCACCAATAGCCAACTGCCACCACACATCATAAGGATGACGAGAGCTAGATTGATAAGACGCACCATTCAAATAATAATCGACCTGTATCGTGTCACTAGGCATCGCTACCGAGAAGCGAATCCGTTGTGTTTCAATCGGTGTCACAGGTGAAATTTCATAATTGGTGAATGGGTCAGGTGATAGTAAGCGCAACGCTGGAGTCATTGTCTCGTCATCTTGTATTGCTCCCACAGGCGGAATATTCACCCCGTTCAAAACAGCCCAATCACGCGCCTCTTGAGGCAACACAACGAAAGTTTCTAGTCGAATCGCTTCCTCTGGTGTGGATTCATCCGCGAGTGTGTCTGTGCGTGTGTCAATTGCAAACGTTTGATAAACATCATCGAACTCAGTTGGTACTGTGCCATCTATGAACCATTCTAAACGCCGTAACGGACAATTCTCGCGTGGCAATAAACCCGATAACGTACACACTTCTGCTCGTACAATGCCGTCTGGTTGTGTGAAGTCTAATTCAGGCTGACCATTCAACACTTGCCGAATGAACTGGTTGTAGATTGGTCCTGCACCAGAAACGCCTGTCACTTCGACCATCGGTGTGTTGTCGGCATTGCCAACCCATACCCCCACGACCAAATTCGGCGTGTAACCCATCACCCAGTTATCACGGAAATCGGTTGTTGTGCCTGTTTTAGCTGCTGCAGGTCGCCCAATCTGCAAGGAACTATTCAAGCCAAAACTGGGTATCCGTGCCTGATTATCACTCAGCATATCGGTGATGAGCCATGCAACACGCTCATCCAACACGCGATGCTCTAAACGCGGGTCTTGATAGGTATAGAGCACCTCACCATCGCGAGCAGTCACATTCAGCAAAAAAGTTGGCTCAATCCGATAACCACCATTTGGGAAGATACTATAGGCTTGTGCTAAATCTATTAGACGGACTTCGCCACCACCCAATGTCACAGCGAGGTCAAGCGATGGCGCAGAAGCTAAGGAATCCAAGCCAGCATCCGCCACAAATTCGATGAAATTCTCGACACCCACATGCTCTAAGGCTATCACAGCAGGGATGTTATAACTTGACCCCAATGCCTCCCGAATGGATACAGGACCATGCTCCACCAAGGCAAAATTTCCAGGGGTATAGCTCTCCAAGCGTGATGTCACAAAGGGTGTTTCTACATCCAGTAAAACAGTCGCAGGTGTATATGGAGCAGAACTCTCAGGATTCATTGCCAGCGCATAGGTGAAAGGTTTGAGAGTTGACCCAGGTTGACGATTCGCTAGCGTTGCATTCACTGCACCATCAATCGATTCGTCAAAATAATCAGGACTGCCAAGCATCGTTAGCACTTGCCCAGTAAAGGGGTCGAGGGTAATTACAGCAGCATTGTTTGCATTCGCTGAAACAAAACCGTCCTCATCCGTATTGAGCAAACCTAACTGATAAGTGACAGTTTCCTCTGCCGTGCGTTGCCAACCTAAATCAAGCGTGGTAACCACATCCAACCCACGATTGAAGAGCGCATCAGGATAGTCTTCTTGTAATTGTTGCCAGACAGTCATGACAAAATGCGGAGCTTCAATCGGGAAGCGTGTACTCCCAAATTGGAGTTGGTCAGTGCGTGCCGATTCTGCTTCGCCCTGCGTCAGATAGTCACGTTGCACCATCAAATCTAATGCGACTTCTTGCCGAACCAGCGCACCATCCAAATTACTGAGTGGGTCATGCAAAACAGGATTCTGAATGATACCAGCGAGTAGGGCACATTCCGCAGTGGATAGGTCAGGTGCAGATTTATGGAAATAGGTTTGAGCAGCCGCTTCAATGCCATATGCCAAATTACCAAAATAGACTTGATTCAGATACAGTTCCAGCACATGCTCTTTGCTGTAGCGATTCTGTAACTGAATTGCCAGCACCATCTCGCGCAGTTTTCGTCGGACTGTCCGTTCAGCACGTTCTTCATTATCCAGTAGCAACAGTCGTGCTGTTTGTTGGGTGATGGTGCTACCCCCAGCGATGATTTCACCACCACTGATGTTAATCCATGCGGCTCTGACAATCCCAACAGGGTCAACGCCAACGTGTCGCCAATAATTAGCATCTTCAATCGCAATCGTCGCATTGATGCAAACATCAGGAATTTGCTCTAGCGGAATGACACGATTACGCCCTTGTTCAGGAGGCAAAATTTCATAAAGCAACGCCCCATGCCTGTCATAGATGCGCGTACTCGGTAATGCTAAACCAGCATCAATTTGATTCAGCGCAGGTAAGCCATGAAAAACGTAAAAATAGAGGAAAATCACACCCATCAAGAGCGCGATACCCCCTGCAATCAATAACTTGGATAGGTGTAGTCGTAAATGTCTCATATCACTATTGTAGATGAAATCACCATCATCTGCATGACGCTCACTATCTGACTAAACTACGTTTGATAGTTAATTTAAGGTGCGGAGAAGTTCGTCTCTAAAAATACTACGCCATCGTAGGGGACGCACAGGTGCGTCCCGCCGAAAAAATGCTATCCATTAAGAAATGAAAACTCAGATTTGATGATACAAAATGATTATGAATAAATCCTTTGCGCCTCAGCGTCTTTGCTTCTCCGCGTTGAAGAGAGTAACAGATATAATTTTAAAGATTTCTCAAATCCACTACTGCTTCCATCTCACCACCAAATTCCTCTTTGATACCCACCTCTACAAAGCCCACTGATGCGTATACATGCTTAGCGCGTTCATTAGTCGGTACATAACTCAAGCGCAGATAGTCATATGTGCCTGATGCTTTTGTCTCTTGGATCAATTTTGTCATGGCGCGTTTGCCGTACCCTTTTCCCTGATGATTGGCATCAATCATGAATCGCCAGACCCACAGATTTTTTTCGTTCTCATCATCAGTGGTAATAAGTAAAAAGCCGACGAGTGTAACGCCATCGTAAACACCATACGGGGTAGACGCATCAGGAGCTTCATAAGCAGACTGCAACAAGGAACGGTCATTCGGTGCGACGAAATTTTTCTGCTCATCACTGACCGTCAATTTCAGTACATCACGATAATTGCTATGGTCAACTTTGCGGAATGTTAAGTCTGTCATCAATTTCCCTCAAATGTATTTTTGCACCGATTATAACAGCTTATGACCTGTTCTGATATGTCATGTTCCGAAAGTAGAATCGCTACGATTGATCTGGTCTGTAGATTTATTGGGAGGAGATTAAACTCTGCTCAAGCTAATTTAAGTCCCCCTCTCTAATAGCGAAGCGTGATGGAGAGGGGGATTTAGGGGGTGAGGTTTATTCCCAACACCGAATTTCTAAATGGCATCATGAACGAGCAAGAAGCATTTGAATATTTATTTTTAAGTACATTGGGAGCGTTTCAAACGCTCCCTTACACTTATCCATAGTAGAGTTTGTGTAAGGGCGTGGTCTGTGACCCGCCCAAAAATACCAAAATGCTTAATTTCTAAGCGACACCATGAACGAGTAACTTAACACTTTCTCCAATGTCTCAACACTAAAACATCAACTACTCTCATAAAATAGAGAAGAACTTATCAAGAGCATCGTAAGATGCTGATGGCAAAACATTGTCGTGATACCAATCTCATCCATCACCGATAGTGCATCAAGTCCATCAACACACATAATCATTTTTAGGATAATACACAATGGAACAAGTAATACACACACTGATACAACAACTTGCCGACAGCAATGAAGATGTGCGTCAAGGAGCAGGGATTCAACTCATCGAAATGGGTGAATCGGCTGTCATGCCACTAATTGAAGCACTAGCACATCATCATGCCCAAGTCCGCTATCTCGCTGCATGGGCATTGGGCGAAATTGGTGATAGTCGTGCCGTGCAACCACTCATCAAGGCACTCGCTGATGACGACGCACGCGTCCAAGATTGGGTAGCCCGTGCTCTAGGTGAATTAAATGATGAGCAAGCAATTGAACCACTCCTCGCTTTACTGGATAGTCAGCAAGCCTCAACGCGCCGTAATGTCGCCACTGCACTCGGATGGTTAGGTGCGAGGTCTGTCAGCGAAACGCTCTGTCAACATCTCACAGATACTGACCCTGATGTACGTAGTGCTATCGCAGAAGCACTCGGCAAATTAGGAGATGAAACAAGTGCCACTGACCTTGCACAATTGATTAATGATGAGGATGATTGGGTACGTGTCTCTGTTGTAAAATCTTTAGGTGATTTGGGTAACCCTGCTGTTGAAGATGCGCTGGTAACAGCACTATCAGATAATAACGAATGGGTGCGCTATCATGCTGTTCTTGCACTCACACGCATAGAAAGCACACAAGCCATTCCACATCTCACACAGTTGATGACGCAAGACCCAAGTGATAATGTCCGTCGTGCTATTGCAGGTGCATTCAATCACCTCTGAGCATACCAGTACAACATCATCTGAAATACATTATTGAACACGAGATAGCATATTATCTCGTGTTTTTGTTTAGTTAATAAATCGTAACGTTACAAATTGGTTGTTAAAATCACAACGTATATCTGCTAAACCACGACGACACCTAGCAAATGCTCCAAATTATTGACCAATTAGTTCAACGAAACTATCAAAATTCGACAATTTTGGTTTGTAAAGTTACATTAATTAAACGCAAAGTGATGAAATATAGTTTGTGAATAGTTAATTAAAAAACAATGTTGTCTTTTTTATAGTATCATATTGATACTATCAAATCGATATAGTATTTGTCATAAGGCTTATGTGTGGGTATGGCAATGAATGAACTAAAAGTTTTCATTAGTTACAGTCGGCGTGACGAAAAGATAGCACGACAATTAGCAGGTATTTTCTTCGAGATAAAGATTCCATTTTTTCTTGATGTTCTGCATATTCATCCTGGCGAACATTGGGATCGTGCCTTGCACGAAGCATTGTGCGAAGCGACCCATCTAATTTTGATTCATACTGCAAATTCTTTTAACTCGAATAATGTTTGGGATGAATGGAGTTTCTTCCTCCAAGAGAACAAACCTGTAATCCCATTGATGTTCGATGATTCTAAATTGCCATTTCGTCTAGTACGTTTTCAATACATTGATTTCACACAACGTACTATAGATGCTGCGCTCATCAAGTTAATCAGTCGCCTAAAAGATATTGACCTCGCAGGGCAGATACATCGTACTAAACAAACACTGCATACAGTTGATGCTGAGGCTACGCAATTATCAACATACTTAAATGTCTTAGATGATGACGATACCGATAATCATTTTGCACATCATGGCTGACGAACATCCACAACAAGGCTATGCTGATTGTTAAAGATTATTTTGATGTACAATGCAGGTCTATCTAACTGTATCTAGGAGGCTTGCACATGACCGTTGTCTACTATGAAGAAGATGGTGATATTGAATTTCTGCGCGATAAATTGATTGGGGTTATTGGCTATGGCAGTCTCGGACGACCTGTTACCCTCAACCTAAACGATAGCGGATTGAAAGTGATGGTTGGGCAACGCCCAGATGAAAGCACCGCTATTCTCGAAGCGGATGGCATCCCCTATAATACGATTGAAACTGTCGCCAATGCTGCCACCATCATCTTGATGATGCTCCCTGATGAAGTCATGCCTCAAGTATACCTAGAATATGTTGCCCCATACCTCAAACGAGGCGATACGCTGATTTTTGCCAGTGGCTACAATGTCGCTTTTGGCTATATCGAACCACCACCATTTGTCGATGTTGGTCTTGTTGCACCGCGTACCATTGGCGCAGCAGTCCGTGAAAAATTTGAATCAGGCGAAGGATTCTATAGCTTTGTTGCAGCGGCTCAAGATGCGACAGGCAATATCTGGCAGACTATTCTCGCACTCGCAGCAGGGATAGGTTCACTACAAGCAGGGGCAGTCGAAATTACCATCGAACAAGAAGCTGAACTTGACTTATTCGTACAACAAGCAGTTCTCCCTGCTTTCCATAACATCATGCTGACAGCCGCCAAACTCTTACTAGAAAAAGGCTACCCGCCCGAAGCTGCGATGATGGATTTGTACATCTCAGGTGAATTCACCGATTACTTAGAACGTGCCTCCGATTCAGGCTTACTCCATGCCTTGCGCCTCTCCTCATTGACAGGGCAGTTCGGTATTTTCAGTCGTCTAGAACGTTTCAACGAACTCAAAATGGAACGCCTGATGGAAATCACACTCGATGAAATCCGCGATGGTGACTTTAGCCGAGAATGGGCGCGTGAATATGCCGATGGCTATCCGCGCTTACGCCGTCTGCTCCAAAGGCAAGAGCAAATGGATCTGTGGGAACTCGAACAACAAACTATCGAAATGCTCCGAGGCTACTTTTGACACGAAATTGTGAGGTCAATCTTACATTATTCCTTTCATAATATAGATGGAGATACAGTATTCGTATTGTTAGTCACTTATTCAGAACGCTTCGTGCTCTTCGCGCCTTCTTGGTGAAATATATTGTGCAAGCCCGTTGACGACTATCTTACGAAATTAAAATCATCTATAATGTAAATTAAGTCTGTAATAGAAGAAGAGGAAGTCACAGACATGTCTTTATTCCAAGACGTTATTCTAAGCCAATGGTTGATCATGATTGCACTCGGCGCAGTTTTTATCATTGTATCGCGCTGGGCATTGACTGTGTATTCAGAATACCCAGGCTACATCCTCGGCTGGTTGATTGGCGCGTTTTTCATCATTGTGCGTTTATCTGTTGGTGATGCTGACCGTCCTGATGGTGTCCCACAATATTTAGACAGTGTTCAAGTCTTTGTATCGACTTTGATGGGCTTAGGTGTAGGCGCAGTAATTGTTTTAGCCTTACGCTTTGGGATGGCGCAAGCACAAGCTATGTCGTTGCAGGTGGCAATTTATACAGGTGGCTTGATTATCATGCTCTTCACGGTTTTCATCGGTACACCCGTCGCGCAAAAAATGATTGGTATCTTTGGGCTAGCCATTGGGATTGCTACTTTGTTTGCAATGGTACTGTTTCCATCACCTAAACGCAAAGAACAACTCAATCTCAAAGTTCAGAGCGCGACAGGTGCAAGCCAGCCAATCAATACACAAAATCCTGCTGGTCAAGGCGGTGGAATGCCACAAAATGGTAGTGCGCCACAAAGTCGCCTCGACCAAATTCGTAAACGCCAAAACCAAAAACTCGGACGTTAAATCAATAGTGGTAGGGGCGTATGGCAATACGCCCTCGAAAATATTAATCCCGATACCAAGCTACAGTATTACGAATCCCTTCATCAATCGGTGTGCTAATGTCCCCAAATCTTGCGATGAACTCACTGCTATCGACCACATACGGTTTTTCTAATTCATAGCGCAACTCACGGAATTCACGCAACATCGGATGAAATAGCGAAATCGTCTCAAACATGATTTTCGGCATGACACTGACTCGCGCTTCAATCCCCATCGCTTGTGCAATCCGTTCAATAAACTGACGCATCGTGATTTTTGGCTCTGCATTCGGTACATGCCATGCCCGACCTAATGCCTCATCTCGTTCTCCAAGAATCGCCATTGCTTCACCAAAGTCACTGATATAGGTCTGTGTATGAGGTAAGTCAATCTTGCCAAAAACGGATGCTGGCTTGCCTTCAAGCATAAATTCAAAGACCCGTTCACCCATCAGTGATTCGCGCACGCCCTCGCCATAAAAATCACTTCCTCGTGCGATAGCAACACGCACCTTGCCAGCTTGATGTGCTGATAATAATTCATCTGTCATTGTCGCACGCACAGTCCCTTTTGTCCCATGTGGACGATAAGGCAGATTAACCGTTATGACTTGTCCATTAGTATCGCCGTACATATACAAATTCTCGCCGACAACCAATTTCGCATGATTCGCTGATACACCATTCAAAATAGCTGTCTGCAAAGGCGGAAATTGTTCTGCCCATTTGTTGTAGGCAGGTTGAGCGCATTGATAGACGACATCGGCATCTTTAGTGATGTCACGTACTTTAGCTTCGTCATACGCATCACCTGTGATGACCTGCACATCATCAGGGATACCAGTACGTTTACCACTGCGATTAACCATCGTAACCTGCACATCCTGTCGCTTGCGTAGGGCACGCATCACACTTTGCCCTAAGGGTCCTGTCCCGAAGATGATATGTTGTGTTGCCATGATAATTTCTCCTATTTCTTAGTGATTCATTCTACAAATGCTTGGTTTTAGAGGTGTAGTTATGTTTGCGTTGCCTCAGCATGAAACGTTAAATAGCTTGTTGGAAAGGTATGTAAAGTCAACTTTGGATAAGTGTCGACTACTTGAGTAATGTGAAAAGCCCCTTTTCTAGTCATTGAATTTGGTCTTTCAAGATCTACTAAGAACCAATCACTAACGACTAATGACTTTTCGTAGTCATTTAAACAGCTTATCGTCTGAACTGATGTGAATCTCTTAAAAATCCACATCAGACAATTACTAATTGCTCAAAAATACAACGAGCGCATCAACTTGTTCAGTCGTCAGGATATTGCCATAGGTCGGCATGACATTGGCTTCACAGGCTTCCTCTGGACAATCATCCGCAATCACAGCATTCGGATTAACAATCGATTCTCTTATGGTGTCGGTATCAGCCCGTCCAGCAATATCTGTTAGATTAGGACCTGTGTCGCCGTTACTCCCGATTACATCGTGGACATGGCACCCTGCACAACCGCGTGTCTCGAATAGCACTTCGCCATAGGCATAGTCATCACTCGTATCAACATTGAGTTGACTTTCACGAAAATCTGCGATGAGGGTGTACTGAAAGGCAAAATACAAGCCCACTAACACACCAATCCCAATAAAAATGCCGAGTGCAATTTTCCAATAGGCAAAGCGAATCTGTTGCTGATGAGCGTCTGTCATCAGAGTCTCTCCTTGATAATTTTGTCCTCGATTGAATTTAAATTTGCGCGCTTTTAACCAACCCCACCCAAATCAGCATGTGGAGAATGGTTCTAGTAATAAAGTTGTGGTCTTTAAGATTTGATTTTGTAGACGCGTGACCTGTTGCGCCCGTTTATGTCATAAATTTCATACGTTGAACCCAATTTGTATCATATAGGATTCTACCTCTTGCTCAAAAAATGTATCTACATCACCGATGGTTGGCGCAAGATGCTTATGAATCTCCAGCATGATAATCCCCTGAATTCGTGACCACCCGACAGTAACCATATAAAATAATGCCATATGATTCGTTATCGCTTGAATCTCAGGATAATGACTGTAAAGAATCGCTGCGACATGCTCTGTGATAGACTCAGGCACAGTCTGATAAGTTGCTGGCACAGTCAATGCACCGATTTCTTGTGCTGCAACCAAACACCGCACCAATAACTCTTGCGGACGCGATGCCAATGGGACAGTGATTTCACGAGGGGCTTCATAGCCAGGAATCGGATTGCCATAAATCAACTGAAAGTCGGATGGCTGTTCTAACGCCCATTGACGATAAGCCCGTATCCCTGCCTGAAATTGCGCTTTGGGATGTTCGTGTGCGTCTATTGCATTTTCGATAGCATTCGCATGTCCACTGAAGGCATCCACCAGTAATGCTGTAATCAAGTCATCCAATTTCGGAAAATAGTTATAGATAGCAGGAGCAGTCATCCCAAGTTCGCGTGCAATCCCTCGTAACGAGATTCCGTTTGTTCCTTTATCCGCCAGTTGCTGACGAGCAATTCGTTTGATGTCATTGGCTGTTTCTGCGCGTGCAACTACATTTTTAGGTCGTGGCATACATCCTCCATCTTTGCTTGTGATATAAATATACACCGTTTATTAAACACTGTCAATCAAACTCATCGTTTACTCATAATTTGGGTTTTTGTGCTAGAGAGGTAAATATTAGGAGAGTTTAGAACAATAAATCACTCATCTTGGTCTTTCTGAATTCCATCCAAATAACCTGATAACCAGCGCATCACATCAAGGGCAGATTGTGGTTCTTGTTCGCCTGTGGTCAATTGTCTTTCGAGTGCATCATCGTTGCGGATGAGGGATGGTTTACTACGATTCTCGTGTAGGACGCTCACCAGTTGCGCTAATTCGCGTAAATTGGTTGATAATACAGGGCGTTGCTCTGCTGGTAATTCGTCAGCACGCGCTTCTAACTCATTGCGAATCGTCATGCTATCCACTAGTTTATCACTGGGGTCAAAGCCTTCTGATAGGGCTTGCAACAAGCCATAGGTCGAAGCCACAATCTCAGAAAATTCACTGAGTGTCCGCGTACCAATCACACGACGCATCGCAACTGTCGTCTGAACAATGGCGCGTAAATCATCTAACACACGATTACCATCCAAGAATTTTTCAATTTTTTGTAATTGTCCTGTACCACGCTCATGAGTAAAGGCACGCCACCAACGAATCAAGGTTGTTTTACCTGTTGTGCTCCACTGTGCATCACGCCGAATATTCTTGATACTTTCGACAATCTGCGATTCAGAGACTAATTCGCTCGTTGCCTCTAATAATCGCCGTTGCGATACTTTTAGCATTTGCTCATTGCGATGTTCGGCTGATAATTCACTTACTTTCCACAACACACCTGTGTTGGTGTTTGTATCAGGGTGCTGTGACATCAAGCGTGCTAGATGTTCCACATAGGGTAAGGATTCCGCATCCCAATTACGATTGCCTAGCAAAGTTGCCATTACATCAACTGCGAGTTGCGGTGTAATCGCTTCTTGTCCTAGCATCGTCGAGACAACATCAATCACCTTATCAGGGACACGGTTACTCTGTTCCAGAGCTTGTGCAATTGCTTCTGCAATATCGCTCTGTGTGTTTAGTTTGGATACAGCATCATAGAATAAAGCATCATGCACACCATCTGCTAAACTTAATGACAATAAGGTGCTGTATGCGCCATTCACAAAACACTGAGGTGCATCAAACAAACGCTTAATCAACGTACTCGGACGATATGCAAGCGATAATGTGTTTTTAGGTTGTTGTAGATAATACTGCCATAAGGTACGAACTGTCTGTGATGTGACAACCGCTTGGTCAGCATCAATAGCACGTCCTAAACTCAGCAAGAATAAATCGCGTGACTCACTGCCTAAGTCCTCAATCGCAGTCACATCATGCTGGAGTAGGGCATCTCGTATCGATTCAGGTAAGCCCTCATTCATGCTTTCGTCTGCTAATAAATCTGCAATCATCTCTGGTTGACGACGCACGGCGACCACCAGTAACTCTTGCGCCAGTTCTGCATCATCACTTGCCAGATGTTTCACATCTTGAATTGCGTTGCCCACAATGTCTGATAATTGATAATGCAATGGCTCGCGCGAAATTAAGGTCAACCAGCTACGGATTGTAGCAACATCTGCACTTTCGATAGCAACAGTCATTGCCATTTTGGTCGCTTCATGTAGGCGATTTAACCAGCGTTCACTGATTGTATCTTGCTCAATGCTATGCAAATGCGTTCGCAAAAAGTTATAGACCGCGTCAGGTTGTACTTCAATTGATGAATTCAGAAAGGGCTGAATGTTTTGGTCTAATTCATCATTTTCTTCCAATATGCTCGCAATCGTCTGTGCCATAGTCGTATCACGGTTATCGAAATTATTTTCCAACAATAGAATCACATAGGCAGTTTGCAATGCCATCGACATTGGGATGTCACTCTCAAGAATCCCTAAGATTTGCTCACTAGCAATTGATGTACCTTTCATTGCCGAACGGTCAAGTGCATGGCGGTCAGCAGTTGTCGTCAACATGCCAGATAATGCCATCTCATTGCTGGTGAGGTGGCTTGCAATCTCACTATAACGGTTTATCAAATCCACAAGGTCAATAACTTTGTCATCCCATTGCTCTTGTAACTGAAGAACATAAGGATGTGTCAGTGTCATGTCTACATCAGCAAATGTTTGCCAATCAATGATAGTGGCTACGGTTTCGCCAACAGCATCATTAAAACTCAAGCGAGGCAAAGTCTGGCTTAAGGCATGAGTATGTGTAGTGAATGTCAGCAGATGACGTACAGGCACAGGTAGCAACAGACGTAAACTCTGCACCAATGATAATCGTGTTGTACCATCCACAGGAAAATTGCGAATGATGATATTTTTCTGGGTGATGACCTTATCAAGCAGACAAAGTAAGCGTTGAAATTGGTCACTGAAATGAGCTTCTAGCAAGGTTTTGATAACGGTCACTTGCTTATCTTTGCTAGGCACATCATTTTGTGATACAACAAGCGGTGCTATCGGTGAGTTTGTGATGTTGTATTGTGGTATCGCTTGCTCGAAGAGTCCAATCAATGTGCCAAAATTCTTTATCTTTGCAACGTCATCACGCGGGATAAAGACCAATTGACGCACTGGCAGTGTTTGCGTTGCTCGTTGATAGTGGGCACGTGCTAGAATTGTATAGGGTTTATCCTGAACAGTCTCTTGGATGAAAGCAATCGCTTGTGATGATTGGACGCTATCTAAAGGTAGAGGTGAAAGTGGCATACGCCCAATGAGTTGTGAGACATTTGCTACTGTAAAATTATCGCTAATTGCCAGTAAATCAGGGACATCACTCGGCGTATCGCCAACAACAGCTTGCCCATAGATGAGATGTTGCAGGGTGTAATCCACCATGTATCATTGCTCGTGTGTTCTTGTCTGTATTGTGAAAATGCAATCGCCTGAGCATTGTGTCAAAGGATGCTGACTCTTTCAAGACTAGTCATGTTGTGCTGAACTTTCTGCGAGTAACCAATTAATTGCCGATGAGCGTAGTTCATTGATAAAAATACGTCGCTCAAAGCCTTCTTGCCTTAATTCTGATGTGATAATCGGTATCATCTTGGCTTTCGATGGCGACCCCAGTAAATAAGCAATCCGATAGGTGAAATTTTCAGGTGGCGGATTCATCTTAGCTGTGAGAATGATGTGTTGAACCTGTGGCAATGCCCCATCTTCAAAATCCCACAAAATGCGAATCGGCATCTGTGTCACAATCTCACCACTCAGAATCTGAGCATTTAGGTGGTTGATAGCCTGCACATATTCAGCAAATGCCTGACGACTCCCACTGTAAAATTTGAGATGCCATATGTCATTATTATCTTGTGTGTAACTGAACAATGGATCTGACATACCCGATAACTTCATTTTTACTATAAATGATACACTTGATTATATCACCAAAAACAAACGTCCCAAAATCACTATCAATTTGATTTGCGCGTTCACACACCTCTGTGTACGATGAGAGATGTGAAGTGACGTAAACGTTTTTGGAGGAAGTATGCAATCATCAATTCCACAAGTCGGCTTATTCGGGTCAATTCGCGGTAACTGGCGCGAAGACCATGTGATTCCTGTGCTCAAACAACTCAACGTCACTTATTTTCATCCTGGTGTTGTCGATGCCCAATGGACACAAGTCATGGGCTTGCGTGAGGCAGATGTGCTTGCCCAAGCCGAAACGATCGTGATGGTCATTAATCATTCCACACCAGGTTTTGGTGGTCTTGCCGAAGCGGGGTGGGCAGCACTCGGCGCAGCACAACGCGGACAATCCTTCATCTTACACATTCCCACAGGTTACAAATATGAAGGCACAGGTTTAGCTGGCGTATTCGGCAAGAAGTACGTCGAGATGCTGGATGATTATGCTGGACGCACGCGCTTTCTCGTGAACGAGCATGCCAAGCGTGCTCAAAGTGTTGTCAATGGCTTATACGTCGTCGAAAACATCGAAGGGGTTGTCAAGCAACTCAAAGAGCTATATAGCTAGCCTGATTTCAACATTGACCGACTATGCAACCTGCGCTAGTCTAGCCATCCGCATCAAGCAGATGCCAACAGCCATGGTGAGGAGCAAGTCGGGTGACAGCAGAGCCAAAATCAAGTCAGGGATTATTAGAATTCAGCGTGGAACTCTACCGCAAAACCTTTAAGCGGATTCGAGTATTTCACCGTGCCTCGCATTGGCTATTTAAGACAGTTGTATTCCCTGCTTTGGAGCAAATTCAGGGCTTTCGCACCATGTCCGATGACCCGTTCTGGTTTCGTCTGGAATTGCTCACAGGTCGTCATGAACCTGAAACAGCCTCCCAACTCAAGCAACTGATTCAACCCAATATGACCGTTCTCGATATTGGCGCACATGTTGGTTACTATACACGCATGGCATCGAATCTCGTTGGTGATAAGGGTCGCGTGATTGCCTTTGAACCCAATCCGACCAACCATGCGATGCTCAAGCATAATGTGGGTGACCGCAAAAATGTGACCCTGATGCAAGTCGCACTTGCTGAAGCAGAAGGCACAGCCGAACTCTATGACTATCTGATGATGAGTGCTAGTGGCTCACTCCATTATGATGAAACTCTGCGCGAAGTTCAGTTATCGACCACTAGCCGAGATGTGGATTTTGCGCCACGCCTTGAGGATAATTTTGAACCGCGCAAATACACCGTTCGCACTGCACCTGTGGATGACCTCATGCGAGAACTCAACATCACACAAATTGATGTCGTCAAAATGGATATCGAAGGCGCAGAGATGGGCGCATTGCGTGGGATGCGTGAGATAATTATCCAGTCACCCAATTTAGCACTCGTCATGGAATACAATCCACTCGGACTCAAAGCCTTTGACAACAATCCCACTGATGCCTTACAAGAAGTGCTTGATATGGGCTTTTCGTCGCTTTATGTCATCGAAGCTGATGGCTCACTAACCGACTACACCCATCGCATGACCGACCTCAATCACCTCACTGACCAATTGATGCACAATATGAGTGTCGTTAATCTCCTGCTCAAACGTTAATTTCTTAATTTTTGTGGGGACATGATGTATCATGTCCGTCATGCTTGAATACTGAGCATTACTCTCAAAAAATGAGAACTCCCCATGCAAATGTTGCTATGCACAAGCCACAGTGTATAATCTACAATATGAATGCAAATGTGTTGCAAAGTGGATAACCTCATGATTGAAGTTGAAGTCAATAGCATCCGCGTTAGCCTGATGAGTCAATTGCGCGTGGTACTACTCAAAGACATTAATACAGACCGCTATCTGCCAATTTTCATTGGGCAGTACGAGGCAGATAACATCAGCATTGAACTCCAAGAAAATCGCTCGCATGACCGTCCTCTGACTCATGACTTGCTCAAAAATATCATCGAAAATCTAGATGGTGAAATTAAGCACATTTTTGTCAATGACATGCGCCGTGATATTTACTTCGCACGGATTGTAGTTGATGTAAATGGCGAAGAACGCGAGATTGATAGCCGTCCGAGTGATGCAATTGCGCTAGCGGTGCGTGCCAAATGTCCGATTTTCGTCAGTGAAGCTGTCATGGATAAAGGTGGCGTTGAACCCGACGAAGAAATCGAAATTGAAATGGAAGACGAACCAAAACGCTTGCCATTCAACCGCACGACTCCAGCCCGTGATGTCCCAGAAGAATTGCTAGAAGATCCTGCCGAAGATACTGCACCTGTCGATGAAGACCAATTCAGTGCCTTTGCCGATTTCGTCAACTCCTCGCTTGATCTCGATGAACTCGACGACGAGGATAAATAAAATCAACCTACACCTGTAGGGGCTTGCTACAGCACGCCCAAAATTATGGATACCAAAGCGATGAATATAATAGTTCGTCGCTTTTTGCTTGCGGTAATCGTAGTATAACGTCATAATATCCATACAATCATTGATGTTACCGAATGTGCCTATTGTGTCCAAAATTTTTATCTCCTATCGCCGAAAAGATAGTCGCCTTGTAACCAATCGTATCTACGACCGTTTTAGAGATGCTTTTGGTAAAGACTATGTTTTCAAAGATGTTGATACCATCCCTGCTGGTAGAGATTTTCGTGGCGTACTGCGTGAAGCAACTGCACAATGTGAAGTGATGCTCGTCATCATCGGACCTGACTGGCTCACTATAACCGATAAAGCTGGCAATCGTCGCCTAGACAAACTTAATGATTTTGTACGTCTTGAGGTTGAAACAGGTTTACAGCGTGATGACAAATTAGTCATTCCTGTCTTGATTGAAGGCGCGTTAATGCCATCCGCAAATGACTTGCCTGATACCCTCAAACCTCTAGCGTACAACAATGCCTTTCATGTTGATGATGACCCTCGTTTTCATCGGGATATGGATACACTAATTGAAATTGTGCGTGAAAATATCACGGATACATCCGTTCCAAAAATCAGCCGACGTTGGTCAATGCTTACCGCTTTAGCAGTACTTTCTGTTATTTTACTTGCTATTTTGTCGCAAAACTCTGAACTTCTTCCTTTCGGCGGAGATGAGCCACGACCAATAGCAACAACACAAGTTGCACAACAAGCAACACAGACGCCATCGCCGCGTCCATTGACATGGCAAGAGCAACTTGCGACAGTTCAAGCAGAGCAAACAGCATTATCTCTTACTGAGCAAGCCTTCAATCAAACTGCAACAGTTCAACGTGTTCAAAATACGACAGCTACAGCACAACAAAATGAGTTCGATGCATCTGAAACAGCAGCAATTACGACGATTGAATTTCTATCTGCTACACCAACTAATACACCCAACATAGTAACACCAACACCCGAAATACCAGAAGCAGAACGCATCGCCCTAGCAGGCGTGACCAGCAATGCAGAATGGGAAGCTGTTGTTGGAAACGGGGGTTACACAAGCGACTTTAATAACACTCAAATGGTACTTGTGCCTGTTGGTGAATTTGAGATGGGTAGCACTGAAGAAGAAATTAACACAGTTGTTGTGTTATGCGACGAAGCACGTAAAGATGAAGATACATGTTCACAGTCATCATTTGAAAATCAGACACCAACAAATATACAAAAAATTGAAGTACCATTCTGGATAGATAAATACGAAGTGTCAAGAATTCAGTATCAGATGTGCATTGATGCTGGGATTTGCTCTCAAATATTTGGTTCGCAATATTCATCGGATGATAACCAACCAATTAACCAAGTGACATGGTTTCAAGCGGATGAATATTGTGCATGGCGCGATGCACGCTTACCAACTGAGGTTGAATGGGAATATGCTGCTCGTGGTCCTGATAGACTCCTTTATCCATGGGGTAATGAATTCGACGAGAGCCTTGCGAATCATTGTGATGTAAATTGTGCGAATGCTGATTGGGCTCAATATTACAATTTTCTAAGCCCAGAAAATGACGATGGATACGATGTTACAGCACCAGTGACTAGTTTTGAAAATGGTGCTTCTTGGGTTGGTGCTTTGAATATGAGTGGCAATGTATGGGAATGGACGAGTACTTTATATGACCAAGATAATTTTCCATACCCCTATGTTAATAATGATGGGCGTGAAGATGATACAGGCGAGAGAGCAAATGTACCTCGTGTACGTCGTGGCGGTTCTTTCACTAATACCTCTTATGCTCTATTGTCTACGACTCGCTGGTGGCTTGTTCCAAACAACGCTGACCTTAGCTTCGGCTTTCGATGCGCTCGCTCTTATGACCAGTAGCTCTTTTTATACTTCCTCTTGGCGTTCTCTGCGCCTTTGAGTCTTTGCGTCAAAGGGGTTGGTTCAAATCAGTCCATAGCACATCCCCTAAAACTTGCTACAATACAGAGCAAATCATCCACCTGACCCATTTATTGAGAGACTCCCACCATGACAGAGCCTATTCGCGTCTTACATTTCGCTGATGTGCATATCGGCATGGAAAATTATGGTAAAACTGACCCCAATAGTGGCTTAAGCAGTCGCGTGGTCGATTTTCTGCGTCGAATGGATGAAATGGTCGAATATGCCAGCGATAACGATGTCGATTTGGTCATCTTTGCAGGAGATGCCTTCAAGACACGCTCTCCGAATCCAACTTTTCAGCGCGAATTTGCATGGCGCATTCAGGATTTAGCGCAACTCGCACCTGTCGTGATGTTGGTCGGTAATCATGATTTGCCACCGAATGCCCTCAAAGCCAGTAGCATCGAAATTTACGAAACGCTCCGTGTGCCGAATGTCCACATCGCGCATGACTATGAAGTGTTTGAAGTTGATACTAAGCGTGGACGAGTCATCGTAGGCACTGCACCGTATCCGATTCGGGCGCGTCTCATGCAAGACCTTGACCTGACAGGGCGCACTATCCGCGATACCGATAATCTACTGGAAGAAGCCCTCGGCAATCTCTTACGCAAACTGGCTCAAGATGCAGACGACCTCGCAGGGGATGATACAACGCCACGCTTGCTGACAGGGCATTTCACTGTGCATGGGGCAGTTCTTGGCAGTGAACGGAATGTCATGCTCGGACGCGATGTGCTGATTTCACTCAATTTGCTAGCGGATGACCGTTGGGATTACGTCGCGCTCGGACACATTCATAGATACCAAAACCTCACACACGATAACGATGCTGTCCCTGATGTCGTTTACAGTGGGAGCATTGAACGCATTGACTTCGGCGAAGAGATGGATGTTAAAGGCTTCTGCTGGATTGAATTAGCACGTAACAATACCACGCATGATTTTATCCGTGTGATGGCACGCCCGATGGTCACACTCCGCATCGACTGCAAAAAAGAGACTTATCCAACACGCACCGTGACCAAACTCATCCGTGATACTAATTTAAAAAATGCAATCGTCCGTATCATTGTTGAACTCACACCCGAAACCAATGCTTCCCTACAAGATAGTTTCTTGCGTCGGGAATTGTTGGAAGCAGGGGTCTTTCACATCGCAGGGATTAAACGCGATATTGAACGTCCAGACCGCGCCCGACTTGGCACCAATCCCGAAGGCTTAACGCACGAAGAATTGCTCGAAAAATATCTTATCTCGCGTGAAATTGAACCCGAACGCCGTGCCATACTACTCTCCCTTGCAGAAGAGATAATGGGTAATCAAGGGTAATTAGGTCGTGCGGAGCGTTGTCACTGAAATACGGAAGGCAAATGTCGCTTGCAATATGTGAATCGCAGATTAATTAATATATCATGTGACGATTGGCAATATCATTGCGACTACAAACGGTTATAATAGCTCTAATTGTCCAATAATCTCTACACTCTATGCACCCAATCCAATCACTCATTATTCTGATTATCGCTTTTTACTTTCTCGCCAAAATTGTCGATGAAATCTTCATAAAATCACTCGATAATATTTCAGACTACTTGAAGTTGCCCCCAAGTGTATCAGGCGCAACCTTTATGGCTGCTGGCACATCCGCACCCGAATTGAGTACGACCTTATTTGCACTGTTCTTGGCAGGGGCGAGTCCAGCAACTGGATTGGGTACAGTGGTCGGGTCAGCAATCTTTCAAATTTTGGTGGTCATTGGTTTCGCCGCCACGATTAAAACATCATACCTGAATTGGAAACCCGTCATACGAGACGGCGTGCTGTATTGTATTTCGATTCTGCTTCTCATCTGGGTGATTTACGACGGTGCTATTACCTTCTTTGAGTCGTCTGTGCTGGTATTCACATATTTTTTGTATTTGATTGTGCTAGCGTTTTGGGCACGGTTAGTAGATGAATCACAAGAACCCAATGTGACAGAGGTGTTTGAGGAAGGACGGAGTCAAGGACAGGAGAAGGAGAAGACGGTATTACAAAGAATCATGTATGTTCTAGATACACCTTTCAGATTACTGCCTGATGTCGAGAAGGATAAGCGGTGGACGATTCCAATCTTTATTTTGTCCTTAGCCAGTATTGCCTTCGCTTGTTACTTCTTAGTCATTGGTGGTGAGGCTTTTGCACTTGCTATCGGTGTACCTCCGAGTATTGTTGCCCTAACAATCTTAGCAGGTGGCTCATCTGTGCCAGAGATGATTGGGTCAGCCATCGTTTCACGACAAGGCAGAGGCGATATGGCAATTAGCAATGCGATTGGAAGCAATGTTTTTGACATTTTGATCAGTCTAGGCTTACCCTTGATGATCTTCACTGGATTGAACGGCACCCTTGATGCCAGTGATTCTGCCAATATCACCTCATCTGTTTTTCTCTTATTTGCTACGATGGTCATGGTGTTGCTCTTACTTGCGTCCCAGCGTTTCAAAGTAAGCCGACCATTTGGTATATTTCTAATAGCCGTTTATGTGGTCTATGTGATAGCAGCGTATAGTGGCATCTTGTAAGATGACTCAACTGTATATCAAAGCACATATCAAGCCAGTGTACATGCGACACTAGGGTATGACGTATCATGCCCGTTCATCGAATTATGCGTTTTATAAACCTTTACGTTGCGCGAGTTCCGCTTGAATTTCGTCATAGCGTTGGCGTGTAATCGGATACAATAAGGCTATTGGAATGCTCAACGCTAAGATAATCGCAGGAGCAATACTGACAATCACGCGTAAGGTCTCCAGCACACTATCAGGCTGTTCCACGAATTGTTGCACGCCATCAATCACCTCCGCATTGATATAACCTGCCCCTTCCAGCGCAAAGTTGGATAGCGCAAGCCCACCAGCTAAGCCTAACTTCTGCAAGAAGACGAACATCCCGTAAAATACACCTTCTTGACGCTCACCCGTTTCGAGTTCATTGTATTCGATAGTATCAGGTACCATGCTCCAAGGAATCAGATAGGCTACCGAAACACCGATACCAGAAATTGCACTCAGAATCATCAAAAACGTATTTTGACCAGGTTGCAAGAAATACAGGGCAATCAATGCCACCAGCCAGATACTCGCGCCAGCAACATACACGCCTTTCTTGCCGATTTTGGTACTCGCAATTGTCCAAATGGGCAAGAAAACTGCCGCCACAATCTGAATTAATGCTACAAAAATCGTGAATTGGTCTTCGGCATCCAACCAATAGCGTGTGTAGAGCAATAAATTTGCCTGAATGAATTGCAGCGTTAACCAACTCAGCAAATAAATCCCTGTCACCATTAGATAAGGGCGATTACTGAATACAATCTGCAAGCGTTGGATAAAACTGTAAGATTTTGTCTTGATAGGCTGTGTCGAGGGCAATTCAAATGTGCCAGCAAAACAAGAAATTGTTGCTACAATCATCACGACTGCCCAAATTCCTGCGCTGAAAGCATGTCCTGTCAGTTCATCGCCACCCATGCTGACTAATATGGGATGCAAGACAACGGCGATGATGCTTCCTACAATCGAAAACATAAAACGGAAGGTGTTCAATTGGGTGCGTTGGTCAAAATCACGAGTCATTTCAGGAGTGAGTGCTGTGTAGGGGATATTAACTGCTGTAAAGGCAATCCGCAACAAATTGGAGATGACGAAGTAATAACCGACTAGTAGCACGCCTTCCAAAGGGGGCACAAGCCAATGCAAGAAGAATGCGATACCTAAGGGCACAGCTCCGAATAATAACCACGGGCGTTTCCGTCCCCACCGAGAGCGCGTGCGGTCAGATAGTGAGCCGATGAACGGGTCAGTAAACGCATCAATAATCACCGATGACCCTAAAATTAAGCCGACAGCACCAGGGCGCAAACCAGCTACATCCAACAAAAATGCAGACATGAAGAAACCATACAAAGCTGCATAAACAGCCCCAGCGACATCACCAAAGCCAAACGCCAGCTTGTTGATGAGTTTTAGGTCTCTATCTTTGGGTTTTTCAGAGCTAACACTAACCACAGTAAAATCCTTTTTTGAACAACAATAAGTTGCAACAGATTGTAACGTGTTAGATACAAATTAGCATGATTTCAATTTGCGAAGAAAATCACTCAACAAATACCTGCAATATATGATGTGGTACACGTAACAAAAAGGTTGATAATCAGACCTGACCACCATAATATGCCTCCGTTTCCAATCAGAGCAACCATAAATCCGACTAATCTATTTGAGTTGCAATTCCGAAATACAATGAAAGTGACAAATACTAACCAACACGCAATAGTACCTATGCCAAGTGCTATGTCTAGTTTGAAAAGGTTCGTACCGATTGTGATAAGTAGCGTCCCATATAACGATAATCCAAATAGCTTTGACAAATTTGGTTTTCGCTCGCTACGTTTGAGTTTGTAGTCATTTTTTACTTTTTCAGTCATGATGATTGCCTCTCATTTGTCAATTTCCTATAGCATGACAGACAATCTATTTCATCCAAAGAAACAGCGCATGATAACTATAATTTAAAATTGTAATGTAC
>JBCCSC010000030.1:0-87269 GCA_039200705.1 Chloroflexota bacterium
CAATACGTCCAAACCCATTGATACCGACTTTAATAGCCATAGATTGTATCTCCTCTTAATTTGCTTTTACATTTATAAAACGAGCTCTTTACTCGTACTCTTAATAAGGGATGCCAAATTGCTATCTTGTTTTGCTAGAGTCAAAATGGCATTCGCTAATTTATGTGTATCATGTCGCCACGGACGCTCAAAATCAGTGAGGTCTGTGCTGTACACATCATAGCGTTGTAATATTTCATGATTTTCTGGCACAGGTGCGACGTAGGTGGTGTTTTTGCCAGCATTTTTCTCAGGATAAACATTATTTGCAATAACAGCTTGGAACACCCCACGTCCGATGTGTGTTTCGAGTGCCATGACGTGTTCGGCAACGGTATAATCTTCAGTTTCGACAGGTTGTGTTGCCACATTGCAAACATAGATAATGAGTGCATCTGTGGCTCGCAAAGCATCCGCGATGCCTTTCACCATTAAATTTGGCAAGATACTCGTGAATAAGCTCCCTGGACCAATCACAACAATATCTGCCTCTAAAATTGCTTCCACACTCGGTGGATAAGCAAGTGCACCGACAGGCTCAATCGCTATTGTATCCAATATCCCATCAACTTCGCCAATTTGTGACTCACCACGCACTTTGATTTTTCTCGATGAATCCTTTAACTGAACTGTTCCCGTTAAAACAATATCATCCAGTGTTGATGGTAGTACACGTCCTCGGATATTCAGCACACGTTCTACTTCAATCAATGCTTCTGCTAGACTATTATGCCCATTGCCGTGTTGCTCTGCAACAATATTTGCCAAAGCTGCAATGAATAAATTACCGAATGAATGCCCCTTGAGATCACCATCAGTGAAGCGATATTGGAATAGTTGAGTCAACAGACTGTCTTCATCTGCTAAAGCAGCGATGTTGTTACGAATATCCCCAGGAGGTAATACCCCCAAATCTCGACGCAAACGACCAGAACTACCACCATCATCCCCAACAGTGACGACTGCCGTGATATTATTGGTGTATTGTTTCATCCCACGTAAACTAGCAGGGAGTCCTGTTCCGCCCCCAATCGCAACGAGTTTAACCCCTTTTTGCCGACGATTATAATCCATTACATTCTCAAGAACTGTCCCATGTTGTTGTCGTCGATAGGGTGCAAGCAGATTATGAACCAACCGTCGCATACCAAATGCAGTGCTACCAGCACCCAACAATGTGATAATCCACATAGAGGTCCAATTATCCACAATTCTAGGTAACACATGATTAACACCAAAAACGTGAATCGAAATTAATGCCACACCAATTGAGAAAACACCGATGCCAAGGCTCGTCAGAAATAACCAACGCTTGATGCCGACATTAGGTGAGAACCAGTGTACCAATGAATCATAAGACAATCGTCGCATACATATCCTATGAATCTGTAAGTTTCAAACGTAGTGAAAATGCCAAAATGATAACCGCTCCCAATACAGTCAAACCACCAACCACCAATGAAGCGTCAAACCAAAACTGCTCAGGATACAAGCGAATCAATGTGTCCGAATAATAGAATTGCCATGTACCATCTTCAAAAAATATGCCATGAAAGCCACTGAAGAATAAATCCCATGCTGTTATCGCCAACAATACAATCGTGATAATCAAGCCAATCGTCAACATGCTCCCTTGCATAGTGGCTAATCGTAAAGCACTTATCCCGAACCAACGCACTAATAGCACACCCACGAGGGCGGTTGCAATGCCCCCCAACAATGCGCCCATAAACAGCCCCTGTGCCACCACTTGAACATCATACATGTGGCTCAGTTCTAGTGAGTTAAACGCTTGGCACGGAGTCGCTCTGCGCGGAAAACATAAATTACCTGGGAGTTCTAAATCTGCAAGATACTCAATTGGCTCATTATTGATAATGTACAAAATACCATACGGACCATATTCCAAACGGTCTTCGACACGTAATCCATACTGGTCAATTGGGAAACCTTGCCGTTGATACTCGAAATTCAAAAATGCAGGATTCATTACCAATCGTGCACTGCCGACAGCCAACAAAAACGGAATCATCAACATGATGAAAAATCGCATCAGCCATGAGACCCAATTTGGCATAGATGAACGTTTAACTTTTTTGTTAGCAGGTGAGTTGTCAGTGATAGTCATTAGCGCAATTCCTCCGCACCACCAGACAAAATGAAATTCAGTACCAACGAGTCAATAATCGTCTCGACAGGCGCACGGTCATCTGTGAATAACACATCAATCCGATTAGTCTCAACAAGATTCGCTTGTGTATCCTCTAATACCTGTCGCAACATCGGATGCACATCGGCGGGCAATTGTGCAATATTATCGAATAAATCTTGAGCAGTCGTCGGTGTTTGCGTTGCAATCAAAATTGTATTGAACGACCCAGGGACATCAATTGCATGAATCGTTGGGAAAACTTGACTCATCGTATTGGTAAGCGCATCCACCAAGCGACGATCTGTGTTCGTGCGCCCCACATTGATGACTGCCACACCATCAGCCGATAAATGTGCTTGCACTTCCTCGAAAAATTCAACAGTCGTCAAATGCCAAGGGATATACGGCGGGCGATACGCATCAATGCCAACAACCGTATATTCACCATCTAATTGATTCAGCACATAACGACCATCTTGAGCGTAAGTGGTCAAACTTGGCATGAACTGCTCATTCATCTGGAAATAATCTTCACCAACTTCAATGATTTCAGGGTCAATTTCTACCCCATCAATCGGAATATCCCCATAAACAGCAATATGCTGACGTGGAATCGTGCCTGTTGCCAATCCAATTACCAGTAATGATTCCATCTCATTAGGTAAAAAGTCAGCATTAAAGTAAGGCGCAGCGAGGAAAAAATCCCATGTCCGACGATAATAAATATTATCAGGATGCCATTGGCTATGTATTCCCTGTCCTTCGTTTAGTAACAGATAACGATAGCCATTTGCATCTTCCTGTACTTGAATATAGTTATAGGCACTTTCGCCTTCGTACAATAAAGCGAAACCTTCAAGCGGTGGACGTAAAGGATTGCCCATTACGAAAAATGCCATCACCGCAATAATCATAGGCATAATCACATAGACGACTGCTTTGCGACCTATCTCGCGCCATATGCCAATAAAGGCAACGGCGAATAATATCCCACTAAAAAAGAGAAAAGTCGCTGTCGTACCAATTTGCGGAATCAAATACAGGGTTGGTAAAAATGTCCCCAAAATACTACCAACGGTACTGAGTGCATAAATCTGCCCACTGACTTGACCAGCCGTATCGACATCAGTCACTGCTAAACGAATCGCAAAGGGGGAAACTGTTCCAAGTAACGTGATCGGTACAGAAAACAAAATTAGCACGGATACAAACGACCCTAATGCCAATGCTGCTTGTAACTCTTGGAACGCCGTCGCCGAAAATGTCAGAATTGGGTCACTTACTAAAGGCACGAGCGCACTCAAAAACGCGCCCCACAAAATAATCTGAATCATCGTGCTACGTTTAGGAGATTTGTCTGCCCAACGCCCACCGATGAAATAGCCAATGGTCAAATACAGTAACATCAAGCCGATGATGTTTGCCCAAACCAAATTACTATTCCCAAAGACATAGCCTAAAAGCCGTGATGCCGATAATTCAACTGCGAGGGTGGTCATGCCACTGGTAAAAACAAGTAAATAGAGAAAGGCGTTGCTTTGTGAGGAGGTGACCTTAGCCAACGATTTTTACCTGTCACTGTGAATATTTCAAACGCTAGATTAAGTTTAGCAAAAACTAAGCACACTCCGAAAGGGTCACTATGACAATCACCATTAAACACGCCGAACCCACCCACGCATCAGGGATAGCCAATGTCTTCCGTAAAGCCTTCAGTGAGGAAATTACTGTTGCCGATGTGGAACGAGGCTTGCAGATACCTCATTATTCCCTTGTAGCATTAAAGGGGGAGCGCGTCGTCGGGCTGACAGGAGGCTTTATCACGACTGCACATGATGGTACACATCGTTTAGAACTGGATTTGCAAGCAGTACATCCTGATTATCAAGGACAAGGAATTGGCACACGCTTAATTCAGCAATTTTGCAATACAGATACTGAATTTAACTTAATTCGTGCCTTAGTCGCCGTTGATAGACATCACATGCGTCACTTGATGACGAAACTCGGCTTTATATCAAATAGACAATCTCAATCACTCTATATCGCTACTCAATCAGCAGACACAGCACCTATACCTGAAGATGCTCATATCATTCCTGTTACAACTCTGAGTTACTCAGGCATTTGGCTCGAAGGCAACATCACACAACAAGCGATTCATTCAGCTCTCTCACAGCGTCCGCATGATGGGATTGTTGGGGCAGTTGTCACAGCCAATGACACATCCGTAACGCAATTGCTAAGGCGTAAAGGATTCAGTTACATCAAAGATTTTCATTGGTGGATTAAATCACGTTAAATCGGTCTCTGTGCGAGTGCTGTACTCAAATTCTCGCCTTGCCGAATAATTAAAGTCGGAACTTTCATCAAATTAAGCCGACCTTGCACATTATCAGAAGATTGATGACCAAATGACGTAGGCTCAATATACACACACATCGGACGAATACCCCGTCGCGCCAAAACATTCAATTCCGCAATCCAACTATCATCCAATGTCGATGTGATAATAATCACCGTCGCTCCTCGTGTTAGATTGGGCGTTTCTAACGAGAGTAGCGTCTTCAAATTATACTCAGACCGACTGCGTGCCACAGCCAGAGTCTCTAAAATGCGTGTTACTTGTCGATGCCCACGTTCAGGCTGATAAAATTCTCGATTGGGTGTATACCCCACAAACCCCAGCGCACGCTCTTTTGCTAAGAAATACTCCGCTAAAGACGAAGCAATTACTACAGAATACTCTTCTGTTGATGCAGGGATACCATTAGCATCAGGCATTGCAGGACCCGTTCCGTTGAACCGCCTCACTGAAGGCGCATCAAATAATGCTTCTGTCGAAAAATCGACAATCATCCAAATATCGACTAAGGGATCAATCTCAAATTCCTTGACAATAATCTTGCCCCGACGCGCTGTACTCTTCCAATGCACTCGATTGATGCTATCACCAGGGACATAATCACGAACACCTGCTGCATTTGTCGTGATATTTTGTGTGGTATACCGTTGCGGTTCACCGCCTGATAAAACGCCTCGTGGTAATTGAAACTGCGTAATCGGCACACTGCGCGGATAGACAATCATTCGCTCCGACGCATTAATTTCACGCGGTGTCATGAACAATCCAAAAGGGTCACCACTGATAATCGTCATCGGACCTAATTTGAACTCACCGCGCACAATACACTGTGTATCCACACGCCATTCATAATTACCATTGGGTAACAAAGGTGGCACAACATGACTCGCTTTATGATTCGGTAAATCAGATCGGTCACGAACTTCAAGCCACAACTTCGGCAGAAAGAAAGCATTCCGCACAGAGAATAACTCTGTGAAGTTACGCCCAACTTGTGAGCGTCGTGTCCGAGTGCGTCGTCCAATGCGAACGCGACGCACAGCCAGCCATGACCACAATAAGGATAGTAAAATCAGTCCACCAAAAACATATGCTAAGTTGAAGAAGACAGCTTGCCCTGTGAACAGCCCGACCAACAATAATACATTAATCAATAGCCAGACTGCATTGCGTCGATTGTGCATCATAATTAGCGTCCGTTACCACCAGGGACAGGGGTTGTCGCTAAAATATCCTGAACAATAGTGCGCGATGTGATGTCTTTAATTCGTGCAGATGGTCCGACGATGATACGATGCGCCAATGTGACTTCCGCTAAGGCTTTCACATCATCAGGGATGACATAATCGCGCCCTGCCATTGCTGCCCGTGCTTGTGCTGCTCGGAACAATGATAATGACCCACGCGGACTACTCCCCAAATATACATCTGAATGCCTACGTGATGCTGTCACTAACTGGATGATATATTGCTTGACTTCTTCCGCAACATACACTTGCTTAACAGCTTCTTGAGCATCCAGTAATTCCTCTACACCAACCACTTGTTGCAGATTACCTATCGGATGCTGATATTGCTGAGAGGATAAAATTGTCAATTCTTCTTCAGGAGTCGGATAACCCATCTGAATTCGCATCAAGAAACGGTCTAATTGTGCTTCAGGTAGGGGAAATGTACCTTCGTATTCAATGGGATTCTGCGTTGCCAAAATCATGAAAGGGTTCGCCATTTTATAGGTCACACCCTCAACAGTCACTTGACGTTCTTCCATTGCTTCAAGTAATGCCGATTGTGTCTTCGGTGTCGCACGATTGATTTCATCTGCTAATACAATCTGCGCCATAATCGGACCTGCACGAAATTCAAATTGATTTGTGCTTTGGTTGTAAATCGAAACCCCTGTCACATCGGATGGCAACATATCAGGTGTGAACTGTATCCGACTGAATGAAAAACCAATCGCTTTCGATAGTGACCGCGCCATCATAGTCTTACCAACACCAGGAATATCCTCAATCAGAATATGCCCCTGACACAGTAAACCCAGCACAGCAAGGCGGATTTCATTGCGTTTCCCGATGATAACTTGTCCAACTGTCTGAGCAATACGTTCGGTTACATCTGCCACAATACGGATTGAGACAGATTGATTGTTGCGCCGAGTTGCATTTGGATTATTCGACATAAACTCACTTTCCACGAGGTGTAAATTGCCTACACAGTATGCCTGAAAGCGACCAGATAATCCAATACGTCTTTCCTACGACATCCCAACAATCAGTATATCCTCATTTGATTAAATCAGTATGGGAGTTACTGCACGCCTATATAATAAACAATATTTTATGTGTTGTTTTAATGATATTGATTGTATCAAAAGGCGCAAAAGCACTGATTTTTGTAGGGGAGGGTCGCTGTGCCCTCCCGTTGTTGAGCGCATAAATGAATATAATCGGTCACCGATAATTACTTGCCCTTTATTCACCACAATGTATAATACAAATCATATCCAATTAATCTCAATTTTTAGCGAATCCATTACTTAACTTGATGCGCATCCACTTGTGAAATACAATCTAGAGTGAATCTTGTATAGTAGTTTTTGTTGACGACTATCATTTACCTAATCATGAATTAGGGAACTTTCTTTTGAGAGGAGTACAGAATGGCGAAATCACGTACCGAATTAATGGTGGAACGCCTTCGTGATCTACAAAGTGCAACATCGGAAGTGGAAGCCTGTGCTGTTGTAAGTGTTGATGGCTTGATTATTGCCTCATCCTTACCAGCAGGTATTGAAGAAGACCGCGTATCCGCAATGTCCGCAGCGATGCTCTCACTCGGTGAACGTATTGCATCTGAACTAGGGCGTGGTATGCTTGACCAAGTTTACGTCAAAGGTGCAAACGGCTACGTTATCCTGATGTCTGTCGGGGATGAAGCTGTTCTGACAACACTCATACGCAAAGAAGCTCGTCTTGGCTTAATCTTCCTCGATATGCGTCGTTCAGCCGACGATCTCGAAAAACTCGTTTAAGCAACTAGAGCATAGCACCCATCCAAATGGGTAAACAGACAATTGATTTTGATGCACACTCAGGCGGGATAACACAGATTATCCCGCTATATCGTTTTTGTTAATAGAGCGAATAGGTGAGGGAATGGGAAATCCAAAATATATCTTCTGCACAGGTGGTGTCGTGAGTTCCGTTGGCAAGGGTATCACAGTTGCTGCCATCGGGCGCATTCTAAAAGCACGCGGACTCAAAGTAGCAATCCAAAAACTCGACCCCTATCTCAATGTTGACCCAGGGACAATGAGTCCTTACCAGCATGGAGAGGTCTTCGTCACAGATGATGGGGCAGAGACCGACCTTGATTTGGGTCACTATGAACGCTTCGTCGATGAAAGTGTCAGCAAAGATTCCAACGTTACCGCAGGGCAAGTCTACTTAACGGTTCTTGAACAAGAGCGCAAAGGTGATTTTCTCGGTGGCACAATTCAAGTTATTCCGCACATCACCAACGAGATTAAACGTCGCATCAAGCGCATTGCCCAAAAAAATCAAGACCTCGATGTTGTGATTGTTGAAGTTGGTGGCACAGTCGGCGATATCGAAGGACAACCTTTCATTGAAGCTCTTCGTCAAATGCGGACAGTGCTCAATCGTGATGAGTCACTCTACGTGCACGTAACCTTCTTACCCTACATTGGTGCGACAGGCGAACTGAAAACAAAACCGACCCAACATAGCGTCCGTGAATTGCGTAGCATGGGGATTCAACCACAAGTCATTATTGCCCGTACCGACCATCCCGTAGACGAAGGCATTGTTGAAAAAATCTCGTTATTCTGCGATGTCGATAAAGAAGCTGTTGTGCCTCTCGTCACGGCAGATAACATTTATGATGTGCCGATTTCGCTTGAAGAAGCAAAATTAGGCGATTACATCATGAATTGGCTCAAACTCGAAGCCAAGCAACCGAAAGACCTCAGTCAGTGGCACAATATCGTTCACAAGATGCGAACAGCCGAACAAGAAGTCACCATCGGTATTGTTGGTAAATATGTCGAACTGCATGATGCCTATATGAGCGTCAAAGAAGCTATGATTCATGCAGCAGCCGAACATCACCGTAAGTTAAACGTTCGTTGGATTCAATCAGACGACCTTGGCAAAGGTGATAACCTCAATCAACTTGCTGAACTCGACGGCATTGTTGTGCCTGGTGGTTTTGGCTATCGTGGTGTTGAAGGCAAAGTACTCGCTGCTCGCTATGCCCGTGAAAAGAAAATCCCCTATTTGGGTCTATGCTTAGGGATGCAAGTCATGTGTATTGAATTTGCGCGTAACGTTCTTGCCTATGAAGATGCCAATAGCTCAGAATTCAACGAGAACACATCATACCCAGTCATTAGCCTCATGCTTGACCAACGCGACATCACGGATATGGGAGGCACGATGCGCTTAGGGGCTTATCTGTGCGATTTACAACCTAATACTCTCGCTGCCCGTGTCTATGGTGAAGATCGCATCTATGAACGCCATCGCCATCGCTTTGAATTTAACAACGAATACCGCGAGATATTTGAACAAAACGGTATGTCACTCAGTGGACTCAGCCCAGATAACATGCTCGTCGAAATTGCAGAAATTGCAGACCATCCCTATATGATTGGCAGTCAATTTCATCCTGAATTTCTGAGTCGTCCGACACAAGCTCATCCATTATTTTTGGGCTTGGTCGAAGCAGCAATTGCTATCCGTGAGACCAAATCCGCAGTCGAAACCGAATAAAAATTTACCGTTTCATTGTAGGGAACGACCTGTGTGTCGTCCCGATAACCCGATAATCAACTTAAAAAGGACATCCTATGTCAATAGAATCAGCCATTCGCGCCTTACCAAAAGTCGATTTGCATGTGCAATTTGAAGGCGCAATCAACAAAGAATTTGTACTGCTCGTTGCAGAACAAACAGACATCGCACGCACATACAAAAAAGCCAAAGATTATCGCAATGCCATGTCGAATTTTAAATCACCAAAATTCGATCATATTGATACCATCGTCCGTGAAAGCTCATCGTGGGTACGCCATCCAGAAGATATTGCGCGTGCAGTTTATGATTTAGCAGTCATCTACTCCAAGCAAAATGTGCGCTATGCCGAAATTGCTGTCACGCCTGCCATCTACACAGACCTCGGCATGACATTTCAAATGCTCATGGAAGGACTAACAGATGGGGCAGACCGTGCCGAACGTGCATGGGGGGTCAAACTTGCATGGATTATGTCTATGCCTCGTGAACGTCCACGCAAAAGTGATGATATTGCACGCTGGGCAACCAGCGCAACCGCCCAAAAAGGCAATGTGGTCGGTCTGAGCCTTGTCGGACGCGAAGATGCTCAACCAGTAGCACAATTCAAGAAAGCCTTCCAAACAGCCGAGAAAAAAGACCTCGCGCGTGTGACGCATATGTTCAGCTACCCTGATGCTGATACCTTCGATACAGTGCTAGATATTGTCATGCCCAACCGCTTGACTGATGCGTGGGGTGTGCTTGATAGTCCCGATGCTGTTTCGTACCTCGTCGAGCATGACATCCCGATTGTTATCACGCCATCACGCGAAGTCAAACTAGGACGTATCAAGAGTGTTGCAGAATATCCCATTCAAGAAATGTTGGATAATGGCTTAAATGTCACAATTGGTTCAGGAATGCCAGCTATGTACGAAACCACACTCACAGATGAATATCTCAAGTTGGCAGAAGCAGGGGTATCGTTACAAGAGATTCAATTGCTTATCCGTAATGGCATTCGTGCAGGCTTCATGCCACAAGAACTAAAAACTGACCTGATGGTTGAATTTGAACAATCTATCATCGAATTACAAGAAGAATAAATATTACCGCTTCGGTTGATCGGTAGGGACGAGGCACGCCTCGTCCTTTTTTATCATTGAGACAAATACTAATCAATCTCGGTGATTTCAATATCACCAGCTTTCATCTCAGCACGGTCAATCGGAATCCGAATTGTCAGTACATTGGTCTTACTTTTCTTCGCTTTTGCCTCATCCGATTTGACAGGCACACTAATCTGAATCGTGCGGTCAAAAACCCCATATTTGCGTTCACGCACCAAATAAACTGCATCCGCCGCAACATCAGGGGCGATAGTTTCACCACGAATCGTTAAAATATCGGCTTCCATCGAAACTTCAAGGCTACTGGGGTCAAGTCCATCTAATGCACTCGTCTGGACAACAATTTCATTATCAAGCTCATACACATCGACGCGCACAGGTTGCGCTGATGTTGCGATTTGCACTGCACTCTGAACTTCTTTACTCACTTGCCCAATGACCTTACCTGTTGCATCGCGCAATTTATTGAGTTCTTTCATCAAGTCTAAACGTTCTTCGTCTGCCATAACCGTTACTCCTCGTTGTTTTTCATCAACTATATAAATCTATACGTAAAGCATAACACAAAGTCGCAAAAAAAAGCGTCGAACCACTGTCCGACGCTCCTCAATTCTCATAGTGATGATTTATGCTTCGGTGTATTCACCCTCAACGACATCATCTTCTTCTGGTGTACGATAGCCATTACCATTTGGATTAGCTTGCTCTTCTTGAGCATACATCTGTTGTGCCAGAGCATGGCTCGCTTGTTGCAAAGTTTCGATGTTGTTCCGAATATTGGCAACATCGTCTGTTGCTAGAGCAGTCCGCAAGGCTTCAATCTGTTCTTCAATCGTACTACGTTCGCTATTATCGAGATTATCACCGAGTTCATTCAACGATTTTTCTACGGCATAAATCAGTGAATTACCTTCGTTACGAACCTGTACCAACTCAGCGCGACGTTCATCTTCGGCACGATTTGCTTCTGCTTCACTTACCATGCGGTCAACTTCATTATCATTGAGATTAGTAGATGCCGTAATCGTGATAGTTTGCTCTTTACCACTTGCTTTGTCAACAGCACTCACATTGATAATACCGTTGGCATCAATGTCGAATGTGACCTCAATTTGTGGCATTCCGCGTGGTGCTGGTGGAATCCCCTGTAATTGGAATTCGCCAAGTAACATATTGTCTTCTGCCATTGAGCGTTCACCTTGGAACACACGAATATCTACCGCAGGCTGATTATCGGCTGCTGTCGAGAAAATTTGTGATTTCTTGACAGGAATCGTTGTGTTGCGGTCAATCAACTTCGTGAAGACACCGCACATTGTTTCCAGACCAAGGCTCAATGGTGTGATATCCAGCAACAGAATATCATTCATATCACCAGCGAGAACACCTGCCTGCAATGCTGCACCAATAGCGACAACTTCATCAGGGTTGACACTCTTGTTAGCTTGCTTGCCAAGACGGTCACTTACTAAATCTTGTACCATCGGCATACGGGTTGACCCACCAACCAATACAACTTCATTGATGTCTGATTTGTTCAAACCAGCATCTTTCAGCGCATTGTTGACAGGCACAATCAATCGTTCGAGTAAATCACCACTCAATTGCTCAAATTTCGCCCGTGTCAGTGTTAAGTTCAAATGTTTCGGACCACCAGCATCAGCCGTGATGAATGGTAAGTTGATGTCTGTTTGCATCGTAGCAGAAAGTTCAATTTTTGCTTTCTCAGCAGCTTCCTTCAGACGTTGTAACGCTTGCTTATCAGCGCTTAGGTCAATGCCTTGGTCTTTCTTGAACTCACTCACGAGCCAATCAACGATGATGTCATCCCAATCATCGCCACCAAGATGCGTATCACCGCTTGTCGCAAGCACTTCGACTACACCATCACCGACTTCAAGCACAGATACATCAAATGTACCACCACCCAAATCAAAGACGAGAATCTTCTCATTAGTCTTCTTATCCAAGCCATAAGCGAGTGCTGCAGCCGTTGGTTCGTTGATGATACGCAAAACTTCCAAACCAGCGATGCGACCAGCATCTTTGGTTGCTTGACGCTGACTATCATTGAAGTACGCTGGCACAGTGATGACAGCTTGTGTCACATCTTCGCCGAGATAACTTTCAGCATCTTTTTTGAGTTTACCCAAAATCATCGCACTGATTTCTTGGGGTGAGTAAACTTTGTCCATCGCAGGAACGATGACACGCGCATCATTGCTGTTACCTGCAACCACCTCATAGGGCAACCGCGATAATTCGCTACGTGCATCATCAAATGTCATCCCCATCAAGCGTTTGACACTGAAGATAGTATTATCTGCGTTGACCACACCTTGACGTTTCGCGGATTGCCCAACGAGACGTTCCTTATTTTTATTGAATGCAACAATAGAAGGGGTTGTGCGACTGCCTTCAGCATTAGCAATAACTGTAGGCTCGCCACCTTCCAATACAGCGACAACAGAATTTGTTGTACCTAAGTCAATTCCGACAATCTTTCCCATGATTTTCCTCAAATTTATCTTATCTTTCCGACTTACATTCAAAAGTATAGACAGACTGTGTAGGAGAATTATCAGTCCAATATAGGAGAAATATATGACGACTGTCAGAAGTGCATTAACGCAAAAATCGACACCCAAGATGTCGATTATCAAGCCATTGTTATAGTAGGGGTTTGCCATTATTTTGGCAAAAATTGTATATCTGCCACTATACCTGTGAAATCAAGATTTGTAGGAGGTTGGCGCGCCAACCCCATCAAGGTGTTGTTGATGTTTTCTCAAGTCATCAATAGTGAACCCATTTTGTGTTATGTCAGCGCACTCAACATCTCACTGACGACACTACGAACACTTGCTTTTTCAATAGCCGTACATGGAATCACAGGAATACCACTGCTAATCCCTGTACCATCACGGACTTCATTGAGGCTCACTGCTTCATCAAGTTCAATCTTATTAGCGACCACAATGAAAGGCACATCCTCAAAGCTAGAAAAAGTCTCAATCAGTTCGGCAGCATCAGGGAAAGATGGTGGGTCAGTCGCATCAACTAGCACAATGAAACCATTCATATCCTTAGCCAACGTCTCCCACATAAAACTAAAGCGCGTTTGCCCAGGTGTCCCATAAAGATGTACACGGTCATCCTCAAAATCTACGCGTCCAAAATCCATCGCAACTGTGGTTAATGCCTTAATGCCTCGGTCTTCTGTCGTGATACTACGCTCAGTTTCGACAATATCAATATCAGAACCGTTCTTCACGAATTCTGTTTTTCCTGAATTAAATGGTCCCGTCACAACAACTTTGTAGACAGCCACACAACCCTCCTAGCAGGGTAATATTAATTGTTATCATTATGCTGAATATTGTACGTGTTATCCTATGCCATCGCAAGGAATAGCATTTATGCTTCGACCTCAATAAATTGTGCTGGAATCGCCAAAGCAAGATAGTGCTCCGCTTCAGGCTGATGAAACACAATCCCAGCCGTATGAGCATCTAAAGCATGGATGATGAGCATCACAGGGGTATTGGTTTGTCGCTTGGCTACTATTAAGGCATTCTTACGATTGCTCGTCAAATGCACATACTGCCGACCTAGCGATTTTAACCCTTGTTTTCGGATTGCATTGTAGGCTTTGGGATTTGTGCCGTGATACAGTAATTCAGGAGGCTGTATCGCAGGATAAATCACTTTCGCTTGACTATGCCCATACATTGCACGAATTTGATTGCCGACGATTTCATAGCGTTTTTTGCCATGTTGATCTCCTACAATCACGCGCTCTAAATCATCGAGTGTGTACTGACTGCCATATTTCTCCTGAATTACCTGCCAGACATCATCTACTGCCGTATAACCTTGCTCATCAAGTGTAATGCCAAAATCTTCTGGTGAATGACGTAGAACCACAGCTAAGAATTTTGATAAACGTTTGAGATTCTTTTCCATGTTGGTCTCATTACTTGTATTTCATCACTCAGTTGATTTTATCACGGTGATAATCCAACCTAATATCGTAGAACGAATTCTAGTGCTGAATACTCTATCCGATAAATCATTGTAGGAGATGACTTGTGTGTCATCTCGCAACGGTGTAGATATAGTTAAGACCTGCTGTAAAGTGTTTACAGGATAAATCACTAAATTTTCAATATGATTTTATGTTAGTTCAACCACCGACTTTTACTCTTTTCTTTGAGTCTTTGTACCTCTGTAATTCAATGATTTTGATGCAATTGTCACAGCTTCATGCCATAATATATACACTAAATCATACTCATAACCGAGAAAGGAATTTTCACAATGCACCTCTTAGGCATTGATATTGGTGGTTCAGGTATCAAAGGCGCACTCGTTGATACAGAAAAAGGTGAATTTGTCGGCGAACGTCATCGTATCCCCACACCACAACCTGCCAAACCTGAACCTGTCGCAGATGTCGTTGCAGAAATTATTGAACATTTCAACTATGAAGGACCTATTGGCGTTACTTTTCCTGCAATCATTCAGAATGGTATTGCCCTAAACGCTGCCAACGTAGATGACGACTTCATTGGCACAGATGTCTCACGTTTGATACAACGGGCAACAGGTCTGCCAACAATTGTCCTCAATGATGCTGATGCAGCAGGCATTGCCGAGATGCGTTTTGGCGCAGGACAAAATCAATTAGGAACAGTCATCATATTGACTCTAGGGACAGGCATCGGTAGTGCCTTCTTTCGCAAAGGTGTTTTATTACCCAATACAGAGCTAGGGCACATTTACCTCTCAAATGGTACGGAAGCCGAACACTACGCAGCCGAACGTATTCGTGGTGAAGAAGACCTAAGTTGGAAGAAGTGGGGACAACGTCTCAACGAAGTCTTCCAACATGTTGAATACATTTTTTCGCCTGACATGCTCATTGTCGGTGGGGGAGTTAGCAAAAAGTACGATAAATACTTTGAATACATCGACATCAAAGCGGAGCTTATTCCTGCACAATTGCGAAACCAAGCAGGGATTATCGGCGCGGCTTTAGCAGCCCAAGACCTAGCCTGATGAAAGTGTTGCCACAGTAAATTGATAATTCACAAGGTCGTCATCACTGATGATGACCAATTCACTATCTAATAACTTCAAGATAACTTGTGCCAACTGTTCCACTTGTGACAGTGGGGCATAGTCTGCTGGCAAATTTGGGATTTGAACATCAATAGATACAGTACCGTCTATTTGCTTAATACCGATTGTTGAATCCTCGTAACCTTGCGTTAAAAAGCCGATAATTGGTATAAGACGACTATCAATTTTGAGTGATGTATTTGTAGCTTCTAAGGTGTATTCTACAGTGTCCACATTAGGGGTTAAGTAAGTTTGCAACTGCGTCTGTAAACGAGCAAGACTTGTTTGTCCCCAATCAATATCCACAAACCAAGGGTTCAACAAACGTGCACGCACAATCTGATACACACACTTATAATTCAGCATGTGGCTGTGTTCAACAATGACCTTAGCAATTTGACGCGATGTTAATTGGTCAGAACGCAAACCAACGAGGAATAAATCACCATAACCAGAGATAGTCGCAATCTCAGGACGCAGTTCTTGCAAACTATTCACTCGCGCCATGCTTTGGCGTTGCACCGTATAACTCAATGCTTGATGCACATCATCAGCTTCTAACTGAGGCGATTGCGCTAAAATATCGCTCAATGATGTACCAGCCAGTGATGCTACCACAACATCATGTACAGTAATTCCCGTATCACGAATCGTTGCAATATGACCATCTAATTCTGTAATTCTATTATATCCTGACATAAATATTGTCCCATGAATAAGATTATATTAAGTCCCACCTTGTCATTGTACTGTAAAAAGTTATAAATCTACGGTTAAAATCAAAAAGCCAATCTAAAGCAGACTGGCTCTCGATTTAGTTGATGATGATGCTTTTACCCGACACTTTCTGGTGTGTTCGCATAATTGACATCAAACTCATCATCGTCTGTCAAGAAGGACTCAACAAGATTCTCATTTTCTTCGGATTGTTTAGCAATCTGAGCTTGCACCGCTTGGAAGTATTTACCATTCTGATTAGCAACAATACCTTCCACACGTGTGACAAAGGTTGCAAATGGATTAGGATTACTTTCATACGGACCAGCACTCATATCGTAAACATTTTTCTCAGCCTGCAATTCCTCTGCTGCCGACCGATAAGAATTCCATGTATCTCCGAATTTATACAGACTTTCTATAGCTGCAGACCCAGCGACTAACAAGCTGACGAATACTGTCACGGTATCGACGCCAATCCGAATAATTGCCTCAGAATCTGCGCTACCACCAGCAACTAAATCAGCAATAAATCGCGCAATCGCTGAATTTAAACTCACAAGGGCAGGGATGAGCAATGCACCAATAACAACAATCGTTTGATACCGATAGTAAGTGCTTTTTGCTTCGGATGCTTTCTTATCGTAATAATCCCACTGACTAAACCAACGATACTCAATGTAAAAGCGTTCGCGCGGTGTTGCATTTGGCTTTAAAAATACAGGTGGCGGCCATGCTCCTGATGGCTTAAATGTCCAGTCTTCAAAATTCCCCGTGGTCACAGGGTTTACAGCCATCTGCGTTGATGTGGCTCTTGGTTTAGCGTCAGCCATAGGTGTTCCTTCATGCTCATTATTAGTTAAAGGTGCTGGTGAGTTAATTGTACTCGATGTTTCAAGTGCTACATCATAATGCTGAACTGCACTCGCAGATGGTGCTTCATCAACGGATACATCTTCCGTAACCTCTGCTATCACCTCGTCCACAGCATCTATTTCTTCAGCAGAATTGTCCGCAACATCAGATGAATCTGCCTCAGTCACAATAGCATCATCTAACTCTACCTTAGTGTCTGATTGATTATTGGTATTATCACTTTGCATACCAAAACCTTTCCCCACAGTTAATTACATAAACTCTATTGTATCACCATATAATGACTTTGCCTCATCATCCATGAAGGTTTGAGAAATACAAAACGCTATTCAGAAGATGCCTCATCTGTTTTAGGAATCCACAATTGATAAATAAACCCATTCATCGCAATTTCTTCATCAAGCTGATAATAGGTATCAATCGCTACCAATACAGGAATAGGAAATAGGTCTGCACGCCGAATCACCAACTCAATCTCATGATTCTCCAGCAATTCGATTAAATTAGTGGGGTCATAGAGGTCATTTTCCCATAAGTTTTTTAACTGCACCGCATTGGTGATAACCTCACGATTCACCTGAATTGCAAACCCTGCATCCTCAGAGATAACCAGCCCCTCGGTCATAGCTACTCGGTCTGCGATGCGCTGTCCATTCACATAATCTTCTTCTGATGGGAAATGCCCTGTCACGGCATAACCAACCGTCCATTTTGCAGAATCATAAAGTGGGTAGCGATGCCCAGGAGTTGGCGAAATATTGAGTGCTGTAGCAATCGGCTCATAAATGCCTGATGTTGGTAATTTGATGACCAAACTGCCATAAACGATGAACAACACCAGTGAAGCAACCGCAAGCAAATTTGAGGGGATTTTGACCCGTGCAATACCAGCAAAAGGATGTTTCTCTTTAATTTGCCAGCTTCCATTCAAACTGCGTGCGACAAATAACCCAGCAAGGATACATGCTGATGCCAATGTGGTCGCAAAGTAACTATCACCTGCGCCCCATTTCCCTGCACCAATCGTACTCGCCAAAGAAACCACGAACCAAATCGTGTAAACAGATAAGCGAGAGAAATACAATTCAAATGCCGAATAGAGCAAAGCTAATATCAATAACGGATAATGCAAGCTGACGAAGAGCCTCATCAAGCCAATGAATTGCTCAGTGATATACTCATTTTGATTAGAACTGATGATGTTAATCCACCATTGCCCATCCGTGACGACCATTGCCCACCCAAAAATCGCGCCAGCAATCACACACAGACCAATACTGTATTGCAATGCAAGTCGTGGATTACGCAAGAGAAGCCAAGCACCAACTGCTAAACAAGTCGAATAAGCGAGTTGTTTCGTATAGCCAGCTAGGAGCAAAAACAAAAATGCTAAAAATAAGCGACGATGCAACTTGCTTCCGCGATAATCAAACGCATTCGCAATCACAACCACAGCCAACGTCTCGAATAGCACCATCAACAGATGCTGTCTCAACAGAGGACCAATGTGATAGATGAAATTTGATGCTAAAAAAGCAAATCCAGCAATGACACCAATCCACAAACGTTTTTCATCGCGCCAAATAGCGTAGCCAATCGCACCTGATGTCAGCAAAGTCGCTACAAAGATGATTAGTCGCCCATACCAAAAATCAGCACCGAACAACCACACAAACGGCACCATCAAAACATGGAAAAACGGCGCATACCCACTCGCATAAAACGGATAAACATCATTATCGCAATATGGGCAACCACCCTCAGCGAGCAAAATTGCATTGTTAAGTTCAAATCCTTCCGCTTGGTCATAATCAAACGGAAACGGAATCAATGCCACACCAAACGAAATATAGATGACAACATGCAAGGTCATAATAACCAATGCAGTGCCGATGAGTGCGTTCTGAAGTCTTTGCCAACTTTGTGTACTGATGCCCACGAGTAGATACCCATAATCCTGACCAAAATTAAGCCTGTAAATTAGCGTCTAAAACCGCAAAAATCAATAGGCACACATCATGGAGAAACATTATGGATTATGACTTACCTGAATTTGACCATGCTCATGCCAAACGGCAAGGGCTAGTATTTTCTAAAAGTGTTTTCGGTGAAAAGTTCAAAAAACTAACCATTGAGGATGATGGCAGATGTCGCATTACCTTTGATAAAAGTTATTTTGTGCTACAAGGAGATAATATCGAACCATCCAAGTCACAGTGGAGTACACTCAAAAAGAAGATGAAACGCCACAACAGAGGAGTCTTCATCTTCAAAGAAACAGGGGAGACACCTTGTCTCCCCGAATCACAGACGACATGCTACTACGTCGATTTTGGATTTTTCAAATATTGATACCTACAAAGGTCTTGCAAGGGAGCGTCACCGTGCGCTCCGAAATTAATTAGAGTCACACACTATCAGGCAGATAATCCAAAACTTGCGCCGACCCTGCGACAATCTTGATCGAAGTTTTACCGTCCAAGATATACAAACGCATCGACGCTTCGACCAAGCTGTTGACGTAGATGCCTTTTTCTTGAATGAATGCCTGATACTCAGCGTCACTCCCTGTGCGGAAATTTGCACCTTTCCAGAACATTGGCGCATCAACATAAGCCACATTCGATAGTTGAACATACTTCGGTGAACGCTCTCCAGATGCCACACGCAGAATCATCCGTCCCAACCGTCGCTGATACTGATAAATATCAACGCTCAATGTCTCACCCTTATCAAAGTTAAACACATTTTGACGATTCATCCCAATCATGGCGATTTGAGACGTTTGTGACGCAGGTAGTGCATTTTCGATAGTTTGCTGACTGCTACGGCGTTTTGACTTCACTTTTGGCTGAATACCGCTTGTGTAGTCCAAACCACGCACAAATGCCCGATTCGTCGCAATTCCTAGTGCAACTGCCGTTCCACCCATATACATCAAAACTCCCAGTAAATTTGCTAACTGGAATGCTCTACCATATTCGTCACTCATTTCATGGGTAAAATCTTCATCTGCAAACATCGTTGCACTAATCATGCCGTTGTCTGCAAAAAATGTACTGGTTCGCCCAGCGAAAATCGCTGTATTCACAAATGAATCGTCATTTAATGTGGTGTATTCAATCGTGAGTATGTCTTCCCCATCACCTATAGAAAAAGCAAGATACGTAATTGCTGGAATCAATAAAGCAAATCCTAATCGTACTGCTACCGCAATCACACTTGATGTTTTCATCCTGAACTTGAAGAATGCTACCGATAGCCCAATCGCGCTCGAAAAAGCGAGTTCAATTGCTGTCAAGAAAAGTGCAAAGCCGATAGCAATCAAAAACCAATTGAGGTCAATTCGTCCATCTAGTACAGTTACAAGATTGTTGGATACATTGTTGTAGTACGGATTTAATTCTCGATATGTGTAATCTTCTAGTAAATTGTAGTTAATCGCTACCCAAAAAATCGTTCCGAAGCGCACGACGAATAACCACAAATAATCGCGCACCAAATGACGCATAATGCCGACCCACTTGCCCATCACAACGCGCCAATTGCTCACACCTGTCAGCATCAACAATTCCCATGTGCGATTACGTCGTTCACGATACATGCTATCCGCGCCCATCTGAACAGCACGAATCACGACTAGCACAAAAACAAGGATGTTGAGTATGACAAGAAAACCTAATGTGAAATTGAGCGAATCGTAAAAATCCCGCCCAAATCCCCAAAAAATTGGTATCGCCATGATCAAAGCAGTCAGCAGATACATAATCCGCCGAAACCACTTCCCTCGTTGCCGATTAAGCACAATATTTTCTAAGCGTTGAATCGGATTATCTGTGATGTTGTTATAAATTGTTTGTTGTAAGCTCATAAACACTGCTTTCGATAAATGTACATCTTATCTGTCAGCATATCATGAAAAAGCCCAGCGTAGTACAAGCGTAGAGTAGATTGATAGCATTTGCGAGGAAACAAAAAAGTGACGCTTCTGCGCCACTCTTGTAGATTAGTCTGCTTTTTCTTTATCTCGTCGGAAATTGACAAAACGATACCCAACACCACGCTCAGTCAAAATATACTGCGGATTTGAGGGGTCTTCCTCAATTTTCTCACGCAGATAATTGACATACAAGCGCACATAATGGGCTTCGTCACGATACTCATAGCCCCAAACTTTTGCTAGCAATTGGTCATGTGGGACTGTCCACCCTGCATTCTCAATCAAATGATACAGTAGACGGTACTCTGTTGGGCGTAGTTTGACACGTTCACCCTCAACAATCACCTCGCGCTGATTAAAATCAACACTCAAATGCGAGTCAATCTCTAACACAGCATCGGCTGGTGATGTGGATGGTGTTTTCCAACGACGCATCACAGCCTTAATACGACTGCTCAATTCGCGTGGACCAAAAGGCTTGGTGACATAATCGTCTGCACCCAGTTCTAGCCCATAGACCTTATCGTTTTCGTCACCTTTAGCTGTCAACATAATGACAGGAATTTCTGAAAATTCACGTAACATCCGCAAAGTTTCAAAGCCGTCCAACTCTGGCATCATCACATCAAGAATAACGATGTCAGGTAGTTGTGTTCGCACAGCATCAAGTGCCTCCAAGCCATTATGTGCTTCAATGACCTGATGCCCCTCCAATTCGAGGTTCATGCGGATGAACCCAATCATACGAGGTTCATCATCAACAACCAGAATACGTTTTGATTCACGTTTGGATGTATTCGGTAAATTAGAAGACATACGGTATTTGCTTGCCTCCGTAAATTGATTAATCGCGATAGGGGAGTGTGAAGTCCAGAGCATCATCGCCTTCTGGATACACTTGAATATAGTTCAAGCGGTGCATTGGAACAACAACAGTTCGCACCCCTTCATCCACCCAATCAACTTCTCTGTCGCTCCGTAAGCGTGGATTCTTACCTACAACGCAGGTGTCAGTTGCCTGTGGTAGCTCATCCACATCAACCTTGATCGGTTCAGCATTTGCAATATGTAAAACAATTGTTGGCATTAGCTCATCTATCCAGTCTTACTTGAAATAAATATGTGCAACCAATTTCCCGAGTCGGACTTCATCACCATCGCGCAACACACGCGGTTGATTAGGCAATAATCGCTGTCCATTGAGATATGTGCCGTTGGAACTTCCTACATCCAATAACATCAGGGTATCCTCATTCACTTCCAAAGCAGCGTGTTGACGAGAAACACCTTTTTCGACTGCACCATAAGGAGCAAAATCCACATCAGGCACAACATTGCTATTAGAATCCGAACGCCCGAAAATGACTCGCTGAGCAGGAGCAACGGTCACAGGTTGGTCAGAATCACGAACATGAATCACAATCGCTGATCCTTGTTTAAATCGTGCTGCTCCCCATGTCGCTTTAGCGATAGAATCATCATCCTCTTCATCAAGGTTGCGCGTTGGAATAGTTGCGCCCCCTTGTGTTGCAGGAGTCAAGCTGTATCCACATACATCGCAGAACAGCATACCTTCTCGATTCGCTTCGCCACAATTTGTACATTTAATCATAGTGAATTTGCTCTTCTAAGCCTACATTAGGACTTTAAGTTATTGTAATTGTAGGTGTTAATTCCTACCACAAGGTCAAAAAATGTTCAATTTCTGTAGGGAAGGGTCACTGTGCCCTCCCGTTTCTGACCGCGTCAGTCAACCATAATGAATTATAAGTTGTAAACACGTTGACTAGCAATGAAGATAATTTGTGTAAAAAGCCTACACAAACCTTTCTGATTAGTCGCCATCTAACAATGCAGTTACGCCTTGCAACGACGCACCAGGGTCTATCAACGCCCGTGTTTGATACTTAATCGTCTTCTTCGTTTCTTCGTTCGAGAATGCTCTGGTTTGGTCAATGTGATTCGCCTCAGCCATCGCTTGCTGACCTAACTCATGCTCCCCCATATCGATTAAGCGTGTGGCAAGATATTTCAGATGACGTGTTGCCTCGTCTGCATCCCCTCCCTCAAGTGCTTCCTGTGCTTTTTCTTGCAAGCGATACAAGGTCAACTTGCTTAAAGCATCAACAATCGACGCAGGAGGAGAGTCATCAATATATTCACTTCTCACAGTAACCGATAAGTCACTGGCTGTGTAAAATCTCTTAGCTTGGTTTAACATCATATCGCCACTGCCAACGAAATGCCCAATATTAATGAACTTATCAGGCAATTTTGCAGGTAATTGCAATTGCAATAATACCGAGATAGGACGCTTAGGTTGCAATGCTGCTAACGGGACGACTCCATTTGACACAGATAATGGCTGTGGATTTGGCGAAATCTTGAAAGCCATCTCAATACTAATATCAGGACTAGTCACAATCGACAAATTCACGCGCTCAGCAAACGCGTTCGATAAACTACGCAATTGCAAATCCATGAAATTTGAAACCATATTCACAGACTTAATGAATGTCGATGTTCCACCACTATAAGATACAAGCTGGTCAAGAAATTTATCATTCCATTCATCACCCAAGCCCATCGCGCTGATGCCAATGCCTTCTGTAGCGGCTTGCTGAGCCAAATCTAAGCATTGTTGTTCATCACCATAAGTACGCCCATCCGTCAACAAAATAATATGATTCACCATCTCAGGCGCAAGATGTTTACGATTTTCGTTGATACCTGCTTGTAATCCCTGAAAGATTTCTGTACCACCGCGAGGCTGAATCATACTCACACGCGCCCGCAGTGCCATCACATCATGCACTGGGGTAGCTGGAATAATTGTTGTTGCACGGTCATTGAAAGAAATGATTGAAATTACATCATCTTGGGTCAATTCTGTGATGATTGTCTGCGCTGCAGCAATCACGCGCTTCATACGCCCATCGTCATCCATTGATCGACTCTGGTCAATCACCAAAGTTAAATTAAGGCGAACTTCGCGCTCTTCCATTTGGTCGCTGATACCATGAGGCGCAAATATCTCTGACAAAACATAGATAACTTGCTCTTCACCTAATGGTTTAACACTACGCTTGCTTGGTGTTAAACGCAAATTGAAACGACTGTTCTTCCGTGTCAGTTCGTCAATTTTACTCGCATGGTCATCATATCGTCTGCGCTGATACGGGTCATTCAGAAGCTGATATGCTTCATGAACCATCTGTAACTGTTCGCGTGCAGCACCGCGTGGATTCGCTTGCAAATGAGCAACCAACCCATTATAGACCTGCTGAATTGTTTTATCCTCTGCATTTGGTGTTAAACCAAGTATCAGATAAGGGTCGAATCGGTAAGACATAAGATTATTTCACCGTTATTTGGATGGTGTACGAATGAGAAGGGCTGTAATATTATCAGTCCCACCGTGAGCATTAGCTAATGCTACTAACTTAATACATGCCTCTTGTGGATTCGGTGTTTGCTTGATGATTTCAAGCATATCACTATCGCTCACCATATTCCACAACCCATCACTACATAGCAATAAACCACAATTTGGTATCAGACGCTTACGATGAATTTCAACTTCGACATCCTCATTTTGTCCTACCGCACGGTAAAGAACGTTCCGTTGCTCATGTAATTCTGCTTCTTCAGCACTAATCTGACCAAGTTCAATCAATCTTGCAACCACGGAATGGTCGCGTGTGATTTTATCAAGGGATTGATTATCGTTAATCCAATACGCACGGCTGTCTCCGACATGTGCGATGTATGCAGCCTCACCCCGTACGACAGCAGCCGTCAAAGTTGTACCACCATCGCTGACCTGCTCACGTACTGTGACGTTAGCTTTTTGCACTGCATCAACTAACACCTCAACAATCGTCGGCTGGTCGGGGTCATTCATATCAACCCCTTGCAATAACGGAGTATAGACTTTCTCTAGAAGTTCTGTTGCTACTGTACGAGCGGTAATCGCCGATGCTTTCTCTCCTTCTTGATGACCACCCATCCCATCGGCGACCACAAATACACCAAAATCAGGGAATTCCTCAGCACTCTCACTCGTAAAATAGAATGAGAATACCGCATCCTGATTGTTCATCCGTACAATACCTTGGTCAGATGCCTGCCCATACATCAGGTGTCCGCCTTCAGGCGCAAGAATCTGCTCTGATTCTGGCAATGGACGAGTGACTTTTGGGACTTTAGTCGGTGGCAAATCATTCGTTGCCATCGCAAAATCAGGTCCTAACTCTGGGATAGTCGTATCATCCGTATCGATAGGTAAAGTTTGGTCTAACTTTTCGACTATGTCGTCGCTCATGTCTTTCAGTTCAATCGGAGGAAGTTCCTCAGTAGGTGGCACAGTAGGTGGTAAATCATCATCCGAAGATGAGTTTTCCTCAGAAATCGTAGATGATGCCACAGCCTCGTCTTGATTTACGTCTGTCTCTTGATTGTTTTCTTCCTGTGCCGTGATGTCTTCAGGCGTATTGTTGAAGATGCGACGAAAAAAGCTCATAATTACGTATCCGTTCTAGTGTTAATTGTTGATTGGTATCAATGGTAGGGCGTATACTTTACGGTCTAGACATCCAAAAATGATGAATTTTTCATAGATGAGCGGTGAAGATGTAATTTCGCCACCTGCCTCAAAATTCCAGACCTCTTTACCTGTACGCGCATTGATGGCATACAACTTTTTATCAGTTCCGCCAACATAAACAACATCTTGGTAAACAACAGGAGAAGATATAACGGGCTTTTCTGCGTCAAAATGCCAACGCTCTTTGCCTGTCGCTGTATTGACACAGTATAACTTACCATCGGCTGACCCAAAATAAACGAATCCACCAGCAACCGCAGGGGTCGAAATAATCGGACCATTGGTGCGGTATCGCCATTGTATGAAGCCATTTTCACCATCAATCGCATATAGATACCCATCAAATGAGCCAAAATAAACGAAGTTCTCTTCGTCTGCAACAGGAGAAGACGTGACAGCCCGTTTCGCATTTGCACTCCAACGCTTAGTGCCATTCAGCCCTAGTGCAATAATTTCACCTGCTTCATTACCAAAGATAACACGGTCATTTGTGACGAGTGGCTTACTACGGACAGGGGCTTCGGTAGGGTAATCCCACATCTTGCGCCCATTGTGCTTGATGAGAGCATATAAATAACCATCATCACTCCCAAAGAAGACATGACCATGAGCCACTGTAGCAGCACCGCGAATTTTATCGCTGGTCTGGTAATCCCAATTCAGACGGAAATCACGGTAATCCCAAGCATAAAACCCATAGTCTTCACTGCCAAAAAGAATCTGATTGTATTCAGGGTCAATCGCTGGTGCAACAGCAATGCCACCTTCGGTTGCTTTTTTAAGGATTTGTTCGCCAGTATCCAGCTTCAATCCCCAAATATTGGTATCATAAGACCCTACAAAAATCTTGTCATCAAATGCCACAGGCGTACTACGGATTTCATCTTCTGCGGTGAATGTCCAAATAGCTTGTATAGACCCCGTACCAGCCTCACTGAAGAATTCGCCACCTGCTTCTTCACCGTTATTAGGTGCTGTTACAGCCCCTGCTGTATTCATCTGCATCTGTGCAGGACGATACTTGAGCATCTCCAAAGCATCCTTCATATCAGCACAACTCTGGAATCGTTTGTCAGGGTCAAATTCCAATGAGCGCATGATAACTTGCTCGAATTGTGGTGTTGCATCTTCATTTATACTGGTGATAGGACGCTCGTTAAAGCTGAAAGGGGGTTCTAAACGTGGGTCAGAGCGTGTGACAACGTGATGTAACGTTGCTCCCAAGCTGTAAATATCGCTTAATGGATTAGCTTTCCCCTTGTACTGTTCGGGTGCGCTGTAACCCTCTGTACCAATCATGGTCTGTGGTAAACCACTCACGAAAACTTTCGCAATCCCAAAGTCAATCAAGCGAACTTTACCAAGACTATCAATCATAATATTGGCAGGTTTCATATCACGGAAGATAATTGGCTCAGGTTGATGATTATGCAAATATTGCAAGACATCACACAAATCAATTCCCCACTCAATGATTTTATCAATCGGCAACGATTTGGTGCGGCTCAGGATTGCTTCCAAGTCACGTCCGTTGATGTATTCCATCACCAAATAAGCACGGTCATTCTTCTCAAAAAAATCATAAATTTTCGGAATCGCAGGATGATTGAGCGTTGCAAGAATATTTGCCTCACGCTTGAACGCTTTCATGGCATTCATTCTTACACTTGAATCATTTGTGATGACCAACATCTCTTTAATAGCAACTAATCGGCGCGAATCAGGGAAATTCAAGTCGCGGGCTTGATAAACTGCCCCCTGACCACCACCACCAAGTTGACCTTCAATTTTATAGCGCGATAATAATATAGTATTGAGTTCTAAGGCACTTCCAGAGGCATTTGAAGAGCCTTCGTCATTAAATCCGCCGAATTGTTTGGTTTCAGGCATTGTTTCTACTCGTTCTCTTATGATTGCAACTATCGTATTGGCTTGAGATATGCCACTATTATATTGAACCTATCTCTATATCGCAATTATACGAGAGTCTTGTTTAATTAATTGTATGGATGCTCAAACACTATCACTCTATCTACACATTCCATTCTGTAGGACGATGTGTTCATACTGTGCGTTTAATACCTACACATCTCTGGAACATATCATTCCTCAGTTTGTAGATGCACTCGCTACAGAAATACGCTACATCGGTGAGCGGACTCCCGATATGCCCGTCGGAACAGTCTTTTTTGGGGGAGGTACGCCGAGCTTACTAAACAGTGTACAATATCAAAAGTTGTTTGACGCACTAACAACATCGTTTGAAATTTTACCCACTGCCGAAATTTCCTTAGAATCCAATCCCAACGATTTATCCCGTGATTATCTACAATCATTGCGAGATGTAGGTTTTAATCGCATTAGCATGGGTGTACAAACCAGCAATGCTCACGAACTTAAGCTATTCAATCGTGAACATACGCACCAGCACGTTGTTCAAGCAGTAGCAGATGCACAAACAATTGGCTTCGATAACATCAGTGTTGATTTAATCTTCGGTGCACCACATCAAACACTAGCAACATGGGAACAAACACTCCAAGATACAATTGACCTCAATATTCAGAATGTATCAGCCTATAACCTCATTTTAGAGGGTAACACACCACTCACCGATGACATCATAGATGGCAAATTACCCACACCTGATGACGACTTAGCGGCTGATCTGTACGACATGATGACCGAAATGTTGGCTAATGCCGATTTCCAACAATATGAAATTAGTAATTGGGCGAAAGCTGGCTACGAATCGCGCCACAATATTCAATATTGGTACAACGCACCTTATCTAGGCTTAGGACCAGGTGCACATGGTTTTGCCAATGATGTGCGTTACATCGTCATGCGGTCTCCACAAAAATACATTGAAGCACTACAAGCATCACATGATAACCTGACATTCCCACGAACACCTGCTGTTTCTAAAGCTATCGAAGTATCTCAAGAAGACGATATGTCGGAAACGATTTTGATGGGTCTACGTCTGACGCAAGAAGGGGTATCACGAGATCGTTTTCAATCACGCTTTGGCGAAGACATTGTATTACTCAAACACGAAGCAATAGAGAAGCACGTCAGCTATGGCTTGCTAGAAGTGCTTGATGACCGCATCCGCTTAACACAATCAGGAAGATTCCTGAGCAATGCAGTCATCCGTGATTTAATCTAAAATCATTTATATCTAAGCTGTCAGATGTGCTGTTGTAGAGGGATGTCCTAGCACACGACCAATTTAATTTTTATGGTTACTTGTTCATGGACAACATGCTTTGTTCCTACAACCCTAGATTTTAGTGTGTTTGTGTAGGTTGAGGCATGACCGTTTATATTTTCGTATCAACTTTTGTGGGTATGAAGCGGAAATACTCGAATTTACGGATTTTGAAAATGTTCTCTGCGTCTTTGTCACTTTGCGTCAAATATTTATATCACAAGTACATGAGCAAGTACCCTCATACAATCTAGTGATACTCGATACGGATAAATACTTTAAGTACAGGCTATGTAGCTAGCAGTTCACTAAAAACCAATAACTAACAACTAATGGCTCTTTATCAACTCAGTCTCTTGTAACTCTGCGATAGTGCTTACACCACTACACAACATCGCAATCTTAATCTGTGCAATTGTTTCTTCGATAAACTGCTCCGTCGCTTCCATTGATGTATTAGCAGCTTTCAAAAACGGACCTGCCATCCCACCGATAAGCGCACCCAAAGCAATACACTTAGCAACGTCAATCCCATCGCGCAAACCGCCACTCGCAATGATGGGCGTATTAGGCGCAACGTCATGAGCATACCGAATTGCATCTGCTGTCGGGATGCCCCAATCAGCAAAAGCGCGTGCCACTCGTGCATGAAACGCTGTCGGCGCACGATGATACTCAACCTCACTCCACGATGTACCACCAGCACCAGCCACATCAATAGCACTCACGCCTGCATTGACTAACTGTTGCACATCAGCAGGGGAGAATCCCAAGCCGACTTCTTTGGCAATTACAGGAACATCACTCTGTGTGCAAATCGCTTCAATTTTAGCAAGTAACCCTGCAAAATTAGTGTCACCCTCAGGCTGAACAGCTTCTTGTAGTACGTTAAAATGCAAAATGAGAGCATCGGCTTCAAGCATATCGACAGCTTTTTTCATTTGGTCAATGCCGTAGCCATAATTCAATTGAACAGCACCAACATTCGCAAATAATAAAATGTCAGGTGCAAAATCACGAATTTGGAAGGTATAAGCAAGTTCATCATCTTCGATAGCTGCCCGTTGCGAACCCACTCCCATCGCAATATTATATTTTTGTGCTGCTTCTGCCAAAATACGATTGAGCTTATAAGCTAGTTCCGCACCTCCCGTCATAGAAGAAATCAAAAGCGGGGATGCTAATGTCTTGCCAAACAAATTCACTTCTGTTTTAACATCAGCCAAATCAATTTCAGGAACAGCACAGTGCATAAATCGATAGTTCTCTAAACCCGTTGTTAGATTGGGGAACTGAACATCTTGCTCAAGATTAATCTTAACGTGGTCAACCTTACGACTTTCAGTTGTAGGAGACTGTTCCGTGACTTTTGACATAGTTGTGTGTTCCTTAAAGTAAGTCTGCCTTGCGTGTGTTTGTTCATCGTACAGATTGTTGTATAGTGTGTCAATAAACAGCATAGCTAGGGCTGGTAACTCACTTTATACACGGTATAATGTGCGTTACAATTTTTATAACTCGTAATCGAAATACCTAAATAGAAATTAGGAGGGATCTATGGCATCCATTGAAGAACGTGTAGCAGGCATCGTGAATGATGTACTCGGTGTAGAAGGTGATCGTATTAAACCAGAGGCTCGTTTCCGTGAAGACCTCGAAGCCGACTCACTCGACCTCGTTGAACTCATTATGCAATTTGAAGAAGAGTTCGGTGGCGAAATCAGCGATGAAGACGCACAAACCATCGAAACAGTAGGGCAAGCGGTTTCATACATTCAAGAACACATGGCATAACACAACACCCTGCTATCATTTTTGTAAGTCTCAGAGCCATTGCAACTAAGCATGGCTCTGTTCATTTACCTAGATTTCGCTAACTGATACAAACTAACTATTCCTAAAACGATATACAAACCACCTAATCCAATTGCTCCCAGTCCAACATTGGCAGGTAGACTGTAATCACTCAAAATAGCAAGTGCATTTGTCGTCCCGTAGATGGTCATGATAACGCCTCCAATCGTAATGATAACGCGCAAGCCATGACGATACCGCCAGACATAACCTGTCAGACCAATCGCCACCCCAAGTAAGCTAACCATTGCTAGTAATGCCTGTTGCTGTTGATTACTATCGCTCAAATCATTGATAAAGGTCAGTGGAGGCAATTGGGCAACGACTAAGACTAAACCAGCGATTAGATGCCACCACCAACTTGCTGAAAACAGTGGGCGTTGTGTTCCGATAGCAATCAGCCATGTGAACAACACAAGATGTCCACGCAATATCAGAGTTGTCGCATAAGTTACATCATCAAATGGACGCTTTGCCAACAACTCGGCTATATCATATGCCCCAATTGATAAGACTGCGCTACTGTTGAGCATCCAAGGCATCACATAAAACAGTATCGCAAACGGAAGCACAAACCACATTTTGTCGAAATGTCTTGATTGCTCTCTCATGCTTTATCCAAAATAGTATTGATAGTCGTTTCAATTTGTTGGTCTTCTTTAGCTTGGTCATCGAAGAAATTCGACATGAAATCGCTATTGCGCTGTCGCAATGCCATCGGTGCAACCACTCGTAAATCATCAATACTGACCTCTGTGCGATTGTCGGCTGCACAGTAAGCACGGGCTGCCTCAAACATTGTGTATTCCGCCCGATGCGAATCAATGTTCAAGTCTTGTACTAACTCCAAACCAATGCGGATGATGTCATCACTGATTTGTGTTTCTGTCAAAATCTCGCGTGCAATAGCAACCTCTTCGCGTGTAATCGCAATTTCTTCTTCATACTGGCGCAAAAAATAAGTCGGATTACGTCTGTATGCCCGTACTCGTTGATAAATCTCCGCTCGTTCTTCTGTCGTCATCAATCCACGAACGTTAATCCGTAATCCAAAACGGTCTAAAATTTGTGGACGCAAGCGACCTTCTTCAGGATTCATTGACCCAATCAAAACAAAGCGCGAATAATATGTCCCAGCGACAACACCTCGCCGTACTGTATAACTTCCTTGTGCGGCAGCATCCAAAATCACATCGATAATTTGGTCATCAAGTAAATTAACCTCATCGACATACAAGAGATTCTTATCAGCGCGTGCCAAAATACCTCGTTCCACACGCACCACATTCCGATGTGCCTGAGCACGTTCGTTTTTACTCCCAACCACATCCTCAATTTGTGCGTTGAGCGGTAACTCAACCAGCTTCACAGGCTCAAAACGCGAAATGCGCTCACCACGTTTCCACTTGTCATAACAATCAGGATATAAGAATTTAGCTTCATCTTCGCTCAAAGCCTCTAAATCAGCAGGGAGAACATCCTCATCGCACAAACTGACCTCTGTAAAAGGCAAAATCCCTGTCAAACTACGTACCGCCGTCGTTTTACCTGTCCCACGCGGACCAATGAGTAAAACACCGCCAATCGCAGGATTAACCACCGCTAGTAATAAAGCGGTTCGCATCTCTGTTTGCCCAACCATCGCCAAAAACGGAAACGGACGATTTTCAGCAAGTCCAAAATTAGGCTCAGGCTCATCCAAAATACGCTTGTAACCATAATCATTGAGCAAATTGAGCAATGCCGACCCTGATGATGTCTTACTGGCATCACTGTCGTCAGCTTGATTGTTCTCTAGCTCATCATTATTAGGGACTACATCATCACTCATGCTTGATTATCCTCTTCTTGGGCGCGTTGTTGCTTGCGATAGGCTTGTCGTTCTTGTGCTTGTGCTGCCCGTTTGCGTTCTTCATCTGTTTCGTATAGTAAAGAAGGCACAGGTTTTGGTGTGCCATTGCTGTTAATCGCAACATACACATAATAAGCCGTATTCGTAATGAGGCGCTCACCTGTGATAGGATTCTCACTAATCACCTCCACCCGTACTTCCATTGATGTGCGTCCGACATAAGTCAATTCAGCATTGAATTGAACGAATGTCCCAATACGAATCGGGTGCATAAACGTCATCGAATCAACAGCAACCGTCACAGCAGGGGATTGTGCATGACGAATAGCAACCAAACCACCAGCCTCATCAGCAAGTTTCATGATAACCCCACCATGTACATTGCCAAGTCCATTCGCATCCTGAGGACCCATCATATGACTCAATGTCACACGCGAATCAGCAACACGTTTGCTATCCATCACAACCCTTTCCTTAAATCATTACGATTGCACACTATTCCACAACCAATTTAATTTTCATTGTAATTCGTTGGTAGACAAAGCATGCCTTGTCTCTGTAACTCCTGATTTTGTTGTGTTTGTGTAGGGCTGAGGCATGCCTCAGCCGTTTATCTTTTCACATCAAGTTTTTTGGTCATGTACTATACTAACCACTAGAATACTACCGCGACAGGACATCTGCATAAATGTCTCGCAAATGTCTCGCACTTTTCTCCCACGTAAAGCGACTCGCTTGCTCAAATCCTCTGCGAATCATCTCGGCACGCAAGTCACTATCATCAAGTACACGCCGAATTGCATTAGCAATCTCTTCAACATCGTATGGGTCAACCATAATCGCTACGTCACCAGCAACTTCAGGTAATGAGGATACATTCGATGTGACAACAGGCGTGCCACATGCCATGCCTTCCAACACAGGGAAACCAAATCCTTCGTATAGTGAAGGAAATACAACAGCTTCAGCACCACTATACAATCCTGCGAGATGTTCGTCTTTCGCATAGCCAATAAGATGAACAACATCATTCAAGCCAGTTTCTTCTAAAGTCTGATACATCTCATCTTCGAGCCAACCTTTGCCTCCAGCAATCACCAGATGCAAATCATACCCTGTATCTCGCAATTGCTTCAACGCACGAATCACCCGACTGTAATTTTTTCGTGGCTGAATTGTCCCGACAGTGAATAAATAAGGAACAGATGGTATATGATAAAAATTTCGGATAGTCATTAAAAAACTATCATTATCAATTACTTGATAACGGTTGTCAATGCCACTCAACAACACAGTAATTTTTTGCTCAGGCAATTGACAGAACTCAATCAAATCATCCTTCGTTGCCTGTGAATCTGCAATGATATGGTCCGCTCGTCGCGTAGAACGAGGAACAACAGCATCCAAGTAAGCCCTCAATCGAGGACTCGCTGCATCAGGAACACGTACATATGACATATCATGTACTGTGACGATTGTTTTTGTTGTAGAACGTGTTGGGGGAAGCGTAAAATCAGTTGCGTGGAACAAATCTACCTGACCAGTTATCAATTCAACAGGAACAGGTAATTGCATCCGATGCCAGACACGAGCTAGCCATTTAGAAGATAGGGGAGTTGCTTTCCACACTGCATTCGATGCGAGTTGCTTCCCTAATGTTGTTTTGCTCGTGCCTGCCACCATCAGTCGATAGTTTGTCTCACTATCCAAGGTGAGCAAGGCATCTATCAAATCACGGGTCAGCCGACCAATACCACCACCTTGCTCATAAGCAGGTGTATAATCAATCCCAATCGTGGGTATCATTACTCAACGTCGTTGAATGTCCACAGACGATTCACAACGAAATTCCATATCATTACAATGAAAATAGCGACCAAAACTGCACTAACAGCCCCTAAGCTATTAGCTAATCCTGTCTCTAGTCCTGTATTCTCACGCATCCATTGTCCAGCAGGTTCAATCGCAAAATCCAGCCACACACCACGAGCTAACCAGCCGACGGTGCAAATAAATGCAAACAGTAATAATTGTGCTCCTAAAGAGCGTGACCGCGAGTCAGGGTAAGTCCAATAACGATTCCAGAAAAAGTTGCTGGTAATGGCTGCTGCAAAAGAAATTGTTGTCGCAATTGTGTAATTCCAGAACAACTCACTGCCATCTACATCTAATGGCGGAAAAACTGTTTGGAATAAAGTGAGTGAAATACCGAGGTCAAGCATTGCTCCAAGAATTCCAACACACGAAAATCTTAAGAAACGCACGACCTCGCGTTCTTTTACTCTGTCAAATCGTGTAGCAACTTGATTGGCTGTAAATTCAATAATAGGGTCAAGTGGTAAGCGTAGACCTTGATACTCACTTGGTTTTTCTTGATTAATGCTTGTTGCCTGACTCATACACACTCCATGATACTGACTTGTTTAATTGCTGATAAAACATCGCAAGAAGTCCTAACATCACACCAAGATGCAGGAACGCATTATTCACATATAAATTATCTAATAAACTGTGGAACGCAAGATAAGCCCAACTGCCCATCAACCCAATCGCAAGTGAGCGCACCAACAAATCAGGATGTGACCGTATTTGCCAAGTTATGAGAACAATTGTTAACCACATACCCATATAAAATAAGAAGCCAATCATGCCAGCCTCACCTAAGATATTCAAGTAGTAGTTGTGAGCGTGCCCTAACGGAAATTCCCAATTAATCAGCCGATATTGGTCATACGCGACTTCATAATTACCGAGTCCAACACCCAGCCAAGGATTCTCCTGCGCCATATTCACTGCAGCTTGCCAGTGGGCTAATCGTTCAACAATCGCGTAGTTCGTTGTTGTGATATCCACACCACGTACATCACTGAATGAGAATAATTCCTCTGTTGAACTCAATACCCGTTGCTGAATTGACACAGGAATCAAGTCAGCAAACCACAATCCACCTACTAACGCCAGTGACGTACCAGTGAGTGCAATGCTTTGCCATAATTTTCGGGGTAAGCAAAATGCCATCGTCGCCACAGAGACTACAAAACCAAGCCACGCACCCCGACTCCACGATGCTACGATACCAGCCAGCATGATGCCAGTCGCGCCACTAAAGTATAATAGCTTACTAATTCCCAAAGTGTTGAGTTTTTTCGTCCATCGCCATGTATTCCATTGTGACATCAAATTTGCATAAGCAGACATAATCGCAATGGGTAACAAGATACCGAGGAAACCACCAAAGGGATTAGGTTGCCCGAATGTCCCAAATGCACGGAAAAATTGCCCGTTAATCAACAGATGGTCTGCACCACTGCCACCGAAGAAAATGTACAAACCAACGAGCGCATTCCCAACACCAGATGCCACCAATGCGATGACCAGTAATTCCCATTTTCTTGCTTGACCAATATCGGCAACGACGACGATGACCACAAGTATCGTTACCCACTTTAGCCATTCCGTTACCCAAAATTGCATCGACAATGCCGAAAATACAGTCAAACCAACTGCTATCGTGAAAGCTGTTACACTCAGTAAAATCGGCGTAATCGTAACGCGGAATGTCTCCCGTTTATACAACGCTCTGTGCCACCACCACACAATCACAAATAAGATGAATGTCAATTGCCCAATATCCAATGGCAGTTGTAAAGGGGATTCAGTGGCAATCAATGTCCGTAGCGGAGCAAGAACCAACATCAAGGCAAACACTGTAGTCGGCGATACACTGACAGCAACGACCAATATCAATCCACTTACGATTGCAAGTAACAGCAAAGGACTATAGAAAGCCAATGCACCCGCACCAAGAGCCAAGCCCAAGCTGATAATCTGTGTAAGGGGATGTAGTCGTAGACCAATCGACATCACTGCTACCTGTTATCTTCAATAATCGGACAACAGTCTACCACAAGATGTCATAAGCTGATGATGTGAGTGTCAGAGCGTCAGTTTCGTTCCACTTCATCGGCTGTATCAGATAGCGAATCCTGAGAGAAGTGCACAATTATCGCAATCAGTAAAACAAAAATATAAGCTAAGTCATTGACATAAATACTGTTATCAATCAATCCATGTGTAACTAAAGCAACTAACGCGCCTATAGCACCATAAAAAATCACACGCTGATTATCCTCAATCGGCTGAGAGATAACTTTGATAACGCGCCACCCAATCGTGAACATTGTAAGTCCAAGCCAAACAACACCCAGAATCCCTAGCCGAATCCAGAAATCCAAGATGATGTGATGTGGATGTGATAAATCAGGGTCAAAGATAGCATCAGGTCGCACATACGCACCACTAAACATAGGCAGAAATTGGTCAAGTCCCAAACCCGTTAGCGGATAACGCCCTAAGATTTCAATCGTGCTTTCCCACACCCGAATCCGAATGAAGTTCGTTCCTGTACCTAAATCAAGTAAACTAGCAAATCGTGTCGAAACTTGTGTCAGTCCGATAGTGGCAACTAAGCCAACAACCGCTAAAGCAATCAAAATAGGTATCGCACGCCGACGATACACCAATACAATCACAGTCGCCACACCAGCAGGGACACCAATCAGAATCGCACCAACACTTTGAGTGAGTGCTACAGTCACGAGCAACAATAACGCAACGCACCCTGCAACATAGCGCAATCGTCCTCTGATGATGATTACACTTGCTATAACAAACGGTAGAACACGCCCTAAGAATAACCCAACATTATTTGGTGACCCATACACGCTGGCTAATCGTCTTGCACCGCCTTCAGCAGTGATAACACTCGATCCTGTCAAATATAAGAACAATCCAATCACACTCACTAAAACACCTGCGCCAACTAAGCTATAAATCAAGTGCTTGAAAGTGTCATAACTTGGTTTTAGTGAACGCAAAATCACATAAAATAAGAATGGCTCAATGAATAAAGTTCGTAACTCTGTTAGTGCCGTGCCTTTATCGGCTGACCATGTCACAGCTAAACACCCTAGAATAAGCCAAACGAACATTAAGCCATCCAGCACATGCCACTGAATACCCGATCTGATGGGATAATCAGAAGTTTCCATTTGCCGAGCGTGTCCCCATTCAACAAAGACATGCAATAACCATGCACCTGTCGTGATGAGTATCAACAATTCAGACATTGGAAAGAAGTAGGTATATAGCTCTACAGGAAAAAGAAAGAAAGGCGCGTACAGAATAACAAGATAGAGTCCCCATTCCAGATGATGATAAATTAACCAGAATAAGACTAAAACAGCAACTAAAGCCACTAATAAAGGCAACTCAATCACCAATAAGCCACCTGTGACGATGACAAGAATTCCTTGCTCAACCAAATCCCGCCGAAACAAGCTCGTCTCAGGGATACCAACACTCAGCAACAAACCAATTATCAATGCCAATGATGTTGCAATCGTGATAATGAACTGCATCCCTGTATTGATTACATCTATCACACCACGCAATCGGCTGTAAATACGTGTCCAAGGTAGAAAATATCCTGAAACAATAGTCGCAAGTAACGATGTTATCAACGACATCCAAGCAACTCGTATCTGTGTCTGATAAGGATACGCTAGATGACCACTACTAACAGCATAACCAGCCAATGCCCATTGGTCTTCACCTCGGTCAGCGACCACAGTCAATTCATGATGTATATCATCCAAATGTCGGGAAACAGGCACAATATTTAATTCAGGTGTTTGTGACCCACTGTGGAGTAAAATATACGCATTCCCATTCGCATCATGAGGTGTCGCATTCGCATCATTGCCATCTACTGTCGGATACAAAAATGCAAAGTAATCACCCTCGCGCAATAATAAAGCAATATCAGTACCTTTGAAATCAAAAGTGAGTTGACTATCACTCGTTTCAAGCCAACCAATATCTGCCCCAAGGTCACTGAATGTCCATAAGCCACTATAGTCGGCAAACACGGTACGCGGATGATATAATCCATCTTGTGCAATTGAAATATCATCATAGGTTGAAAGCACACTGTACAAAGCAGTCGGCTCATCACTCTGGTTGATAACTGCAAATCCCCATTGTGGATTATCATCAGCCACAGTCGGTTGCCAATGATGTAAGACCATGCCCCCCAGCCATGCCCACTCACGATTCGCACGTTGCAAGGCGTTTATCGTATGGTCAAGTTGTTCATTGTCTGTCACGCTCCCCCAAATAGATGCCTCACCAGTCCAATCATCAGGTAAGCTATTCCACCCCCAATGACTCGCCCAGAGTTGTTTATTGCCATCACCATTAGCAACCATCACCTCACGCAACAAAATCAAACGCGAAAAATTGAGGGTGTCTCGGCTAACATCTCTATCAAAAGGGGAGTTACTAAATCCATAGGGCTTGCCAGCAACAGCATCAAAGTAGTCTGATGCACCTAAGTCATATAACTGCTGTAGATACAAATCATCGGCAATGTTGCGTCCGCTTATCTCAGTCGTGGGAGCTAATGCACCAGCGATAACAACCGCACCTAAGTCACGACTGTGAATCGCACGATAACTCTCTGCAAGCAAGGCACTATAATCAGCAGGGCTAGGATTCTCCATCCCCCAAGCATCATCTAAGTTTGGCTCATCCCACACCTGATAATATGTGATAGCATCACCGTAGCGTTCAGTGAATGCTTGCAAAAAGGGGATGATGTCAGTTGGGTCATCAGGTGGTGCAGTCACAACTTCACTCTGACGTGTCCACGCAGGACTATTCATGAAAACAGGAATCAATTGCATCTGAGGATAATCGCTGAGTTGGCTCACAACCAAATCGAGCGTATCCCATCTAAAATTTTCCTGCTCAGGCTCAATCTCATCCCAGTAGATGAACTGTCGAATCCAGTGAATACCAGCCTCGTTCATCAAATCCAGATGATAGCTTAGTTCATTGGGGGAATATTGCAATAAATCAGCATTAACGCCCAATCGTGGAATCCGATAGGGCAATTCTGTTGTGCGAGTTGGGTCAACATAACCCCGTAATTCGTAATTCTGTAAATCTTGTATGGCGATGATTGCCGTGATACTTCCTAAACACAGTACCAATGACACAACAAAGATGAGATACTTTCGCATCAGCGCGACCACACAGGATGTTGTGAGCCATTGTCAAATGTCATCTGGAATGCTGCTTCGGTCACGACATCAACAATGTACAAATTCCCTTGATAAATAATCGCTATTTGGCGACCATCTGGTGACCATGCAAAATCTGTAGGCGCAAGCCCTCTATCTGTTGAGCGTATGCCGATTTGTCCCTGTGGAGGAAAAATGACACGCGCATTACTACCATCGCGGTCAGCAACGACTAAATCATACTCGCCGTTAATTGGTTGATTCGGGTCGCGCACACGCAAATATGCAATATATCCTTGTGGATAGGGCAGTTCAGGCGTTTCGAGTTGGGGCGAAAATTTAGGAGATGCCCACATGCCTGCGCCTTCAGCAATCATCGCTTCAAATGTGCCATCCACATCGTTAACAACCACACTAAATATCGGACTCGCATCCGTAGGTAACCCAGCCAACGGTGGACCATGTATCACTGAAGCGATCAGGTCACCATCAAACGACCATGATAGGGGACTGCGCCATGACCAATCTTGAAAATTGCGAAAACTATCGTATTCCGTCAGTTGCACAGGTTGGTCAGCATCGTTATAAATGCCAACAGCCGTTGCCTGTGACCATGCAATCGTCTCCGCATTAGGTGCCCAACTGTATACTGTTCCCCACCAGCCATACGACCCACCAAAATTATCTTCCACAATCAAACGTGGATTGAATAACTCACCAGTCACAGGGTCAAGTCGGGATACCCACAAATTATTGAGGGCATTCCATCCAGGGAAGGTATCCTGCACCTCACTCGTTGAATAACTAATCGTGTAATCATTAGTCAGTAACCACTCTGCATCCAGCACATCAGTCACGGCAACCTGTACTAGATTATCTGGATTACTAGTATCGATAATCCATAATTCATTGACAAACGACACACTATCTTGTGCTTCGCGTGTATACATTAGATAACGACCATCGGGTGATAACTCATGAACCAGTGAATCTAAATCATTGCTCACCACTAACGGACGTTTTTCTGTACTATTACCTCGAATAATCCACGAATTACCATTGTTGATGTAGGTTAGCGTGCCGACGATATTAATCGGCTCAACTTCTTCAACCACACCAATAGCAATAATGCGGTCTTGTGCTTCCTCAATAACTTCAGGGTCGCCAACTGGAATACGCTGAAGTTCTTCATCATTTTCATAAATAATGCGGTAACATACACGCTGTAAGCCATTCCGTCCTTGTTGCTGGATGCGCTCTTCGCCTTGTTCAAGTCCTTCTACAGAGCGATACTCATCGGCATAAGGCAAAATTTCCTCTTCGCATTGCTCATCCTCATCCACACGCACAATGGTGATGCGTGTCCCATCCACAACCTGTGTATAGAGAGGGGGCACAATACGGTCATTATCATCCCAATTGATATTGGCTTGCCCTAAAAAACTCTCTACTGTCATTGATTCTTGAATGATAAATGTTCGCTCAAGATTATCTGCTTGCACATAAACAGGATACCCCTGCGCTTCTTGCTCAGGCTGACAAGCTGATAATAATAAAATCATGCCTAAAATTAACCAATAAGGGTGACGCATTACAAACGCTCCAATACATAAATGCGCGGATGATAACCAGATTGTGCTACTTTTCGTGGTTCTTCGCATAGTCGCCATTGACTAGATTGCCTAACGACTGCGTCCATCAATTTTATTTCATGTGTGATAACAACAAAACGTGCTGAAAATGTAGCTACTCTCGCTGATTCACTCAGAATAGCAGGATATAACCACTCATTTTCATCATGCGAACCAATTAACTGACCGAACGGTAAATCAGCAACCAGTTTTGTAAAACTATTGTCTCTAAAGGGTAACTGAATCGCATCAGCTTGTACTTGTTTTAATTTATCCAGTTCCGCAACATCTGCGTTCTGTTGACTACATGCCAGCGCATCTTGGCTAATATCAACACCAACAACAGATGCACATGTCCCATACAATGCGCGTTCAATCATCATTATGCCTGACCCACTAGTAACATTCAAGAAATGATCATCTGGCGTAGGATTCGTGAGGTGAACAATCGCACTTGCAATCGAAGCATTCAGCGCACCTTCATAATTACACACACGCCAAGACCGTGTTGCCAATGGACGGGGTGTCAAGCGTATCAATACGTCCCAGCCCTTTTTAGCATTGGGGGTTCGCCGAATACGCAGGAGTAAGTCACCTTCATCATCAGCCATAGCTAAATCCAGTGCAGATGCTAACTCATTTTTTAAGCGTACCATCACCGATGAATCCGACCCTGCGGCACTGATATAGAGTGATTGATAATCAGACAATGTGAGATTGTGCTTGATGGTGTCACATAGACGATGAAAATTTTCGTGACCTAATAAGGCTTTTGGACGAGGTACATCAAATTGTAAAACTGTATACACAGCAATGACTGTTCTCAGTGATAACAAATCGTCTATACGACCGTCATAAGTGAATTGCAACGAATCACTGCGAGGAGTGCCGATAATGCGACCTTGTTGTTGGATGCAATCGTCGATTTCTGCTTTGACAATCGGCATTAAGCCAGTAGCAAATTCTGCCTCAAAAATCATAATAGTAGCGTCACGATACGAACAATTGATTTCAGTATAGTCATCTGCCCCAAAAACAAAAGCCCCTACCAAAGCTGATAGGAGCAATTGCTACTTAAGACGAGGATAAACTAGCGTGAATCCCCATTTGCTTCGTCAAAGCCATTATCGACTACAGGTGTTTGCCCTGACCCATCAGCATTCATCACATAAACACTCAAGTTCGGTGCGCTACCACTACCATCTGTTGCAAGATTCGACGTGTAGTAGATTTGGCTACCATTCGCTGACCAACGTGGAATACGATCATTGACATTATTTGTTGTCAGACGAACTTCAGTCAAATTTGTTGGTGTAATCAAGAAGATTTCACGATTACCACTACCATCAGGGTCAGCCGAGAAAACCAAACCCCCATTTGACCAATCTGGCTCATTCGCTGTGTTTTGTGTCTCAGCAGATACTGTCACTTGTGTTGGTGTACTTGTATCAGTCACCGAAACAACAAAGATGTTATTGAGTTCACCAGGTGTTGCCGAACCAGCATCCGACATGAAGGCAATTTGTGTGCCATCAGGTGAATAAGATGGTTCTTGTTCATCCGCAGGGGTGTTCAACAATGCTTGTGGGCTAAATGGTCCTGCCAAGTTGCTCACGTTCACTGTGTATACATTGTTGTTAACTCCCACATTATCGCGGTCTGTTGCAAATGCCAACGTTGTACCATCAGGTGACCATGCTGGTTGACGGTCATTCGCTGTATTGGTTGTGATTTGTGTCGCACTCATGGTGTTGAGGTCAAACACATAGATATCATAATCACCATTGTTGAAGAACGCATAAGCGATTTTCGTGCCATCAGGTGACCATGCAACTTCTCTTTCATCAGCACCTGTCTCCGTGATATTCACAGCATTCTGACCATTCGCATCAGCAACATAGATGTCTAAGTTACCCGTTTCATTCGATACATAAGCAAGTGGTCCTGTCGGTGCAACAGGTGCAGCATTCTCAACAGTTACATCGGCTGTGATAGTCGAAGGTTCTGTGCCTTCTTCACCAAATGCAGTCAATGTCACAGTGTATGTACCAGCCGTGTTGTAGGTGTAACTTGGTTCAAAGTCCGCACTCGTGCCCACACCATCGCCAAAATTCCATTCATAGCTCACGGCATCCGTTGATGTATTGGTGAACGCCACAGCTTGACCAACCGTTACAGGATTCGGACTCGCGGTGAAACCTGCACTTGGTTGTACCGCAGGAGCAGTCACAGTGATAACAATCTGGGCTGAATCTGGTGTTGTGCCCTCCGCACCAACTGCTTCAAGTGTCACGGTGAATTCGCCAGCCGTTGTATACGTATAGCTTGGATTCACTTCATTACTGACACCCACACCATCGCCGAAAGTCCAGTTATAGCTATTGGCATTCTCGGAACTATTGGTGAAAGTGACCGCCGTTCCCACAGTTACAGGATTTGGACTCGCAACAAAGTTTGCACTCGGTTGCACTGGTGCTTCATTCACTGTAATGACAGCCGTTGTAGTTGATGGGGTAGTGCCTTCTGCACCAATCGCTTCAAGCGTCACGGTAAATGTACCAGCCGTCGTATACGTGTAACTTGGGCTAACTTCGTTACTGACACCCACACCATCACCGAAAGTCCAATTATAGCTATTGGCATCCGTTGAATTGTTAGTAAACGTAACACTCTCGCCGACGGTAATCGTCGTCGCACTCGGACTGAAACTCGCGCTCGGCTCTGGAATGACAACAGCTTCATTCACGGTAATCGTCGCAGTGGCAGTCGCTGGTGTTGTGCCTTCCGCACCAATCGCTTCGAGAGTCACTGTGAATTCGCCAGCTGTTGTGTAAGTGTAACTTGGACTGACTTCGTTACTGACACCCACACCGTCGCCGAATGTCCAGTTGTAGCTATTGGCATCGGTCGAATTGTTAGTAAACGTCACACTCTCACCGACGGTAATCTCAGTCGCACTCGGACTGAAACTCGCGCTCGGCTCTGGAATGACAACAGCTTCATTCACGGTAATCGTCGCAGTGGTAGTTGATGGGGTTGTGCCCTCCGCACCAATCGCTTCGAGAGTCACTGTGAATGTCCCAGCCGTTGTATACGTGTAACTTGGACTGACTTCATTACTGACACCGACACCATCGCCGAAAGTCCAATTATAGCTATTGGCATCGGTTGAACTATTGGTGAAGGTCACACTCTCACCGACGGTAATCTCAGTCGCACTCGGACTGAAACTCGCGCTCGGCTCTGGAATGACAACAGCTTCATTCACGGTAATCGTCGCAGTGGCAGTCGATGGGGTAGTACCCTCTGCACCAATCGCTTCGAGAGTCACTGTGAATTCGCCAGCCGTTGTGTACGTGTAACTTGGGCTGACCTCGTTACTAACGCCAACACCGTCACCGAAAGTCCAATTGTAGCTGTTGGCATCAGTTGAATTATTGGTGAAAGTTACACTCTCGCCGACCGTAATCGTCGTCGCACTCGGACTAAAACTCGCGCTTGGTTCTGGAATGACAACAGCTTCATTCACGGTAATTTCAACAGTAGTCGATTCCGTGCCACCAGCACCCGTCGCTTGAAGGGTAACGTTATATGTGCCAGCACTAGCATAGGTATAACTTGGGCTGACTTCGTTACTGACACCCACGCCATCACCGAATGTCCAACTGTAACTATCCGCATTTTGTGACGCATTCTGGAAAGTGACAGTTTCACCAGCCGTAGCAGGGTTTGGATTAATCGTAAACGATGGAATCGGTGCAGGAGGTAAGGCAACTTGCTCACTCACATTGATTTCCAGTATCGCATCATCAACTTGACCTTGTGGGTCAGTGACTGTCAATGTAACAGTGTATGTGCCTGTTGCTGTATAGGTATGCGCTGGATTCTCATCCGTGCTTGCATCACTCCCATCGCCGAAGTTCCAATTATAACTCAATTGGCTACCATTAGACGCATTCGAGAATTGCACAGTCAATTCAACAGGACCTGATTCAGGGTCAGCAGTGAAATCTGCAACAGGCGGTTCGAGAGGGGTTTCAGCAGTGATGGATACAGCTTCTGTTGTCGTTGAACCACCAGCACCCGTTGCTGTTAAGGTCACAAAGTATGTGCCTGGCGTTTCATAAGTAATGGTTGGGTTTTGCTCTGTGCTAGTACGCCCGTCGCCAAAGTCCCATGACCAACTCGTGACATCACCAGTTGTTGTATCAGTAAATTGAGCCGTCACAGGAGCAATATTGCCATCTACAGCAACATCAAAACTCGCTGTCGGTGCGTCTGGTGGGTCTTGAACAGTAATTGTCTTGACGATTTCACTCTGTCCACCAGGACCAATCGCCCGTAAACGCACATCATACTCACCAGCTTGATTGTAAACATGAGTTGGTGAGATGTCTGTGTTATCGGTCAAACCATCATCATTGAAATCCCACAAAAATTGCATGACTTCACCAGTGGTTGTATTGGTGAATGTAATCGCATCACCAGTTTCGATAGTCGTCTCACTAGGGTCAAAATCAGCCACAGGTGCGGGGATAGCTGCATCTTCTACAGTGATTTCGACAATTCTCACATTCGAGCCACCAGGTCCTGATACCGTCAAAATGACGTTATACGTACCAGTGTCATCAAAAATATGAGTCGGATTCTGTTCCGTACTACTCGTCCCATCACCGAAATCCCAATTAACGGATGAAATTTGCCCTGTTGATTGATTCGTGAAGTTAACACTCAATGGCGATTCACCACTCACGGGGTCGGCTGTGAAATTAGCGACAGGTGCAGCAGGGGAGTTGACTGTGATTTGTCGTGTCACATTCGATTCACCACCAGGTCCACGTACTGTCAGCGTCACTGTATACGTTCCAGGCGTGCGATATGTATACGTTGGATTCACTTGGCTACTACTACCACCATCGCCAAAGCTCCATGCGTGTGATGTGATTTGACCTTGTGACTGACTCGTGAAATTCACGACGAGTGGTGCAGCCCCTGTCGTCAAATTCTGCGTGAAAGCAGCAATCGGACGTGGTACAGTTGTATTAGTCGGAATCGGTGTCGGCGCAGCATTTTGGACGCGCACATTTCCTACAACTGTTGTTTGTACAGTGCCATCCCGCAAGAAAACCCGTAAGCGCAACTGATATGATCCATCAGGAGTCGCTCCCGTATTGGTTGACCACACCCCAAGCACACCAGCCACCACAGGTTGCTGAACAATGCCTGTAATCGGTAACCATTGATTATTCGGGTTGTTCTGTGGCGCATATTCGAGTCGATATTGCAAGAAACTTGGATGACTTGCCGACCCAACCACTTGCACTGTGCCACTCACCACATTCCCAGGCAAAGGGGCAACAATCACAATGCTAATGGGTGCAGGTGTGTTCGTCGGGGGAGGTGGATTATTCGGCACAATCACAATTGATGTCGGTGGAATCGACGGACGTGTACTGAATACAAATGGTGTAATTGTTGGGAAGACCGTCACACCACCATCAGGTTGTGATGTTGTTGTCGGCTGAACTGTAATACCGTCAGCATCAACCGTCAGCGTTGCTTCGTCATTGTTGTTGGGTGCGCCCAAATTACAGGCACTCAGAACGAGCATCAGCACAAGTGCTAAGAACAGCACAGGACTGGCTCGATGTCTTAATTGCGTGAGCATAAAATACCTTTCAATCGTAAAAATAAATCATTACTATTTACATTATAGCGAAGATTAACACAATTAACCTGACGACCACGCCACGATTTGTGAATTTCACCTGACGAAATACTTAACTTGTCACAAAATACGCTTTAGTGTTACACTATCAACATGAAAGTATTAATCGTAGATGATGAACAAGCAATTCGAGAGGCACTCGGACGTAAACTCCAACGAGAAAGTTTCGAGGTTGTCCTAGCCGAGGACGGGTCAAGCGCACTACGTGCTTTCCATTCCGAACGTCCTGACCTTGTTGTATTGGATATTATTATGGCAGGTGGCATGGATGGTTTGACTGTCTGTCGTCGCATCCGTGATTTAGCCGATACACCCATTATCATGCTCTCCGCACAAGCCATTACCGAAGATGACATCATCGAAGGCTTAAATGCAGGAGCAGATGAATATCTCATCAAGCCTATTCGCTTGAACGAATTTGTTGCGCGTGTCAATGCCGTCATGCGTCGTGTACAAATTTCGACTAACGATGTTGATCAAATGTATGATGATGGCTACCTACAAGTCGATTTACACCGTCGCCAAGTGCATGTTGAAAATCAGAAGGTACATCTAACACCCACTGAATTTAAGTTACTCGCTGTCCTCATGGAAAATGCAGGACGAGTTGTTGCACAACGCGATTTGCTAGAGCAAGTGTGGGGACGTGAATACATTGATGATGTTTATTATCCGCGTGTATATATCAGCCAGTTACGTCGTAAAATCGAACAAGACCCATCCAATCCGATTTATATCCTGACCGAACACCGTGTTGGATACCGCTTCGAGAAACAATCACGAACGCCATTGGATACATAAATACAACCAAACTAGTGCTAGCTTATGCCAGTCAACCTCACCATCACGCTGTTCATTAATGGATTTTCGCTAGCACTCGCCACCGCGTTTTTGCTCATCACTCTCTGGTATGACATTCGCCGTGCCGTCAATCAATTTTTTGCTATCTTTTTGATTTTTGTCCTCATTTGGAACATTGGCTTTTTCCTATCACAAATCACACAACTCATCGGTGCACCAGATGCTCTGATTCGTATAGGTAATGGCATCGCACAATCAGGATTTGTTGGCTCAAGTGTGGGTCTCTATGCCCTGATGCTCCTTATTGCAGGCATTCATCCACAACGCTTCCGAGTTTTGACAGCCGTTTACTTAATCGTTGGTAGTGGCTATCCACTGTTTACAACTTTCACAGGTAATGCAGATGAAGTTCAGCTTCGTATCTTTTCGGCAATATTTTTCATTGGCTTTGATTTACTAGTCCTCTACATTACATGGACATACCGCAGAAAACTTCGCATTTTAACACTTATCATTGGTAATGTTCTATTTGTAGCTGGACAAGCCTTCACGTTTCTCAATCCTGAACTTGAACTTAATGCCTTAGCTGCAACATTCAGCGCACTAGGCGCGATGCTCATTAGCTTTGCCGTCATTCGCCGTGAACTCATTCGCCCTCTGCTAGAACGTGGCACACAATTAGAGACACTCCATGATGTTGGTATTGCCATTACGACACAATCAACAACAGATACCGTGTTAGATGATATTGCAAAACAAGCATCACAGTGGTTACAAGCTGATGCCTCTGGTATTTTCTTAAAACAAAATAATCAACTACGCCTTGTCTCGATTAGTCAGTTACCACAATCCGTCCTGAATATCACTGTGCCATTAGGATTCGGCGTTGCAGGGCGGGTCGCGTCTAGTAAAGAATCAATCTTCATTGAAAATTACAAACGTGACTGGCATCGAGAAGATGAATTTGACTTTGCTCAAGATACCTTTGGCTCAGTCATCAGTGTACCACTTATTTATGGTGATGATGTTATCGGTGTGCTGACAGTCATTGGTGGTCTGCAAAACACACTCTTTGAAGCAGAAGATGTTTCACTGCTGGAGTTACTTGCATCGCAAGCTGCTGTTGCTATCGCACAAGCCAATCTCTTTTCAGAACAACGTCTGCTAGCCGACCAATTATCGGATGCAAATGAACGCTTACGAACAGTTCTTGTTAGTACCGAAAATCCCGTATTAGCCGTTGACCGCAAGCTCAATCTCATCTTCACCAATCCAGCAGCAGAATCACTATTTCAACTAGACACACATCACAGTCGTGCTAACTTGAATAAAGCCGTACCTCAACATGCACTCCCTCAAAACTATAGAGAAGCATTACATGCAATCCGAACACGAGGCTACTATCGCTACGAAATTGAAATCAAAGGTGAAACCTACAGTTGCCAAGTTGCTCAACTCGGTGATACCAAACGCATAGAAGGCTTTGTAGCTGTCATGAACGATATCAGTGAACTCAAGGAGTTAGACCGTATCAAAAGTGAAATGGTACGCATGACGAGTCATGACCTCAAAAATCCGCTACAAGCTGCTTTCGCTAATGTAGAGTTGCTTCGTGATGATGTTGAAGACCTCAAAAATCAAGAAGTGACATTATCAGTAGACAACATCGAACGCCAACTGACAAAAATGCACCGCATTATCAGTGGCATTCTCGACTTAGAACGCGTTCGGCAAGGTGCATCACTTGAAGAAATCTGCCATCCACAGCGCATTATCGCTGATGCTGTTGAAGAACTATCCGATATCGCCGATGAGAAAGGTATCACACTACGTGTTGACCTCAATTCCAGAATATCGACATTCAAGGGGGATAGTGACCAGTTCAAACGAGCAATAGTCAATATCATCGAAAATGCTATTAAGTTCAACAAAGCAGGGGGCGATGTTCTCATCCAAGGCAACAATCGTGGTAATCAATTATTCATAACTATCAGCGATGATGGCATTGGTATCCCTGCCGAACTGCAACCGAAAATCTTTGAACGATTCTATCGTGGGCATCAAGCAGGGGCAGAACATGCGAGTGGGTCAGGTTTAGGATTAAGTCTAGTCAAAGCCGTGATTGATAGTCACAATGGAGAAATATGGGTTCGCAGTCAACCCAATGTGGGAACAACCTTCCATATTTCGTTACCAGCATTTGTACTAGAAGGTCAGACCCTGCCATAATATTCATTGTAGCCAAGTTAAAGAGATTGCTATGCGCCTCAGATTACTAGTCACTATTTTGTTAGGGATTTTACTCGTTAGTGCAGTCAGTTACGCTCAAGATGATGCGACTGCCACACCAGGACCATCTAAAACACCGTCACCTTCCGAAACACCAGTCCCCGACACAGACACGAGCAGTGAAGATGTCACAGCCGTTGCAGATTCAACCACTGATGACTTCCAATTGCGACCACTGCCTCGCTCATACACGCAAGAAGACCTCAGCGTGCTAGTCGGCAATGTTCAACGTCCAAACGGCATTGTCTATTTCGATGATTTTCTATTCACCGCTTGCAATGGTGACTGGACATTGTATCGTATCGATTCGGTCACAGGGCAGACCATAACTTATGTATTTGGTATTCGTAACGCTCATCAAATGGTTGCCCAAGAAACAGATGCAGGGTTTAACATCTGGATTCCTGACTTTGATACAGACCAACTCATGCGAATTGACCACACAGCCTCCGCACCACGCATGGTTTCAAACGAAAATCTTGATGGACCATGGGGAATAGGCGAAATTGCACCTGAGCAATTCCTGATTAGTAACTTACGTGCCGATAATCTCGTTGTTGCTGATACATCTGGCAATACACAAGTCGCTATGGAAGGCTTACGCGCACCAGCAGGGATTATCATACATGGCGATTATGTTTACGTTGCCAATAACAGTAGCGCACGCCGTGCAATTGAGTGGTTTGCTATCGAAGATTTAGAAATTGACGAAGAAGGCAATGTCACACCTGTCGAAGGTGTCACACAACCTCTCGTTACAGGATTACAAAACACATCAAGTCTCGTTCTCGCAGATGATGGCTATCTCTATTTCAGTTATGCACTAGGCACGCGAGGTGTTGTCGGGCGCGTAAATCCTGATGATTGCCGTGATGGTGGTTGTACCAATGAACAAGTCGAAATCGTGCTTTTCACCGAACTCACTGCACCATTGGCAGGGTTAACCGTCACACCTGATATGCGTCTCTTCATTCACACCATCTATCGCCCAGAAATTTATTGGGTTGAATTATACGAAGCGTAGAATAGGGTGATATGGGGCAATTGTTCAGTTGCCCCAGTTGAACACTCAGCCTAATGGTTCGAGTAGCGCAAAGCCGATGAGTGCAGTCACTAAGCCAAAAGTGCGACAAGAGACCTCAAGTACTTCAATGATAGTGTTATCGACGAAAATATTCACGAATTCCAATGCCCCCCCAAGAATAACGAATACAATACCAACCACAATCGGTAAACCTCGTTGACGCGCAAGCCAATTCGATAAGCTCTCTAACCCCTTAATCAGTCCTTTCGACTCATCAATGCGTTTCATAAGCCAAACTCCGAGTATTCGTAATCTTTGTATCGCTCAAAAAGAAAAATCGGTAGCTGTACATCTAAAATGATACCTTCACCAGTATGCTCTTGATTGGTAACGCGCCCCGTCTCAAATAGATGTGACACAATATCACCACGGTCATATGGCAATAGTAGCTTCATCGGTTTTAGTTGTGATGCCAATGTATCGGCAATGCTTTGTAAAAGTGTATCGAAACCCTCACCAGTTTGTGCTGAGACTCGTACCTCATCTTCGTAGTTATCGACATCTTCGAGTAATGGTGGCACATCATCAATGATTTTGTCGATTTTATTCCACACAAGGATGCGAGGCACACCACTGGCTTCGATTTCAGCGAGTGTATCTTCAACTGTTTCGATGTGCGCTAACACACTCGGATGAGAAGTATCAACCACATGCAAAATGAGATCAGCTTCTAAGATTTCTTCTAAAGTCGCACGGAAAGCGGCGATGAGTGTTGTTGGCAATTTCTGAATAAATCCAACTGTATCACTGACGAGTATTTCTCGATTACTCGGTAACACAACACGTCTTGTCGTTGGGTCAAGCGTCGCAAATAGTTGGTCAGCAACGTATACATCAGATTCCGTGAGGGCGTTAATCAGGGTTGATTTCCCTGCATTGGTATAACCAACCAACGCGATAATCGGAATGCCTGTTTTACGCCGATTTGCTCGATAATTCCGCCGATGGAGCTTGACCTTCTCCAATTCTTCTTTCAGTTTAGCAATTTTACGACCAATTTCTCGCTTATCGACCTCAAGCTGAGTTTCACCAGGACCACGCACCCCAACACCACCAGCACCGCCCATACCACCTGCCTGACGAGCAAGGTGAGTCCAAGCCCGTGTCAAACGGGGCAGACGGTACTCATATTGTGCCAGTTCAACTTGTAGTGACCCCTCGCGTGTACTCGCATGTTGCGCGAAAATATCCAGAATGAGTGCTGAACGGTCAAGCAAGTTAATCTCTTCACCAAATATTTTGGACAACTCACGTTGATGACGTGGTGATAATTCATCATCAAAGATAACAGCTTTTGCCTCTAGCTCTTTGACAGTATCCATCACCTCAGCGACTTTGCCTGAACCGATATAAGTCGATGGTTCAATGCTGTTCAAATTCTGTGTTGTTTGTCCTACGACTTCCATGCCTGCTGTTTCGGCAAGCATTGCCAGTTCTTCCATAGATTCATCCATCGAGAGTACAGGCTCTTCGCCTCGGACATGCGCTCCCACTAGGACTGCGCGTTCTGGTGCTTGATTGTTAATCTGAAATTGCTCAGACATAGTTCCTCAGTAAATACTATTTTCAAATGCGTTGATTATCTATTGTTATACCATGTTTGGAGGCGTTCCATACCTTCTTGTAAGCGGTCTGCCGTGTTTGTAACACTGATGCGGATGTAATCGTCACCACCAGGTCCATAGGCTGCACCTGGTGCAAGTGATACGTGTGCGTGGTCGCGTGCTTGGTTAACGTAATCCAGTGCAGGCATGTCTTCTGAACGTGCCCAAATGTAGAGTGATGCTTTTGGCATAACTGCACTCAGCCCAACATCATCCAGCCCAGCCATCACAACATCTCGGCGTGCTTGGTAGATAGCGTTGCGCTCTGCTAACCATTCATCTGTCAAGTCATCCATCGCTTTGATGCCTGCGTCATAAGCTGGAATAAAATGCCCACTATCCACATTGCTTTTTACCTTGAGCAAGTTCTTGAGTATATCAGCATTACCAACTGCTGCACCGAGTCGCCAACCAGCCATATTAAATGTTTTTGACATCGACATGAATTCGACAGCAACATCTTTTGCGCCATCAATTTCAAGCAAACTAGGGGCACGATAGCCATCATAAGCAACATCACAATAGGGATTATCAGACGCGAGGACAATATCATATTCTTTACAGAACTGAACTAGTGTCCCATAAAATCCTTTATCGGCAATCGCACCCGTCGGATTATTAGGATAATTGCACCATAATATTTTAGCTTTCTGAGCCACATCAGACGGGATGCTGTCTAAATCTAGCAAAAATCCTTTACTAGCAGGCATTGAGACATAACAAACATCGCCTCCTGCGAGCGTTGTTCCCATTGCATACGATGGATAACCAATTTCAGGCACAAGTGCAATATCTCCGCTATCGACATATGCCAATATCAGGTTAATGATGCCTTCTTTGCTACCAATCAGAGGTAATATCTCTGTATTGGGATTGAGGTCAACTTCAAAGCGTTTGCGATAATAACGTGCAACGCCCTCCCGAAAACGTGGAATCCCACTGTAACCGCTATAGCCATGATGATTGTCTTTTCGTGCAGAGCTATTGAGAGCATCCATCACAAAATCAGGAGGAGGTAAGTCAGGGCTACCAATGTCCATGCGGATGATGTCAATTCCAGCATCTTGCATCGCACGCACTTCACGCGATATTTTAGCAAATACATATTCAGGGAGTTGGGTTAATCGTTTCGCAATAACAGGCATTCTTAAAGTGTCCTTGTGTGTAAAAAGTCTAAGAGAAACAATTTACTATCATTGCTAATATACTTCACTAACAATTAGAGCAATTTATCTCTCTCAGTAAAATAATCAGTTTAACGTTGGCTGAAAACAACTTCTGGTATCTTAAAGCCTACGAGATGAGGGTCGTTCATGTCAGCCACAGCCTGTTTCATATCAGCTAAAGCGCGTTTGACATAGGCTTGTTTGCGTTTTTGCCGATTCTTCACGCGCTCAGGCAAATCTGGGATAATACCAAAATTTGCCTTCATTGGCTGAAAGTCCTTTGGTTCGGCATGGGTAATATAATAACATAATGCACCTAGCATCGTTGTCTGCGGTGGAATCCAACTATCTTGACCATCCAATTGACGTGCTAGGTTGAGTGCAGCCAACAAACCACTTGCGACATTGCCCATGTAACCTTCCATCCCCGTGATTTGTCCTGCGAAGTACAAATCCTCACGATGCCGATACTGCATTGTCGGATTTAGCAGAGTTGGCGCATTGATGAAGGTATTGCGGTGCATCTGTCCCATCCGCGCGAACATCGCGTTCTCTAGCCCAGGAATCAGTCGCAAGACCTCCCGTTGTTCATTCCACTTAAGATTAGTCTGGAAACCAACAATATTGTACAAACTACCAACAAGATTATCTCGCCGCAATTGCACCACTGCATAAGGCCAGCGTCCTGTGCGTGGGTCATCCAAACCAACAGCACGCATCGGACCATAGCGCAAAGTCTCGTGTCCGCGTGATGCCAATTGCTCAATCGGGATACAGCCTTCAAAGAAATTGGGGTCATCTTTTTCAAAGTCACGCAATTCTATGATATTCGCGCCTTGGAGTGCCTCCACAAATCGATCATATTCCTCTTTGTTCATAGGGCAGTTGATGTAATCACCTTCTTGTGTATCACCTCGGTCATAACGACTCGCATGAAACGCAATGTCCATGTCAATCGTATCAGCTTCAACAATCGGAGAAATCGCATCGTAAAAATACAGATAATCTTGCCCTGATAACGCTTCGATTTCTTTCGCTAGAGCAGGTGAAGTCAGAGGACCTGTGGCGATAATTGTCGGCGTATCTTGTGGGATTTTAGTCACTTCTTCCCGAATCAGAGTAATATTGGGATGTGCTTCAATTTTTTCGGTGACAATTTGAGCAAATTTCTCACGGTCAACTGCTAATGCACCACCAGCAGGGACAGATGTTTCCTGCGCGACATCCAACAACAGCGATTTCAACATTCTTAGCTCATATTGCAATAATCCAGTCGCACGGTCTGGTAATTTTGAACCGAGTGAATTACTGCACACCAATTCTCCAAGGCGATTGCTAACATGCGCTCCTGTTTCACGTTTTGGGCGCATTTCATACAATTTTGTCTGAATACCACGTTCGGCAAGTTGCCACGCGGCTTCTGTGCCAGCCAATCCACCACCAATGACAATGACGTGTTCGCTCATAAGATTTACTCTCTACTTAAACTACAACATCTCGTGACTTAGTCTAATCATCCCAGAAAGTGCCTCAAGGGTAAATTATGCAGAAACTGTCGCCAAAGCCTGTCTGATTTCTTCGACCACATTACCCTCAACAGCCAAGCGTGCTTGACGTATCGCACTACGAATTTCATAAGCATCAGAGCCACCATGCGCGACAATGACAACCCCATTAACACCGAGCAGAGGCGCACCACCCACTTCACGTGGATCAATTTCATCACGCAATCGCTTGAATGCACCGCGTGCCAATAAACCGCCCATCGTCGAAATCACGTCAGCACGAATTTGTTTACGAATGTTACCTGTCAGATAAGAGACTGCTGCTTCAAAAGTTTTGATAAAAATATTGCCGACGAAACCATCCATCACAACCACATCAACAGAGCCACTCAATAATTCTTTTGGTTCAACATGTCCAATATAATTCAAGTTTAATTGACGAATTCGTTCTTGAGCATCGCGTGTTAGCTGATTGCCTTTGCCTTCTTCTTCACCATTGGATAGTGTGCCGATAGTGGGGCTAGTAACATTAAAAACAGATTTTGCGTAAATGTCACCCATGATAGCAAATTGTTCGAGCCATTCTACTTTGCAATCAGCATTGGCACCAACATCCACCATAATCATATTCGTATCACCAACAGGATAAATGCCAGTCAGTGCAGGGCGTTTGATGCCAGCAATCCGTCGGAGTGTACTTAGTGTCGCAATTGCATGGGTTGCCCCTGTGTTCCCAGCCGAAACAAAAGCATCCGCTTGACCATCTTTAACAAGATTCATACCGATGTGCATCGGAGAATTCGGCTTCGATTTCATCACCTTACTTGGTTTATCGCCCATACCAATTTCGTCCTCAGCATGAACAACTTCAATGCTAAGGCTACTTGTGTTGTGTTTGGCTAGCTCAGCTTTGATTTGCTTTTCATCACCAACAAGAATCATAGTATCTTTAAATTCTTTGGCAGCCAGCACCGCACCTGCCACATCAGCAACAGGGCGGTCATCCGTTCCCATCGCATCCACTACAATCTTCATACAAACTCCCACAAATTCCATAGATAGGGCATTAGTGTACAACAAAGTCTCGCGGATGATAATCTCAGTATTGACATTTCACAGCCCATCAATACAATTCGGAACACATTAAAAGTTGCCCTGATGGCGGAATTGGCAGACGCGCACGGTTGAGGGCCGTGTCCTTAACGGGGTGGAGGTTCGAGTCCTCTTCAGGGCACTATCAAGACACTCACAAATTTGTGAGTGTTTTTTTGTTTCAGCATACGGGTTAGTTGCGATGTCTGCGCCTACGATGTAAACTGCTTGATATGAAGCGACTTTTTTCATCTTGCTTTGGAGAAACCAACAATGGCAAATGCCGCGCCACAACTGCAAGAAGCGTATGACCTCATCGAATCGGGCGATTTACAATCGGCACGACAATTATTGGAAGGCATTCGCTCAGACTACGAAAATAACCCTGACTACTGGTGGATTTATGCTCATGCTGTCGAAGATGAAGCAGAAGGGATGACCGCAATCGAGCGTGTGCGTCAACTCGCACCCAATTACCCAGGCTTGATGACCCTATCACAAGAACTCGGTATCCAACCACCACCGACACCACCTTCATTCGCACCATCTACTGATGATGTTGAAGATTATAACGACAAACAAGTGACACCACCCGAACTCGGCACAAAACCTATTCTTGAAGAACCATCTTTGACCGAACAGCAAGATAGCTTTCCGTTCGCATTTCTGGCAGTAGCAACGATTGCAGTCATCGGTGTTGTAGCAGGCTTGCTCTATATTGGCAATTTACTTACAGGTGGTAATGATAACGGTGATGATACAGGCACACAACAAGCTGTAGTAGTTACCGATATTTCACCTGAGCCAATTATTCCATCTGCTGATGCCGAATCTCTGGCAACTGCGACGGAAGATGGTGTCCCGTTGACTGCAACAGCACTTGTCGTTGGGGCAGAAACAACCGCGATGCCATCACAAGAAGTAATCGTTCCACCGACAGATACAGAACAAGCAACAAATGCCGAACCAACGGAAACAGAAGAAGTTGTTGAGACCGAAGAACTAACCGAAACTGAGGAAATCGCAGAAACAGAAGAGCCGACAGAAGAACCTCTGCCGACTGAAACAGAATTACCTGCTGACCCATTTGAGGCACTCTATGAAGATTTGAGCGAATTTGGTGTTAGCGAAGATGGTATAACAGTAGACGAGACAGAATCCTTTGGCGAAACCTATCGTATTACTGTGTGTTCTGCACTAGGTCCTATCGCAACGCAAAACATCCTCGATATTATTGATACACTAAGCCCAAGTGCAGACGCTTTTGATAACAGCATAGAGGGCTTCGCATTCGATATTACAGATTGCGAGACAGACACAGTACGTTTGACACTGGGTCTGCCTCGTGATGTGGTCAATAGCTATTGGGCTGGTGATGTTACACAAACAGAGCTACAACAATCACTACAACGTGTGAACTAAGCTGTCACTCTGATTTCTTTCGGCAAGGTGATTGTGAAAACAGTTCCCTTGCCGAGTTTGCTCTCAACTTCTATCGTGCCATTATGACTGTGAATGATATTGTGACTGACAAAGAGACCTAATCCTGAGCCTGTTTCCTTTGTCGAAAAGAACGGGTCAAAAATCTTCTCAATCTTGTCAGCTTCAATGCCATAACCTGTATCCCCAATTTGAATCACCACATACTTATCTTCACTCATCGTCTGAATCGATATTGTGCCACCATCTGGCATAGCTGCTTGCCCATTCAAGATGATATTGAGGAATACCTGCTCTAATTGGTCACGATTACCAACAATCGCATCATCACCAGTGAGATTAGTTTGCACATCAACACCATTGTGACGTAATTGAACATCTGTCAACCGCAAGACATTTTCAATCACATCTGCGACCACCATCGGCTCAACCTCTGGCACATCTGTCCCACGTCCGCGTGTGAATTGTTGCAAACGTTCCACAATACGGCTGATTCGGTTAACACTGTGCAGGGTTTCTGTAATGTCCTCTTCAACAATAGGATTGCCTATCGCCATGTCTTCTTGCATCATTTCCAAATTCATGCGAATCGGCATCAGAGGGTTATTAATTTCATGCGCGATACCTGCTGCAAGTTGTCCCACAGAGGCTAGTTTTTCAGCACGGACTAACAATTGTTCAGCAGAGCGCAATTCTTGGGTGCGTTTTTCGACCATCTCTTCCAAATGCTCGTAGATTTCAGCATTACGTAAAGCGAGTGCCGTTTGTCGTCCAATGGTCTCGAACAATCGTCGGCTGTGACCATCATATTGTTTGTGAGAAACCACTACTAAGACCCCATGTGTTTGCTCATGTTGATTCAGTCGAATTGTCATGCCTGATGTATAATCTGTACCACGCATTTTGGTGTTATTCCAAGTCAGCATTGGCTCACTTCTCATGATGGTTTCGTACAACAAACCTGGGTCAATCAGCTTACTTGCGTTATCAGTGCGTTGTTGCTCACGATAATCTAGCACATAACCTTCATCATCAATGTGATAGATAGCTGCTAAATCACACTGAATTAAATCCAGCACAATTAGTAATATCAAATCGAGGAGTGAATTAAGGTCATGCTCCATGTTTAACTCTTGGCTAAAGCGCAAAATGGCTTCGAGTTCTGTTGTGCGTTTTTCGACATCCTGTCGCAACTCACGCGCTTGAATTTTGCTCTGAACACGGGCTAGCATCTCACGAGGTTTGACAGGCTTCGGGATGTAATCGTCAGCACCAAGTCCCAAACCTTCTTCAATGTCTTCAATGGCATCATTAGCTGTGACTAAAATGATAGGAATCTTATGGGTGATGCTACTCGCCTTCAATTCGTTCAGCACTTGATAACCATCCATGACAGGCATCATCACATCAAGCAGAATTACATCAGGGATAAGAGACTGCGCTAACTGAATCGCATCTTCACCATTATCAACTGTGATAGCGTTGTAACCACGCATACTAAAAATTTGGCTGACCATCTCGGCAGCAGGGGCATGGTCATCAACGATGAGAACTGTGTACTTTTTTGTATCTTCCATTTACGAAAACCCTCTGTAATTCCGATTAACTGTACTTTTGCGGTATAAGGCTTAGGTTCAATAATGTTTCATGTTAGAATGATTACATTCTATATCAATTTCAGGCGAGTAACACTTAATGAAGTCAACAAAGCAGTCAACAGGTGTCATACGACCTATCTTAACGGGTGCAACCTTAGGTGTACTCTTGGCAGGAGTTTTCGTTTTAGGATTCTATGTGAGAGGGCTTTTCCCAGACCCAGTTCACATACAAACCGTACCAATCGAAGAAGCAGGGTATCCACTCATTGATGAGGTACAAGGACTCATCGACCAAATTTACTTGCGAGAACAACCTGATTACATCTCAAGGCAGTATGGCGCAATCCGAGGGATGCTCAGCACCCTCGAAGATCCAAATACCTTCTTCATTGACCCACCTGTAGCCCGCAGCGAAGCCGATGCACTCGCTGGAACATATGGTGGTATTGGTGTCCTAGTGAACCTCAACGAGTTAGGTCAATTTGTTGTTTATCCCTTTGATGACTCGCCAGCAATCGAAGCAGGAATTCAGCAAGGTGCAATTTTAGTAGCTATAAACGGAACACCAATTTCAATTGATAATTCACTGGATTCCGTTGACCAAATGTTGCGCGGAGAAGTCATAGATGACAATGGTGTTGAAGTAACAGTTCGACAAAATGATGAAGAATTAACAGTATTCATAGCATTTGATGTTATTAATGTACCGTCCGTAATTTGGCGTGTGACTGACGATGATACGCGCATCGGCTATGTTCAGCTACTGCGCTTCACAGCGCGAACACCAGAAGAACTCGAAACGGCTCTGCAAGAACTCAATCAAACTGATGTTGAAGCACTCATCATTGATATGCGAAACAACAGTGGCGGATTGCTTGATGAATCGATTGATGTCGCTAGTGAATTCATCAATCGTAGCGTTGTCATCTATGAAGTGACACAAGATTCTGAACGCACATTTAACGCCGAACAGGGTGGTCTAGCAACAGATATACCGCTCGCTGTGTTAGTCAATAATCGGACAGCAAGTGCAGCTGAACTCGTCGCAGGGGCGATTCGAGATAATGACCGAGGTATTCTCATTGGACAACGCACCTTCGGCAAGGGAACAGTGCAACAAATATTTGCGCTATCAGATGGCTCATCAGTGCACATTACGTCGGCAGAATGGTTTACACCTGATCGCACACCGATAGCAGGGGTCGGCTTAATCCCCGATATAGAGATGATTCCAGATGAAAACGGACGTGATGTAGAATACGGTGAAGCGATTCGCTATTTACAAACAACACTCGAAACAGAATAAGTAGGACAATATGGGCAAGAAAAAGAAAAACAACGACTCGGGTAAAGACCCGAATAATCGCGTCGTGACCACAAATCGACGCGCTCGACACAACTATGAGTTGCTAACAACATACAATGCTGGTTTAGTATTGATGGGGTCAGAAGTTAAATCCATCCGTGCTGGTAGGGTTAACTTAGCTGATGGTTACATCCAAGAGCAGAAAGGCGAATTGTGGTTGATGAATGTGCACATTTCGCTTTATGAGCAAGCAAGCCACTTTGGGCATCACGACCCAATGCGTCCGCGCAAATTACTGCTTCACAAAAAAGAGATTGCGAAAATCATTACTGACATTCGTGAGATTAGCTATACGGCTGTCCCAACCAAGCTATATCTGTCACGAGGCTTAGCAAAAGTTGAACTAGCCGTTGCGCGTGGTAAAAAGCTATACGATAAACGTGAAGATCTGCGTAAGCGCGATAGCAATCGTCGTATCGAACGGGCACTAAAGGATTACTAACGACAACCATGTCAAAGTTCCCAATATCAATTCGGGAGATTAACAGTCTCCCAAATCCCGAAAAATGGGCAATATACGAAACACTCATCCCTGAGCATGTCATCGCTGACTACAATATCGATACAAATCCTGAGCAGAAGCATCCTCAAGTAAGCTACATGAGTCCCAAGGGGAGTCGTGCAATGGAATTGTTTGTGCGTCGGCGTGCCGAAGACCGCGACCCAATTATGTATCTCAATATGGCAGATACATTCAATAATCAGATATTAGTTCTGCTAGTTGTTGTCAATGACCCTGATGCACAACGCTTCAACATTGATTATGACCAACAAGGCAACCCGACTAATTATGGCACATCGAGTCGTAATAAATCTGCTGAAATCGCAGCTATGAAAGCAGGATTAGCTCCTGGACAGATACGACGTGGTTTACGGGCATTTAGACGTTCTGTGCCTGTTTTCGAGACCTTCGTAGATAACATGGGGCACGATATGTTTATGATTGAGCCATTGGCTTATCATAATGCGATTGTCTTTGAACGCTATGGTTTTAACTATGTGCGTGGACTCAAAGACATGAAACTAATCCACGAAGCATTTCTACCTGATGGCGAACTCCATCAACGCTTAGATGATGACAATCCATTTAGACAAACAGCCTATTGGAATCAGATTCGAGGACGTTCTTGGGCAATTCATGATGGTATTCTAGGGCATCCATTTACAGGCTTCCAGATGTACAAGCGCATTGGCAAAGATGCAGGTATAGAGTCATTCCCTAATGCGACGTGGTAGACCACTCAAGCCAATTATTAGCATCGAGAGTGTGAAATCGGCTCTCAAATCACTTGATTCGTCGGCGCAGTCAGAGCAGCTACTGCAACCGCTTGAAAACCTCGTACTTGTCGATACTCACCTACAGAAGGCAGGTCACATCAATGCAGAAGATATTCGCGGATGGGTACTGCGACAATTACTTGTGGATACCATCACCGAACAGTTAAATTATCTTCGTGGTGTGTTTCGCTTGCAAGATGTTCGTGTGGATGCACCTATTGATGTCGAAACAAATTACTATCTTCAGAGTATCAAAACCAACTCGGATTTACTCAAGGGTTGGCATCTTTTATATCTGCGATATGTGCGCCCTGAATTAGCACTCTCAATGCAACAATTATCTGATATTGCCACAACACACACACGTATGCTCCAGCGTTATCAGAATCAATCGACCTCACAATCGAAAGATATTCTTGTCGAACGAGAAACAAGGGTGCGCTTGCATTACAACAAGCAACGCTTGCGTTCTATGATTCCTGAGGAACTTGTGTCCTTAGTAGGGCGTAACGATTCATTCAATCGAATTTTCAATATTATCGCTGAAGATGCAAGTCTACCGATTGTCGTTTCGGGAGTACATGGTATTGGTAAATCTGCACTCGTTGCACAAGTTGCCAACACATTAATTGACGAAGATTGGATAGATACTCTTGTATGGATTAAATCCCCGTCATCAATCCAACAAATTATCAATCAAATCTGGAATGAACTTGCACCGCAATCATCATCTTTCAACTTGCAAGAATTACTACTGTATCATCGTTGTTTGATTGTAGTTGACGATGTGACTTTGCTTGATACACAATCTGAACAGTGGACAAATCTCACGACGCAACTCAGGGAAGCCGTCCTGATGTGTACAACAACTAATATAGAAAAATTATGGTTACCTATTCATCATATTTCACTTGAGGCATTATCTGTAAATTCCAGCTTAGAACTTATCAAGAAATATACGGGTAGTCAGGCATTACCTGATTCAGAATTACTAACGGATGGGGGAAATCCACAACACATTGTATCGGCTACGTTCCGCAAAATACGTTCAGGGGATAGTTGGGCGAAGGTGTTTGAGGCACTAAACCAACAACAAGTCGATAATCTGACAGTTAAGCAACGAGTTAATTTATTGTTGCAATATATCGGCGGCTTGTCTTCTCAAATCAAAGTTCAGTTAGGGCTTGTTGATGATACACACATCGGCGTAACGAAAAATATGTATCTGCAACTCTTGGCGCAAGAATCTGTGAAAGATGACATTAAGTCGCGCTTGATACGATTAATTGAGCAATCGACACCGAACGAAGAATTATGGCAACTAGTGTACGATTTACTATCACGAATTGACTGGAATGATAGAGAATTTCTGTCACACTGTTTACACTGGTTGTATCAAGACGATTTATCCTATGCTCGGATACAACAATGGCGATACATAGTTGACCGAGTATTCACCCTTAATGCTGATGTGCCCAATGATTATTTACGCCTCAGATATAGCGTTGTTTTACGACGTAGTGCCCAGTACGATGAAGCATCCACACTGTTTGAGACACTAATCGCAGAAGTAGGGCAACGAGGCGATTTTCAGCTACAATCAGAAAGGCTCTATGAAATGGCTGTGCTTAAACAAGCTCAAACTCAGTATAAACTAGCAAATAATCTGTACGAAAGAGTGCTAGCATCTGCACAACGTTCAAACGATCAAAATTTGATTGATGCGGTGCTGTTGCAACAGGCACGTATTGCCATTGCACGCCAAGATGGAGCATTAGCAATACAACTTTTGCAAGACAGACGCTCAGACCACGATGCAATGGCGTTCATCATTTATTGTGAGGCAAAACTACTCATAGGTGATTGGGATTTCCTAGATGTCGCTATCCCTAACTTTTTACAAACACCTCACTTAGATAGCCGCCAAAAATCGACACTATACACCATTCTTGGACGAACACATCAATCACAATCACGTTACGAAAGCGCGATTGTCCATTTCAATGAGGCTTTGACATTAGCTGAACGTACACAAAACCGTTTCGACATTGCACGCGCACGAACGAATCTCTGTGTAGCGGAAATTGAAGTTAGCGAAAAAAGAGACAAGCAATACATTGATGAGCTTCTGTCTGTGTTACGGGATACACTAACGATACAAGCACAAATCGAGGATGCAATAGGGCAAGAGGCAACAACACGCAATATTCGATATTTGGAGCGACTGCGATTATCATTGTGAAGATGTGAAGAGTGGAGGCTTGTCGAGACACTGTGAAAGTGTCTCGACAAGGTTTATGCTTATGCCATTGGTTGTCCAGTGAGGATACTTTCGCTAGCATGATCGGCGAATTGTTCAAAGTTTGTGCGGAACATACTCGCCAATTGACGTGCTTTTTCATCATATACCAGTTCATCGTCCCAAGAATTGATAGGGTTGAGCAACTCAGATGGGACACCTTCTATTGATGTTGGTATCATCAAGCCGAAATATTCATCTTGGACAAATTCTGCATTATCCAATTCACCGTCAATTGCGGCATTGACCATCCGTCTTGTATAACGCAGTGGCATCCGTTCGCCTTGTCCATTCCAGCCTGTGTTGATTAGCCAGACTTGTGAGCCATGTTTCTTGATTTTTTCTGCTAACAGATCGGCATAAACTGTTGGATGCAATGGCATGAATGGTGCACCAAAGCACGCACTAAACGTAGCTTGTGGTTCAGTGACACCACGCTCTGTCCCTGCCACTTTAGCGGTATAGCCACTGATAAAGTGATACTGTGCTTGTTCTGGTGTGAGTTTACTAATTGGTGGCAAAATTCCGAAAGCATCAGCCGTCAGGAAGACGATATTTTCTGGATGTCCACCACGTCCTGTCTCACTCGCATTCGGAATGTAGTGAATAGGGTAGGATACACGCGTGTTTTGTGTGAAACGTGTACTGGTGAAATCAGGGGTGCGATCTTCATGATTCAGCAATACATTTTCCAGAATCGTGCCGTACATTTGAGTCGTTGCATAAATTTCTGGTTCATCTTCGGCATTGAGGTTAATCGCTTTTGCGTAGCATCCACCCTCAAAATTGAAGATACCGTTATCACTCCAACCATGTTCATCATCACCAATCAAAGTGCGTGAAGCGTCAGCACTAAGAGTTGTTTTACCTGTGCCACTCAAACCAAAGAAGACAGTTGTATTACCTTTTGGACCTATATTCGCGGAACAATGCATTGGTAAAACACCAACTTGTGGCAACTGATAATTCATCACGGAAAAGATGCCTTTTTTAACCTCACCAGAATACCGTGTACCCACGATGATAATCAGTTTCTTTGCCATATCAACGCCAATGTAAGTCCCTGTTTTCGTACCATCACGATGTGGATCAGCGACTAAGGTTGGCGCAGCCATGACTGTCCACTCTGGCTCATGAACTGCTAGTTCGTCTTGTGTTGGACGCACAAACATATTGCGTGCAAAGATTGCATGGTAGGCAACTTCACTGATAACACGAATCGGCAAGCGATACTGAGGGTCTGTACCGCAGAACAAATCCATTACGAAGAGATGTTCACGCAAACCCAAGTGGAACTTAACTTTTTCATACATATGGTCGAAAAGTTCTTGAGTGGTCGGCTGATTGATGTCACCCCACCAGATTTTATCCTTTGATGAAGGTTCTTCAACAAAGAATTTATCCTTTGGGCTTCGACCTGTGTATTGCCCTGTTAACACACGTAATGCGCCTTTGTCTGTTTGATGCCCTTCGCCGAGCTTGATAGCATATTCAATAATTTCTGGTGGATTGAGATTCCAATGGACAAGGCTATAACCCTCCGAAATATTGATACCAACATCATCAATATCGACTTTACTACTACGTGGATGTTGAACTGTTTGTAGGGGCATTGAGTTTGTCTCCTTTGAATTTTTCTATTCACCTTACGCTCATAATTTATATCAATTCGTGAGGGTTACACTCTGAGGTTTGTCAGGATTTGACATGACAAAAATCACACTCAAATGCTTAATCTATCTACATTGTGACAAATGTAACGATTGCAAGAGGACGAATGTAAGCTCGGCTCGCGCTTTTATCTTTTACTCATAAACGTGACAGTCCGCGTAATATACGATGACCTATCTCACTTATCTCTGTGCGCCTTCTGTTTAATAATTAGCCCATATTAAAGAACGGATTATGACTATGGCAGAAATTGTTCACGACATTGTTATCGTTGGAGCAGGCTTGGCAGGTAGTTGGGCTGCAATGGCTGCAAGTCAATCAGGGATTAAAAATATTGGTGTACTTTCCAAAGTACATCCTTTGCGCTCGCACAGTGGCGCAGCACAGGGTGGGATTGCAGCTGCGCTTAATAACGTGCGCCCCGTAGCTGACACAGGAAAACGAGGACCTCTCGAACAAATTCCAGAAGGTGATGAGCCTGTTGATAGTCCTGATTTACATATGTTCGATACCATCAAAGGCTCAGATTGGCTTGGTGACCAAGACAAGATTCGTGTTCTGGTTGATGATGCAATCGACATTCTGTACGAATATGAGCACATGGGTTGTGTATTCAGTCGCACAAAAGATGGTCGAATCAATCAAAGACGGTTTGGTGGTCACAGTGCCCCCCGTGCCAACTTTGCCGCCGATTGGACGGGACACGTTTTATTGCACACCATTCATGAGCAATGCCTCAAATATGGTGTGAAGTTTTATAGTGAGTGGTATCTACTTGACCTCATCATCGAAGATAACATCACGCGTGGCATCATAGCGATGGATATTCTGACAGGTGAGTTACATACCATTCGTGCAAAAGCAGTCATGTTTGGCACAGGCGGATATGGACGTGCTTGGAAAATCACTAGTAATGCCACAGCCAATACAGGCGATGGTGTAGCTATTGCTTATCGTGCAGGTGTGCCACTGATGGATATGGAGTTTGTGCAATTCCATCCAACAGGCATCTATAGACACGGTATCTTGATGAGTGAAGCCTGTCGTGGTGAGGGTGGCTATCTCACTAATGCGGCTGGTGAACGATTTATGGAAAATTACGCCCCAAGCATGATGGAAATTGCCCCACGTGACCTTGTCAGTCGTAGTGAACAGACTGAAATCAATGAGGGTCGTGGTGTGATGGATGATGGACAAGCGGTTTACCTCGATATGCGCCATCTAGGACGTGAAAAAATCCTGTCACGGTTACCACAAGTCCGCGAGATTGCGATGAACTTTCTTGGTGTTGATATTATTGATGCACCAGCACCAATTCAACCAACAGCGCACTATAGCATGGGCGGAATTCCGACCACGGTTGATGGTCAGGTAATTTATGATGCCAATGATACCCCTGTGGTTGGCTTCTTCGCAGCAGGTGAATGTGCTTGTGTCAGTGTTCATGGCGCGAACCGACTAGGAACCAATTCCCTACTTGAAGCCTCTGTGTTTGGTCGGCGAACAGGTTACGAAATGGCACGCTTTGTCAATGGTGGCGCGAAACTCTATCCCATTACGGGCAATCCATGTCAAATACAACATAAGCGAATCGAAAAACTACTCACAACATCACACAGCAAACAAGCAGACAACATTGCCGAATTGGGTGATGAACTCAAAACAACAATGACAGAGAAATGTGGTATTTTCCGTCATGATGAACTGCTGCAAGAAGCACTATCTACAGTCAAAGAATTACAAGAACGAGTACAGCAAGCGACTATCATGGATAAGAGTTCACGCTTCAATACTGAGTTGTTAGGCGCGTTAGAAGCTCAAAATGTAATTGACTTTGCCGAAGTAGTTGTAGCAGGCGCTTTGGCAAGAACCGAAAGCCGTGGCGCACACACACGCACAGACTATCCAAGTCGTGATGATACTGATTGGCTCAAGCATACGATGGCTTATAAGTCAGATAATGGCACTCAATTATCTTATAAGACTGTCAACATTGATTGGGAAACATATCCGCCACAAGAGCGTAAATACTGAGGAGCTTGACCACTATGAAAACTGTGACAATCAAAATTAAACGCTACAATCCTGATACAGATGAGAAGCCATATTGGCAGACATTTGAAGTGAATCAAACACCTGAATCAACAATTCTCAGTGCTTTGGAAGAAATCAAAGGGTATCAGGATGGTAGCCTGACATTTCGTCGCTCTTGCCGTCATGCTATTTGTGGTTCTTGTGCAATGATGGTTAATCGTCGTAACACACTAATTTGTACTAAACCTCTACAAGAAGCTATTGATGAAAGTGGTGGTCTATTTAGCAAACGAGGCGTTGTAACAATTGAACCATTACCGTATCTACCGATCATCAAGGATTTAGTCGTAGACCGCACTGTTTTTTGGGAACAATACGAAGCAATGCGACCTTGGCTCATCCCTGATGAAACTGCAAATCCTCAAAAAGAATATCGGATGTCTCAACCAGAGGTCGATGCTATGCACCAAGCTGAAACGTGCATCATGTGTGGGGCGTGCTTCTCATCTTGTCCTATCATCGCTGGTAACAAGCAGTATCCAGGACCTCATGCCTTGCTGAAAATGTTCATGCGCGTGATTGACCCTCGTGACAGTGCTCCTGATGAACGACTAGACCAGATTGCTCATGTCAATGGTGCTTTTCGTTGCCATAGAGTCGTCAATTGTATCGATGCTTGTCCTAAGGGGCTGAATCCTGCTTTAGCAATTGCGACACTAGCAAAATTGTCATTGCAAACAGGCAAAATTACAGGCGAACGTGCTCAACGTTTAGCAGAATTGATTGAGAGTGCAGACGCACCTGACCTTAAATTGCCCACAAATCCACATCCTAATGCACCGATAAATCAGGCTTAGCTTGTAGGAAAAGACCTACTAGATCGAGATGTGACAAATGTCACCGATATTGACGATAGGTGTTGATTGTGCCTAGGCTCACGAAACTTTATGATGGGTTTATAAACTAAATTTTAAAGGAGTATATCGGATGATTATCAACACACTCATTATTGGTGCAGGACTAGCTGGATTAACGGCTGCACGGCAATTACAAGATAATGCTATCACCTATATGCTCGCAGAAAAATCATCTACTGTTGGAGGTCGGCTTGCAACAGTAGACATCGGCGATTACAAGAAGATTGACGTAGGAGCACAATTCTTTTCAGCTGACAGTGAACGCTTCCAAGCCCAAATCGAAGACTGGATTCAACAAGGTCTCGCTTACGAAATAGGGCATGACTGGACTGATGGCAGTATGCGTAAATACATAGCCGATGGACACAGTCGCTATGCCATCAAAGATAGTATGGCACACTTAACTGAATTTCTTGCAGAAGGCATTAATCATCTGTATCTCAAACATCAGGTGACGAATGTTCAATGGTCAAATGATGCTTGGTCAGTCGATTTTGGTCATGACAATGTCGTATACAGTAAAAATCTGATAGTAACTACACCAGCACCTATTGCTGTGGACTTGCTGTCACGAGTGAAACTCAGCGATGACCCTGTAGCGGAACTCAAACGAATCCATTATCCGCCAAATCTTACAGGTGTTTTTGTTATTGATGGCAAGCATCATCTGCCTAAATCTGGTGGTTTACAACCTGCAGATGACAAGATGTTTCAATGGATAGGTGACAATAATGTTCCTCAGCTATCTGATAGTCAACACATCTTGGTTGTTCAGACTAAGCGCATTTGGAGTAAACAGAATTTTTCGCGTTCTGATGATGCAATTTTGTCAGATATGATCCAAGCATTGCAACAATACTTGGATGCAAATGCAACGGTCACTGAAAGCCTGTTGAAACGTTGGAAATACAGTGTGCCAACAACAACTTATCCTCACACTGTACTCCAAGACCAAAATATGCCAGTACTCTTTGCAGGAGATGCTTTCGGTGGACGAGGGCGTATGGAGGGAGCTTATCTATCAGGATATGATGCTGGACAGACAATCATAGAACAATTGACAGCAGTCGAGGATTGAAGGGTAAGTATGAATATCCTTATCGCATACGCTAGTCCACATGGCTCAACGGCTGAAGTCGCAACGTTTATCGGGCGTGTGTTGAATGCCTACGAAGTCACAGTAACAGTTCGACATGTTGATAGTGTAGCTAGTATCGAGGGATATGATGCGTTCATATTAGGTTCGGCGATTCACAGCAGTATGTGGTTGCCGAGCCTATCTCGATTTATGTTCCGTTTTGAAGAAACTCTTGCCGAAAAAAGCACTTTTTTGTTCTTAACGTGTCTCATTACTCTTGAAGAAGGGGGTGCTGAAAGAGCAGCTCGTGAATTTATATGGCAAGAAGCAATTGATAAGCTCCAAATACCTAATGACAATATTAAAGCCTTCGCTGGCAAGATTAATTGGGCAATCATTAGTGGTGATGAGCACTGGATTATCAAGGGAACTTATAAGGGACAAAAAATCACAGAAATTACTACAGGGGATTATCGAAATTGGCAAGCAATCGCTAAGTGGTCTCACGATGTAGCGGATGCTTTACAATTATCAGTTCGTGTATCCGATGAGGCAGCACCACAGATAGATGTTGTACAGAAAATAAAATATGAAACAATCACAAAAGAAGGAGTTGCTCAGTTAGCTTGGGCGGAAAACCCTGGAGAAGTGGGGGCAATTTAGGGAGTAAAAGATAAATTCACCTTATCAAGCGGTGCGGTAGCATGTGCTCCATACGGGCGTTGAGAGCCGACAACGCTCCATTGCTTGATACCGTCCCCCTCGCCATTCAATGTCTTCTGCACCATATCCACACCTCCAACACTACGCCAAACTCTCTATCTATTGCCGAGCGCAATAAACGCATCATCCAACGCTACCAAGCAGGCGAATCACAAGCCGACCTCGCCCGCGCGTTTGATATTTCCTACCAACGCATCCATCAGATTGTGAATGGTAGATAGCGCAATACTCATAGCAAATTATGCTATGCCAAGATTGCTGTCAGTCTATCTTGCAAAACAGACTGACAGCAATCTTTTTTTCTTTGTTGCTAAATTTATTTCATAGCTCTACTCTGTACTTTGTTTCAACCCATGCTATTTGCTATTTCTACATTGATAGCATCCATTGCTTCTCCATTAAGAAGAGGGGAAGAGCAAAGAAAATCATCCAAATAAGCATCGTGCCAATCATCCAACGCTACCAAGCAGGCGAATCACAAGCCGACCTCGCCCATGCTTTTGGTATTTCCTATCAGCGCATCCATCAGATTATACATGGCAAACTCCCGTTATTTGCCATGTATAATCTATCACTGTGTGTAACCACATTGCTCATTCTGTAATTACAATTTCATGGCAACAACGATAACTAATTTTTAGCCTTTAGGGAGATACTTTTCATCCATGTTTCAGCTTCATCAAGCGTAAAGAACATATCGCCTGGAGCACCCATCATGCGTTTCATGGAGCGTTTAGCAATGGGGCGCATCATTTTCATCATTCCTGTTGCCTGAACTACCATCGCAATAGCAAAGCATTGTTCGCTAATACGCGCTTTGTTTTGCTTAAGCCATGCATTACTCAATTTCTGAGCATCTTTGTCACGCTTATGATTTTTGTATTCTTCATCATTCATATCACTGATGTAGATCATACCAAATTTACCAGATTGGGTTTCAGCATAATCAAGTAAGCCATCCATGGCTGTGTTGTACTCTTGCATAGCATCAACGGTTGTTAAACCATCAACTTCGATATATACGATTGGGAACTGTGATTTATCGACTTTTATCATGATGATAGTCCTTCATTGTCTAAACTTTCCATTGGCGAGCTTGTTGTTGTGCTGCCCACATTGCAGCATACCGATTCTCCATATCCAACAAATCATTGTGAGTGCCGTGTTCAACAATACGACCATCCTCCAAGACAACAATCATGTCAGCAGCAACCACTGTCGATAAGCGGTGAGCAATGACGATAACCGTTTTATTTTCAACTAAACGATCAATCGCCCGTTGAACCGCGACTTCACTTTCTGTATCAAGGGCTGATGTGGGTTCATCCAATAAGACAATCGGAGCATCTTTGAGGATTGCGCGTGCAATTGAAATGCGTTGGCGTTCTCCACCTGATAATGTGCCACCGATTTCGCCGACTGTTGTATCGTAACCATCAGGTAAACGGCTAATAAATTCATGACAATTTGCTGCTTCGGCTGCTAGAATCACCTCATCATCAGTCGCATCTGGTTTTGCCATACGAATATTGTCACGGATTGACTCATCAAAGAGGTACACATCTTGAAACACAACGGAAATATTCTCCATCAACTCCGATTGTGTCACAGCACGAATATCCACTCCCCCAATCTTAATGAATCCAGCTTGGGGGTCTGCGTAACGTGTAATGAGTTTTGTTATTGTCGTTTTGCCACTTCCTGATGTACCCACCAGGGCTAGTAAACGTCGTTCAGGCAGGTGGAATGATACGTCATGTAGCACTTGCTCACCTGTTTTACTATCGTCACTAGCATAGGCAAAGTTAACTTGTTCAAATTCAATATCAAATCTCTCAATTGATTGTACAGGTGCTTGAATGGGTAGTGATTCTATAGCTAATAAGGCATCAATACGCTCTAATCCAGCTTCCATAAAATCGAACATCGTCGCCATCCCTGCAAATATGGAGAGCGGTTCTGCAAAGCGCACAGTAATTGCTAAAACAGCAAGGAGAATTGCAATATCGAGGTTACCAGCCAAGACAAGATATGTTCCAAGTGCTGTCACAGTTAAAATGCCAACTTGCACAATCGTAGACATGAATAGATTAGGAACTGTTCCCCATTGGGTGGCGACAGTCTGTTTCTCACGTAAGTTCTTGAGTGACTCTTGTAAACGCACAGATTGTTCACCCACTTGACGGGTCGCACGCAACACAGCTAATCCTTGGGCATATTCCACCAAATTGGCAGTCACATCCGCATGGGCAGCAGCCGAAACACGGTTTTCACGGGCAGCTACTTCCCGTATTCGTTGATACAAGGGGATTGCCAATGGAAAGAGAATCAAGAGGGCAAGAGCTAACCGCCAATCAAAGAAAAAGATAATCGCAATTGCTGTCAGAGGCGTGATGATAGTCCGTAAAACGATGTCAAACAAGCCACCCATAATCATCACTACATGATTAACATCACCACTAAGCACCACATTCAAATCACCTGTTTGACGACCAGATAAATATTCGAGTGGAATTTTACGTAGCTGCTCCCCCAGTTTGATGCGAACTTCATGTCCTGCATCCATTTGTGTTGTCCATTCATGTTCACTCTCAATGTAACGCAAGATCGCATCAAGAAGCACAAGACCGATCAGTGCAAGTACAAATGGGAGCAAACTCTGTAATGAAACTGTTGGTGCTAACATCTCTCTGAAAAATGGAAACATCAGCCCGTAAGTGATACCCTGCACGATAGCACTTAAAATCGAAATACTAAATGCACTTCGCATGGCTGGCGCAGATGACCCAGCCGCACGTATCATATTGTTATATGTGTTCAGCATGATTTAACTCCCTTCAAGTGGCTCTGGTACATTTATCGCATCGTTCACGATAATTTCTTCAGCACGCTTGTCTTTTTCATCAGTTTGGTTACGGCGTAAACCCCACCCTTGTGCATCTTTGAATTTTGCCCAAAGCCGTGCATATACACCGTTGTTTTCAACTAAGGTATCGTGAACGCCTTTTTCTACGACAGCACCATGATCTAAGACAACAATTTGATGTGCATCACGAATAGTGGATAGGCGGTGTGCCACAACGATCAGTGTTTTGCCCTTGGTTAAATTCGCAATCGCCGCATGAATTTTGGCTTCATTTTCGGGATCAGCAAAAGCAGTTGCCTCATCTAACACGATGATAGGGCTATCCTGTAAAATAGCGCGAGCAATGGTGATGCGTTGGCGTTGCCCACCAGATAAACGTGTACCGCGTTCTCCTGCTTTTGTATCGTATCCGTGATCTAACTCATTGATGATAAAATCATGGGCTTGTGCTGCTTTTGCCGCCTCTATAATCTCTTCATCGGTAGCCTCTGGTTTACCAAGGCGGATATTTTCACGAATAGTATCTTGTAGTAAGAAGGGAATTTGGAATACGAAGCTCACATGCTTCATAAGATCATCACTCTTGATGTGTCGTACATCGACACCACCAATGGTAATCCGTCCCTCACTCACATCCCAAAAACGCGGAATTAACTGTGCTACAGTGCTTTTACCCGCGCCTGATGGTCCCACTAATGCTGTTACCGTGCCTTCTTCTACGGTAAAGCTCACATCTTTTAGCGCAGGGTCTTTGCGTTCAGCATAAGTGAAAGTGACATTTTTAAATTCAATCGTCGCGTTTGCTGGTTTTTGTGACATCTCAACTTCTGTCAAGATAGGTTCGGATAGTAAGGTGCCGATGCGTTTTGCTCCTGCTTGCGACATGATAATTAGTTGAGATAACCAGATGAGCGGAATAATATTCTCTGCTAGAGTCGGCGCAAGGAAGATAAATAACAGCAGTGTCGGCACATCAATCCAGCCATTCTGCAACATCCAGATTCCTGTCGGTAAAACAATGACCAAAGTTGGCAATGACGCAAACATAATTCGGGCAACAAATGCACCATAGCGTGTTTGGGATGCCCATTCTCGCATTGTCTTTGTGGCTGTTGTGAGCGCATCACTGTAGCGTGTGAATGAGGATGTCCCATCATCAAATGTACGGACAACTTGCATGCCCTGCACATATTCAACAATCGTTTGGTTAATATGCTCATTGGCTGCATCGTATGCTTCACGCCCTTCCTCGTAATCAGTGAAGGCAAAACGCATCGCAACCAGACCAATCGGGAACATAGCGATAGAAACCAAAGCCATGCGCCAATCGATTAAAAACATAACGATCAAAATCAGGATAGGTGTGACATATGCTCGTGCCATGAGTGGCGTACTATCTGCTACAAAAGCATGTAAAGACATCACATCATCCATGAGGATTTTCTTGAGTTTTCCTGAACCCGTTGTTACGACATAACCTAAGGGAACTTTCGCCAGATGAGAGGCTAAGTTTGTTCGGAGTATTTCTTCTAATTCAAATGCCCCAATATGTGACCATCTAAACGATAAAATACGTAGAATAAAGCCAATGATGAGTGTAAGTAAGACTGCACCACCGAGTGACCACAAGCGATTTACATTTGGAGATTCTGATAATAATTCAGTGGTAATAGGATGGAGCAACACAAGTGCAACAATCCATGCCACACCGCTCAGCGCAGATAAGATCATGCCAATATAGATTTTTTCTTTGACAGGCTTGATAATCCCCCACAGGGACAATTCGTCGGAGCGCGACGAGTTAGCAGTCATAGGGTGAACCCTCCTTTTCAAGACTGCTAACTATTTAACCAAGAGTTCATGTAAATATCTACGATTTAGGTTAACTTAAATTTATTTATAGGTAAAACTTAACATAATTTTGAATTGAGTGTGTTTTTAACGTAATGCCTATTTAGAATGTGATCTAAGTTAAAATCATAATGATATTTTATTGTAAAAAATGGTTACGATAGACAATTTAATTATGAGCTGATCTGATTTTGGTTCAAATAGAGGTAAACAAAAACCTAATCTGAAAATGGTTAGGTAAGATTACTCCACCCACTAATAATAAACCATCAAGCTATTAAGATTCAGCATCAACTTATACATCCCAGATGATACATAAAATTTTCTGGCACATATCATATCCTTCTCAATTTATATCACATGAGGTCTGGTGGGCGAGGTGTTAGATCAGGAAAAAGAATGACACTCTTTTCAGGATTATCAGGTAAATATTTGATAGTAACAATAGTATTCACCTTAAAACCGCTACGTGCCACTTTTTCTACGGGTTCTGTCACTTGACTGACATGTGTATTGCCATTTGCGTCACGGTAGGCATATTCAATAATATACGAGGTTGGCTGATGATTTACCGTCATAAACGGGCTACCACTAATGAGGGTGATGCGCGCTTGCGCTTCTACACCATGCTTCATAATTCTGGGCTGAACAGCATTTTTTACATAATTGATGCGCACCTGAAGAAGCATAAAAAATGCACCCAGTAGCGCAAATCCTCCACCCATAAGATATTGAAGCCATATGATCCATGCCTCATCTGGGTCTGATAAATCAATAAGAGGCATGTCAATATAGCCATCAACAAAAGGCAAATTCCCCGCCCCATATCCGATAAAGTACCAAATTCCCAAACCGATCACGAAGAATACCAAACCAAATATACCCATATTTGTGTTCTCCTCACTTCAGTTGTCTGATAGTTACAATCACATCCATGCTGGTTACATATCGTTTTAGGTGAAGACTGTACCCTAGTCTAAAATGCCCCTCATTATTTCGTATCCCTATAATGAAATGATAGTTTACTTTTGGAAAGCGGGCTTCCCGCTACTATATATTTCTAATAAAAATTGGAATCTCATGGCTTCACCCTCCGCATAAATTGGTCGAGTGTAATGTCTACAGTGAATGTTCAGTCCACACATTTTTACGTGACCGTATAACGCCATACAGCGAATGAAATGTCACTAATCTTGCTTACAATCAATCTTTTTCTCTTGCTATCTTGTTTTATTTACATTCCCTACTATTCCTCAAATAAATCAAAATCGCGCAAAACTTGTAAGGAGTCAGGTGTACCAATTGCGTTCAGCGCATTCGTGATTGTTGTAATCTTTAGGTCGCCTTTGCTGCGGCGGTTCTCTGGATTATCAATCACTCTTTCTAATAATTGTCGCAATCTATCAACTGCTTGCGAGTTATCTGGTCTTCCCAATGCTTCTACCGCAGTCGTGCGTAAACGTAAATCTACCGATATATTATCCAAAAAGCCTATAATTGCTGTCATAGCTTCAGGGCTACCATTATCAGATAGCGCATGAAGCGCAGATAATTTCACATCATATCGCTTGTGATCCAGCAGCGACACTACTATTGGAAAAGCCCGTTGCTCTCCTAGAGGAAGTAACCCGATTGCAGCAGCTTGCTGAACTCGAATATCAGGATGTTCAAACGCTCTATACAGCAACATATGAGCTTCTTTTGTCTTAAGCTTTCTTAAAGCATTTGCAGCATTAATGCGAACACGATCTACTCTATCAGTAAAGGCTTTAGCAAGAGTAGGGATACCATCTGGATGACCTATTTCTCCTAATGCCTGAGCAATCATAGCCCGTAAACCAGAACCTCTGTCATTACTTGGTTCAATCGACATATCAAAGGCTTGTATAAGAGGTTTCACAGCCCGATTATCGCGCAATGCACCAAGTGCCATTGCAGTTGCCTCTGTAACCGAAGGTCGATTATCATCTAAAGCCTCTATGAGAGGTTCAACTGCACGTTTATCACCGAGTTGACCTAAGACCCGTGCAATAGAATCTTGACCCACATGCACCCTCTTGAATAATCCAATAAGAGGCTCAATTGCGCGCTTATCCTTCAATTTTCCTAAAGCAATTGTAACCCTTTTGTACAGATAGGGTTCATCACTCGTGAGCGCATGAATAAGAGGCTCAACGGCTCTTACATCTCCAATTTCTCCCAGTGCTTCCGCTATAGTTCCACCTAATCTATTCTCTGTTTCTTGCTCAGACGCAAATAATGTGAGTAAAGGCTCAACAGCGCGTATATCGCCAATTTGCCCTAGTGCCTTTATAGCATGACGGCGCGTCACATCTCTATCGCGTGTAATCACTTCACATAGAGCGTCAACAGCGAGTGGAGTTTTCATTTCACCTAATATGCGTGCAGCCTGTTCCCGAACATACCGACTATCATCGTCGAGCGACGCAATAAGGGGTTCAATAATGATTGTTCCCCCTGTGGTCTCTAATGTTTTTATGATGGCAAGGCGATTATTCTCATCAGGGTCATGCTGAAGCAGAGTAATCAATGCAGGTATATGAGTTGGGTCTATAAGCTCAGTTAATCTTGTCGTTGCTGCTCTGCGGACATCGGGGTCAGCATCGTCTAATGCACCCATTAACGCAGGTTCAACACGATTATCGTCATATTGGGCTAACGCATGAATAGCTGAAATACGATTGCCTCGGTCTGTCGCATTTTGCACTACCTTTATCAGGGGCGCGATAGCATCAGGTTGTTCTATAGCACCTAACGCCCGAACTACACGTAGATTATATGTACCATCCTCATTTCTCAGTCGGCTAAGTAACAAGTCTAAAGCCCGTTGATTGCTAATCACTTGCAAATAATATATTACATGACTATGTAGTGCTTCATCATCTATATGCGCCGTCACTTCATCAAAGACACCTGTCACCACCAGATTAGACGCAAAGACAATCGCTTTCGTCCTTAATCTCAGGTCATCATCCTGTAGCAGAGCAGGTATAACATGAACTGCATCTATACTCACTAATTGTTTGATTTCATCGTTTGCTTGTTGATGCGTATCGTAATGCGTGGATTTGAATGCCTCTATAAGTTCTTGGAGTCTACTATTTTGAGTCATTGTGAGACCTAATTCTTGAACATCTGTAGCTCATTAGTCCAATTATAGTATGATAATACCATATGAATATGCGTAACAACCTAATCTAATATCCGCTATCACATTGAATTATAGATATTAGGGATGAACTAATGTCACACAATAATCAGGCAAAACGTTATATTGGTAATGAAAAATTCCGATGGAAAACCTTAGATGGTCAAGATTTTAGCCACACCACCTCAATCACAGATGGTGTCAATCACGCAGTGAACTTTTCACAATCATCTCTTCACCATTGCAACTTTGAGCATGCGGAGTTACCCGAAGGGCGTTTCTTAGAGGCAGAATTTCACCATGCGAACTGTAAAAATGTAAATTTTGAACATGCTAATTTCAACAACGCCAAAGCAGATAACGCCGATTTTACTCATGCTCATCTACACAGTCTAAACTGGCAATGTATTGGGGGTGTTTCCCTCAATCATGTGATGTTTAATCATGCAAATCTCACGAATGCGCGGCTTGCGATTACCAATATGAATAATGTCAGCTTCCAAGAAGCGACTCTTACTAACGCCCATATAGGAAGTGATGAACGCAGTGGAAGAACGTAAATGCCGAGTCAGCTAATTTGCAAGGAGTGTCGTGGGGAGCATTTTCCTATTTTCATGAGTGCAATTTTCGCAATGCCGATATGCGTCACAGCAATTTGCACCCACATGGAACAACCCATGACTGTGACTTCACAGGAGTCGATTTCCGCTATAGTCAATTTCAGGCATTCTACGGGACTCTGTGTGCTGATACAGATTTTCGCTGTTGTGCATTTGTCATGTCGAGTTTTGAAAATGCCAACCTGACGAATGCACGCTTTGCAGGCACATATTTAGCAGGTACACGTCTTACAGGCGCAAATCTATCAGGCGTAACATGGCAAGAAGAGAGTGATGGTGTGCAACACACCGCAACGTTGCCAGATGGAACATTATGGACACCTGCTACAGATATGCGCCGCTTTACTGACAAAACCCATCCTCAATACCACACTACTCTCGAAAAAGTCGAAACCTTGAGAGATACCATTGACTGGGAATTTCCCTATGATTTAGTCATATGCGATACGTTTAAACCTGAGCAATAACATTTGAAAGATTGATGTTTATCTGTTTGGCAAGATGAACATCAATCTTTTCACCCAACCCCACATCCATACACCTGATCCAACTCCCGATATGCCACACGCCGCAAATAGCCCACAGTAGACATCGGAATCTCCAACTCCTGCATCAAATCCTTACGGCTTTTACCTTCCTGTAAGTGAGTAAGTGTCGTACACATCCGCTCATCACCTTTTTCCCTGTAGTCTGTCAACACCTGCAAAAACGGTGCATCATTGCCTGCATCAAACTTATCTTGCCAGCGTGTTTTCTTCGGCGGATAGCGATCCAACGTTCGACATAATTCCTCACGTACAGGCTTAACCACACTCGTCAGCCACCAATTGCGCTTCTTGCCCCCGCGTTCTGCTAATATCGCTGCATCTTCGCATTGCACGCTGGTCGTGATGTAATAAAGTGCGGCTAGGTGAGGCTGACTATTCTGATATTTATTGGCACATTGTTCCACCGCACGGCATATGTCCAGACGCAAGTCTACCGCACGAGTAAAATGTGCATGTCCCTCATGGTAGCCCGTGCCAAGACCATTAATCTGCAATTCATCAGGGTCATTATCACGCACCAGATGATCTTCAATATACATCTCACGCCGAAACCATCGGCGATAGCGCGATGCACCTGTGCGATTCAACACCCATTTCACCGCACCACCATGATCTGTATTGGCGAATAAAGCAGGATTATCACTCAATTCCTGCCACAACCGCATGAAGCCATCTTGTATCATGTCAGGAATATACACATCCACCCGCCGATAATAGCGCATCAAACGGTTGAGATTCGGCATCAACGCATTACGAATCTCCGCAAATGTCATCTCGCCGTTCCAGCCCGTAGGATAACGACATTCACGCGGAAAGGGACGAACATGCCGACGAATAGCATCAACATAATCAGATCTTGCCCCTGCCTCACTTCCCATTGCTCCCCCGCTAGCATAATTTCCAGCGAGAGAGATAAGGGGAGGATGCTATCCTGTCAAGCGAACATAGTTGACAGCAATCTGTTTATCTAATTAGCAAGATTGCAATCTCAATACTTCTATAGAGTAAATCTGCCATTACAACCGCTTGCACAATAAAAGAAACCAAATACAATAGAACTAGTATTCTAAGACATTGTCAGGATTGTTTGTTGTACATAGATAAGATTCGCATTCGTGGCTATAAAGCCATTGACGACGTTACCATACGCCTCAACAAACCACTCATCCCCATCGTTGGCTTAAATGAAGCAGGTAAATCCCTGTTACTGGAAGCCTTGCTTGCCTGTATGTATTACAACGATGGTATAGGGAGTGGAGCGCATCTAAACCCACATAATATATACACGGGCGATAGTCATGCTGAATTAGATATGATTCTTCAGTTTGATAGTCGTGATGAGATCGTTCAGTGGCGCAACAGTCTTCGCCAATCCGATAAGGCGGCAGGAAATAAGCTAGATAGCTATTTGCAAACATATAATCAAAGATCAATACCTATAATATTGAGGCGATATTTACCTGATGGCGAATATAGACTCCTATACATCAATGGAGGTAACGAAGTTGTGGTATCCAAAGGAACATACTCTGGATATACGGCTGTTGGACGATTTATTGATACTCTTCCATATTTCGCCTATTTTGAAGATTTTATAGATAGGATTCCACCGACAATCACCTTCAATCGAGATGACAGTGGACGATTTACTGACAACACAAACCCTACAAATGCTGAAAGCTCTGTCTGGCATCGCATCCTCTTTGAGATATTTGAGCGTTCAAGTATAGATTTTAAGCAATACTTAACAGCGGTTGAGTCAGATGATTATGTAAGTGATCCTTTTCCTGTTCATCCCGAAAAGCTAGAGATCGTACAAAGCTCGCTCAATGAAAAGTTAGCAAGTGAGTGGTTTGCACTCACAGGCGATGCATTAGACACACTATTTCATCAAATAAAGATTCATCATAGGTTGAATAGAAATGTAGAAGAAGGAAATATTGTAGGTTATGAGCATATATTCTTCATCCGTATCAAAGATGACCGTAATGAATCACAACCCTCTGCTTTTGGTATAAGCCAACGCAGTAAAGGGTATCAGTGGTTTTGCAACTTTGTTTTGAAGCTATTTTATAACCACCACTATCACAATAAACGCAAGAATGCGTTATTTCTACTTGATGAGCCAGGCGCATATTTGCACGCTGACGCGCAAGATAGATTACTAGACAGATTAAAAGAACTCTCGCAATTCAATCGGGTAATCTATACCACGCATTTACCCGCATTGGTCAATCCCAACAAAATCCCGCTCAAGCACTGCTTAATTGCTCAACGCGAGAGCTATAGTGTCACGTTGACCTCATATGGAAACGTACATACCGATGAGATGCGTGAAGCAAAAGCATTAGGCGCAGTAGGAGCTATCTTCAAAGCCATGAAGCAAAACTTACCTGCACTCATGTTTCCCAGCGCACCAAAACCCTTTGTAATTACAGAGGGCATAGGAGATTTTTACGTGTTTCGCATGGTGCAAAGCCACACAACCCTGTTTGATGGTCTGGACATGGACTTCATACCCGCAGAAGGCGTATCAAACTTAGGCAGTTTGATTTCATTGGCTATTGCATGGTCTGATCCCTATTCCGTAATTTTTGACAAAGACGATGCGGGCAATAAAGCCATCACACGTTATGCCAAAGCCTATGGCGAGGAGCAAAAGAGATTCTGGGTACAGCTTGATAATGTCGCCAAGGACAAAACTGTGGCTCTTGAACGCTTATTTAGCGACGAGGATCAACACAGGCTATTGGATATAACCGAAGCTACTGACCTCAAAAAAGCCTACCCTTTGCTCTATTTTGGAGATGATAGCAATAAAGTAACATTCTGGGATGACATCTCCGATGAGACAAGAGAAAATTTCACGCTACTGGCAGACAAATTACGGAATATCCTTTCACCTATAGATGATGAAGGTTTACACTGATGAATGAAAATGAGACAAATAATACTAATTTGCAATTTTCGTATTCGATTCCAATTGATCCACAACAATTTTTACGTCGAGAATGTCCTCATTGTGGATTGCCTTTCAAGTTGAAAGCACCTGCTAGTGCATTAGTTGATAGTCTAGCACCAGCTTTTTCTCAAGTTACTGATGATACCAACCAGACTGATGATACTCCCTCTGAGCTGAGTTGCCCGTATTGCGGTCATCGAACAGAATCTGCTGCATTTACACCTGAATCACTTAGACAAACCATTTTGCACTTGATGCGTCGCACCATTTTAGAGCCAGAGCTAAACAGATTTACACAAGACATGGAGCGGACATTTACTCATAACAAGTTTGTTAAATACCGTGCAAATCGTATTATTAGGGCAGCACAACCTATTATAGGTCCTGAGATACTGGACATGAATCGAGTTAATCTATTGTGTTGCAAAGAAGATATTAAAATCAAAGATGATTGGTTGACTTCTATTACTTGCCCCTATTGCGCTCAAGAACTTAAATTACAGTAAAGGTCTAGCACAAATATGATGTCAAAAGATGAACTAGCAAGTGCGCTCGCAGAATTTACTGAAAAACGTTCCGCATTACTTCAAGACGATATTAGCTATTTTGAGCTTAATATTAAGCGGTTTACACAGATGCTCAAAAATAATCCTCTTGTACAGCAGGCAATAAACCCATTGTTAGCAACCTATGAACCCGATCCAGACGTATGGTGGCATAAACTGATGAACGAATGGTCGCGTCATGGAGTAGGTGCGTGGGAGTTTCCTGAAAACGCAGATGAAGAGCTTGTTTTACATTATTATTTGACCCAAGATATTGCTGAGCAAAAGCACTCTACTAGGCAATTAGCATGGTCAATAAATGTCCGCAGACCCCAAGATGTGTATCAAACGTTTCTAACGCTTATTATTCGCCCATTTATTGCAGAGCTTACGCGCAAAATACAAGCAGAAGCAAGTATTCCATCACAGCAAATACGAGACTTACAAGCAGTACCACTATCGCGCATAACCAATGATAAAATAAAAATTTTCCTCGTTTTGAAGGGCATTGGGTTAGACCCTTGGTTAGACAATCCCGAAATGCCCGCAGGCACTAACCCTGACAGAAGTATCAAACAGGGTTTTCGTGATAGTTGTGCCGTTGTCTTTTTCATCACAGAGAACTTTGTGGATGAACGTTTTATTGCTGATGAAATCAACAATGCCAAGATTGAGAAACGTAACAAGGGAAATCAGTTCGTTATTATCACACTTAGATTTTCGCCAAATGTAAAAGTGCCTGATTTACTCGAAAATTACACCCATAAGCTCATCAGCAATGACCTTGAAGGTTTCTATGAAATCATGCGTGCCTTACCTATCGAAATGGGCAGACCCCTATGGAAAGAAAACATAGTCGATTAGCAATATTTCTTACTAGGTTTCTATCTTACTTTCTTTTTCATCAGTCATTTAAGCATGTGTTCACGGATTCGGACAACGCTCATACCGCCGCCGACAAAAGGCAATAAAGGCATGAGCAGGATGCTGTAGCAGGGGCTTCCCACTCTCCACCCACCAATTCCGCCATTCCTGTTCCAAATAATACACGTCATGGCTGGGTGCTGCCTGCTTCGCTCTCTCATACACATCTGCATCAAGCAAAGGCAAAGCACCTCCTTCATTGCCATAGTCTTTAAGGTGTTCACGCTTGCTAAAACACACTAATTCACCTTGCATCCGCACCGCATAATCAGGCATATGGTGATGTTCCGCATCTTCGGTGCAAATCCGCGTCACCAACCGCCGAAACTCCTTCTCAGTAGAAGCAGAGCCACATTTCTTGCGGAGTACATCCAGCGTAATCTGCCATTGCTCCTGTTGCCCACAATGTTTTCGCGCTAATTCATACATCCGTCGCTCTAACGGCTTCCGTAGCCGAAAATAATCCCGATGCAGGGTAAGCACCTCACGCCCTAATACGGCATTGAACACCCATTCAGACAGCGTGACCTTCACCTCCATCATACGCCCAGATGCACTATGACGTACCACCCGCCAACTATCCAATAAGCCAAACCCTTCACGTATTTCTTCAGCGTTAGTGCGGATATTAGTTTTAATGCGTGTCCCACTCAAACGGTCAAACGCCGCGATTAATTGCTCATAACCCCGCCCATCGGTCTTACGATTAGTTGAGACCAACAAATCATAGGCTTTCAAATGCAAGGTACGATTCGGCATCTCACCCGCATTCATCTTAGCAATCAATTGACTAATACAATAAATCAACACATCCTTGTCATGGATGGTCGCCACGCCATTATGCTCATAATGCTGAATGTGACGGTCAGGCTTAGTCGATAATGAAAATATTGGATGCTCCATAGACCCTAAATCATCTTTAGGAATCGCATCCGTCACATCACATATGAAAAAATCATCTATTGGGTAGCGGTCAGGCAATAGGGGGCTACGGCGAGGCAAAGTAGAAGGTACAGGTTGAGCAGTCATTGGATAAGAGTATAAAGGTTTCGTGTGTTTACACACCACCCATCTCTATCGTGTTTTCACCCACCCTGTCAAGATTTTCGTGTTTTCATCCACCAATAGTGAAAATATGCGAATCTTCGTGCTTTTACACACCAGTCTTCGTGCTTTTACACACCGTCTTTCGTGCTTTTACACACCAGCCGATTTCAATAGCTCATATATGTCAAGAGGTTCTACGCCATTATCCACAGCGTAACACAGTATATAACACTATTTAACACAAGAGCGAGTACCTCGCAGCCTGTGGATAACTCTGATAGCAGATAGTTTGTGAGAGATAATTACCTACCCTCCGCTCCTAACGTCGCTTCGCCTACGCCTCACGGCGTAGCCTAAAATTGAGTTCGCTACGCTCACAGATTTTTTAGTAGTTATTTGTCCATTCAATACAATATCAGACATAAAACCCAATTTAAACGCCCTTGAGTAGCTAAATCACCTTTCATCACTAACAGCGTGATTACGGGGCATATAGAACTATAACGGGTGAAAATAAAAATTCTTCGATGCCTTACCTGCATAAAATGCTTTACATTTTCACCCAATATTCTATACTTATAGAAATATTATTGTTTTATCCCTAAGTGATTATGGTATGGAATTAAGCATCAAAAATCCCCAAGCCCATCGTCTCGCCCGTGAGTTAGCACAACTTACGGGGCAGAGTATGACGAAAGCGGTTATTCAGGCATTAGAAGCAGAAATCGCGCGTAAGCAACCGCACCATTCGGTAGCTGATAGACGAGCAATCCTTCACGATATTCGCCGTCAATGTGCTGCTGAATTACCTAAAGGGCTCAGTAGTGACATTATCAACGATCTTTATGATGATGACGGATTGCCCGCATGATAGTTGATAGCTCTGCCGTCATCGCCATTTTATTTGATGAGCCAGAAGCCACAGCATTTATTGATATGATTCATATGGCTACCGCTTGCCATATGTCAGCCGCTAATGCGTTAGAAGCTGCAATGGTTATTGATCGGCGAGAGAGTGTATCACTCACACGCCATTATGATAGGTTCATGGAGGTTGCCAATATTCAGATTGCTCCTGTAACCACAGAAGATGTCAGCTTTGCCCGTCACGCTTATCATCAATTTGGCAAGGGTAAGCATCGTGCCGCACTTAATTTTGGAGATTGTTTTGCCTATGCACTTGCCAAACGTTTAGGGCTACCTCTGCTCTTTAAAGGCAATGATTTCATTCATACAGATATTGTGTCTGCTGTTGCTACCTTAAATACACCGCATTGAAAGCCATCTTTTCAGCAAGATAGTAAGTTATCTTACTATCTTGCTCATTTCTTGCTCGTTATTACTTACGCACGACTTTCCGCCAACTGAACATAGTCCCTTATCACCTGCAACGCCACAGGCTCATTCGGTGCAAAAGCGATGTGAATCTGCGCCAGAAGATTATGAAAAATATTATATAATTTCTTCCATAAAAACGATTCAGACATAATCACTACCACGCCCAAATTAGCGATCCGATAGAGCATTCCTTGACTGATCACAATCATGATGTGTTTAGGGAAGGTCGTCACGTCCCGAAAATCTACCAACACATGCACCTCATGCTCGCAAGTCGCAGCGATTTCTTGCATCTGATGCAGTGCCATGAAGTAGTCATTGGCGTGCCAGTTATTACTA
>JBCCSC010000031.1:0-86085 GCA_039200705.1 Chloroflexota bacterium
AGGGTCACTGTGCCCTCCCGTTGTTTTAAGGACGAAAATAGTGTGGAAACTATTGCTATCATGATGTCTCTAAATACATTGTCTGACCATGCCTTAATGTTGGAATAGTAACCTGACCACCTGCAATTTTTAATGTCTCATCGCTGATGAGGTCAGTCAATTCTATACCATCAACCAATCCGACTTGGCTGGTATCAAGTGATACATCTTCCAATATCTCATCACCACGATACCCCACCACAATCACAGTTTGGTCTGTGCTCTCGCGCGCAAAGACAATCAAATCACCCTCAGCAACTAATACTTTGAATCCACCATGTTTCAACGCATGAGACGCTTTACGAATGGCGATAACTTGTTTGGTGTAATCCAGTAAATCGTGATTCCATGTTGTTTCGTCCCAGCGCATGCACCGCCGATTAAGAGGTTCTTTTTCGCCAGCCATACCAATTTCTGTTCCGTAATACAAACAAGGCACACCAGGGAATGCCATCATCAATGCCGTACCGAGTTTCACCAGTTCGACATCATCGTAAACCACACTCAGAATACGACTCACATCGTGGCTATCAAGCTGATTGAACTGTTGTAATGCTATCGTATACGGTACAGCAGACATGAAGTTTTGCCATTGTTCTGCCATCACTTCCGCAGGGATAGAGGGCTTGTAATGATAGGGGTTTTCTGTGTTGATGACTTGCTTCTTTTCAGGGACAAGCCAACGACGCATCGGGATATTGAATCCTTGATAATTCATGCTGGCATCCAGTTCGTCACCTTGCAGATGTGCTGTTCCATCTTGGAAATATTCGCCTAAGATGTACGCCTCTGAATTAGTGTCACGCACAGCTTGTCGTAATTCACGCCAAACTTCATGGTCAAGTTGATTCTCACCTAAATTGCCTGTCATATTGGCAACATCTAATCGCCAAGAATCAATGCTGAATGGCGGTTTCAGCCACTTCTTAATCGCCGAATTTTCTCCACGATACATGATGTCACGCAAGCGTTGACTGCTGTAATTTAGCTTGATAAGCAAAGGAACGCCTAACCATGTTTCAAATACATCTTTTTCGGCATCATAGAAGAAAAACTCAGAGGTATCACCATCAATGTGACTTTTGAAACCCGTTACCCAAGGATGGCGAAAACTACAATGATTGGGTGTGATGTCGAGCATGATAGTCATATCGTGTTTGCGTGTCTCTTCACGCAGTTCAACTAGAGCCTCATCACCGCCGAAATGTGCATCGACATGGAAAAAATTAACAATATCGTACTTATGATTGCTCTCTGCCTCGAAGATAGGGCAAGTATAAATTCCTGTGATACCTAAGTCTGCGAGGTAATCTAAGTTTTGAGTAATTCCCTGTAAATCACCCCCGAAGAAATCCATGTTGCCAGCATCTTCCCATATATAAGGGTCTTCGCCCCATGTCCGTTGCTGTGATACATAGCCAAATTGCTCAATTTCGTCAGCTTGCACATCATTGGATGGATCGCCATTGCCAAAGCGTTCAGGGAAAATTTGATAATACACAGAATCACGCACCCACAATGGAGCATCATAGTCAGCAATTAACGTGAATGAGGCATTGTCTGTTGTGTCGGCTAAGCTAATGCCTCGTGCCGAAACATATAATGCACCAATGTCTGTGACCAGTAAAAACAGATAATCAAATCGTGATTGGCTCATTTTGCGTTCGCATTGCCAATAATCACTGACTTCAGTCGAGTTGACTTTTTCAAGTTCGGTATAACTGAATTCACCATCGACCATCACCCGCAAATAACCTTTGATGATAGGCGCGTCTGATGGTGTTCTCAAAGTAAAACTCACGGTATCGCCTAATTTCGGCAATGATGGGGAGACAAAGGCTTCTGAGCCATCATGATGAATACCCTGTGTCCATGCTGGTAAGTGCATCGTTGTTAATCCCTCTAATTTTGTCTGAGCCAAGCGTTACACCGTTGCACAATGTTGTGAACATCTTGGCTTAAATCACTGTTGATAGTCGATAAGGCGAGAATACGCATTTCTGGATACAAGTCATCACCATGCCAATGAATATCATAGGGCACAAGTTGTCCTTCTGCTTCTATGGTGTAGAACATATCCATGTAGCTAAAATGGTCAGGGCAATCATGAATATCCACATTGCCCTGACTATCCTCTGTGTAAAACAGATAAATCATACGAGGTATGGTCTTAATTCACGGCTGCGTCGCCATAAATTTTTGCTTGCTGGTCAGGACGACGACGATACAAGCCTGTCAAATGCGAAAGCCGATTTTTGCCTTCATGCTCAAACGCATCCTCAGTGAATCGCCACGACCAGTTGCCACCTTCTTTACCAGGGGTATTCATGCGTGCTTCACTGCCTAAATTCAATATATCTTGCATCGGGAAAATGGCTGTATGAGCAGGGGACATCATCGCAACTTGCATCAGTCGCCAATTCACCTCATGAATCTCCCGTTCAAGATACGTTTTCATGAAATTCTTTGCGCTATCATCAGCGTCATCATTCCACCAGCCAATCGTCGTATTGTTATCGTGCGTACCTGTGTAGACGACACAATTTTCAACGTGATTATGCGGAATATAGGGATTAGTCGGGTCACTCCATGCAAATTGAAGCACCTTCATCCCAGGTAGTTTGAAATCGTCACGTAAGGCTTCGACACCTTCTGTCACAACACCTAAGTCCTCTGCGATGATAGGTAACTCACCTAAGGCATCTTGCACAGTCTGGAAGAAATCATGCCCAGGACCTGGTAACCATTGTCCATTAATTGCTGTTGGTTCATTGGCATCAATTTCCCAGTAGGCTTCAAACCCTCTAAAGTGGTCGATGCGTACATAATCGACCAGTGTAAACGCAGCTTGAAAGCGTTTAATCCACCATGCGTAGCCGTTTTTCTTCATCACATCCCAGCGATAGAGTGGATTGCCCCAACGTTGCCCTGTTGGACTGAAATAATCTGGTGGAACGCCTGCAATCACGGTTGGATTGCCATCTGGTTCAAGATAATAGAGTTCCTGATTACCCCAGACATCGGCACTATCATGCGCCACAAAAATCGGAATATCACCAAAGATGCGAATTCCTTTTTGTTTGGCATAGCGTTTGACATCTGACCATTGGCGATAAAATACCCACTGACGAAATTGTTGTTCGTCGATAGCTTCCGCATGTTCTTCACGGGCTTGCTCAAGTGCTTTTTTATCGTAACGCACTAAATCAGCATCCCCCCATTCCACCCAAGGTTTACCATCATAGTAGCGTTTGAGAGCAGCGAACAAAGCATAATCATCCAGCCAATCAGCGTTATCTGTGATGAATTGCTCAAACTCTGCTTCTTGTTCTTCTGTGCTATTGGTTTTAAAACCAGCATAAGCAAATGAGAGTTTTTCATCATGGTAGGGGATAATCCAGCCGTAATCGACATGCCCAGCAGGGAAATCAGGCACATCTGCGAGTGTATCCGCGTCTAACCAGCCATCATGGATTAACTTATCAAGTGCAATCAGGTTGGGATTACCTGCAAAGGCACTCAATGTTTGATACGGTGAATCGCCATAACTTGTTGGTCCTAGTGGTAAAATTTGCCAAATGGATTGTCCATGTTCAGCTAGCCAATCCAAAAATCGATAGACATTATCACCTAAATCACCGATGCCGTATTTCCCAGGCAATGATGTTGGATGCACCAATACACCACTTGAGCGTGGAAATAAATTGCTCATACTCATCCTTTCTTTGTCGCAAATTTCAAAAAATAAGCGAGTGATTGTCTCATCAACTCGCTTGTCTGTTTATTTAGATAACATATTGTAACGGTATCTGATGTGTTTCTCAAACCTGTAATTCTTTTGATATATCTGTGAGACACGCACTTAACAAATTCTGGATAATTTCCACAGTGACGGAATAAGCCGTTAATTAACTTAGTTTCTGTGGAAGGATAACCACATTATGAAACGTACAATTGTTGCTTTACTTGCTTTAGTAGTCCTCGTAATTTCTTTCGTACTTCCTGCTTTTGCTCAAGATGACGAGATGATGGATACGCATGTCTGTGATTCCACTACCATTCTCCTACTCTACATTGCCGAACATGATTATGGTTATGTGCCAATGATGGATGTCTCAACCTTTGAAAAAGGTCAATACGCGCCACTCTTTGACGAAATGATGGCAATGATGGACGAGGAGATGATGGACGAAGAAGAAATGTCTGATGAGGACATGGGCGACGAAGAGATGATGGACGAAGAAATGTCCGATGAAGAGATGATGGATGATATGGTCACACTCGAATTGCCTGTCATCGAAGGCGAAGACCCTGCATGTACTGATTTACGGGCTGCTCTCGATTCTTTCTTTGACGATGCACTCTTCGGCATGATGGACGACATGGAAATGGAATCCGACGGTTAATTCCAAACTGTTTTAGGTGAAATACAAGCGAGTGATAGTTCTTCTATCGCTCGCTTGTATTTGGGATTATCTGTGTATCTATTCAGTTACCATGTAATCTCTTTTTTCTTTTTCGACACTAGAGCGCAACATCCAAATTAGTGCAAGAGCAGTCAGGCTGTGAAGCATAATTGTCGTGAAATTCAGTAATACAAAATTTTGCATCCACACAAACACACTGATAATTGCAATGGCTACAACTAAAGTTACGATCCATATCCAACTACCACGAAAATGTTGACGCAAAATCCACCATTGTGAACCTGCTACAAACAATAGAAAGAAGATTTGCTCTATCGCAAAATTAATCAGACCGAAATTATCTGCATTTCCATAAGATGGTATGATGTAAGCGATAGATATTCTTGCGATTACTACAGCGACAAATGTGCCCATTAATGTGTAGAGTATCCATCGTTGCAAAGATATACCATATAAGCGTAATAAAATTGTCTTTTGCGTAAATGCGACAATTCCCACAAATATCAATCCAGCCACGACGGAATAGATTCCATATTGCCATACGGTAGCCGAACCCGTTAACAGGGTGCGACTCAATAAAGATATACCAATTGACTGTGCAAAGGATAATGCACTCAAGGTGATAACCCATATCAAAAAGAAATACAGGTAATTTGTGTGACGACGTTTATTTTTCGGCTTTTGTTCTTGTAAGTCCCCGTAATCCATGACATATCCTCTTGTTTACAATGTATCGTTCACGATATGCTTTCACGTTGATTTTAATGTACTCAATTGGCGTTAATCAATTCCCAACAACTCACGTACTTTATCAGCAGCCGTCCCCCGCTTGACCTTGACCTCGTGCCCATCACGTAAGCGTTTTAGAGATACTTCATCTGCTTCCGCTTCATCAGGACCCATCACCGCCACAATTGGAATCCCTTTTTTATCTGCATGTCCGAATTGTTTGCCCAATTTCAGACGGCTATCGGTCATATACAACTCAGCTTTAATCCCTGCCTGACGCAAACGCATTGCCAACGCCGCCGACTCATCGCGCATATCATCATTGAAGACGGTCACCAGCACTTGCACCACAGTCTGACCAATGCTTTCAGGGTACATATTGCCCTCATCCATCAGGGTGATGATGCGTTCAATCCCCAGCGAAATGCCTGTTGTTGGCATACTCTCTTTACGAAAGATACCCACAAGGTCATCATAGCGTCCGCCCCCTGTGATGCTGCCGATGGTTTCACCATTTAGTACTGTCTCGAAGATAGGACCTGTATAGTAACCTAGCCCACGTACCATCGTGAAATCAAAGGCATAAAAATTTTCTGGAACATCCAATAAATTTAGATGATGTGCCATTTGACGTAGTTCGTCGATGCCTTGCTTAGCAACCTCAAATTCGCCGAGTACATCTTCTACATTATCGAGGACTTCTGTCCCTTTGCCACCAGCTTGCAGTAAAGTCATCATGCGCTCAACAACATCACTGGGTAAACCACGCTCAATCAGTTCTTTCTGAACACCATCCGCGCCAACTTTATCGAACTTATCAACACTACGATATAAATCACCGAGTTGCTCATCACTGACCCCTGCATAAATGCCCATCCCAGTCAATAATTTGCGATTGTTGATTTTCACCGTCACATTATCGAAGCCCAAGCGACGGTACACCATAATCGCTAAGCTAATTAGTTCAGCATCGGCTTCCATGCCACTCACACCCACAATGTCCGCGTCACACTGATAAAATTCACGGAAGCGACCACGCTGAGGACGTTCCCCACGAAAAACAGGGGCTATGTGATACCGCTTGAACGGAAAATTGATGTCGTTTTCGTACTGGGCTACGACACGCGCCAAAGGTACAGTTAAATCATAGCGCATCGACACACTGGATTCACTTTGACGACCATGCTTCGCACTATAAATGAGACCCTCAGCTTCTTCGCCATATTTACCAAGCAGAGTCTCGTTATTTTCAAGAATTGGTGTTTGTAGCGGTTCAAAACCATAGAGTTGAAAAACTTCTTCAATCGTGCGGATAACATACTCACGTTTGAGCATATCCACAGGTAAAAAATCACGCATTCCCTTAGCTGTTCGTGCCTCAATCTGTACCATATAACCTCCCCATACAATTTATGTTTATCGTAGGGACGAGGCACGCCTCGTCCGATTCAAATCATCCCACCAATAGACAAAAAAATAGCGCGAACCAACGTCGCGCCATGAAAAATCTCGTGAACGTCGGTTAACGCTATCAATTATCGTGATGATGTTGCTGTGTTTGTTTATTCATCATATGCACAGTATAGGTCACGAAAGACCAGATTGCAACAGCTTAGGTAGTTGCCTCTTTTTTCGCATCTAAGGCTTGCTGAACAGCACCTTTGATTTGTTCGTAATGTCCAACTTCATGCCCTAAACCCATCAAAAATGCTGCAGGAGCATTCAGTGTGCCAAAGAATTCTTGTGCGCGCTCTGATAAACCTTGACGTGTATTTGTGAAGTGAGGGCTGTCAGGCCATGTATCGAGGAAAGCGAGGCGCATCCGACGACTTTCTTCCAACCGTTGCACCGCATGAGATTTTGTATCGAGGTCACGCCATGCCGTTTCATAACGGGGGCGATGTTCCACACCTTCGACACCACGCGCCAATTGTGAGCTAAATGCAGCTCCTTCTTCACTACTTGCTGTCACATGAGCAATCAAATGCCCGACTGTCCAGCCAATGTGTTCTTCGCCTTCTACTGAATAAGGGTCATTAGCATTGGGGTCGTGTGGTTCATAGCGAATATCTGCATCATCCAAATCAGCAATTAAACTCAATAAATAATCAATGCTTTCGTTAGTCGCATCGCGCAAATCTTGAACTGTTAAATTATTATCGTTCCAAAGGTCAATGAACTTTTTCTCTTTGTTGAAGAACGGCGTAAAATCAACCATCTTAGCAATCCTTTTATGTTAATGTTGGTCGCTTATGTAGAGTGCTTTCAATCGGTGATGCTTACGCTTCACCACATGAGCTATTGATTAGATTCAGTCACTTTCCAATTTTTGACCTCAGTGTTACACTCAGCTTGCTTAACCAAATGATGATTAGATTATTACAATTTAGAGGGGTAGTCAGAGTATGCTAACGCCCATTGAACAAGTGTTATTTATTTTTCTTGCATTTTTTGCCATTGGCGCGACCTATAAAGGTTTCATGGAAATGTATACCATCATTGATGCAGGGCAAGGCAAACTGCATTTCAATGATTTTTTTGCTCGTGCATGGCACGCACTCCGCATCTATATCACCCAAGAAACCACACTAAAAACCCGTCGTATCACCAGTTTATTTCATCTTGGGGTTGTAATTGGTTTCACATTTTATTTTCTCGTGAACGCAATCGACTTGTTAATTGGTTTTGTTCCGAACCTAGAAGAAAATCTCCGTGAACTCACAGGATTATCTGCCACAATTTACGATACCTATCGTCTCTTAGGGGATGTGCTGAGTGTGGTTGTGCTAGTCGGAATTGTTTATTTTATCCTGCGCCGACTTTACCTGCCCAATAAAGACCAACTCACTTATCATGATAATGTCTTGCTCCATCCTAAAGTTGAAAAAGGCGGACAAATCAGTGATTCCATGATTGTTGCCTTCTTCATCTTGATTCATGTTGGTGCACGCTTCTTAGGTGAATCGGTCTTAGTGGCTATGCACGGCGTTGACCCTTTCATGCCGTTTGCCACACTCATTTCGCCGATATGGGGCGGTATGGGCACAGGCGGACAAGAGATTACCCGCCATCTGATGTGGTGGTTGGCTCTGGGGGGTATCTTAGTATTCACACCTTATTTCCCGAAGACCAAACATGCTCATCTTTTCATGGCACCGCTTAACTTCCTCACACGTCCTGAACGCACCAGCTTAGGCGAACTCCAACCCCTTGATTTTGAAGATGAGTCAGTTGAACAATTCGGTGCAAGCACTCTCTTTGACCTCACCAAAACACAAATTTTTGACTCATTCGCCTGTATTCAATGCAATCGTTGCCAAGATGTTTGTCCTGCTTATGTTACGGGCAAAGAATTATCGCCCTCCGCGTTGGAGGTCAACAAACGTTACTACATCAAAGATGATATGGCTGGTTTAGCAAACGGTGACGAACCCTTCAACTTGATGGGCAAAATCATCAGTGAATCGGCAGTCTGGGCATGTACCAGTTGTGGTGCATGTGTCGATATTTGCCCTGTGGGTGATGAACCGATGCACGATATTTTTGATATTCGTCGCAATCAAGTGCTAATGGAAGGCGAATTTCCATCCGAACTACAAGCGGCTTTCAACGGTATGGAGCGCAATGGCAATCCTTGGCAAGATGGTCGTGGACGGCTTGAATGGGCAGATGGACTTGATTTTGATGTACCAACAGTCAGCGATAATCCTGATTTCGACATTCTCTATTGGGTAGGTTGTGCTGCCAACTACGATCCTCGCGCACAGGAAACTGCTCGATCATTAGTCAAAATCATGAACCATGCAGGGGTCAATTATGCTGTGCTGGCTGATGGTGAAACCTGCACAGGTGATGTCGCCCGACGGGGTGGCAACGAATATCTCTATTTTGAACTCGCCTCTGCTAATGTCGAAACACTCAATGAAGTCAATCCACCGCGCATTGTCGCGACCTGTCCGCATTGCTTGCACAACATCAGCAAAGAATACCATCAGTTTGGTGGCGATTATGAAGTTATCCACCACACCGAACTCATTGATGAACTCATCGCTCAGAACAAAATTCCACACGAAGCACATCCCAATACGTGGGGTAATGTCACTTTCCATGACCCTTGTTACTTGGGTCGCCACAATGATATTGTCGAAGAACCACGCTCAGCACTTGCGGGTATGGGTGTAAACCTCATCGAAATGCCACGCAGTAAGAAGAATAGTTTCTGCTGTGGGGCGGGGGGCGCACAATTCTGGAAAGAAGAAGAACATGGCGAACAAGCGGTTAATTTGGTTCGCTATGAAGAGGCAATGGCAACAGGCGCAGATACACTAGCTGTTGGGTGTCCCTTCTGTATGCAAATGTTTGAGACAGCTAAATCCGAACACGCCGAAGGTCCTGTCGTCCGCGATGTCGCCGAAATGCTTGCTGAACAACTGGAAAAATCACCTGCTGTCGGTGATTAAAGTCAAAAAATGACAATTTTGTGTAGGGGAAGGTCTCCGTACCTTCCCGCTGTTGATAGCCTCTCACTTTTCATAAACAATCAATTTTTCCCGTAGCGTATCCCATCCACATGCTTTCAGCTTCTCGCGTATTTTTACTTTTTCAGCTCTAGTTGCACGTTCAGGCTTATTTTTTACCCTCTCGTAATTTGTGAAATGTCGAGAAAAAACGGTGTTGAGAATAATTTTTAGCAACTTCTCTGAGATGTCATCAAGTAGGGTTTCACATAAGAGGTGAATCTGAGTATTTCCTTCTAATCCATCGGATAAGCCTTCAGGGTAAGCACAATTGAATAGCGGTTTAATCTCGTTTTCTTCTAATTCCATGAATTGTAGAGCCTTTGCAATGGATGCCTGGTGTCTTGAAAGTGCGTCAATACCGTCTGCTAGGATTACAGCTTTTTTGGATTCAAGGATTGTTAAATCAAAAAGTTGTTTGATAAGTGCCATTTGTTCAATTCCGTTAATTCCATCTTCATACAGAATTGATGCAACTGTTTCCGCCTTGAGTCCCTTATCTCGCAATAAATAGTATTTCTTATAACGAATTTTATGTGCTTGTTTTTGAATCGTTATCATTTCATCAGAATCAACTTCAATATCAAACAATTTCGATATATAGTGTGAGATGTTACTTTTATGCTCTGAATATGCCTGAACATAAATTTCAAGTGCCGATAATCCATCAGCTTTCATTTTGCGAATTTCATCTGGAATACGAATTTTCATAATTGCTTCTTACTTCCAATCTACGGATAAATCTCATTTGTTGAGTGTATGTGTCGTACAATAAGTTGACAACCTGACTTTCTGAAATGCTGACCAGCTTAGTTTCACTCATCTATCATTAATCTCTCTCAGCGTTTTGTACAAATCACCTAACATAACTTGTCAATATGCACAAAGCCCTGCTAAACTATTTTTATAAAATAAAGATTTCTTCTTTTCAGGAGACTATTTAATGAATACGTTAACCCAAGAGGGGCAATTCTCGGAACAACTCAGTTCCGATGATTTGCTTTCCATGTATTGGTATATGTTACTTTCACGTCGCGTTGATGAACGTGCGTGGGTTTTGCATCGCCAAGGTAAAATTCCGTTTCACATTAGCAGTATCGGACACGAAGCACTCCAAGTCGCAGCAGCTTTTGCCATTAATCGTGGTGTTGATTACACCTATCCTTATTATCGTGACCTTGCCTTTGTGCTCACATTAGGCTACACCCCACTCGAATTTATGCTTGGTTTGTTCGGTAAAGAAGGCGAACCCAGCAGTGGCTCACGTCAAATGCCCTCTCATTGGTCGCATCGTGACCTCAATATTGTGACACAATCGGCAGTCGTCGCCACCCAAGTGCCACAAGCAGCAGGGACAGCTTTCGGCATCAAATATCGCATTGAGCAAGGGTTACAAGACCGTGACGATACCACGCAAGCACGTCTTGCAATGTGTTCATTGGGTGAAGGCTCAACCACACAAGGCGAATGGCACGAAGGACTGAATTGGGCTGGCTTACATCAATTGCCATTCATTTGCATTGTCGAAAATAACAATTATGCCATCAGTGTTCCTTATGAAAAACAATCCGCAGTCTCGGTTGCTGACCGTGCCGAATCCTACGGAGTCAAAGGCATACAAGTTGATGGTACAGACCCGATTGCAATGTACGAAGTCATGAAAGAAGCTGTACAACGCGCTTACAATGGCGACGGTCCAACTTGCATCGAAGCCAAATGTCATCGTCTCGTCCCACATTCCTCGGATGATGATGACCGTACCTATCGTTCACCAGAAGAACTCAAAGCCATCAAAGAATTTGACCCTGTGCCGAATTTCCGTAATCGTTTGCTGGAGCAAGGCATCCTGACCGAAGCACTCGATAATGAATACGAAGATAAAGCGAAGCAAATGGTCAACCAAGCCCATAAAACAGCCGAAAACGCGCCTTATCCGAATCCTGCTGATCATTTATCTGTACATCACAATTTCGCACCTGATGCTAAGGGGGATTTCTGATGACTGTTGCAACGCAAATCGAAACCAAAACACTCATTCAAGCCCTCACTGAGGCGATGGACGAAGAGATGGGGCGTGACCCCCGCGTGTTCATCACAGGCGAAGATGTCGGACAGCGTGGCGGTGTTTTCCGTGCGACAGCAGGCTTATATGAAAAATATGGTGCTGGTCGTGTTGTTGATTCACCGCTTGCTGAACTATCCATTGTGGCAATTGGCTTAGGCGCATCTGTCGCGGATACGCGCCCAATCTGCGAAATTCAATTTGGTGATTTTATTTTCCCTGCCTTTAACCAAATCCTGAGCGAAGTCGCACGCTTCTATTATCGCTCCAATGGCGCATGGAACGCTCCGATGGTCATTCGCACGCCTTATGGTGGCGGTATCGGTGGCGGACTCTACCATAGCCAAAGTATCGAAGCACTCTTTGCTCACATCCCAGGACTAAAAGTAGTTATCCCAAGCACACCCGAAGATGCAAAAGGTCTTCTCAAAAGTGCCGTTCGTGACCCTAATCCAGTTCTATTCCTTGAAGCCAAAAAAGGTTATCGTGCGATTAAAGGTGCTGTACCAGAAGGGGATTATCTCACGCCGATTGGACCTGCCAACGTCGCACGCCAAGGTGATGATTTAACACTCTACGCCTACGGGATGATGATGCACTATGCCCGCATCGCTGCCGAAAAAGTCGCTCGTGAAGATGGTATCGAAGTCGAACTCGTTGACTTATGCACGCTCGTCCCTTTGGATAAAGAAACCGTTCTCAAGAGTTTCAAAAAAACAGGCAAAGCTCTCATCGTCTATGAAGATAATAAATTCTTGGGCTACGGCGCAGAAATTGGCGCAATCCTTGCTGATGAAGCCTTTGAATATATGGATGCGCCCATCAAACGCCTTGCAGGACCTGATGTTCCAGGTGTGCCATTTAGCCATCCTATCCAAGAAGAATTTATGATTAATCCGAACAAAATCGCTGACGCTATCCGCGAACTAGATGCTTACTAAGGAGTTCTGATGCCTGAAAAAATTACCATGCCTCAACTCGGTGAAAGCGTCGTAGATGGTACAGTCGGCGAATGGCTCAAACAAGTTGGAGACACCATCGAAGAATTTGAACCCATCGTGCGCGTCAGCACCGATAAAGTTGATACAGAAATTCCTGCACCAGCCGATGGTATTTTGCTCGAAATTTATGTTCAAGAAGGCGAAACAGTCGATGCAGGTGTTCCACTTGGCTTAATCGGACAAGCAGGGGAATCAAGTGACCCAACTTCCAATAATAGCCATACCCCAAATGGTGTTCATACACTCCAAGCTGAACCTGTCCTTGCTCAATCACAATCGACACGGTCAGGTGAATATACAGGTCATGTGACACCTGTTGTGGCACGGATGGCGCGTGAACACAATCTTGACCTCAACCAAATTGATGGCACAGGTCGTGAAGGGCGTATTCGTAAAAAAGATGTCTTGGCATATCTTGAATCCAACAATAGCAATGGCACACATCAAGCCGAAGAAGACCTTGCTCCTTGGGAAATCCCTGCTGATGGCAATCTCTTCCGCCCAAGTGTTAATTACGAAGCAGACGAACCACAATCAAAGCAAGAACAGCAAATCGCACCAGTGAAACCTCAACCACAGGCACAAAAACCTGTCCAAGCAAAATCCGCACCTGTACCGCAAGGGATACATGGCGAATTGGTTAAACTGACAGGAATGCGTCAATCCATCGCTAAACATATGGTGGAAAGCAAACTGCATACTGCACCCCATGTCACTACCGTCATGGAGGTGGACTTGCACAATGTCGTCAAACATCGCAATGTCAACAAAGAGTCATTCGTCAAGCAAGGCGTTAAACTGACCTTCACACCCTATTTTGTGTCGGCAATCGCAAGTGCATTACAAGCTGTTCCTGTCCTCAATGCGCGTTGGACAGATGAAGGGTTGTTCTATCACCATGTCCAAAACGTCGGTATGGCAGTGGCAATTGATGATGGTTTGATTGTGCCTGTTATCAAAAATGCTGGGGATTACAACCTTATTGGGCTAGCACGCCAAGTCAATGATTTAGCAGACCGCGCTCGTAAACGACAATTACAAGCTGATGAAGTCCGTGATGGCACATTCACCATTACCAATCATGGTGTGAGTGGTAGCATCGTCGCTACACCGATTATCAATCAACCGCAATCGGGGATTCTCGGTGTGGGCATGATTGAAAAACGGGTCAAAGTCATCAATGATGCGATTGCGATTCGTCCGTGTAGCTATCTTTCGCTGACCTTCGACCATCGCGTCGCTGACGGCGCAACTGCCGATGCCTTCCTGATGCACATCAAGCAAACTCTCGAAAATTGGTCATGAGTTTGCCTAGATGTAGGGAGCGTCACCGTGCGCTCCCGTCAACAAAACGTAATCTATTGACAATCAACCTGTAAAATCAATCCTCGCAAATAACATTCCACGCTATACTGACACTATCAAACCTAACTTATACAAGGGGATAGTGTATGCGCCGAACATACCGACCTTTTTTACTAGTCTTTTTAGCCTTATCTGTTGCCATTGCCTCTGCTCAAGAATCTTGCTCCGCACTCGTGCAAGATGCCTTATTTGCTGTCGATGATTTCTGTAGCGACCTTGGACGCAATCAAGCCTGTTACGGCAATGTTGACCTCACTGCCCAAGCCCAACCAACCGCAACTGATTTTACTTTTGAAACACTCGGTGATGTCGTCGATGTCGAAGACATTGCCTCGCTTGAACTCAGCCAGCTTGATGAAGATGCAGGGGAGTGGGGTGTAGCGGTGATGTCCCTCCAAGCGGATATTCCGAACACCTTACCAGGGCAAAATGTAACTTTTATTCTCTTTGGCGATGTCTCTATCGAAAATGCCTCCACTGACGCACAAACGCCAATGCAAGCCTTCTATCTGCGAACAGGCATCGGCACAACCGAGTGTGAAGAAGCCCCCGAAAGTGGTCTGCTTGTGCAAACGCCTGATGGTGTTGAAGAAGTGACCTTTAATATCAATGGGGTCGATGTTCAGATTGGCTCAACGGTCTACTTCACTACAGATACCAGCACCGAAGAGAATGAACTGGACCTTGTGCTTGCACCTGTCGAAGGTAGCGCGGCTGTTGTTTTTGATGACGAAACCTATCCAGCTATTGAAGGCACTGAAATTCGTTTACCTCTCAGTGAGCAATTGCTTCCCACAGGTCGTCCTGCCTTGCCTGAATCCTATGACGAAAATCGTGTCGCACCGCTACCTCTGAGTCAATTGCCTCGTGAAGTGGGTCTCGCACCACCGCTAATAGAAGAACGAGTAAACGAACTGCAAGACCGTGTCCAGAATGGCTTGCCTCCGTGTGATGTGGAGGGCCTGCCTGATTGTGATGATATTTTGCCTCGTTTGCGTGATGGCGATAATTTTGCTCCTGCAGAACGCTTTGGTGAACGTTTTGAAGAAGGCTTGAATTGTATTCCATTTGATGAAGCAGATGAATCGGACGAAGCTCTACCAATTTGTCCACCGACAGACCGCGATGATCGTCCAATGCCTATCCTTGCAATCGCTAATGACATGCTTGATTTTGATGCTGATGAAGATGGTGACGGTATCATCAACGAATTTGATGCCTGTCCCTTCCGTGCAGGATTTGAAGAATTTCAAGGCTGTGCCAGTCCGCCTCCTGATAGTGATAACGATGGTATCACCGATGCCCTTGACCTTTGTCCTTATCGTGAAGGCGATGAAGAAAGTGTTGGTTGTCCAGAATTAGACCCTGATGGTGACGTTGACAAAGATGGTATTCGCAATGCAGATGACCTCTGTCCGATTCGCCCAGGTAGACCGCAGTTTGATGGCTGTCCGCGTGACTCCTTGTTTGATGATGAAGATTGTCCGCCACGTCCACCGAGACGTAATCAAGAAGACTGTCCACCACGCGACGAACTAGATGACGAATACTACGACGATGAGTATTACGATGATTATGGCTATGATGACGAGTACTATGACGATGAGTATTATGATGGCTATGACGACGAATATTACGACGACGATGATTACTATCAAGACGAATATTACGATGACTACGGCTACGACGACGGATATTATGATGATTATGGCTATGATGACGAATATTACGACGACTATGGTTACGACGATGACTACTATGACGACTAATCGTCATAGTGTCCACTAAACTGAAAAATGGGAGCGTACAGTGAGTGTACGCTCCGCGAGTCAACAGAAGATGCTCAATCAGCAAATCCCCAACTCTGGGTACTATAGCGTACCCAAACGGTGACCTCATTAGGTAAGTTGAAGTATGTTCGATCATCAGCACGAGATGGCGTTACGCCTGATGTCAATTCTAATGGTGTTGTATAGAAGCCTTCTGTACTCGTTGTTGCCCAGCCAATTTGACCACGCACATCAACATTGTTAAGCCACATATTGCCGAATCCACGTTGCGGTTGAAATAAGCCAGATGGGGCTGTTTCTGTGGGTAGCTCAGTGTAATCCCATATGTCAGGATACCAATCAAAGACACTGCTATCATATAAGACATAAATTTCTCTCGTATGACTGAACCAAATCATCTGACCATATTCAAATTGTTGAAAAGCAACTTCGACACTCGTTTGTGACCAAGGACAAATATCGGCAACATAATCAACGTATTGGCAAGCAACATCGTCAGGAGTAGGGTTAGCAGTTGATGTAGGTACAAGCGGGTCAGTTACAATGATTTGCGTTATATAAATAGATAAATCTCTTACTGCTAGAATATCACCTGTGGTCAAATCAACCAGCCGAACTTGTACACTGACACCAGACCCATCCTCATCTGGTTGTAGGTTCACAATGCCTTCGCCACTGGATGAAACCCATGCAATATCGCGTGGTAATTCCACATTAATTATTCTGCCATCTGGCATGACCTGTACAAACTCTAAATTACTATTCGCAGGGCGATTAACCAAATTCCATGACACCCTCACCAATGCAGGGAGTGACGCAACTGAGCCATCCAGATTATTAAATTCACTAAAATATGGGGCAGGGAATGTACTGCGTTCGATGCTTGTTTCCATTGTATAGCGTATGCCATTCACTGTATAATTCAGGTGAATAGTACCGTAAATACTATTAGGAAAATTATCATCAGGGAGACGCGGTGCTACTCGCATGGTGTAAGTCCCCGATGTTTGCGCGGGTAGGATTTCAATAATGAGACTTCTGTAGCCATAGGTATAAATTCGCACATCACTCACGGTTTCAGCATCAATATCCCAAGTGATGGTGGTGGTCGAAAGTGCTTCGTTGAATTCTGCCGTGAACAATCGTACCTCTGGCACACTTTGTCCCTGCACAGGCAATATCACTGCTATCAGCGTTAGTAAAGTAAAAATAAAAGCTCTCATAATGTATTCCCCCTTTTTATGAATTGTTTAGTGATTTTTATGTTCTTTCATCACTATAGACAATACGCTGACTAGAAACGTTCCAATTTCGCATCACCAAATTAAAAGGGATAGCGTGTGCTATCCCCAAGATAAATTACTCATCTTGATTATCTGTTTCACCCGAAAAATTGACCAATACCATCCGTTGCACCACAACTCGCAGACGTACATCTGATGCTAAATCTTCACTGAGCATTACTTGTGCCATCCGAATAGAATCTTCTGGTATGTCATCGATTGTGCGGATAGTCGCCACCACCTCCAGCGAATCGTCATTAGTGTCACGAATAATCTGTAAATCTTGCACTTCAGCAGGGTCAAAGATTGCTTGTAACTGCGTTTCCGAAATTCGCTCCACACTGGGTAAATGGCTGAAATTCAACAATCCGCCAACAATCACCAATAATAAGATGATACTCGCTACTACACCCATATACCGATACCGCCGAACAGTATTATTCAAACGTGTTGGACGCATTCCCATCCAAAAGAAAACGATTGCACCAACCACTGTGATGCTCACCAAGTTAGCGATGAACAATAAGCCTGCGCCTAATGCTAATCGAGGTTCCATCAAAGCAAGGCTCAACCCTGCTGTGCAGATAGGGGGAACAAGTGCTGCTGCAATCGCAACACCAGCCAATGCTGCTGGAATATCTTTTCGAGCAGTCGCATATGCGCCAATAAACCCTGACGCAATCGCCACAAAAGCATCCAAAAGTGATGGATACGCGCGGGCTAACATTTCATCAGTCGCTTGCTCAGGTGCAATGATAATCCCACTCAAAAAGCCGACACCAACTGCCACAATCACACTCAGCAGAATCGTCACACTCGCTCGACGCATCAGACCAAAACGTGCAGTGCACAAACCAACTCCTAGTGCAATGATAGGTTGCATCAACGGCGCAACCAGCATTGCTCCAATCACAACAGCCGAACTACTCAGTAACAATCCAAATGATGCTAACAAAGCTGCAATGATGAGTAAGATAAAATAATCCAGAGTAGGCATTGTCGTATCTTTTGCCATCCAGATAACATGCTCTTGTTCCTTTTTGGATAATAATGGACGCAACCAACTGAGAGGCTGTTTGGCTCTCGCTTGAACCTTTCTATCGTCTATCGCACGAGCAACCATCAACACAGGACCTCTTGCACGGTCTAAAATGCGTTGCGCTGTATTACCGTATAACCACTTTTCTAGTGCGCCTCGTTCAGAAAATCCAATGACCAACATATCGTTTGTCGTGACCCACGAAAGTACACTATCTGCGGCATTAATCCCTTGCAATAAATTGATATTAATCGTATCGCTGTTAGGAATTGTTGTTAGTAATGTTTCAACGTGTCCGCGAGCTTCTCCCTCAGATGTGCCACTGTATACATGCAATGCTTCACAAGGGAAATCATAGCCTTGTGCCAATTGTGAGCCTATATTTAAGATGACTCGTGATGCGATTGAGCCACCGACGGGAATCACAACACGGTCAATATAAGCATGGCTTGGGCTACGATAGACACCCACATCGCATTGTGCTCTCTCTGTCACAGTCTCTACAATGCGACCCAATTCAACTTGACCCCGAACGGAATACGTTAAGCCAATTAAAATCATTTGAGCATCAGTATCTTGCGCGATGTCTAAAATGCCGTCGGCAACTGTATCGGCTTGATAAGTCATGAAGTCAACAACGCAAGACGATTGTTGTATTTGGTGCGCTTCAATCATTTCTTCAAATACAAGCAATTGCTCATCATAGACTGGCATATCATCAGTGATGACATACAACAAAATAATCCGACCAGTTCGATGATTGATGAGTTTTTCTGCGACTGTGAACAGCGAATCAATTGTGTTTGGATTCGCAACAGGGATGATGATTGTTTCGTGTGTTTCCTCTGCATTGTTACTTAAATGCTTGCTATGGGTGATGTTTCTGACAGAACTTGTAGGCATTGGCGTTAGAATCTGTGCCATCATACAAAGCCTTTCACACAAACGGTCAACAAACCCAGCTTAGAGGATGTCGCGCTAGCCAAACAATCAGACTAATTTCTCATAGACGTAATGTGATGTGTAATAATGGCTGGGATGCTTAAACTGAGGGCTTTCCAATAGTTTAGAGTGTTCGTAATGTAGTTTGAAATATTAAGTCCAGCCTACGATTTGTGGAAGTTATTTGAAATTACAATTAATCAAAAAGGGGATAGTACACACTATCCCCAGTTCCAGTTGAATATCCTAAACTGAACTATGTTTAGAAGTTAATCATGTGTCCTTCAAGACCGTGTGCAGCTTCTTTAATAGCTTCACTCAAGGTCGGATGTGCGTGGACATTACGTGCGATTTCATGCGGTGTTAGCTCCCAAGTCCGAGCAAGCGTCAATTCAGGCAACAATTCAGTCACATTCGCACCAATCATATGTGCTCCGAGCAACTCGCCGTATTTCTTGTCACTGATGATTTTCACGAAACCTGAACCTTCACCCAAACCGAGTGCTTTACCATTCGCTTGGAAGGGGAACTTCGCAACATTGATGTCAAAGCCTTTTTCTTTGGCTTGTGCTTCTGTATAGCCGAAGGCAGCAATCTGTGGATTACAGTAAATTGCGCGTGGCATCATGTCGAAATCCAGTTCAACTGTTTCTGCGCCAGCGATATTTTCGGCTGCTACAATCCCCATTGTTTCTGCGACGTGCGCGAGCATTATCTTCGCTGTTACATCACCAATTGCATAAATATGAGGCACATTCGTTTGCATTTTCTCATTGATGTCGATTGCGCCACGGTCAGTCAATTTAACGCCTGTATTTTCCAGACCATACCCTGTTGTGCGTGGCTTGAAGCCAATGGCGACCATTGCTTTATCAGCTTCGAGGGTGATTTCTTCGCCTTTTTTCTTATCTTCGACCACAACAGTCACACCATTACCTGTATCCTTGATGGATTTGACAGCGTGTCCAGTCATAATATTGACACCCATTTTCTTGTATTGCTTGGTCAATTCACGAGCGACTTCTTTATCTTCCATCGGCAACAATTGGTCTTGGAATTCAACAATCGTGACATCAACGCCGTAATTTTGCATGACATAGGTAAATTCCACACCGATGACACCGCCACCTGCGATAATCATTTTCTCAGGAAGGTTATCGGTCATGATTTGTGTTTCCCAGCCGACAACATTATCGCTGAATTCAACACCAGGGAGTGTATTATCAATTGCCCCTGTAGCAATAATCGCATTCTTGAAACTCAGTGTTTCAGTTTCGCCGTCATTGAGTGCGACTTCAACAGTGTTGCTATCTTTAAAACTTGCCCAACCATCGTATTCATCAATTTTGTTCTTCTTCATCAAGAAGTGAACACCCTTGACCAAGCGTTCGGAAACTTCACGACTGCGTTCCCAAGCGCGTTTATAATCAAAGTTGACTTGACCACTGATGCCGAATTCATCAGCTTTGTGCAAGAAGGTATGCGCGAGTTCAGCATTGTGCAACAACGCTTTGGATGGAATACACCCGACATTCAAGCACACGCCACCCCAATATTTTTTCTCAACAATAGCGACTTTTAAGCCCAATTGACTCGCACGGATTGCCGCCACGTAACCACCAGGACCTGCCCCGACGACTACGACATCATATTGCTTTGCCATTGATATTACTCCCTTGTTCGTATGTGAACGTATAACGTCACTCTTGTTACTATAGACGCTTTACGCTACTCATTTTATACAAATCTATTCTACCGTATCGCTCATAGCCTTTCGAGTACCATCCCTCATAATGCCGTTGGATGTGCATTAGAAACAAAAACACACCTGTCGCCAGATGTGCTTTGACTACCTTTAGAGATGCTAATCCAGAAGTTTATGGAATTGTGAAAATATCTTGTGTTCTACCCTCATTATCATAGAGTGTGATGGTCTCATTAGAGGAGAATACAGCCTCACCTTGTCCCCAATAGCCAGCTGTCGGAGTATCAATCCCATGAATCGTGAAAACTTGATACTCACTATCAGCAAATAGCATTAAGTCACCAAATGTAAAAACATTGCCATCGCTGTCTTCCAATGTCCAATTCGTCATATCGACGATGCGCCCGTTATTACGGATTGTGACCACTTCTGTTGAACGATCTCCGACACCGCTTACGTCTACAATTTCGATTTCATAGGTAGAGGCTAATGTTTGCAAATTGTTCAATGAGAATCTTGCTCCCTGCTGAACATGCGCTGTCACAGTGCTGACATAAATTGGCTGAACGCCGATGACGACAAATGGTCGATTATTGCCATACGGATTTTGATAAACACCTTCACCACGCCCAACATACAGTATCGGAGCTTGATGAATTTGCCAGCTACTCCCACCAAAGGCATATAACTCACCTGCTTCAGGAGACAAACCTTCATAATCTACAACCATAATCGTCACATCTGAGACATACCCTGTCTCAAGTACTCCCTCTGTGCCGATTTGCTCAAGCGGAATTGCAACACCAACCAGACCATCGGCTGTCATTGGGTAAATCGCTATGTCTTGGTCATTGAATGCCTCGGAATTCTCAATGTGTGGCACAATCTGTAAATCATGTTGCGACTCAATAAAATATACAAGTTGTTCCGCGATTTGTGGCTCAACTTCAATAGTGACTAAAATACCATCACCTTCGCCATCAATCATCAATATCCTAGCATCGGATACAAGCGTCAAGAGGGTTGGCTGTGATGATATAGAGCCAGCATCAACCGATAGCGTCGCCGTGATAACATCCACCTGTTGCCCTTCGACTAATAACATCACAGAGCGATCTTCGATAGGCAGTGTCACAGCGACTTTATCTTCCTCAAGTATTCTGCAACGTATCTCATCATTCGGATTAGTAGCACATTGATTAGCATCTAAAATGTCACCTGATAAGATCGGCTCAAACTGTGAAATGTAAGTCGTCGTCACTTGACCGACGACTTGTTCTTCTGCACCAATTAACCCTGAATCACCCAAATTCTGAGCGAAATCATTATCCGACTGTGTCACCAATTCCTCAGCAAAGTCGCGTGGCATCATCATCGTCACAATATCTTCTTCTGTGATGACATGACTAAGAGGCAAATCATAGCGTGCGACCACCACAGGCACTTGATCTAGAGTCTCAATAGGCATCATACAACGTAATGTGAATACAAGTCCTGAATGGAGCATTTCAGCATTATCAACCAATGCTTCACGGTTATAGGCTAATGAGCCAAGATACAAACGCACTGATGGAACAGATTGCCCAACACCAAGCAGGGGTGTCCCACTGGAGGGTAAAGCACTTGTAGGATAATTTCCTGATGGGATTCCAGTGACAGGCTCATAATGTTCTGTCATACAGGCTTCAAATTGCTCATCGTCTGATAAATATTGCGTATCGCTGTACCATGCTCCAGAATAGCCGTTGCCAGCATCCTCGTTACATCCACCTGTATATAACTCAATGATGAAATCTGCTTCATAGCCACTCAATGCGCGTTCATCTGCATCGAATACCTCCACGAGATAACCACTGCGTTGCATTGCGCCAGCCGTCAGTTCTGCGAGGTCATCAGTAATTGTCGCAGGTGATAAACCATCTTCACATACTTCGTCGTTTGTGACATCAATATTGCCTCTCACAATTCCAATTCGGCGCGATGTAAAGTTTGCTTGATTATCGACAGGCTCAGAACTGACTTTCGCTTCTAAAATCAACTCATGTGTGAAAATGTCAGTGGTTGCATAGCTGCCAATGACATCATCAACCACACTGAATGTGCTACCAGGTGTTGATTGTTCTGGATACATCACCACTTCAACATCATCTGCTGTAATTTCGTCCCATGCAACCATGTCTGTGATTGCGATTACCACAGGGGTCATGAGTGTTCTTTGACCTGCGGTAATCATGTTACTGTTGATAATCGTACCAGCTTCAATCGACACCAACGCTGTTTGTCCCAACAGATTCTCTATCGCATTCACAGGATTCTCAGCATCAACACGGTCAGGCATTCGTGGCTCTGAGATCACTTTTTCCATCGTAATCGTCTCGCCAGCCACAATATCCCCAGTAGCAACAAAAACAGTTATTGGATTCAATATCTGTCCCACAGTCGAAACAGGGATAAGCACTTCATCACCAACACTCATCACCAGTTGGTCTTCAAAGCAGTTTGCTTCGAGTAGTTCGTTAATATCAACCTCATATTGTTCTGCGAGGCTAAATAGTGTATCACCCTCTTGGAGCAAAACTGTTCGTGTTGCACCCTCATAGCCACAAGCTGAATCGCTCATACTCATGCGAGGTAAATCAGCTTGCTGGATGAAAATCAACAAGCCACCGACCAACGCAATCGCTATAATCGCAGCCGCTAGTGTCAATGGTATGCGTGCTGACTGTGTCTTGCGTTTGTGCTTTTCTCGTTTGAATAAATTCATAGTATTTCCTCCTGATACTTGCTCTGACGATGTAAGTTGTGCCATTAGCTGTGCTTCTAAATTCTCACGGAAGGCAAAGTCCGCTTGTGGTTTGGTTTGTTCCAATGCCTTCTGCAGGGAGTCCTTGTTTGATGTCTCGAAATCACTCATGCGCCATATCCTTCTGATATTTCTTCTGCAAATCATCCAATGCACGGCTCAAATGACTCGCTACTGTCCGTTCATCCAATCCTAAAACGCTTGCAATCTCTTTATTTTGCAATTCACCAAAAAATCGTAGCGAAACGACTTCGCGCCGACGTGCTGATAAGCTCTGTATCATTGCATGTAAACGAGCAAACTGTTCTTTCCGTGATACCACATCATCTGGCAAAATAGCCTGACTGCGTATCTCAGGCAGGTCATCCAACGCAATTTCTTTCTGACGATGCGTCTTCCGATGAAATTGCATCACCGTGTTATAAGCAATCCGAAACACCCACGCAGCAAATGACCCCTCACCTCGATACTCAAACTGCTCGATTTTCTCAACGATTGTTAAAAAGATGTCTGCTGTCAGGTCTTCCGCATCTTGTCGTCTACCCACGCGATATGCAACATACGCAAACACGCGCTCAAAATAACATTGATACAACCTGCGGAATGCCTCTGGATTATTTGGTAATGAGGCAATCAGGTTACGTTCCTCATCATGTGCTAGCATCCTTGCTCCAATTCCGAAAATGGTGTTGTCTATCTCTATAAATGCAAAAGACACTCAATTACTGCATTGAATCTTACTCTTTACGAAAAATTAATGCCTTCTTGATTGATTTAGAACTTGTGTTCTGTTATACTATTTATGTAGAACAAAATTTCTATTTAACTCATTCATCAAGAGGGAAACAACAATGTATAAAGTTACGAGCTATCCACACGGTACATTTTCATGGGCAGATTGCAACAGCACCAATCAAGTGGAATCAACCAAGTTCTTAAAAACGCTCATGGGTTGGGAACATGAAGATATGCCAATGGGGGATGGTGAGGTCTATACGATGCTGAAGCAAGATGGCGAAACCGTTGCAGCCAGTTCACCTATGCCAAAAGAAATGCTCGATAACAGTGTGCCATCTCATTGGCAAAATTACATCACTGTTACCGATGTTGATGCACTCGTCGATAAAGTCACTGAACTCGGCGGAACAGTTGTTGCACCACCGTTTGATGTTTTCGATTCAGGTCGTATGATGGCAATCCAAGACCCTACAGGCGCAACAGTTAATCTATGGCAAACAGGGACACATATTGGCGCAGGCTTAGTCAATACCGTTGGTGCGATGATGTGGAATGAACTCACGACCCCTGATGTCCAAAAAGCGACGGATTTCTACGGTGGTTTACTGGGTTGGCAATTCCAAAAAGATGATAATCAAGACTATTGGTACATCCTGAACAACGGACGCATGAATGGCGGTATCTCCCCGATGGTCGCCGAAATGGGTGACCTGCCTCCAATGTGGACAGTCTATTACAATGTCGCTGACATCGAAGCCTCCAAAGCAAAAGTTAAAGAACTCGGCGGTCATATTCATATGGAAGGCACTGCAGAAGGTATTGGTAGCTTCGCCCTAATTGCTGATTCTACGGGCGCGACTTTCTACATTATGCAACCTGAAATGGTCGAAGCTTGGGAAGAATCTGAATCAACGGCATCAAATTAACTGTAGAGGGTGCTACAACGCACCCAAGACGCGATACACCATTGAATGGGCGTAGTAATCTGCGCCTGTTTGTATCTCTCTATGAAGATAATACCTGTGATAAATAGCGAACTCAACTAATATTATTTCCTAACCAAAATCAAAGAGAAACTTTTAATTCTGATACTATAGCACCAAAATATTCTGAGAAGCATATGAAAAGCAACGCTGACATTTGTTTATGCATTGGCTTGTTTTGTTGCAAATTCTGATATGATATGAGAGGAAAACAGTTTACCGAGGAAATTGTCTCAATGGATACACCCAATAAGAAGAAGAATTCTGACCAAGAACCACTATTCCCCAAATGGTTTGAATACATGGGTCTTATTTTCTTATTGTTCATAATTGCATCGGGATTGGCAATCATTTTTTCGTTTTTGATTCTGCTCAATTCTGATAGTTCATTTGTGATGATGGGTGGTGATTGTGTTGAATCCACATCCTACGATGTGATGTATTTGGATGGTCAAATCACAGGCAAGTTTGAACAATCAATATCAATTGAAATCATCAAGCCAGAAGGAGATTGTCCACAATCTACAGATGAAAGTCGTTTAGTTACAATCAACCCAGATAGAACATTCTCAGAACAAATTTCACACTATCTAGGCGATGATGGTGTAATGCTTGTCATCACTGGTACAAATGATTTTCATTGTGAACTAGGTTTTTATCCTCAAGCACGACTTGAACTGACATTAGAAATTGAAGCAAATGAACAAATAACCGTCAGTGGTTCTGGCGTTCGTTACACTTACACATATCCGACAGTAAATGGTCAAACTGATTACTCACAAATCGAACTCACAGAAACCGAAAGGATAGACAAAACCTATTGTACTCAGACTGACTAGCTGAAAGGCTATCTAGCTAAATCGCTAATCGTTGCCGTTGCGCCTCAAACAAAATGACACCTGTCGCCACCGCAGCATTGAGAGATTCCGCACTTGCCATCGGTATTGATACACCTGCACCAAAGCGGAGTCCAACATCGCCACTGCCATGTGCTTCATTACCAATCACCAATGCCCAGTCCTGTGTCCAGTCAATATCGCTATATACTGTCTCACCACCACCTGTTGCCACATATTTCTGGAGCGCATCACAATAGCCCAGAATTTCATTCCAAGTCGCTTCCACCACAGGTAAACGGAAATGTGCACCCATCCCACTTCGTAGCACCTTCGGATTGTAGGGGTCAACACACTTCGGCGCGAGAATCACCACTTGCACCCCTGATGCACCTGCAGTTCGCAAAATTGTTCCCATATTGCCAGGTTCACGGATAGCGTCCAAAACCAAGACACGCTGTGGCATATCGGGCAGGGCAGGCTTAGGCAGACGAAATACACCGATAATTCCCTGTGGATTCTGTGTATCGCTCACATGGCGCATAATCTCATCGGTGACTTCATACAATGTCGTACGTGTATTTTGTATTGTCGCTAGCATATCGTAATCTACGCTGGCTGGCTCATAGAAAACGTACTCTGGCACAATCCCTTGCGTCAGCGCATCACCGACAAGGCGTGTTCCTTCTAGTACAATTTTGCCTTCCTTACGACGTGTCCGTGCTTTACTTTGCAGAAGTGCAGCCAATTTGACTCGTTGATTCTGTAAACTTGTGATTTGCTCAACCATGTAATTGCCTTGTATTTTTGCGTTCGTCGATAGCAGACGGTAAGATTAACATACAAATTAGTGACATAGAATATGTGAGCAAGCCTATGTTAAAACCACCTCTGACCATTGGTATTGAAGAAGAATATCAAATTATCGACCCTGAAACACGCGCTCTATCTGCTTATGTCCAACAAATGATGGATGATGACAGCAAAATCGTTCTCGGTGAGCAACTCAAACAAGAGTTCATGCAATCACAAATCGAAGTCGGTAGTCACATTTGCCGTAATGTGACTGAAGCCCGTGCTGAGATTGTTCGCCTTCGTCGTGAGGTTGATAAAATTGCCAAGCATCACGGACGTTGTATTGTGGCAGCCAGCACCCATCCGTTTTCTAAATGGCAAGAACAAAAAATCTCGGAAGGTGACCGCTACCGTGACCTCGAAACACACATGCAAGAAGTCGCCCGACGCATGTTAATCTTTGGAATGCACGTTCATGTCGGCTTTGGCACAGAACCCCCCGACCTCGAACTGATGATTGATATACAAAACCAACTGCGTTATTTCTTGCCTCATATTCTTGTGCTCACCACCAGTTCACCATTCTGGCATGGACGCAACACAGGTTTGAAGAGTTACCGTAGCATCATCTTTGAGAATTTACCCCGCACAGGGATTCCACCAACGTTTACATCGTTTCCTGATTACAAACACTTTGTGGAAACATTAGGTCGTGCAGGCTCAATTGGTAAACGAGGTGATGGCAAAGCCGATTACACCAAACTCTGGTGGGATTGTCGCCCACAAGAAGATTTTGGCACACTTGAAATTCGTGTGTCCGATGTCTGTACGACAGTCGATGAAGCCATTTGCATTGCAGCAACTGTTCAGGCGATTTGTGCCAAATTGGTCAAACTCCGTAATCAAAACCAAAGCTGGCGCATTTATCGCACCGAACTCATCGCCGAGAATAAGTGGCGTGCGGTGCGCTTTGGCTTAGACGGTAAATTGGTTGACTATGGCAAAGCAGAAGCTGTGCCAGCCCGTTTTCTCGCCCAAGAACTGATTGCATTTGTGGATGATGTTGTCGATGAACTCGGCTCACGCGCAGATGTTGAATATATCAACACCATCATTGAAAATGGCACAAGCGCAGACCGTCAACTAGCTGTATATCGTCAAGCTAAAGGTGATGGGGCAGATAAAACCGAGGCATTATACGCAGTGGTCGATAATCTTCGCAAAGAGACCATGCGAAGTGTTACTGAAAACGTGTAGGGTATGTAAACAAAAACAGGGTCGTTAGTGACCCTGCTTTGTCTTATGCAGCTTTTGCGTCGATAGCGTCTTTGGCTATGTCCACAATTTTTGTGAATGTTTCAGGGTCATCAAGCGCAATCATCGCCATCACCTTACGGTTGAGGTCAACGTCAGCTAACTTCAAACCATGAATCAAACGGCTGTAGCTCAAACCATTGAGGCGGGCTGCCGCATTGATACGTTGAATCCAAAGGCGACGCATTTGACGTTTACGTTGGCGACGGTCACGATAAGCGTAGAACAAGCTACGAATCATCGCCTCATTGGAACGTTTAAAGAGCGTACCGCGCGTACCCCATTGCCCTTTAACGGCTTTAATAACTTTCTTGTGCTTTCTACGGCGCACAATACCAGTCTTTGCTCTTGGCATTTCTGTACTCCTCTATCTGACAACAAACACCCAGAGCAAATGACTCTGGGGTATCATGTGTTTAATTGCAAAGCACCCAACTTATGATGGTGGGTTAGCCTTATATTTACCGAGATATGGCGCAAGCGTCTTGATACGACGCGCTTGCTTATTATTTGCCACTTGTTGCATCTTATCCAGTGACCGTTTCACACGGCTGGATTTGCGACGACGCAAGTGACTTTTACCACCTTTGGTACGAACAACTTTACCACTGCCTGTCACTTTGAAGCGTTTAGCAGTTGCCTTGTGAGTTTTGAGTTTATAACGTTTTGTACTGTTTTTACCCATGTTCGGTCACATTCCTTCAATTATGATTTCGTGTTAGGAGCCAACACCATTACCATGTCGCGCCCTTCCATATTGGGCTTTTGCTCCACCACGCCAATACCTTCTAATTCACGCTCGAATTCTTCTAGTTTCTCACGTCCGATATGTGCGTGTGTAATCTCGCGCCCTCTAAAGCGCATCTGCACGCGAACCTTTTTGCCACTTTCTAGCCAGCCCCGCGCACGCTTCAGCATGATGCCCACATGATGGTCATCGGTTTTCGGGCGAAGTTGAATATTTTTCACTTCAACTTTAACTTGATTCTTCTTTGCCTTGCGCTCTTTCTTCTGTTGCTCATATTGGAACTTACCAAAGTCCATGACACGGCAAACAGGTGGATTCGCGTTTGGCGCAACTTCTACCAAATCCAACCCGAGGTCTTGTGCTGTCTGCATTGCCTCTTGAATTGAGACAATTCCTACATTATTGGATACAGGACGACCTTTGTCATCTTGCTCTTCAATGATGAGACGTACTTCTCGCGCTCGAATTTGTCTGTTGATTCTATAGTCTGAGTTTGCTATTGCTACTTGCCTTTCAACTATGGATTTAAGCATTTAAACCAAAATACACAAAACCATACCAGTAGCCAAAATAGCGTCCAAAAGAATATCAAAGAGACGCATTTCAGTCAATCGGCAAGTTTTGTTTCTTGGTAACTGACGTTCGATACTCTAATAGTACCAAATATTACGGTATTTGTACAATCACTAAGGGCTAGATGGCATCAGAATGGTATAAGTTTCAGTCTGATAAGCGAAGGCACGCACATCTTTGAGTGCTTGTTCATACATCGCAAAGAGTTGCTCATCATCTTCTTTGAAGCGTCGCAACACTTGGATTGTACAGGCTGTACAACCGCGCATCGCCCGATAACTATCTGTCTCGCAATTCATACAGCCATTCAACCGAATCATCATCAGCATGAATGCCAGTGTTTCTTCATGATTTTCAGGCAAACTCACGATACGTTCAACCAGCTTTGCCCATTCCTCGCCTCGTAAGTCTCTCAATGCCGCAATCGAACTATGCGGAAACAAAATATCATTATTGGTATACATGCAAGCATATCCCTCAATGTAGGGACACCATTCTTGGTGTCCGCATACGTAATTTATGATTTTGATTTGACATAACGAAAACAAAACATCTTCTATCAGGATAGGAGGTCTTATGACGCGATGCAAGTTAGAATTTCGTTTTGAAACCTGTTTCAGATAGAGTGCCTCGCTTACAATAGGCAAATTAACGAACAACATCAAAGCGATTGAAGCATTATGAAACAATGGTTTGTGGGATGTATCCTAATACTCATCTTATCTGCCTGTAGTGGAGGTGGCGCAGTAGTCTTTGCACCAACGCCTTTACCACCAGAAGCCACACCCAATGAATATAGTCATCCCAGTGGGGCATTTTCGGTTTTATTACCGCGCACATGGACACTCTTTGAGCAAACTAGTGGCATTTTTGCCTCGGCGACCTTTGCACCCCCTGATGCTGAGGCACCACTTGTACAAATTTCAGTGGTTAACTTAGGACGTGATATCGCAACAGATGAACTCGGTGACATCATGACACGCTATCAATCCGAGATTCGTCCCGATGTGACACGCTACACCGAACAAACGCGCCAAGCAATGGGTGATGGCAGTTGGCGATTATCAGGCTTACGGCAAGGCACGGCAGGCGATACTGAACAAATTAACACCTTTATTCAACGTAGTGGAAGCCTACTCAGTGTTTTAGATATCACCGTCCCATTGGATGCGACTCTACAATCACAAATTCAAACCATCATCAACACATTTTCACTGGCATCGGATGCTGATTTGCCTGTTTCAGACCTTGCTGTATTATCAGGTGTTGCTCAATCACAAATTCAAATTGTTAACTTATCCACATGGACAACCCCAACAGGGGTCTTCTATGTTTCAGGCGAAATTACCAATAGCACCGAAGCATCTATTGCAGAATTACCCGTTCGTGCCCAATTGCTGACTCAAAGTGGTGAAGTACTTGCCGATGCAACTTCTACTGTCATGGGCTATGCAATCGAATCAGGTGGATTTGCGCCGTTTAGCGTCCGTTTTGGGCAGGGACAACCAGTCAATGCAACGCGCTATACTGTTTCCATAGGCGATGAAACCTATACCCCTCAAGAAGAACAAGTCATTGGTTTTCCTATCCTCCAATGGGAAGATGGCACACAAACCACACCAGAAGGGGCAGTGTTTGTCATAGGGACAGTCACTAACACAGGTGATGACGATGTGCTTGTCCCGCGTGCGATAGCGACTCTCTTCGATAATACGGGACGTGTCATCGGGGCTGCTTTCGCTGATACCGATACCACTCAACTTGGTGCAGGAGAGACAGCCAATTTCAATATTCTAGTTTCAGAAGTCGGTGGGGCACCATCCAACTATGTTGTCAATGTGCAAGCCCTGCCTTGTGATGCCAGTTGTGAATAAAACTATTCTGATCAATTGCATCGGAATTCTTGTAGATGGTCAGGTGATGCGCCAATGCTATCGTCACAATATGTCTCAGGTGATGAGTGCACGCTACGGACAATCACCTGACTTTTGGCAGACCGTTGACCAGAAAATTGTCGCTGATTGGGCAAGTTATCATGCTGACCTCAATTTCAGTGGAGACGATGGCATCATTGATATGTACGAAGCGTTATTCCGTACCACAAGGGCGTTGTTCACGATTGGCAATGTTCCTGAACCCGAAAAACCTGAAATCACGGCACTCGCCAACGAACTTATTGCAACTCCCTGTGATAACAGTGTCATTCTCCCTGATAGTAACAATTCCCTCTCACAACTCACTGAGAAAGGCTATCGTGTAGGCGTATTTGCCCATCTCCTCGAAACGCATCTCAAAGCAATCACCACATCATTGAAGATGATTGACCATCACATTGGCGCGGATACAGTGAGTCACTATGAACATGACCAAACCTACTTTCTGAAAGTGGCGAGCTATCTCAAAACACCACCTGAGCAAATAACAGTCATCACGCGCCATGCTACAACAGCCCAATCTGCATCTCAAGCTGGTCTTAAATCTATCCTTGTGGAACAATTCTCTGCTTTGTCTATAGATAGTTTGGAGAATTAAATCATGGAAATCGGCATGATTTACGAAGTTATTGGCTATGTTGCCTCAGCACTTGTCGCCATCTCGTTGTTGATGACATCCATCCTACGACTACGGATTATCAACATCATCGGCGCAGTTATCTTTGTTGTCTATGCTCTCTTAATTGGCTCGTACCCTGTTGCAGTAGTCAACTTTGTGATTGTGTTGATTAACCTGTATCAACTCAATAAACTCTTTCGTCTTGAAGATGAATTTCGCTTGCTAGATAATGACACAAACTCATCCTACCTACAGCAATTCGTCGATTTTCATCGGGACGAAATCGAAAAATTCTATCCACAGTTCTTCAACACAGCCCTAGATGATAATCACTTTGTGGTCTTTGTTTTGCGGAATATGTTACCTGTTGGGCTTTTCATTGCGAGTAAACCTATTGATGGTCGCGCTGTCGTCAAATTGGATTATGTCATCCCGAATTATCGCGATTTTAAAGTTGGGCAATATCTGTATCGCCAAAAAGCAGATGTGTTCAAATCAGAAGGCATTCGTGAACTTATCAGCTATTCTGGCAATGATGCTCACGAGAAATACCTCCAACGAATGGGCTTCTCGCGCGATTTTGCTACCAGTGACCGTCGCTTATATCGTCTGAGTCTCTAGATAACCCCAATAATTGATGGTTCAGTATCTTCAAAGTCTTGTATGCTTGAACTATGACTTAAGCATAAATGGATAAGCAAGATGACGACAATCAAGCGAATCGCCCCTAAACATTGCCCCGAATGTGACCTTGCAGGGTCGCTTTATATTGGCAAAGACCGTGTGCTGACCTGTCGCATGTGTGGCTATAAACGACACAAAACAACACAAGTCGCGCAATCATCACCAAATCAAGAGGGTGACCCACGCGATAGATTGCAAATCACCTATGGGATGCCCAATACCTCAATTGATGTAGACCGTTGGGCAGAAGTCAAATATACCAGTGGCTTAGACTATGCACGTCAAGGCAAATACGACGAATCGCTTAAATCCTTTGAGCAAGCTATCGAAATGGAACGTGGCTTTGTTGATGCTCATTTGTGGGTTGCACGTCTCTCGGTTGACCCTAAGGAAAAACACTATCACTATAGTGAAGTCATTGCCCACATGCCGATGAATCTCGAAGCGCAACGCGAATTACTGGTCATCAAAGGCGATATGACCCGTGAAGAAGCTGACCGCGCAGCCGATATGTCTGCTGACCGCGATGTTCGTACTGCCGATGTAGCCGTTGGTGTTAAGATGGTCGAAATTGTCTGTTCAAGTTGCGGTGGCACACTAGAAGCACACGCTGATGCCTCGCATGTTAATTGTAAATTTTGTGGTCATCAGGAAACACTACAGCGTCATGGAGATACGGCAGGGAAGGTTTTATCAGCAGCGATGATTCTTGACCGAGGACAAGGCACACAATGGCGTGTCGGTAAATATCTCCTCCATTGTGATAATTGTGGCTCAGAGCGTATCATCACTCATAAAAAGATGACCATTCAATGCCCGTTCTGTGGCTCAAATCACGTTATCAAAGCTGATGCTCTGGATTCTTTCCGTCAGCCTGATGGTATTGTGCCGTTTTCAGTCGATGTTAAAACAGCGCGTCACGCCATTGATGATGAACTAGGGAGCTTCATGGAACGTATGAAAGGCTTCTTCATCAAAAATAAGCCTGACACAATCCAGATGCACCAAGTATATTTGCCATTTTGGTATTTTGATGTCACTGCACAAGTCACCATTCGCATCATACAATCTAGTCGTCAATCAGCACGCTCTTATGCCGATTTGAACCGTATGCGCTCAGAACAAAAATTCGTTGATGCGCTCATGAACATTCCGTTTTCTGGTGTTGAATCGCCTTCGCATCGCCTAACATCGCGCCTCGAAAAATTCGACCTCACCAATGCAAAACCCTATGACCCTCAATTGCTGGCAGGGCACACCGCAGAAATGTACACGATTGATTATCAACAAGCCTCATTGGATGTTCGCAAAGAGATTGGTGATCGCTTCCGTTTTCGGCATCGTCACGACCCTGATGCTGAAACACAACGTCGCGTGAGTTATCTCATTCAACAGATGTCATTTCGCTTATTGATGATACCTGTGTGGGTAGCAACCATTACCGAAGTGGATGGTGATGTGCGCTTAGGCTTGGTGCATGGGCAGACAGGGCAAGCTATTCTTGGCGTTGCATCCCGTCCACCGCAGTAGGGGTGTATGGCAATATGCCCTAGAAAGAATTTCTATTGATTTACGTCAACAACATCTGATGAGCGTGACGCACAAAATCGAGTGTCTCGACATGCCCGAAAATATCATCTGGAATCGCATCATCGAGGGTAATAACTGTGAGGGTATTGCCCCCTTTTTCAGCACGTCCTGTGTACCAACCTGCAATATTGATGCTGTGCTCAGCGAACAATGTTCCGACACGCCCAATGACACCAGGTTTATCGCGACTGCCCATCAACAACAGATACCCTTCGGGTACGAACTTCATCCGATACTGATTAATCTGCACAATATACGGTGTTTTATGGTCAAGCAATGTCCCAGACATCGTAATATCTTCGCCATCTTCTAATGTCACGCGAATATTGACCATATTGGCATATTCAGCAGATAGTCCCTTCGCTTGGGTCACTTGCCAACCACGCTCATGTGCTAAAATCGGTGCATTAACACTGCTGACACTATCGCCCAAAATTGGAACGAGCAAGCCTTTCAAAACACCGACTGTAATCGGCTTAATGAGACCATTCATATCTTCGCCACTAGCTTCAACTGCTACCCGACGCACCGCAGACCGCGACAAGACATGGAAAATTTGTCCCATGCGTTCAGCTAATATCATGTAGGGACGAACTTCATCGTAATTCAGTCCAGGCATCAGTGGCATGTTGACAACATTTCGATAATCGCGGTCTTGCAAAGCATCTATCACTTGTTGTACCACACGCATCGAAATATCTTGGGTGGCTTCAATCGTATTGTCACCGATGTGTGGCGTATGCACGACTGTATCAAGCCCAACTAGGGGGCTGTTATAAGGAGGTTCTTCAGGGAAGACATCAATGGCTGCCCCTGCCAAGTGTCCTGATTTGAGTGCTTCAGCGAGAGCTTCTTCATCAACCACAAGACCATGCGCTGTATTGATAAGGCGTGCGCCTTGCTTCATCTCATTGATAGCTGTTGCATTCAGCAGACCATTGGTTTCGCGTGTTAACGGCACATGCACACTGACGAAATCACTGCGCTGGAGCAGTTCTTTCAATCCAACCAACTGAATACGGTCATCAACAGTATCTTCCATGATATACGGGTCATAAGCGAGAACGGTCATCCCAAATGCAATTGCCCGATGTGCAACGACACTACCCACTCGTCCGAGACCAATCAGCCCTAAAACTTTCTCATTGAGTTGCACCCCAGCTTGTCGTTGACGGTCAAGCAACCAGTAGCCTTCACGGATACTATTATGTGCGGTTGGCAAACGCCGACTAAGTGCAAGCATCAGAGCCAGTGTGTGTTCGCCCGCAGCAATTGCACTCACACCAGGGGTATTCATCACCATGATGCCACGCATGGTTGCTGCTTCAATATCAACATTGCTCAATGCTGCCGAAACGTGTGCAATCACTTTGAGATTTGGTGCATGGTCAAGCATTGGTGCATCAATCCGCATTGCATCGCGTGTAATGATTGCGTCGGCATCATGCAGACTATCACGCACAACAGCCGTTTTGGGTGCGACTTGCTTGAGATTGATATGTGGTGCGTTGTTCAAAATTGTTAAGGCTTCGTCAGTTAAATTAGTCGCAACGACGATTGTAAATTGCTCGCTCATCTATCCCCCATATCGAGTGATTGAATTAAAAACAGGCTTTAACCCTGCAATTGACTTAGCACATCATCCAATGATGTGAATACATGCGGTGTAATATTCGCAAATTTTTCAGGTGAACTATGACTATCAGGGACGACATAACAAGTCATACCTGCTGCCACTGCTGACCGTGCGCCATTCGGACTATCCTCAATGGCAACACAATCTTTTGGCGCAACGCCTAATTTTTCGGCTGCATATAGATAGACATCGGGGGCAGGTTTGCCTTTTTCGACATCATCTGCGGTAAACAGATGCGGAATGAGTGTTGTCCAATTTTGTGCTTCAACAGTCGCCTTTATAATCGACATTGGTGAACTAGACGCAATGCAATAGGGCATATTATCTTGTGATGCGACCCATTCAATCAGAGCTTGTGCGCCTTGTTTTTGTTCGACCATTTCAGGAATTTTTTTCAGCATCCGTTCGATTAATTCTGCTTGCAAGTCATCAACCGTGCGGTCAAGGTCATAGATAGCAATGAGCTTCTCGAAAAATTCATCAAGTCGCAAGCCAATCACTTGCTCACGCACTGCGTCGTTGTACTCATGTCCCATATCGGCGAACATTTCGCGTTCGGCAATATCCCAGATGACTTCGCTATCAACCAGCGTGCCATCCATATCAAATATGATTGCTTTAACCATCCAATATCCTATTCTTGTGTAAATGCAAGACGAAAACGTTCGCGTCGCTCATCATTTTTAAAAAGTACATCATTGTCTAATGCGAGTTGAATCCCTTTGTTGAAAAGTGCTTCGTGTTCTGTGCCAAGCACTTTCGCATAGCCAGATGAGCCTGTTGCAATGGGTAACACAGGTGCAAGTGACAGTGATTTGATGAAAATGTCACTCTCAGCTTGGACTTTATCGCGTGCGACAACACCACCATAGCCCACAAATAAATCAACTGTGTCACGGGTCGCTAAATCAGATGAACCATCGCCAATCATGAAGCGACGACCATGCTGTTCACCTGTCAATTCATCAATGATGGCAGGTTTACCACTAGAAATTGTCAGAGGACCTTCGACATATTCTAAGTAAGTTTGCTGATGTTGGGCTTGCGGTTCATTGTATCGCCACCATTCACCAGAGAGTTTATTGTATTCGAGTTCTACAGCACGGATATTTTCTGGTGCAACGCCTAAACGTCTACCGAACCCACGCACTGCATCAACCAAACCACCACTGATGATATAGACTTTCTTGCCGATAAAATGCAAAGCAGCAATTACTTCAGTTGCATCTTCGACTTCAGTTTCAATATAGCGTGTTTCAATTGCTTTTAATTGTCCGCGTGTAGGACGAATCGCTTTCAGGCGTTTACCATACACATCAGATAAATCTAAATCGCCATCCATTGCTTTATTGGTCAATAGACCGACACGCGCTTCTTTACCTTTTAACTTAGCGAGTTCATCAATGCCTTCGATTGTGGATAATGTGCTATCACAATCAAAAAAGATGAGGTCGTACCCTGTCCAGCGTGTTGTTGTCATCTGAGTACCTTCATACATTGTCAGAATGCTTGCATTATAACTATTGCTAGTCACTTGCATAGGATGCGACTGTACAGAATCATCTTGGATGAATTGCACGAAGCACGCTCTCGCTTGACACTATGACTGCAACGTTTATAATCTAATCTGGATTTAATTAATTTTATTCAAGGTGTCATTTTCTAAAGGGAGGCAACCATTGGCACGCAAACCAGCCGAACAATCGGTACATCGTGATGATATTCTCCAAGCGGCGGCTGATGTACTCCAAGAGCAAGGTTACGAAGCCACCACCATGAAAGATATCGCAGCGCGTGTGAACCTCACAGCAGCGAGTCTCTATCATCATTTCAAAAATAAAGATTTTCTCTTACTAGCAGTGATTGAGCGTGGCTTACAAGAAGCTATCAAAATCATTGAACCGATTGTCCAATCTGACCTCAATGCCTCCGAGAAATTAACAGATATGGTGCATACCCATGTTGAAGCGATTACAGGGAATCCATCAGTTGGTGCAGCCCTTGTCTTTGAAATCAAATCGCTTGTGAGTGTGACAACAGCAGGACGAGGTAGCGGTGACGAATTAGAGTACATCGAACGACGCGATAAATTTTTCAAAGATCGTGACTACTTCGAGCGTATGTTCCGCGAGACAATCAAAAGTGGTATTGCCACAGGCGAGTTTCGTCAGGTTGACCCTGCTATTTTCGCTAAATCCATGCTTGGCGCACAGAATTGGGTCGGCGTTTGGTACAACCCGAATGGACGCTTCAATGGTCAAGAAATCGCAGAAATGCTCGTTGATACCTTCCTGACATCCTTAAAAGCGCGATGATAGTGTCTGTTTGTCCAAAATTATTATTTTAGAGGGAACTCCACAAAATGACCTTACTTCAAGATAAAGTGTGTATCATTACAGGTAGTGGACGTGGCATTGGCGCGGCGACAGCTATCAAATTTGCTGAGTTTGGTGCAAAGGTGATTGTCACCGATATTGATGCAAGTCCTGCCGAAGAAACCGTCGCCAAAATCAAAGAAATCGGTGGTACAGCCGTCGCAATTGGCGCGGATATAACCGATGATGGCGATATAGAAGAACTCATCGGACAAACAATCAATCACTATGGCGCAGTGGATGTACTCGTCAACAACGCTGGCTACACATGGGATGGTGTCCTACACAAAATGGGCGATGACCAATGGCAAGCAATGCTTGATGTGCATCTTACAGCACCCTTTAAACTCATCCGTGCTTGTGTGCCTTACATGCGAGAAGTCGCTAAACGAGAAATCAGTGAATATGGTGTTGCTAAAGCACGCAAGATTATCAATATCAGTAGCACCACAGGCACACGCGGTAATGCAGGACAAGTCAATTACGCAGCAGGGAAAGCAGGTATCATTGGTCTCACGCGCACCCTCGCCAAAGAATGGGGCGCATTCAACATTCAAGTCAATGCGGTTGCTTTTGGTTACATCGAAACACGCCTCACAGCATCCAAAGATGACCAAACCACCATCAAGCGTGAGGGACAAGAAATTGCACTCGGTATCCCTGACCAAATGCGTCAAATGGCAAGGATGGCAATTCCGATGGGACGGGCTGGTACACCAGAAGAAGCTGCTGGACCTGTTGTATTCTTTGCAAGTGACCTCTCGAATTATATCAGTGGACAAGTGCTCGAAATTACAGGTGGCATGTAAGGCATCGCGTGTCTGAAAGGATTTTCATGCAAAATATCATGATAACAGGGAGCAATCGTGGGATTGGTTTGGCAATTGTTGAACAATATCTCCTGCGTGATGATGTTCATATTTTTGCATGTTGTCGTAATCCACAAGAAGCACACGCACTACAAAATTTACAACAATCGCATCCTGAGCAACTCACACTTGTACCATTAGAAGTGACATCCCAAGCATCTATTGAAACAGCATTGCAGACGATTCAATCACACACCTCATCGCTAGATATTTTGATTAATAACGCTGGTGTCGATTCAGGTGACCAATCCTTAGAAGCTATCACCGCAGAATTGATGCTGGAGGTTTATGCAGTCAACACTGTCGCACCACTAATGATTTCACAAGTATTTTTGCCGATGCTAAAATCTGAGAGCAAATTGATTCACATCTCAACCAGTATGGCATCCCTTTCAGGACGCACCTACGGCGGCAGTTACGCCTACTGTAGTAGTAAAGCAGCCCTCAATATGCTGATGCGCGGTCTAGCATCCGATTTACGAAACAAGCAGATTATCACGATTGCACTTGACCCAGGTTGGGTACGCACCGATATGGGTGGACAATCAGCATTGCTTTCGACAGAAGAATCGGCTGATGGAATTGTGACTGTAATTGATAAACTTACAATGAACGATACAGGACGTTATCTGCGCTATGATGGCACAGAATCCGCATGGTAATTTAGGAGTAAATAATGCAACAAATTATGATAACAGGGAGTAATCGTGGGATTGGTCTAGCCCTCGTTAAAGAGCACCTCCAACGAGGGGATGTCTATATCTTTGCGACATGCCGTAATCCTGATACGGCTACTGATTTACAAACACTCGCGTCAGAGAATCCTGATGCACTGACAATCGTCGCGCTTGATGTCAACGATTCTGACTCGATTGAATCGGCGAAAAATCAGGTCGCTTCACAGACTGAACAGTTAGATTTGCTCATCAACAACGCAGGTATTTTCCCTAGAACACCTGAAAATGAAGCACTTGGTAAAATGACACACGATGCACTTGGTCATGTCTTAATGACCAATAGCGTGTCGCCTGTGATTGTCACCCAAGCCTTCGTGGACTTGCTCAAAAATGGCAATAATCCGCGTGTGGTGATGGTCTCCTCGCAAATGGGGTCAATTGAACGCGCCAGTGGTGGGTCGATGTCTTACCGTGTGAGCAAAGCAGCTCTCAACATGGTTGCTAAAGTACTATCGGGGATGCTATCGCCACAGGGCATCACAGTTATCACAACACATCCAGGCTGGGTACAAACGGATATGGGTGGCTCATCAGCGACCCTCACACCAGAACAATCTGCTAGTGGTCTCGCTACCGTTTCAGCAAATTTAACATCAGCCGATACAGGCAAATTCTATAGCTATGATGGCTCGGAAATGCCTTGGTAATCAACTAGCACTTATCGCTAGATAATATATTTCGCTTCACAACACACAACGAAAGGTTTAAACACACACATGCCATACGATATTAAAAAAGCAGCCGTTCTTGGGTCAGGGACAATGGGTGGAGGCATCGCAGCCTTACTAGCAGGGATTGGCGTAGATGTTATCCTGATGGATATGCCAGCCAAAGATACCGAAGCTGGCGATAGAAAACGCAATAGCATCATCGAAGGCAATCTCAAAACATTGCGTAAAATGCGTCCAGCACAATTGCTCAGTGATGCTGATATGAGCCGTATCAGCGTTGGCAATTTTGAAGATGACCTCGACAAACTCGCAGACCGTGATTGGGTTATTGAAGTGATTATTGAAAATCTTGCAATCAAAAAGAGTCTGATGGCGCGTGTCGCAGAACACATCGGTGACCATACCATCGTCAGCACCAATACGTCTGGTTTGCCAATTCACGATATTGCCGAAGACCTTGACGAAACTTTCACACGTCGCTTCTTAGGAACTCACTTCTTCAATCCACCACGTTATTTACACTTGCTAGAAGTTATCCCACACACCAATACTGATCCTGACTTGGTCGATTTTATAGTCGAATTTGGCACAACTAAACTCGGTAAAGGTGTTGTGATTGCAAAAGATACACCGAACTTTATCGGTAATCGCTTCATGTCGATGACAGGCTCACAAGCCATGAATTATGCCATTGATAACGGTTACACAGTCGAAGAAGTCGATGCTATCACAGGTCCTCTGATTGGTCGTCCAAAGACAGCAACCTTTAACCTCAATGACCTCGTTGGCTATGATATTGCTGTTCACGTTGCCCGCAACCTCTACGATGCCATCCCTGATGACCCACAACGCGAAGTTCTGAATCATCCGCAAGTGGTCGAACTCTCTGATTACATGATGGAAAATAAGATGCTTGGGCGTAAGACTGATGGAGGCTTCTATAAAATGAAGCGTGAGGGTGGTAATAAAGAATTGTGGGCATTGAATCTCGCAACACGCGAATACGAACCTCCCACGAAAGTGCGCTTCGATAGTGTCGGCGAACATCGCAAGAAACCACTCCCTGAACGCTTAAAGGCACTCATCATGGAAAGTGATGATCGTGCAGGGGAATATCTTTTTCATCATCATGCTTTTTATTTAGCCTATGCGTCCAATCGTGTACCAGAAATTACCGAAACGATTGTCAATGTGGATAATGCTCAAAAATGGGGCTTCAATCATGAGATGGGTCCTTTTGAAATTTGGGATGTTCTCGGTGTCGCTGAAGCCACTGCTCAATTTGAAGACGCTGGCTACGAAGTCGCTGATTGGGTTAAAACCATGCTTGATGCTGGCAATGCAACCTTCTATCAATATGATGATAATGGCATCAAAGTCGGTTACTACAGCCCACAAGATGAAACCTACGTATCACTCGAAAAAGATGCGCGTGTTATCACCATTGCTGACCTTAAAGCACAAGATAAACAACTCTACAGCAATGGCGACGGCAACATCTACGATATGGGCGATGGGGTGCTCCTGTGGGAATTCACCACCAAGGGTAATACCATCACAGCAGGTTTTGTCGAAGCAGGGAACAAAGCAGTGGATATGCTGGAAGCCAATGATGAGTATGTCGCACTCGTTGTTGGTCATGAAGGCAATGACTATAGCTTTGGTGCAAATCTACAAGAAGTGATGCAATCAGGCTCAGATGATCCAATGACACTCATTGGCGAAGCCATCACAGCATTGCAAGATTTAACCCTTAGTATGAAATATAGTAGCAAACCTGTCATCGCAGCCCCAGCAGGACGCGCCCTCGGTGGTGGTGCGGAATTGATTATGGCGGCTAATGCCGTTGTCGCACATGTCGAAACCTATATTGGACTGGTCGAAGTAGGTGTTGGGTTTGTGCCAGCAGGGGGCGGTTGTAAAGAACTCATTCGTCGTAAGGTGAATCCTGTTGTGGCGAGCAACTCTGACCCACACCCACCTTTACGCAGTGTCTTTGAAGCGATTGCGACTGCTAAAGTTGGCGAAAGTGCTAAACAAGGTAAAGAAATCGGCTTCCTCGCAGAAGATGACCACATCGTCATGAATCGCAGCTTACTATTAGGTAAAGCGAAAGCCTTTGCACTCGCATTCGCTAAAACTTATCAACCCATTGCACTAGAAGATGACCCTGTTTATGCTGCAGGGCGTGACCAATATTCAGGGCTAATGCTTGGCGTTGCTGGTTTTGTTGAATCAGGCTTTGCCAGTGAACATGATGCACTCATCGCCAAAAAGTTAGCAACAATTTTGACAGGGGGAGCAGTTGCAGAGCCAACACATCTCCCACAACAGGTGTTCCTCAATCTGGAAAAACAAGCCTTTATGGAATTGGCAATGACACCAAAAACAATGGAACGTGTCATGCACATGCTCACAACGGGCAAGCCACTCCGTAACTAACATCAGGCAATCAATGGGAGGGGATAGCCTCTCCCAGAATGGGATTTCATGATGCGTACCATAACTTTAGCTTTATTAGTGCTTCTGCTTGGCTTAACGATAGTATCAGCGCAAGATAATGATCTTGAAGTAATCGAAGTTGAACTTGGCGACAATCAAACAGCACGCCTTATCCCACTCTATCAGAATTTTGACTTGTTTGAGCAATTGGTGTCAAACGAAATCTCTCTGCGTGATTTTCCGCGTGACCGACGTTTCATCGCTACCTGTGCTCAACAATGGTTTGGAGCAATGTCCTTCTTTGACTTGCCAGACTTTGAGGCAGGACTACGACAACGTGTTCTGAATCAATATCGTCGACAAGCAGAGCGAATTGATGATTCGATACTGACAACGATTAGTGATGCGCTCATCGCATCAGCAGAATTACTGCCGAGTGCGGATATTGATATATGTATTATGCCTGTCAATTTCGGAGAGGGATTTATCAGTGGAACAGCCAGTAGTGGCAAAATGCTCTTGCTAATTGGTGATTATCCCGATGATAGTTCGGCAGAACCACTGTCGCTGATTGTGGCACATGAATATCATCATCATGCGCGTGATGCCGACCCACAAACGGCAACATCAGGCACAATCTTGCTTGAGCGTGTCGTGACAGAAGGGATGGCAGTTATGTTTTCGTATCTTGTCTATCCAGAGTGGTTCGATGAAATTGAACGGTTTGAGTATGATGAACAAGAACTTGCCATTTGGGAGATATTTGAACCCAATCTGCGTAGCCTTGAAACTGAAACATTCAATACTTTTATGTTTGGTGAACGGCAAGATTTGCCAGCATCGGCTGGATACTATCTAGGCTTTCAGATACTGGATGCTTATCTCGATAATAACCCTGATGTGAGCATCGAAGAATGGACACGCTTATCAGGCGACCAAATCTATGAAGCAAGTAATTACGAACCATCTGAATAATGCAAACGATAAATAGACTCATGTAATAGACAAACAATAAAAACATCTAATGTACAGAAAAGCCAGAAAGGTTTAATCATGGCAGAATTACGCGAAGCAGTGATTGTTGCAGGCAGTCGTACCGCAGTTGGTAAAGCGGTGCGAGGCTCAACCAGAAATGCACGCTCCGATGAAATGATGGCAACTGTCATCCAAGATTTGATGGAAAAAACAGAGGGTAAACTTGACCCTGCCGAAATTGACGATTTGATTGTTGGATGTGCAATGCCAGAAGGCTCACAAGGCTTGAATTTTGCCCGTGTGATTGCACTCCGCGCAGGCTTACCTGTCGATGTCCCAGGACAAACAGTCAATCGTTTTTGTTCTAGTGGCTTACAAACGATTGCAATGGCAGCCAATAGCATCATGGTTGGGCAAGCTGATGTTGTGATGGCGGGTGGCGCAGAATCTATGTCCAGTGTACCGATGAGTGGACATCACATCAGCCCAAATCAATACATGGCAGAAAATGATCCAAATGTTTACATGAGCATGGGTTTGACGGCTGAACGTGTAGCTTCTGAATTTAGTGTCAATCGCCAAGATATGGATGAATTTGCAGCCAATAGTCACACTAAAGCGGGTCGCGCAACGGATGACGGCTTATTCGCCCAAGAAATTGTTCCTTTCGAGTGGGAAGAAACAATCATTGGTGACGATGGTCTGCCAACCACTAAGAAAATGGTTCTCGCAGAAGATGAGCATCTCCGTCGCGGTACAACACCAGAAGTTTTAGGTGGTTTACGACCTGTCTTCAAACAAGATGGTAGTGTCACGGCTGGCAACAGTAGTCCACTCAGTGACGGCGCAGCAGGGGTTATCATCATGTCGCGCCAAAAAGCTGAAGAACTCGGCATGACACCACTCGCCCGTTTTGTTGGTTTTTCTGTGGCAGGTGTTCGACCAGAAATTATGGGTGTTGGACCAATTAAAGCTGTGCCAAAAGTCTTGGAACGCACAGGCATGTCACTCGAAGATATCGAACTCATCGAACTTAACGAAGCCTTTGCCTCACAATCCCTAGCGGTTATCCGCACACTCGAACTTGACCCTGACATTGTCAATGTCAATGGTGGTGCGATTGCTCTCGGTCATCCACTTGGATGTACAGGTGCAAAATTGACAGTCCAACTCATCAATGAGATGAAACGCCGTGACAACAAATACGGCATGGTCACCATGTGTATTGGTGGTGGTATGGGTGCAGCAGGTATCTTTGAAAATCTGAATTGTGATGGCTGACAATAAAACCGTTCCAAAAACAATAAAACTGTTCCACTTTCAGTAAATCCATTCCATATTGGCAACTGGTCAATGAAGCAGTCTGAAGACTTGCTAATTGTATAGAGATGAAAAAGTCCCTAACCAAATCCTCCCGCTTGGGAGGATTTTTCATTCCTATTATTAAGCCTATATAAAGGCTACTAACAGGCTGAATGAACATCATATGGACAATCTCTAAATCAAAATCCACCGAAACTATGTTAGTTTCATATCAAGCGTAATCTAGTTTTCCTCATCTAACATATCATTTTAACTAAACGGATAAAGTATTTTTTATGTGAATGAGCATGATTTTGCCAGATAGTTAAAGAAAATTATTAAGCAACTTGGTAGAAATTCTCCTCTTTTACAAATACCTTCTAAGTAATAGTGATTCCGTACTTAATGCTTTTGAGCAAAGTATATGACTACACACTGAGCTACTTTTGGCTCGTCCGTAGGGAAGAGCTAAACATCTGAACTGTAAAGAATTTTTTGAGGCAGAGATTGAATGGGTGATACTGTAGCAAGCGAAAAATTGTATTGTAATTGTGTAGCAGAAGAACGGGGACTCGCCCCACAGAGACATGCTGGCTCATTTGACGATGCAGTTATTATTGAAACACCTTTGCCTTGGAAAAAAGGCTTGTTCCAAGATGCCGATGTAGTCTCGCAAGAGGTAGTAGATTTACTGACAGTGTGGATTGATCACTATAAAGAGACAGGGGAGTATCGTCATCGTCCACTTGTCATTGCACCTGACCCAGCCTATTCACATGAAGGTCATCGTCGAGTGATGTTCTACAACCGCTCAAAGGGTCTCTTCACCCAATTTGATAAAGTTGAATATCTCGTGCCAGAAGAAAAAGTAGGCAAATTGGTTTGGGCGTGGTTTCAGAAGCGCGATATATTGTCGAAATTCGATGTGTATCTTGTCCCAGAAGCAGATAGTTTCCGCGATATTTTGGTATGTACACACGGCACAGTAGATGTTGCCTGTGCTAAATTTGGTTATCCATTATACAAATATTTGCGAGAGACCCATGCAACCGACAAGGTACGTATCTGGCGTGTGAGTCATTTTGGTGGACATGTCTTTGCGCCAACCTTGTTAGATATGCCAACAGGACACTATTGGGCGTATCTTGACAAAACCTCTGTGACACAAGTCGTCAAACGAATAGGAGATGTGGCAACTGTGAGTGGCAAGTATCGTGGTTGGGCAGGCGTTGGACATGGTTTTGAGCAAGCGGCTGAACACACGCTCTGGCAAGAACATGGATGGAATTGGTTCACCATTCCACGTATTGCAGAAACGATTGAACAAGAAGTCGTTGCAGAAGAGGATGCTTCGCCGACTTGGGCAGATGTTCGATTACGATACATGCTTCCTGAGCAAACACACGCGCATATCTTTGAAGGGCGTGTGACAGTTTCTCACACACTATCAACAATACCTTCAACAGATGCTGAGAAAGAGTATGCCTATCCGCAATATCGGATGATTGGCATAGCACAAACGGATGTGACTGACTGAATTACCTGTACATAAAATTAGTTTCATGGGAGCAAGTTTGCTTCTGAAACTATGTTTGAACTTAGAGAAAAGACAATTACTAATGCTTAAAGCACTTCGTACGCTTATGCCATTCTTTAAGCCATATCTTGGCAGGATGCTTTTTGTTCTTACTAGTGTACTAATGGTGACATGGGCAGGACTGCTTGCTCCATGGCTCGTACGTGAATTGGTACGTATCGTCACTGTTGCAGAAGGTGACTTGGCAGGTGCAACACAAACACTCGGTATCATCACCTTCGCATTACTCATCTCTTATCTACTGCGTAGTGCAGGACAATTCATCAATTTCCATGTCTCGCATGTGGTGGCTTTTGGTCTTGTACATGATTTGCAAGTTGCTGTTTATCAACAACTACAGCGATTTTCACCTGCTTATTTTGAAGACCGTCAAAGTGGTGAAATTGTCTCGCGTGTGGTTAAAGATACAGTAGATGTTGAGCCTATCATCGCGGATGCTGTGTATGATTTTGTAGTGAGTTTCTTATTAGCTGTCGGTATCATCATCGTGCTAGTCTCACTCAACCCAACACTGACACTACTAGCGATGATTCCTGTTCCATTTGCCTTTGGCGCAGTGATATTGCTAGCCATGCCGATGCAACGAGCGTTCAAGCAAGAGAGTGAGAATTATGGAGAGATGAGTGGACTCGTTCAAGATAATGTTTCTGGTATCAAAGAGATTCAAGTTTTCAATCGTGAACAACAGGAGTTAAAACGCGTGCGACACATCTCTGACCGATATACAGGGCAATCTATCTTGGCACGCAAATTGACTGCAATGCTATTTCCATCAATTGAAGGCGCAACAGGCATCAGCATTGTGCTGGTTGTTTGGTTTGGTGGTCAGCAAGCTCTTGCAGGTAACGTGCCTATTGAAGATATTGTGGCATTTGTGCTCTACTTGACTATGCTTTATCAACCATTATGGACATTGCTGGGAACTGCTGAGAGCTTGCAAGGTGGTATTGCGAGTGTCAACCGTATTGGCGAGGTATTAAGTATGCAACCCCAAGTTGCCGATGCACCTGATGGCATTGATATTGATCGTGTCAAGGGACGTGTAGCGATGGAAGGTGTTTACTTTGCTTATCGTCAAGGAGTTGACGTATTGCGTGATATTAATCTCACTGTTGAGCCAGGTCAGACACTGGCACTCGTCGGACCAACAGGTGCAGGTAAGAGTACCATTGTGAGCATGGTCGCTCGCTTCTATGACCCACAACAGGGACGAATACGTATTGATGATATTGACCTGCGCGAGATGAAACTGGATGCACTACGGCGCAACCTCAGTATGGTACTACAAGATGTGTTCCTGTTTAATGGGACAGTGCGCGACAATATTCGCTTTGGTAATCCCAACGCGACCAATGAGGAAGTAATTGAAGCCGCTAAAGTAGCCAACGCACATGACTTCATTCATTCTCTACCAGATGGCTACGACACACTGATTGGTGAACGAGGTGTTAAACTGTCTGGTGGACAAAAACAACGCCTGAGCATCGCTCGTGCAGTACTCAAAGATGCACCTATTCTCATCCTAGATGAGGCAACCTCATCAGTAGATACCGAAACTGAAGCTCAAATTCAAGAAGCACTGGAACGGCTGATGAAAGGTCGTAACTCTATAGTGATTGCTCATCGCTTATCTACCATACGCAACGCTGACCAGATTATCGTTTTAGATGAGGGGCAAGTTGTTGAGACAGGTAGTCATGAAGAGATTGTTACAAACGATGGTTTGTATGCGCGTCTGGTAGCACGACAACGCGAAGCATTAGCATTGTAGCTATTTCTAATATAGCTTGAAGACGTAAATGCTTGTTTCAATATTTTATCTGAGGGAATTTACGTCTTTTAGCATACATATTCATAATTATGATGTGCAACTCTGCTTGTAACATACTCCAAGATTTAAGTATCATCCTCAATATAAATCGTTTTTTGGTGCAGTTACCCAGAGGCGATTCTCTCTTTAACACACGTAAATTTTCTTCTATTTGCTGTGAAGAGATTGTTTATAACTCGATGTGTAGATGTCTGTGATAAATTTCGCTAGTTTTACGCTTGTGTGCAATGAGGCACAGTTTAAATCCTTACAAATTATATTGGAGATTCACATGAAGTATCGTAATTTTTCCGTTTTGATACTACTGACACTACTGCTGATGAGTGTTGTACCACTTTCCGCGCAGGACGACGTAATCGAATGTGAGGAAGGCTTCCGCCTTTTCGATCATGAACTGCTGGCGACTGAACCAGTTTGTATTCCTGAAGATCCAGAGCGCATTGTTACTGTTTGGACATTTAATCTTACAGCACTTCTGCGTGCTGATGCCTCCTTAGTAGCATCTCTTGATCAGGAGTTTAATGTATCACAATTTCCGAACTGGGAAGTGGAATTGTCCGAGCTACCCGAAATTGGCAGACCACCTAACTTCGAGTTGATGCTCTCACTTGCCCCTGACTTGATTATTGTGTCTGAACTATTTGTCGAGGATATTGAACTCTATACGTCTATTGCGCCAACCGTTGTCTTTCAACGTGTTGGAACCCATACTTGGCGTGAGGAGGCGGAAGTGATGTTCGATGCATTAGGTGAACTTACAGCATATGAAGCACTCATGACCGAACTGGATAACCGCATCGCAGAACTGGGTGATTTGCTTGTCGATGCGACAGAACAAGAACTCTCCATTGTCAATTTGCGTCCTGATCGCTTTCGTTTATATACACAATATTTTCCTGGTGGCATCATCATAGATGAGTTGGGATTTGACCGACCAGAAGTCCAACTTTTACCTGTGACACCAGAAGTATTCAATGATGACACTGAAGCCTATCCACCATTTAGCAACCCATACGTGCGAGACATCTCATTAGAGGTAATTGATGAAGCTGAAGGTGACTTTATTCTTGTTTTTGGTAGTTTCGATAGTAATGAAGAAGCTCAGGCATATCTGGATGAGGTTATGGCGAATCCGCTATGGCAAGCACTCAATGCTGTACAGGAAGATAATGTCTATATATCAAATGTAAACTTCGCTGGTGGTGACATTGGCAACGTCCATGCTATGCTTGACGAGTTGGCTGAAGCCTTTGGTGTGGCAGATGAGTTTAGTGAGAATCCATACGAGATTAAAGCACCCATTCCAGAGCTGGACATGGGCATGGAAGCCACAGAAGAAGCATCTGCTGTGATGTGCGAAGATGGCTTCCGTTCCTTTGAAAGCGCAATTGGTTCGGTCTGTGTGCCTGATGTGCCACAGCGTATTGTCGCCACACATGATTTCAATGCAGGTGTACAAGTTTTGTCACTGGGTGGACCATTAGTGGGTATCCCCTCTCGATTTGGCGAGCTTGCACCAGACATCACGCAGTTCTTTGACCTCGATAATATTCAAACTGTTGGACAATACTATGAGCCGAATATTGAAACTATTCTGCAACTAGAACCTGATTTGATCGTTCACGAAGGGTTTAACTAGCTTATGATACGCCACTTCTAAAATGATTTATTATATGTTCACCAGGGTATGACGTATCACAAGGTGTTACCAGTCGTAGTATAGCTCCCAGTCCGAATTCATCCCAACAATAATCGGGGTAAATTCGGACGACGAAAATTAACTATTGTTTGTCTGGAGTACATTAACTATCCCTTCAAGGAACATTTTGTAAAGCAAGATAGGTACACTCTTTATGCAAGATGGTTACGTACAGCTAATAACGCCGCTTGTGTTCGGTCTGAAACGTCCAACTTACTAAAAATCGATGTAATGTGATTACGGATTGTTCCTTCTGACAAATGCAATTCTTTGGCGATTTCTGGATTACTCATCCCAACACCAATGAGCTTGAGAATATCTTTTTCACGCTCACTCAACACCTCAAATACGGTTGTATTCGGCGCTGTTCGGGTCTTAGCAATATGATCGAATAATTTGGTGGCAATACTGGCATCAACAGGCGTTTTTCCTGAAACGGTCTCTTTCACAAACTCAATCAGGCGTTCGCGAGGTGTGTCTTTGAGTATGTAGCCAGATGCACCTGCACGAATCGCATCAAAGACCCACGTATCATTATCATATGTTGTCAGAACAAGCACATAAATTTCAGGGAATCGCGTGCAAATCTCACGGGTAGCATGAATACCGTTTAAAATAGGCATCTTTAAATCCATCAACACGATATCAGGCATTAACTGCGATGTTAGTTCGATTGCCTCGTCACCATCACTGGCAACGCCAATCACGTTAATGTCTGTGTCTGTTTCCAGTATGAGTTGTAGTCCTTCTCGCACAATATCCTGATCATCACATATCAATATCTTTATCATGCTATCAACCTCATCTCAATATGTATTGTCGTCCCATGCCCAGCTTGACTATCAATTTTTAGTAAACCACCTGTTGCTTCTATCCGCTCTTGCATTCCAATAATACCAAAACGATTATTCATTGTATTTATTTTTCCTACATCAAAGCCCCTGCCATCATCACAAATAGACAGATAAATCACTGTCTCAGTTACTTTAACATTTATTGTGACCTTGTTTGCTGCTGCGTGTCGATCAATATTACTGAGGACTTCCTGCATACAACGATAGAGTATTTGTTCAACAGTTAGCGAGATCTCTGGTAGGCGCTCTGGCAGTTGTAGTTTAATTTCCCAGCCAGTGCGTTGTTGATAATCTTGAACGAGCTGATGCAATGCGAGCAGTAAGCCTAGGTCATCTAATGGTGATGCGCGAAGTGCTTCTAACGCTCTCCGTGTCTCATTCAACCCAGAACGTAAACGCTGTAAGGATTGTTGAACAAGTTGTTGCGACTTCGCTGGATTCGTGCTTCTCAAGGCTTCACTTGCTTCAAGTTGGACAGTTGTGCCGCTGAGAGTATGTGCTAATGTATCATGTAGTTCGCGCGCCAGTCGATTACGTTCCTGGCTAATGGTCAACTGTTCTAGAACAATCGCGTGTTGTAGCAGTTTTCGGTTTGCCTGCTCTAGTTCGTGACGTTGTCGCTTTTCTAAATCATTGAGGTGTGCAATTACATAGCCAATAGCCAGTGACACAAAAATGTATTCGATTAAACCAAAGACTAAAAGCAACATTATTTGTGCATCAAATTCACCAATTAAGGTGTAAAAACCAAATATCGTAACTATTGTGAAAACGCAGAAAATAATTACACTGCGAAATCCATACCGCCATGCAATAATCACCAATGGAATGAAAAGAAAGGGTATCCAAATATCTATACTATTTAGGAAAGGCGTTGAGCCAGCATCTAGTTGAATAAAGGGAACAACGAGGGCATTTACTTCAATCTTCTGACCAATGTAAAGTCGCCGCCATATCAAAACTTGATGTTCAACAATTGGAACTACTATCGCTACTGCTAGAGCAATCGGTAGATAAAATTGTTGAAGCCGTCTTTCCAGTGTTGGTAGATAGAGATACAGCACCAGCAAGCTAAAAATACCCAGACCAATTAAGCGGACAGGCGGAACTGGCTCTTCCAGTAAAAATACCAGCATAGAAATTGCGATACTGCCCAATAATATTCGAATAAGCACGAGCAGGCGAAAAGTTTTTACCACAGCTTTTTCAATCGAAGATGGATGTGTCATTAGCTATCACTTTATGCCAGAAATACATTGCATCAACTGAGGTAGCTCACACGCCACTATGAGTATCCTCACGACTTAATGTGAGCATCCTCATATCAGATTATGCGTATCCTCAGTGGAGCATATTGATTGTCTTAATTAAAGTCGTAATCATGCACAGTCTAACACAGATGAATGAGGGATAGAAACTGCGTTACATTTTGTTGTTCGATGTGCCAATTTACAACGCATATCACTTATTTTGCTATGCACAGTCTACAGATTATGTGATGGTTGTAGGTATCACTCTATTTTATATTAGAAGAGGAATTACATGACAATTCAACCAAATTTTCATTGGCAGTTCAATGAACGAGAAGGGTCTGGCACAACAGATAGTATCAGCGGCGTCAAAGGTGGTTTTGCGAGTGTCTCGTTCCAACTACACGGTCGCATTGGACCAGCCATTAGATTCCATAGTAAATCGAGTCGGGTTCAATTTGTTAGCGATGAGGTAGGTCAGTTCGGCACTAGCGATTTTACGATCGCTTTTGGGATGCTTATTATAAGTACTCATAGGCAGGATGGACTCGACATTATTGGTAACCGTTCATCAAGCGGTCATGGTAATTGGGTCTCATTACGGCTGGTTGACAGAACAGGCTTACAGTTTGAAGTTGATGAGGATAGGAATGCGACACATTACATTAAGGTACGGGCGAACAAAATTCTAAAGGCAAAGCGTTGGTTTCATGTCGCTATCGTACGCGAAGGGCGCACATTGAAAATTTATGTTGATGGTGTGCTACAAGCTGAAGCAACATCTGACACAGGCATCGCCAATATCGATAATGGTGTTGCGCTACGATTAGGGCATTATCGAGAAGAAACACCAACCGCACGCTATGAAGATCTACGTATCTACCATACGGCACTCAATGCCGTGCAGGTTCAAAACTTGATACCACCTCCCAACCGTCTTTTGAGACCAGGGCAAGTTGAATTAACCGGTATGACCGATGCTATGATTATTTTGTCACAGTCTGAAACGGACTTGTTTCAATATACAGGAGACTTCCAGAAATTGAGGCTTGGACCTAATACAGGTGCAACGCTTTACAGAGGGGCTGATTTCACAGGGACTTTCCAGAAGCTCTATGCAGATGTCCCCGAAATCCGCTTTACAAAACTCGGTACTTTCCCACGCTCCGTTCATATCTGGTCATCAGTTGGCGAACCATTCACAGGTAACTGGATAATCAAAGCACCAAATGGTCAAAATCTGAGTCGAAGCCAACATACACTCACAACCTCCTCAAATCATGCCCAAGATGAGTTGTTCAGTTTCCATTATCAGCCAAATTTCGACCTGCCATTGCTTATACCAAGCAATGCAGAGGAAATAACACTTTTAAGTGTTGGCGATGAATCTGCAGTACTGGTTGTGGATGACTCAGAAGTAGACGAAGATGCCTTTTCTATCACACATCCAGAGCGCGAAGAATGGCTTACATTACGCTCTGATAATTCCTTTAGCTGGACACAGCAACAATCAGACCGTGCGATTTTTCATCGTGTCGCCAAATTAGCGGATAATGAAGGACAGGTTGGCGAGTTGAAGACGGGAGAAGTTGCACTTTATCAGCATAATGCTTATAAGGGTAACACTTGGGTTTTATCTGATAACCAACATAATTTAGCAGGTAAGTTTGGTACTTTGCGTGAATTTACGGGTCTAGATAATCAAATATCATCCATTCGTTTAGGTCCTAACACGGGGATCACTATATTTGCGAATGAGAACCTAACAACGAGAGAAGAAAATCGAGAAACTGAAATTGAAGATATTACCAATAATGTCCCTGACCTCAAAGAGACGCAGGTAGGTGATAATACAATTTCATCGCTCAAAATTTTTAGAACTGTTGCACCAGAGACAATCTTTACCTCAGTCACAAGTAAGCTCAGCCAAGATTATCGCATGGTCGATGATGTACTAGAAGAATTTTCAGCGTATCGTACAATCCTACATCTTGCGTCACAAGTTACTGAGATTGAAGTTTCTGCAACCGACCTGACTACAATCGAAGTTGCGGGAAATGTGCATGAGATTGATGAACTTCGATCAGTGACGCTTAGCTCAAATCTTCTACAGCAGATTATGATTACATCAGAAGCGGATGGACTTAGCACGCCTGGGCTCAAATTTCGCACAAGCAATATGGTAGAAAACCAATTTGTCGTCATTTTTCCGCATCGTGACGCACATGAGCAAATTGCAGCACTAGAAGATGATGCGCTGTGGAACGCGACTGATGCTCAGGGTAACCTGATTATCGATCAAACAAAGCACAGTCGTGCCGAGATTGCATCAGTCCAAAATACGATCAAACGAACCATGGCGACTGTCGTAACAACAGATGACGAGGCTGATCCAAACGCTAATGTTAAAGCAGTTAGCGGATTGAATCCAGTAATCTCAAAGAAACAGATCATCTCTGGTGATATGATTGAAAATCCTTGGACACTTAATTTTCAACCACCGCCTACAGCCACAATCTCGGATGGTTCAGCAGGTTTAGTGCAAGAGTTACCTAATATTTGGGAAGAACCCCTTGAGCAAGATAACTTTGAGCAACTACTCGCACAAGCTGAGATTACCTCTGCTGGTGATATTGGCAAGATTGATAGCACTGTTGCTCTGAGAGCAGGTGGTTTTTTCGGAAGCATTGGTGATGCCTTGAAAAACGCCGCAAGCGTCACTCTTGGAGTATTTAATGGCGCATTGAACGCTATTATCAAGGTTGGTGAGAGGATCATTCGCTTTGTGTTAGATACCGCAAAGAAAGTTGCTGATTTCGTTACGGCTGTCGTCGAACAAGTCGTGGAAGCCATACAGCAATTCATTGAATTCCTGCAATTCATCTTTGATTGGGATGATATTCTCGAAACGCAACAGTATATAGAGAACACAATTTTCCTTGCGCTAGATTCTGCTATCGGCATGGCGAATACTGCAAAAGATGCTGTTTCAGACTTTATAGACACCTTGCAGGAAACCATTGAGGATGGCATCAATAGCATTATTAGGGAATTAGGCTTTGAGCCTTCACAAGTTCGCTCTGGACCCGAGTTTGAGATACCAGAGGGGGTTCACTGGTTTCTTAATAAACTTTTGGAAGCATTTCAGTTTACACCTTTCTCGCTACTTCTTGATCTTATCACAGGGGCAGGCTCAGAGTCGGATGACAACGAGGACGAACCCTTAGAACAAGCCTTTCAGCATCTCTTGGCAGCACTCGAAGATTTAGTTGGTGTTGCTACACGCGTTTCTGAAGGGCTGTTTGAAACTGTCGAAACATTGCTTACAGATCCGCAACGACCCGAACTGGCACTGGTTGAGATCTTAGAAACATTCCGCGATGCAGGGATTCAAGCACTCGACTTTGGTGAGAATATCGCTTTTGCTATTTTGGATGCGTTTATTGCAGCCATTGACCTGATAAGAGATATACTCAGTGGTGAAATGCGGATTCCTTTTATTTCAGACCTACTTGACCTGATTGGCGCTGGTCCGTTCAAACCGATCAAGATGATTACGATGATCGTTGCTTTACCACTCACTGCGGCATCAAAATTAACTACAGGTGAAGCACCCTTCAAGAACCTTGCTCTACCTGAGTTTCCTGATCAGGTTGATACATCTGTTCAAACGAGAATTGTATCTCTAGCAGATGAACCTGAGCCTGATAAGGAGCATACGATACGCAAAATGAAGGGCTTTGGTGAGGCTGCTATTTGGGCAGATACCATCAATGGCATAATCACTTTCTTTTTAGATGCAGTCCCTGAAGACGTAGATGATGAAGGCGTAACAACACTGCCATTTGAAATTGCATCTATTGGTCTTAATTGGGTAAGCTGGTTGTCTAGCTTCCCCGGTTCTCCTGTTGAACCTGGTGGTTATCCTTACAACTTTTTCAAAGACAAGCACCAAATTCCAAAAGATCTGAGCAACAATGAGAACAGGCAAATGTTCTTGGAGTGGATGATTTGGGGCTATAGAACAACGACATTGACTTATGAGACAGTTCTATTAATTGTCAGTACAATCAAAGGTGATACAAGTATATTACCGAAGCAACTGAGCAGACGAGCCAATGTAGTGACTACAAGTATCTCCACATTCATTGCATTAGGTGATTTAGCACTCAGTGGTTACTATTTCTCACTGATTCCTAAGGATGATGATACGCGTGGAGTACAAATTGCCAGTGAGGTAATAGGGTTAGCACCCGCTATATTCAGCGGGTTAAGACACGTTCCGTCTTCGACTCCGGCAGGTATTGGTGCAATTGTTACACTGGGCACAATCAATATCATAGCAGGAACTCTACCATTAACAACTGGTCGCACGTTACTTGATGCAGATATAGATGAATTCAGAGCAGGAGGGTAAATAGATCAAAATAATTTGATGAGGCAAGGGACTTCCTTGCCTCTTTCGCTCAAATTTAGATTGATCTGATATTTTACCCCAAACGAATTTCATATAATTTGTTGTAAGTCTTGTAAGTGACGTTACCGATTGGATAGAATTCCTAGTCCGAATATACCTCCTTACTGTTAAGTTGAATTTATCTCATGCCAGTCATCTTTGAGTGCGTTATTGGTTGCTTGAAGGTTGAAGGCATCCGCATACCAGTAGTTGCCAATTTTATAGAGATAAAATAGTCTCCGACAAAATCCTTCCAGATAGAAGGATTTTTCATTCATAGAAAAGCTAATCCTGTTTGGTGACCAATCATAACTAAATTATCCTTCCAAGTTAGTTTGAATACTGCTACTGTCATTCTTAGATTTCTTAGGAGACATAGTGAAAATGCAGACAATCCTACTAGTTGAAGATGCAACTGATCTAGCTAAAAATATTAGGCGAGAACTGGAACAAGTTGGATTTATTGTTTGTCATGCAGGTAATGGCTTACAAGCACTTGAGATTCACGCTCGTGAGAAACCAGATTTGATTATTTTAGATTGGATGTTACCTAAACTAGATGGTTTACAGGTCTTACAGCAAATACGTCAGCATAGCGCCACGCCTGTTATTATGCTAACTGCTCGCAGTGAAGAAATTGATAGAATCATGGGCTTAGAAGTTGGTGCAGACGACTATCTCACAAAGCCATTTAGTACCCGCGAATTAATTGTTCGTGTAAAAGCTATGCTGAGGCGCGTTTCAGTTATTGAGCAAACACTCCAACGTGACCGTCAACCTGAACAAAATGATGTTATCTCCTATCGAGGCTTACAGCTTGATCCGACTGCGTATCGTGTAACTCTAAATGAGAATATCCTTGACTTGAGCCGTACAGAATTTGATTTACTACGCCTCTTTTTGTTGAATCCTTCCCGTGCATTTAGCCGAGCATATTTGCTGGATACGATATGGAGTGTTGACTATGTTGGTGGTGATAGAGCAGTTGATAATGCTGTGCTACGGTTACGCAAAAAATTAGGAAAATTGGGTGATGCCATAGAGACAGTGTGGGGTGTTGGCTACAGGCTATCTGATGAAGATTGAATTTCTTTGGCGATTTAACCCAACACTCACCTATGTAGCCTGCTTAATATGTTCAGTCATCGCTATGTTTGGTATGAGTCACTTTGACACACGTCCTCAGAGCATCGCATCAATTATGGTCACCATTTCAAGTATCCTCGTCTTTGTCTTTTTGACCAGAATTCCATCAGGTACTTGGCAGAAGCAACTTTTGGTAGAGATTTTGATGCTCTTAGCATCAGTGATATTGTTTGTGCTGAGTATAAGTTTTTTTATCTTATTTGCTCCTGAGCGCATCACCCTGCTAGAACCTATCGTATTACAAACATTTAGTACGATTGCACTTTCTTCACATATTTCCGTACGTATTTTTGCGAGAGCGTCTGCACAATGGACAAAAATGCGACAAAGGCGATTACTTTGGGATATCACACATGCTCAGTTACGCCTTGTTTTACTGACGATGCTTATCTTATTTATCCTGCTGATGACAGTAAATCTCACATCCAATCAAATATTCACCGAATCATCAGCATCTGATGATATTGCTAACCTTATTTCACTATTCATTGTTGTAGGTGGTTTTTTCGGCATCCTCACAGGAATGTTATTATTCATCGTGCTCATCCCTGCTAGCTTACTATCTTATTTCACAGCACGTAGCATCACAAAACGTCTGCATGATTTGACGCAAGTAACGCGTGCTGTACGTGAAAAACGATACGATGCACGCTCAGAAGTGCAAGGTGAAGATGAAATTTCACAGCTACAAGCTGATTTCAATCAAATGATGGATGATCTGAATAAATCTCGCAATGAACTAGAACAAGAGCGTGACGCTGTTAGAAAATTACTTAATACACGTCAACAACTCTTTGCTGATGTCTCGCACGAATTACGAACACCTGTTGCTACAATTCTCAGCTACCTAGAATCTATGCCATCTACAACTAATGTTGCAGATGATATTGTAATTATTGAACGTGAAGCCATACGCCTACAACACTTGATCGATGATGTATTTATCTTAGCGCGTGCAGATGTAAATCAACTACCGTATAAGCTTCAACCTATTGAAATAATCACCATTTTAGAAACCTGTGTGCAAGTAACAAAAAAACAGGCATGGCAATCCAAAAAAATAGATGTATTGCTGGAGTACAAACCACAAATACCAATTGTCAGAGTTGATGAGACCCGACTGGGTCAAATCATCATGAATTTGCTAAGAAACGCAGTTCGGCATACGCCACCTGGTGGGCTAATTCGTGTGAGTGTTACATCTGATAGGCAATGGGTGAGGATTGATGTGCAAGATACAGGAGAAGGCATCGCCTCTGATGAGATAAATAATATTTGGGAGCGCTTCTATCGTTCATCAGAGAGCCGAGCACAAGATAATATAGGATCTGGTTTAGGATTAGCACTAGTGAAAGAAATGGTTGAAGCAATGCACGGCAATGTATCAGTAAATAGTGACTTAGGACATGGTAGTTGCTTTACGGTTAAATTACAGCGCATAAGCTAACCTGCGACAAATCTGCGACATTTTAGTGATAATTCTACGACAAGTTATCAATAGGATCATGGTTACAAGTCATTATTCAATGTAGGAGTAGCTAATATGACTATGATTCAAGCCACTAATATTAAGCGTGTGTTATCCCTAGGTGATCAACAACTTGAAGTACTAAAAGGTGTTTCATTTGAAGTCGCGCAAGGCGAATGGGTTGCTCTGACAGGTCCTTCAGGATCAGGTAAATCGACATTGTTAGGACTATTAGCAGGGATTGATACGCCAACAGATGGTCAACTACACCTTAATGGTATAGACATCACCCATATGAGAGAACATCAACTCGCTCGTATTCGTAATCAAACTATCGGAATTGTCTTTCAGTCTTTTAACCTCATTTCCACGTTGACTGCAATTGAAAATGTAGAAATGCCTCTTTATGTTAGCCCCCAAGCAAACAAGGCGAAACAACTAGCCACTCAAATGCTAGAACAAGTTGGTCTAGGAGACCGTCTGCACCATCGCCCACATCAGCTATCAGGAGGGCAACAACAACGTGTGGCAATCGCTCGGGCATTGGTCACCCAACCTCGTATCCTGTTAGCAGATGAACCAACAGGCAATCTCGATACAGATACAGGCACAGAAATCTTAGAATCATTTGCGCAACTAAATAAACAACTCAACTTGACTATCGTTGTTGTCACACATGATCCACAGGTAGCAGCATCTGCTGAACGGATATTACATCTGGTAGATGGACTGCTAGTGCGACAACAAGAATTAATATCAATCCGTGGAGGTGCATAATGACACGATATATATTCTTTCTACGGTATGCACTAAACGGATTAAGACGGGGTGGACAACGCATCATAATAGCTATACTAGCAGTCGCATTTGGGGTTATGTCATTGATTGCGATGGCAGATATGGCAGATGCTATCGGGCGCACATTAAGTAGTAATCCGCGTGTTTCGTTGGGTGGTGATTTACGCTTATTAAATCCAACAGAAGCTAGCTTCAACGAACTTCAAAATCTACAAGAAAATGGTGAAATTAACACGTATAGTTATGTGCAAGAAGTTCCATTTTTGGTGATGCGAACTAATGATAATGGACGCGCACATTTTGTGCAGTCTAGCATTGGCATAGACGCTAACACTTACCCAGTTGCTGGGGAACTTGTCATTAGTCGTCCTTTGCAATCGACACCAGCTGATTTATTACAAGAAATTGGTGATGCAATCATTACGCGCGACCTTGCAACGAGACATTCACTAACAATTGGTGATACTGTCCGAATCGCACAAAATGATGGGACAAGTGCTACCATACCACTGACAATTCAGGGTATTGTAAGCGATACGCCTAGTCATACAGGGAGTCGTATTTACTATAACCTTGATACTTCATCTCTATTGCTAAATGAGAATACTACTCGCCTTGATTATGTTGTTATTAGTACGGACAATCCTCAGCAAGTTGCGCTGACACTGGATGGTCAGGTTCAACAACTGAGTACAGATGCGACAACTCCTAGTGACTCTGCTGCTCTCTTTGACTTCATGTTACGTGGGGCAGGGATACTGGGTTTAATTGTGGGGGGCATTGGTATTGCCAATACGATGCAAGTGTTACTTGCTCGAAGGCGCACTGAGGTCGGTATCCTAAAGACTTTAGGTTATTCACAACGAGCTATGATAATCATCTTTGTGCTAGAAGCAGGTCTAATCGGCATAATTGGGAGTGGGTTTGGTGTGCTACTTTCGCTAGTTCTATCTCAAGGCTTAGTTCAGCTTTTTGCAAATATTAGTACATTGCTTGTTATATGGAAATTCAATGCAATGCTCATCCTAGTAAGTGCACTTACGGGTATCATGACAACAATTATCTTTGCATTCTACGCAATCTTGCGTACAAGTCGCATACGCCCCAGTATCATTTTTCGTCGTATGGTAGACAATAACCTTACATGGATTGATTTATTCAAAACCTTTGGTTTTTATGGCATTTTAGCTGTGCCATTCGCAGGTATCACTAGCTTGTTTTTAGGGTCTGTAGTTGAGGGAATAGCTATCGTTTTGTTTGCAATTGCAGGCTTCCTCGTTCTGAGTCTAACTATTGGTTTTATCATGTGGTTAATATTACGTCTGCTACCAACATGGCGCTTCAATTTATTACGAATGGCGCGTAATAACATGCGTAAACGTACTATGTCTATGCTATTTGCAATGATTGCATTGTTTGTTGGTTTGTTTACACTCGGATTTGCATTGACTGTTGTGCAGGTTGGTATTGACCAGTTTTCATCACGTAGCCTCAGTGACGACCAAGCATATAACGTGCTCGTCTATACTGACCCAGCTAATGTATCTGAAATCACAGCACAAATAGATGCTGAACAAATCTCGTATCGTTATACAACATCTATTAGTGTAGATGGCATACCTCTTCAGATAAGAGATAACCTATGGGATGTGAGGATTATAGAAGGCGCAGAATTTAACTTAACTGACGGATTATATATTTCAGATAGTGCAAACTTTGTAATTGGTGACGAAGTTACATTATCTAACGGAGAAGCTTTAACAATTATAGGACGCTACACAACTAATACAATTGATGAAGTAATAGTTCGTCCAACGTCTGATTTTATTGTGTCACGCCAAACTGCGAACACACTTGCCACGGATACTATAAGTGTGACAATCTATGGGATTGTACCACCAGCTACTGAAGCAATGCTCGCACAGGAAATAGGAACACAATTTCTTGATGCAATGATTCTTACACGCTCTGATGTAGTAGCTGAATTCAATAATATGTTCTTAAATTTATTAGGTTTCGCTATTGCTATGGCGGGCTTAGCATTGCTTGCTGGTATTATGCTCATTGCTAATGTTGTTAGCCTCAATATGCTTGAACGCTATTTTGAAATTGGTGTGATGAAAGCAATAGGCTATACACAAAATCAGATCATGATCATAATGGCGATGGAATATAGCCTCATTGGAATAATAGCAAGTGTGATGGCATTACTGGGTGTACAATGTGTCATTATGTTTGTCGTGCTAACACAAGAGCCTGCACAGGGGATTTTGTTTATTCGTCCTATCACAGCGATTGTCATGATAGTGTTCGGTGTGATACTTACAATGCTTACGGCACTTATCACAGCTTGGCAGCCATTACGTGTTCGACCTTCTGTAGTCTTGAATGAAGGTGCTATTTGAGTATTTATAGTCGTACTAGTATTTCCCCAATAAAATGGAGTAAGAGCATCATAGTCGTAGTCACTGCACTTGAAACCATGTAACAAAACTGGAACGGTTTTATTGTTACTCTTATGAGATTTTTGCAGATTCTTTTGGAATGGTTTTAATGTTAGCTATCAATTGATGCTAGCAGTAAAATAATTTGCTCAACCCCGTGTATTGTTGCGGGGTTTTTGATTTCATATAACAATCTTGAAACATAGCTTGCGTATAGTCGAAAAACGATTATAATAGAAATTATGTTCTAAATTATCAGGGGGCATAATGACTGATATATCTCAACAAATTAAGCAATCTATAACTGATACTAAATTAAATGATGTCCTAAAGGAAAAGTTAAACCAAATCAGCCATGGTGATTTAAGTCGTCATGCCAAAGTATGGGCGTTTGCGCTTTTGGAGCGTAATCCACAAGATTTTTTGAATATTTATCGGCAAGGCTTAAATCAAACTGAACACCGTGATTTAATCATCCAATTGCTTGATAAAATCAACTTCCATGAGCAACCTCATTTAGCTAATATCCTGCTTGAAAAATCACATACACCTGACCTCGTGAATGCCTATCTGCGTGGCTTAGTAACACTTTTCGTGAGTAACGCAAAACTCCTAAATACTCTTCGCACAATGTACGCCAACAGTAGTACATATTGGTATCCACCGAGCTATCTAAAATTAGATGACGAAACAGCGTTCTTGCTATACAAACGCCTTAAAAAAGACATCATAAGTTTATTCACACGGGCGATGCGATATTCGCCTGAAAACCCTGATGGTTTCCCAAAAACATTGGGCGCAATCCTAAAAAATGAGGGGCGTAGCAACGAATACTATCAAGTGTATCGGGTAGCAACCAACGAACAGCAATTCCATGAGGAACTACGCCACGCTATCAAAAATCCACCAGAGCAACGTCGCTATCGCTTTTTATATAATCATCGTCCCAATCACTTTCATCATTTTGATATTCCAGAAGACCTCGTGAATCAACTGCTCGCTAAATTTGGGGCTGATGTCGAAAATTTTCTCCGTGAGACCAGTGGATGGTATGGTGCGAAAGTGCTACGCGAACATCTCAAAACTGCTGACAATCAAACATTGCTCCAAGTGCTGTTTCAAATCCAGCGTAATCAAAACGCCCTAAAGTCAACAGAAGCTGAATGGGCACAAGCTGTCTTTGAACGGTCACCAAGCTATTTTGAAAAATTCGTGAAGTATAATCTCAAGAATAAAGAGGTAATGGCGCAAGTTTTACCTCTAGCCAAACAACACGGACAACTTGATCTTTATCAGTATTTATACAGACAAGTCATCATCAAAGAAGAACAGTGGCAACAAGCCGTGCGTGATATTCTCGATATGGAGAAATCAGCAGGGGAGACACTCTACGAACTTGATTGGATTGACATCACCAATAATTGGAATGCGCGCCTAAGTGATGACCTCGCCTTACGCTTGTATCAATTGCATCCGACAACCTTCTTAGAATTTATTCGTCGCCATGTGACTGTTCGCAGTACGCAAGGCTTTGAATATCCTCAATTGCGTGATGCGATGCTAGCGGATGATGAGGAAACATGGTGGCAAATTTTCCGAGAAGTCGCGACTGTTCAACTTTGGCAAGACTCTCTGGATGACTTATTACAAGCTGATATTCCTGCTGATCAAATCGCGGATGAACTTGAAAAACGTCATCCGACCAAACTCAAACCGCCAACATCCAGCTTACAACCGTTTCTCGAAAAATACGGTGATGCTCTGCGTCCTTATCTGGAAAGACACGTCAAATTATTGACAGAAAAACGTCTCAAGCAACTCTTAGCACTCGACTTAGACCGCGCGACCTTACGCCAAGAACTCGAAATGCTCTCGCGTCGTCAACCAAGAGATTTCCAGAATATGATTCATATTTGGTTACCTGCTCTCTATGATGGCAACTCTAATTTCTGGGATACGCTGATTCTGCGGAATATGCTTTGGCGACTGCCCGAAAAACATAATTTGGATGGCTTAATCGAACAGATGGAAACAGATGGTAAATATCGTCTATTCACCACATTTTATAATCGCATCAAAACACAAGATGAATGGAATCAAGATATTGTCCAGCTAGCGGACTCAGATTTAGATGATGAAGCCGTCATGGAAGGTATTCGTCGTCGGCGCATGTGGGGAGACTTAGACGATGCGTCGGCATCTGCACTTTACCAGCGCAATTCCGAACTGTTTCGTGAATTTATCTTGGAACGTCTTGGCTACCATAGACAAAGACAGACATACCCAAATCTGATAAAACTCGCTGAAAATAATGACGATAAACCTCTATTGAAACGATTGCGTAATACAGATAGCAAATCGACTATATCAACAAAAGACTTAACAGATGATGACATCACGGCGCAGGATGCCATCGACAGTATCGAAGCAAGTGCGCGTCGCTATCGTAACGATGAAGCATTCGCTGAACAGATGATGCAAGCCTTTGAAAAATTTGGCGAACCGCTAATAGATAAGATAGTCTGGCATCGCTACACATGGAGTCAATACATAGACCAAGCACGCTTTGAAGCAAAACTGGCTGATATTTATGACCCTGCCAGAGATGAAGGTTACTGGCGTGTGTTTTTCAAGATAGTCAATATCCAACAGTGGACAAGAACACTGCATAATTTACTCGACACTGTTGAAGATGATGACGAGTTGTTCCGTCGCTTACAGTTAATGACACCACATAACTACGAAGTTCGTGGGCGTTGGCAACTTGACCCTCATGTTGCTTATGAACTTGCTCGGCGCGATAAAGTTCGTGCATATCCGTTCATCAAGGCACATAGTGTCGAATTTTCTGAACCCTTGTTTAAACTCGCGGTCGAGATGGATGACCTCAACCTTATTGATACAGTTATCTATCGTACACTAGTCAATTGGCGTAATGATAATCCGCAGATTGTAACGGATTATCTTCAAAATCTATTAGAGACCCAACCAGAACAATTTGTTCAACGCGCGAGCAATATCTTAGGGCAAATTTCAGCCTTTGAGATTTATCGGCGTGATGTTTTCTTAGCACGTCCAATCTATAAAATTCTCGTGCAACCGCGCGACTTGTGGCTACAATCATCAGATGCTATTCGTGACCTACTAGAGTCACCGAGTATCTATGTCATTTACATGGGCTTAGAATTGCTGGCTGAATCAGGGCAACTATCGGCTGACCGCACACTTGAAAATTTAGCTTGGATACGTTGGTTCTTACTCGGACGTGCCAAACGCAATACCAAAGCTCTCGCATTAGATGCCCTCTACAATGCCTCACAACATGGCTATGCCAATGAGGTCATCAAAGTCATTGAAGCGACAAAAGATTTTCAAGGTAAACGTGCCATTGACGATAAACTCATCGTTGCCTACGGACGCTTACAACGCCAACTACGCACGGCAGGGGAGGCATAAACATGGAATTACAACTCGCCTATAACCAACGCACACAAATTACAACCACACTCAATTCCTCCGCGATTGACTTTGCCACTAATATTCGTCGCTTGCCCGTTTCATTTCGTGGACGTGTCCAAGAACCCTATGTGTTGCGCCAATTGTTACTCGGTGTGCAGACAGTCATCTTGGGGGATTACACTTGGGCTGGTCAACAATGGGTGCTTGACCCCGTGATAACCGTGCATCCTGACGAAATCTTCTTTGAAGCATTTAGCAGTGATGAATCATCCTATGTGCGTTTATCAGCTAAACAAGAGGCTTTTCAAGAACTCGGCGAGACGACCTATGGCACAACCAATATAGACTTCACACAGGGTCTACGGAATGCCTTAATGCACATGCGGTCTTCGCGTGATACGGTGTTCACTGTTGGTGCAGGTGGCTTTGGTGTTCAAACCGCTATCAATGCCGAAAAAGCCAATATTCACTACGAACAAAAAGTAGAGCTACCTGATTCATGGGTGAAAGGTTTCCTGCAAGTGCAAGGCGCACTCATGATGAAACCCTTTACTTTCACGGTGCGGTCTGCTGATATGCTCTCAGTGATTAATTACTTGCTAGAGAATAAAATTCGTCGTCCACCGAATGGAATGCGCTATATCTTCTCATCCGACCAAGCGATAAAAGTCATCCTCGAACCATGGGAAGAAACCTTCACATTTTATGATACCCACTACGAAGGCTACGACCGTGTTGTGCGTGTTTGGGGACGGAAACGCCTCGAAACCTTACAACGGGTGCTACCTTATGCTGATAGTGTCACGATTGGGGTGCTAGGGCGTGGTTTACCGCATTTCTACATCGCACATTGTGGCAATTACGATTTTATGCTCTTACTATCGGGGTGGGTCAATAACAAATGGTCGTCTGGCTCTAGCTTTGACCTCATGCAACAAGTTGAGCCATCAGCCGAAGAAGTCGCAAGGGTCTACAACGCCTTGACGCAAAATCTTGTCATGCGCTTTGGCGAACTCAAAGCCAATACCTTACTCGATAGCACAACACTCGAAGCAGCACTCAATCAACTTTGTCGGGCAGGGCGTGTCATCTACGACCCCGTGCGGGGACGCTATCGCTCACGCGAGTTATTCCCTGAGCCAATTGATGTTAAACAAATCTTTGCGCCACCACCACAGATGATACGCGCTAAAGAACTGCTTGATGCTGTCACGATTGACCGCGTATTCCCGTCGGATGTGCGCCAAAATGAGACCAAAGCACTCGCCGAAGTCTATGATGATGCACGAGATGAAACTTACAGTACGCTGGTTGCTGTCGATAAAGATGTGCGGATTCGCTTTGCTCAATGCCAGTGTGATTTCTTTCAAGAACACATTATGTCTCGTGGACCTTGCGAACATATCTTAGCGACACATATCGCGGCAACCGAACAATATAAGCAACTTATCGAAGCTGAACGCGAAAAAATCTAAATTAGAAATAATGTTCTAATTCACTCTTGACAGCACACATTTTCGGATTATACTGGAGGTATATTCAAACAGATAAACGGTTGACCTGATTAGCCATTTGACTGCGATGTTACGTCGTGGTGGAAAAGGGGTGACATGCCTCTTCTCAGGTTCCCCAGCTACGAACAAGCGGGGAACCCGCTCTACCAGATTTTGTAAAGTAGTCAGGCAACCGTCTCTGTTGAATACCTCCCCAAGAGGATTGCCCACCATGACCCAACAACCACAAACACTCTCTGAATGGTATAGCACCTTTGACGCTGATGATTTTGTCTGGATTGATAATTATCAACATCGTCGTGATAAAATCGTAGAAGAGCGCAATCAGCGCAAGCAAGCCCGCAAACGCCGTGACCGTCGTTACTTTGGCGAAACTATAAAAGTCATCACAGACCCCACGACAAAAGATTGGTTCGTTGATACCTATCAGCTTCCTCAATTTTCGAGTGAAATTGCCTTAGCTGAATGGCTTGATATACCTATCTCACGCTTACGCTGGTTTACATACGACAACCCAGCCGAAACAGCTTGGCACTATACCAAAACAGTCATCCCAAAACGTTCAGGGGGCAAGCGAGTCATCCTCGCACCAAAGCCCGAACTCAAAGCGATTCAACGTCGCATTTTGGATGAAATCCTCGTCAATTTTCATATGGAAGATTGCGTGCATGGCTTTGTTCAAGGTCGTAGTATCGTCACGAATGCTGTACCTCATGTTGGTAAAGCCTATGTTGCTAAATTGGATTTAAAAAATTACTTCCCAAAAGTGACGACTTTTCGTGTGCAACGCTTCTTTGCAAAAATTTATCCATCAGCAGTTGCAACGGCTCTTGCGTTACTGATGACAGAATATGACCGTGAGCCAGTCGAACATCAAGGTAAAACCTATTATGTGAGTATTGGTAATCGTCATCTTGTGCAAGGTGCACCGACAAGCCCAATGATGGCAAATATCTTGACGCGCCAATTAGACTTGCGCTTAACAGGCTTAGCACAATCACATGGTTTTGCTTACACGCGCTATGCTGATGACCTCACATTTTCAGGGGATAATCACGACACTGCCGTTCATTTGTTAAGCATCGCACAAGATGTCATCCGTAATGAAGGATTTGTTGTCAATCAAGATAAATTGCGGATTCTGAGCCAAGCGACACGTCAGCATGTGACAGGGGTCATCGTCAATGAGCGTTTATCCTCCCCACGCGAAACCCGCCGTAAATTGCGTGCAATCCTGCATAATGCTCAGCAGACAGGCTTATCAGCACAAAATCGAGAGAATCATCCTGCATTTCATGATTATCTGCGTGGCTTGATTGCCCATCTGCATAATATCAACCCTGAACAGGCTCATCGTTATCTGGTGCAATTAGAAGCACTATCTGATTGAGGTCTCTTATTGCACTGTGATGACATTCGCATCAATTGTTAGTTGTCCGAGTGTTCGGGCAACTGATACCCGATGATGCCCATCAATGACGTAATACTGCTCATTAACTTGATAAACTTCAATCGGTGGGATGTTTGCACCACTGATAAACCCAACATATAGGCTAATCCATCGCGCTTCGGAGGCATTATAACGTGGGTTAAATTGGTCATCAAAATATTGATTATCACTCACTGAGCCAACAATGCGATTAACAGGAATTTGCTGAATCCCAGCATCAACTTGATTTTTTGTGCTTGCCTGCAAACGTGCTTGTGTATAGGGATATAAATTCGGTGATTGTCCCCAATGACGAACCTTACGCCAAAGTTGCTTCATATGCCGTTTGTGGAAAGCATCAAACGCTTCTTGTTCTAAATTGAATGTGCTGTGATACATCTCTTGTACCTCTTCGTCACTATTGTGCGATGTGCTTTCACAGTAGCGAAAAAGAGATGTAGTTGTCGTCTATCGAACGATGTATATAGGGGGTTAGATTGTATCTAAACGAGGTTTAGGTCGTGAGCAACAGCAGTTGCCTCTGTGCGATTTGATACACCTAATTTAGTATAAACATGATGCGCGTGCGTTTTGACTGTACCAATGGCTAGGGTCAATTCTTCGGCAATTTGTCGGTTCGTCAAACCAACTGTAATCAAGCGCAAAATTTGTTCCTCACGCTCAGTCAATGGCTCAATCAGTTGAGAAGCTGTACGGTCTTCCTGTGGCATAGTAACCGTATCGCTTAATAAATCACGCACAATATCACGTATACTTATCTCTCTACTTCGTGATGTCGCTCTCTGATAAGTATCGTCTGCAACAAACGGTTTAATCTGAGCGAGTTTATCAGCAAGACTTTGAATTTCAGGGTCGCGCCAACCCCGTTGTACGTAGGCATTATGGTACAGGTGCTGTAAGTAAAAAATGGCTGTCTCGTACTCTTCTGCCGTCATTTTTAATTTGATAAGGGTGTAAAGCACATAGGTAATATTACCCTCCGAAACTCGAAAATCGTGTGCCATCTGAATTGCATCTAACAAAATAGATTCTGCACGCTGACAATCGCCCTGTTGCAAAGCCGATTCTGCTTTCTTATTCAGCAAGTCAATCGACCCGTTGTAATCTCCTATGTCTTCGCAAATCGCAATGCTGTAATCGTAAATGTCTTCTGCTTCACGATACCGCTCTGTCATTGCATAGACACGCCCTAAATTACCGCATGACCATGTTTCTCCCCAACGGTCATTGATTCGCTTAAAATGCGATGCACTGTCTTCTAAATATCGAACGGCTTGCTCATAATCCCCACCAACAAAGTGGTATTCGCCGAGAGCTTTTAGCAACCACGCGCGTTGCCATGTGTCCGTCGTGCGTTCAAGAATGCGTCGAACAACGTCAACCATGCTCTCGTATCGCTCTGCAAATAACTCTGGTTGATTAATCGCAGGAATCAGACTCATACCAATCCAAGACGGGGCATTTTCAATCGTGAGTCTTTGAATGCCACGCCACGTTGCTTCAACACCATCGCTGTTATACAACAAAATGATGAGTGACCAACCCCTCAGCAGGTCAAGTTGTGCTTGTGTTTCGTCTGCAAGTGCTTCAGAGATTGCGCTATCAAGTGAAAGTAACTCTAAAACATCTTGAGTTCGACTTCTCATTTGGTAGTAGAGTGTCATCCCAAAAATATATTGCTGGATTAAGTCATCATGAGCTTGTGAGACTGCCCAAAACCAACCAGCACGGATGTCTTGAATAACGGCGGAGATGGCATCAAGTGCTTCTTTTTGACGACTACCGCGTAATTCTTGTGCAAATTCAGTAATACGATCAGCAAAATACTGACCATGCAATGCTTGAGTATTGTGTAAACTCTCGTCATCCTCTTCGAGTTTGTCATGTGCTAATTGCTGAATCAATGTGTGCATTCGATAGCGACCATCATCATTAACAGTGAGCAGAGCTTTATCTGACAATGCCATCATCATGGGTAGTGATGCCCCTGCAATAGCTTGTGCTGCATCTCGCGTAAACCAATCTCGGAAGATAGCTAAACGCCTGAAAACATCCCGTTCATCATCAGTCAGCAAATTCCATGAGCCATTGAAGACAGCGTTGATGCTACGATGACGTTCAGGCACATCACGCAAGTCAGTTTGTAAAAAGTTGATACAACGCTCAATTTCTTGCAAAATACCTTCTGTATCCAGCATTTTTGCCCAAACAGCCGCTAGCTTAATCGCTAATGGACTACCATCAACGATTCGGCAAATCCTAGCAATCCTTACTAAGTCAGGTTGATAATCATGGCGGACTTGTTGCGCTGTTTTGATGAACAGTTGAACGGAATCAACTGTAGCAATGGCATCATTGCTTTGATTTGTATCAGGTAATTCGAGACCATCTAGCGTGAATAGATATTCACTTTGCAAACGCATTGCAACGCGCGAAGTCACAATGAACTTAGTTGTTGTTGCCATCAATATATTGTTAATTGCTGAGGTTGCTTCAAGCACATGCTCAAAATTGTCGAGGATAATCAGACATTGTTGATGCTGTAGATATGCGATTATTTCTTGCTGTATCAGGTCGTGATTGGCACTATCAATGCCAAGTGCATCGGCAAGTGTAGGAATAACCATCGCGTGATGGTCAATATGTTGCAAATCGACAAATACCACTCCATCAGAAAAATTTCCGCGAACGGTATCTGCTAATTGTAATGCGAGTTGTGTTTTACCAATGCCACCAATACCAAGAATAGTCAATAAGCGACAACGGTCTGCCGATAGTAATTCTCGACAAGTTGCTAAATCAGTACTGCGTCCGATAAATAGAGCATCTGTGTGAGGGAGCATAAGCTATCCATTAGCATCATTATCAGCAGGTAATCTCATTATAATACAGTCTCTGAGGTGCCATAGTGACAAAATTTGCTCACCCAAGCTATATGAGTGAGCAAGTACAATTTCACGCTTTTGTTAATTGATAGCTAAATGGCAACAGCGCAATCGGAATTAGTTTGAAGTGTTGTTTCGCAAATGGAATTCCGATGATGGTAATCGCAAGGATGATACCAAATGTAACGTGTATCAAAGCAATTTCCCAACCGAATAGCACCAACCAGACGACATTTGCAACTAACTGGAAGCATCCATCATTGTTGTTAGGTTGTGTTTCTTTACCAAATGGTGTCATCACCGTGAAACCAAATTGGATAGATTTAATACCCCAAGGGATGCCGATGATGGTCACACACATCAACAATCCACCAAGAATATAGCCAATTCCTGCGAATAATCCACCAAAAATCAACCAAATGATATTACCGATTAAACTCATATAATCGTGTTTCTCCTCATCTTGAATCTTGCTTTATACATATCATGCACTCGTTAGATGGGTGTATGACAAATTATCTGACACCTCATTTACGAGATGCCAGATAGTCTTTTGTGCACTATTCGTAACGTAAAACGGTCAATGGTTTCTCGCCTGATGCTGCCCACGCACTCGTGATGGCTGCAACGACAGCGACCAGCACACAGAGCATCATCAAACCAAAGGCACTCAGCCAAGGCACGGCATCCAACGGAACATCAGCCGTTTGAGCAAATGCGATGACACCAATCAAACCAGTGCCAACACCAATCAAGCCACCCAGTAAGCCGAGGATGCTATTTTCGAGCAATAACATGCCGAGGACGCGTTCACGTTGTAAGCCTACCGCTTTCATGACAGCGATTTCGTTGCGACGCTCCATTGTTGCCAATGCGACTGAGTTTGCAATGACCACACCACCGACGACTAAGCCAAGGGCGGCTACAAGTGTCGGGAAGGCTGTGAAGGTCTGAACAAGACTTGTGAGCAAGCGTGTGAAAATCGACGTTGGCAAAGCAAATGTGCCTTGAATGTTCGATAATTCTTGGCGCAAAGCTGGTAGACGGTCTTCATCTACATCGGCAAAGACAGAGATACTCGCAGGTGTCACACTCTCAGGGAATACATTGGCAGGCGCATAAGACCCACTATCAAAAGATAAGGTGATGCTAGCTGCTGTGATGCCTGCAATCTCGAAGGTTACATCTTCTGTTGTGCTACCCCCAAATGGATTCTGACTGACAACTGTATACGTGACGAGGTCGCCAGGATTGAGAATCTCGCTCACAATTGGGTCTTCAGCGAATATGATTTTGGGTATGTCGCTCTGAGCATCTTCAACCGTTAAATCTGTGCCGATGAGCATCTGTGCTGTGCCATCTTCTATGATTTCACGCCCTTCAACCACAGGGCTGATGAACGTCCCTGTTAAAAGCTCTTGTTGTAGTTCAATTCGCTCTTCATCTTCACCGTTGAAAAATGGTGGGAAGCTAATATCACGGTCAGTGAGAGACTCTAGCAATGCTTCACTAGAAAATGTTTCGCCTGTTTCACTATCTTGCCATTCCACAAGTTCCATCTGATACCCACGACTGACCCGATAGCTGTTGACTCCATCAAAACCAGTGAGTAAAGCCTCTACTTCATCCAGTTGATTGACACCTTGCACCGAAATCAGCACATTACCACCACTACCTTCGAGTACCTCAGTGAGCACATTGTTAATAGCATCCGCAAACAGGGTAATCGTACTCAGTGAGAACACACCAATTACCAACGCCAGCAGTGTACTCGCGCCACGTCCTTTTGAAGCAAGCATCTGACGGAGCGATACTTTCAGATCTACCAAGCCAAATGATGGGAACAAACGACCAACTAACCAAATCAGCACCCATAGGATGACGTAAATGATGCCCGCACCAATGAATGCACCAGCCACAACACCTAATGAAAGCAAGAAGTCACTGCCGAGGATGGTTTGTGCAATCAAGGCAATCACGACGATGATGAAAATCAGCACCAACAAAGATTGCCACCAGCCAGCGCGTGGCGCAACACCCTCTTGCGGACGAATCACAATCCCAGGACGCACTTGAGCAGCCGCGAGTGTTGGCAAGAAGCCAAATACTGTTGCGACAATCACACCAACGATGAAACCATTAATTGCAGGGGCGGGGGCAAGCACGAATGGCAATTGTGTAGCAAAAATGGCTTCGGCAGCACCACGAATCGCAAATGTGCCTAACCAACCGAGGACAATTCCGACTAAGCTACCAATGATGCCCAGCAAAAATGCTTCTGTCAGGAATAAAAGTGTAATTTGACCACCCTGCATCCCGAGCGTTTTCAAAACAGCAACTTCCAACATACGACGACGCACAATCACTTGCATCGTATTCACGATACCAATGCTACCAATCAACAACGAAATTAGACCCATCAAAGTCGTCAGTTGTGTTAATTGTTCAACCAACACTTCGTTGCTATCACGCAAATCATTGGTTGATGTTGTGCTGAAGAATAAGAATGCTTCACCAAGAGCATCCTCAAACTCTTGAGCACGCGCAGGGTCATCAAGCTGGAAGAAAAAATCATCGTAAGCGATACTCATGTCATCGAATAGTGCAATGCTATCCTGACCGATGATGTAGAAGCCGAATAGACCAGCAAAGATGTCTTGTAGAGGATTTTGTACGGCTTCTTCAATGGCGACGATACCGCGCACAGTGAAAAGTTCATTTGCGCCATTAACGCTGACCGTATCACCCACATTGACATCAATCGTCTCTAGCACATTTTCGCCGATAACAATATCTGTAGGGGACTGTAGCACCTCTGCCAGTGTCGAACCATCAAGCATCGTGATTTCGCCATAAAACGGATAAATAGCAGGGTCAACCACAAAGGAGGATACTTGCGAGGCTTGTTCACCTGTGCTTTCAACAGTGATATTGGTGCCATTGCCTGTACCGACTAAAATTGAAAAATCATCGGCAACGGCTGTTTGATAAGTGAACGTTGCCTCACCAGCGAAGTCGCTCTCGTCTATCCATGTCTGAATAGCTTCAATCCCTGTTTCACTGACAAGATACGATGTATCTGTTTGCCCAAAGATGTTAATTTCTTCTTCTGTGAGAATGCCATCTTCGACAGCTTGTGTGTAAGCAAGTTCTGTATCGGGGTCATCTTCGCCAAAACTACTGACAACAACCGCACTTACATCGCCACGATTAGACTCTTGCAGATTGTCTTCAAGCGTTCTGGAAATCATCAAGGACAGTGTTTGCAAACTAACAATCGCAGCAACACCTGCTGCGATACTCAATAAAGCAAAAAATGTCAGTCGCTTATTGACGCTCAAATCATTGAACGAATGTTTGAGATAAAATTTGAGTTGGTCGAACATTAGGCTTGTTCCTCGACTTCCACAGCTTGCAATTCGCCAGTCTCACGTTGTTTACGGATGCTTTGTGCTGCCAGTCGTTGTGCAGTTGACCGAGGGTCATCTTGTGCAATTTTGCCATCAACTAGTGTAATCAAGCGGTCTACTTGTGAGGCAATATCCATATCGTGTGTTACGAGAACGACAGTGGTGTTCATAGTGCTTTGAACTTCACGTAGTGCGTTCATCACCACATCACTTGATTTTGTATCGAGATTTCCTGTTGGTTCATCACCGAGTAATAGAGGTGGGTTGTTGGCTAAAGCACGGGCGATTGCTACACGTTGTTGTTGACCACCTGATAATTGTGTTGGACGATGTGTGAAGCGGTCACCAAGACCAAAGAGGTCAAGCAACTCTTTCGCGCGTCGCGTAGCATTGAATTCAGAATTTCTCGCAAACTGTATCGGCAATGCGACATTTTCAACAGCCGTCAGCGTCGGAATGAGATTAAAACTCTGGAAGACGAAGCCAATTTTCTCGTTACGAATACGTGTTAACTTGCGCTCTTTCATGCTCGAAATATCAACACCATCGATGGCAATTGTGCCTGATGTTGGTGTATCAAGCCCCCCAATCAAGCCCATCAGCGTTGATTTACCACTCCCTGATGGTCCGATAATGCCGACAAATTCGCCTCGCTGAATTTCAAGTGAAATACCATGCAATGCTTTGACTTGTACCTCGCCCGACATAAATTCTTTGGTGAGATTATTTGCTTTTACAACAATGTCTTGTGCCATTTGTCTGGAATCCCCTTATTTAGATTTTTGTCTAATTACTGTACATCATTTACGTGGTGTTAGCCTTAAGGTCGCGTGTAGTGAACAGTATTTATAGTGTTTTTACACTTTGTAGATTAAACCTATGTGATTAGCTCTAGACCAACTTCATAATCTTTAATGTTCATGTGTCACAATATATCTTACTAAATAGAAATAATGACAACTCAAAAAGGAGTGTTTGATATGCAATACCGTCAATTGGGGAACGCAGGAATGCGCGTTAGTGCTGTTTCCATCGGGGGTTGGATTAACTTTGGTGAAGATAAAGTCCAAAAAGATATTGGTCGCAAAATCGTCGAAACAGCCTATGAAAATGGCATCAATTTCTTCGATATTGCGGATATTTATGGTAAGGGTAAATCCGAAACTGAAATGGGGGAAGTTCTCGCCCAATATCCTCGTCACACCCTAGTGATTTCTTCAAAAGTTTTTTGGCCTATGAGCGATGACACCAACGATAAAGGTTTATCACGCAAACATGTTATGGAAAGTATCGACAAAAGCCTCGAACGTATTGGCACAGATTATCTCGATATTTATTTCTGTCACCGCTACGACGACAACACCCCAACACGAGAAATTGCACGCACGATGAACGACCTGATTGAAATGGGTAAAGTCCATTATTGGGGAACATCAGAATGGCCTGCGACTCGTATCCAAGAGGCATATGATATTTGTGAGCGTTATGGTTGGCATCTACCACAAGTTGAGCAACCACAATATTCCATGCTTTTCCGTGAGCGTGTCGAAGATGAGATTTTGCCTGTGACCAATCCGCGTGGCATTGGCATTGTGCCTTGGTCACCCTTAGCAATGGGGATGCTAACAGGGAAATATGATGATGGTGTACCAGAAGATAGTCGTTTTGGGCGTGAAGAATGGGCGAAAAAACGCTTCCTCAATAATGAAAATGCCGAAAAAGTGCGCCAGCTAAAACCCATCGCAGATGACCTCGGCATCACTCGCGCACAATTGGCACTTGCATGGCTCTTGCGTCATCCATTGATTAGCAGTGTGATTACAGGGGCAACCAAACCTGAGCAAGTTGAAGCTAATGTCAAAGCTGCCGATGTTGAATTATCACCAGAGCACATTGATCAAATTGACCAAATCTTATCAGGTACAACTGAACCTGCTTAAGCTATCTTAGGTCAACTATCTCAAAGAATAATCAATTTGTAGGGGGCGCAACTTTGCGTCCCGTTGATATTTAAACTTTAATTGGAAAGATAATTTGTTATGCCAAAATCTGTTCAATCTGTCTTTGACGCTATCGAATCGGTTGGCGTTGTGGCTGGGTTTCGTGGCGCGTTCGTGCCCGATGTTGCTCTACACATCTGCGAAATTTTGCTTGAAGAAAATATAAATTGCTTTGAATTTACGATGAACTCACAGCAACCGATTGAAGCGATGCAAGCTGTTAAATCTGAATTTGGGGATGAAGTCTGCGTTGGTATGGGAACAGTCCTCAGTGTCGATACAGCCAAACAAGTGCTCAATGCAGATGCTGATTTTATTGTATCGCCAGCCTTTCAGCCTGATGTGGTCGAATATGTGATGTCACAAGATGTGTTCATTGCTCCAGGGATTACAACACCATCGGAAGCCGTGCAAGCATGGAATATGGGTGTGAAGTTGCTTAAATTTTTCCCTGTTGGCGCACTTGGCATTGATTATTTCAAAGCGATGTACGGACCACTCAATCACATGAAATTTATGTGTAATGGCGCAGTCAATGATGAAAACTCACGCGCATTTATCCAAGCAGGGGCAACTGCTATCGGCATGGGTGGTTGGCTAACAGGCGATGCTACTTGGTCGGATTCACGTATTCGCTCACGCGCTAAAATCTTGATGAATGCTATTGAATCAGCCCGTGAATCGGGTGCGTAGGGTGCGCGTAGTCTAAAACGCATCTTGGCAATGGTATTCCGTAGCTGTGCCATTGTTTGAGGGTGGCCTGTCCGTCCATTTCTACCCCTGATTTTCTCCTACACTGATGATAAATCAGTTCATTATCACACTTTAGGAGAAGCCAAAAATGAAAAAGCTTACAATCATTGTCACACTTGTCATCCTGACCATCACCAGTTTTGCATTACCAACCTTTGCTTCAGATGGCTGTGATGCGACCACTGACCATCTCACACTAGGACGCGAATTGTTCGATGTGGGGAATCATGACGATGCACTAGCGATAGTTGATTGTGGTCTAAACCTCAATCCTGATAACTATGCGCTCTATATGCTCCGCGCAGTCATTTATTGCAACACAGACCGCATTGAACTAGCGATTGAAGATATGACGACTGCGATTGATTTACGTCCTGGTAGTGCGTATGCCTATAACAATCGTGGTTGGGCGAATTTCCGACTTGGGAATTATGAAGAATCACTTGCTAATCTCAATTACGCGCTTGAACTGGATGGTGACCTCGCCTATGCCTATAACAATCGCGGTTTGGTGTATCAAATGCAAGGGGATTACCAACTCGCTCACAGTGATTTCCAGACAGCAATTGACCTTGGTTTAAATGAGCCTTGGGCAGCGATTAATCTCTATAACTTAGAATTCGAGCTAGACCGTTTGCCAATCGAAAGCTAAGTTTGACTGTGAGAGGATGTATCATGATGGTACATCCTTTTTACTTGCTAACAACTATCACGCAAAATACTCAAAAAGCCGAAGAACATCAGTAACTCTTCAAGAGCAACCTTGCCTTTGAACGGATAATCAAATGTCTGATAGCTGATACGTCCTAAGTCCGAATCTGTTTGTTGGAGCGTGAGCAGTTCAAACTCCACATCTTGCCAATATTTGAGCATATCCATGAAATCCGCAAGCCCGCGTAATTGACGTTTATTCTCGTGGGCTTTAATGGCTTTACGCCGTTCGCGTCGGGATAAGCCTTGCCATTCTCGCAATGCAATGATGGAATCTCTGTGCGAAGGCATTTTTAGAGCATCAAGGTCTTGTGGACGTAGTGCCAATAACCATTCTTCGGGTTTGGCGAATTGTCCGCGTGAGCGTGTGTCGTCAACGTTGATTCTCCGCGAAACTTGGGTATCTTGGAAGCTATTTGCTAAGAGTGTCTCACGCCCGACTGCGGTTGTGTCATCGCGTGGTGTTTGGGGCGTGATGCTTTTCGTATAATCGCGTAATGGCGCGAAGAATCGTTCCAGCAAAGTGAATCGCTCTGGATCTTGGATTCTGAATTCAATGTAACACTGTATTCCTGCCACTGGCTTGTTATACGCCATGACCTTCGCCTTTGGTGAATTGATTGCTGTATTGTTCTAACTAAGCGACTATAATCAGCACAGATTTAACTAAGTGAGACTATCTGATTCTATTATGCAAGCACTACGTATCATCGTCAAACTCGGAACGAGTACCTTAACCAATGGCACATCTCATCTCCATCGAGAGCGCATGTTAGAGATTGTACAACAAATTGCTCATCTGCATCAGCAAAGGCATGAGGTAATCGTGGTCTCATCTGGTGCACAAGCTGCTGGACGTGAATTACTTCATTTTCCTGATTTATCACGCTCATTGCCAGCCAAGCAAATGCTCAGTTCTGTTGGGCAAAGCCACATGATGCGAATTTATAGCGACTTATTCGATATTTTTCAGATTACGGTTGGACAAGTATTGTTAACTCGTGATGATTTGAGTCGGCGCGGACGCTACCTGAATGCACGCGATACGATACAGACCTTGCTTGAACATCGCATTATTCCAATCATAAATGAAAACGACACGATTGCGACGGAAGAAATCCGCGTAGGTGATAATGATAATTTATCAGCACTAGTAGCGGCTGCGGTGGATGCCGATGTGTTGATATTGCTCACTGACCAAGCTGGCTTATTCACCGCTGACCCTCGTAAGGTGGCGGATGCTGAGAAAATTGACCTGATTGAGCGCATCGACACCGACTTGTTTGACCTTGCTGGCGGTGCTGGCTCATCAGTAGGGACAGGTGGGATGGTGACTAAATTACAAGCTGCCCAAATTGCGACTCGTGCGGGGGTGACAACAGTGATTGCTAAAGGCAGTGACCCCAAAGTGATTGAGCGCATCATCTCAGATGAACCCATTGGAACGCGCTTTGCACCAACTGGCACGCATCTGGAAAGCCGTAAACGCTGGTTGCTGACTGACCGTACCGAAGGCACACTCCACATTGATAAGGGTGCAGTGCGAGCCTTGACTGCTAAAGATGGTGCGTCGCTGTTGCCTGTGGGGATTACCCAAGTAGAAGGCGAGTTCCAGCGCAGTGCGACGATTGCAATATATGCGCCCAATGGTGAAGTCATCGCGCATGGTTTGAGTGCCTATACATCTGATGAGTTGCGACAAATTAAACGCAAAAAATCGCAAGAAATCAGTGATGTGTTGGGCTACAGCTATGGTGATGCGGCGGTGCATCGTAATAATATGGTGATGTTGCATCCTCATGATAGTTAACGTTTTGCCATCTACGGTAAGGTGACAATAAAAAAGTTGGGGTGTGTCGGTCATTTGTTTTTAGTTTGTGCAAACGTTAGAAAAGTTTGCCTGTTAAACAGGAGATAACAGGGAACTTTGTTTGTATTTCTTAACTGAAAGTGCTGTATTCTGAGTGCTGAGATGTTGGCAAGTCGTCTGTTGTCTATTGTAAAGATACGTATATTGAGGATAACAGATTTTGTTGAATAAGTGTTGTGCATATGAGCGATTATATGTTCGGGAATCTCATCATACCTAGAAATTCCCGACGCTGTGATGTGTGGAATTAGGCTAATTGGTCTGCGTATTTTTCGGCGAAGGAATCTCGGAGTGCATAGGCTTGTTGAGTCATTTCTTCAACAGAGGGTAAAGTATCATCAATTTGACTAAGATAGATGATGCCTTCGTCCAACGTATGAACGAATTTATATTTTGTCTTGAGAATTTTGCCGACGGTGCTACCGATAAACTCTTCGACTGAATTACGACTTTGGGTAACGAAGAAGCCGATTTGAGGGTGTGTGATGTGCTTTAGCTTTGCCATTTCAAAGATACTGGGCATACTCTTCATGTACGAAATATCTGCCAGAACGTGTACATCATCGTAAGGTGATTCTTCAAAGAGTGCGATGACTTCCTTATCCAATTTCTCGAAATCATGTATTGTCAAATCACCGATAATACTTGTTAAAACGATTCTATCTTTCACTAACCATGTTGCTAAGTTGTTCATTTTAACTCCTTTCATTGTTTTGTTTCATAATTATAAGTAATATTTAATTGGATTTATATTAAGGTTTTAACTTTAAATTAATTATTTGGTTGTTTGAAACATGATTTGCTTATTTTCTGAATTAGGCACATCACACAAGCGAATTTTGGACATACTTGTTGTGTGGTCTGTGCTACAATGCGCGTAAATTTTAATTTGGGGAATTGTTTATATGGTACAAGTCATACAAGAGGTGAATATGCTAGAGATGGGCAAACGCGCCAAAGAAGCGGCGTTTCATCTCACTATGTTCACTACAGAACAGAAAAATCAAGCATTGAATAATATCGCTGATGCTTTGGAAGCTAATCATGAGAGTATCCTTGAGGCGAATAAAATTGATATTGAGAATGCTCACGCCAATGACACTGACCCAATTTGGATTCGTGACCGTATTGATTTAGAACGGCGCATGGATGGTATTATCCGTGATGTACGGCATGTGGTGACCTTGCCTGACCCTGTTGGCGCAACGTGGGCAGATAATGACCTTGATGTGGGGATTCATGTGCAGAAGATGCGCGTTCCTTTGGGTGTGCTAGGTGTTATCTATGAATCGCGTCCGAATGTCACTGTTGATATTTCGACATTAGCACTCAAGACGGGCAATGCGGTCATCTTACGTGGGGGCAGTGATGTCCTCAATACTAATCTCGAAGTGGTGCGCGTGCTAACAGAGGCATTAGAAGCATCAGGTTTTCCAGCCGATACGATGCAGTATATCGCTAGCACAGACCGTAAATATGTCGGCGAGATGCTCAAAATGCACGAATATATTGATATGTTGATTCCGCGTGGTGGGGCAGGCTTGCATAATTTCTGCCGAGAGAATAGCACAATTCCTGTAATCATTGGTGGTATGGGTGTGGTGCATATCTATGTCGATGAAAGTGCCGATTTAGCAAAAGCAATCCCATTGATTGAAAACGCCAAAACACAGCGTCCTGCAGTCTGTAACGCACTTGATACGCTGTTGGTGCACAAAAATATCGCAAACGATTTCTTGCCCACCATCACGGAGCATTTGGCAACTCTGGATGTCGTCTTCAAAGCAGAGGACAAGGCATTGGCAATTGTTGGTGAGCGCGAGGATGTATCGCCTGTGGCAGAGGGCGATTTTGACACCGAATGGATGGGCTTGACGCTCAATCTAAAAGTTGTGAGTGATGTCGATGATGCGATTGACCATATTCGTCAGCATACGACCTTCCATAGTGATGCTATTTTGACCCAAGATGCAGAACAAGCTGCTTATTTCCTAAATCGCGTCGATAGTGCTGCTGTTTTCTGGAATGCGAGTACACGCTTCAATGATGGCAGTGCACTTGGCTTAGGAGCAGAGGTGGCTATTAGTACGCAGAAATTGCACGCACGCGGTCCGATGGCTTTAGAAGAATTGACAACGTACAAGTGGGTAGTCACAGGCGATTACACCGCACGTCCTTAATCTGCACAAATGACTCAATAGCGATATAATTTGTCCTGCTTGGCATTGTCTGAGTAGGGCATTTTGTTTTATATAGAAAGTTATTGGTATGTCGAGAACGCTTTTTATCATCAACCCCAATGCTGGGCGGATTCGTCAAGTATGGCGTGACCTTGAACCACGAGTCAGTGAGTGGGTTGATAATTTTCGCACGATTATCACCCATCACCCTGACGATATTGCCGATATTCTTGACCAATCGATACGCGATGATGTAGACCGCATTATCTCTGTTGGAGGGGATGGCACAAATCAGCATATGGTTAATGCTTTGATGCTGCATCGACAAAATTATCCTGAACACGAGTTGATTTTGGGGACAATTCCAGCAGGGACAGGGCGTGATTTTGCGCGTGGGATGGGGATTCCACTCGACACCTTTGAGGCAGCCGAATATGTTCTCACACAAGCGACACCAAAGCAAATTGATATTGGTCTGGCAAAATTTGGTAGCGAAAAACGTTACTTCCATAATTTTGCGAATGCAGGGATTGCGAGTGATGTTGTGGCACGAGTCGAAAAATCAGGTAAGCATCAATGGTCATTTCTGATGTCAGTATTATCATCTTTGGCAAGTTATCGTCCCGAAGCAGTGACGATTGAATTAGATGGCGAACACTGGTTTGAAGGCAATATCATCGTCGCAGGGATTGGTAACGGTAAATCAACAGGTCAGGGCATTTTACTCGCCCCTGATGCGATACTAGATGATGGCTTGTTTGATGTCGTGATTGGTGAACAGATGCCGTTGTGGGAGTTGGCGCAAGTCTTCCCCAAAATTTATGCAGGTACGCACATTGGTCATCGGCGTGTACATCATCAACGAGCAAAACACGTAAAAATTATCAGTCGGACAGGCAAAGCGATTGGCATGGATTTAGACGGCGAAGCCTCGGATGGGGCAGTGGAGATTGTGTATGAAATTGTGCCATCTGCAATTACGATGTTGTTATGAGCGCACTGTTTGGAAGGCGCGCGGTCCGAATTGGTCAATGATGATTGGGCGATTAGCATGTAGAACATGACTGCCGTCGGTTGTCAGGCGTTTGAATAATTCCATAAAGCCATGTGGCTTGACCAGAAATACATCACAGCCCACATCAAAGGCATCTTGCATCATCGTCCGACTATCGTGCATGGTTGCAACCACAATGCACATATCAGGATAGCGTTGTCGTAGAATATGAGTCATCTCAATGCCTGTGCAATCAGGAACTTCCATATCTAAGACTGCTAGTGTAATGTCAGTTTGATTGTTGAGTTGTTCGAGGGCTTGTTTGCCTGTGGTGGCAGGGATGATGTCGAAGCCCGCCTGTGAAAATAAGCGTTCAAAAAATTGGAGATTCGCAGGTGTATCTTCTAAAATAAGTGCTTTTTGGGCCATCTCAAATAACTTTCTAAATAGTAGTTTGACGCAAACTCATCAGTAGCTAAAGTTGTCTAGGGTGACTCTAAAATGGAAAAATAATATTTATGAGTCGGTCACAATTTTATTCTCTTCAGCAACGATGACAGATGAACTTGATGTATCATCTTTTTGTGCAGTATCGGTTAGATTTTGGTTTTTGTCAACTTCTGCATTATCGTCATTATCTACTGTTGATTCATCACTAGTAGCGTCTGTGACCTCTGCGATAGAGTCTTCGACTGGTACTACGTTCTCAACTTCATCGGATGCTGAATCAGCTTTATCATCTTCGACTGTTGTTACTTCTGACGTTGTTGCTTCGGGTTCTTCCTCAATAGTGACTGTCTCAGATGCTTGTGCTTCAGTGACTACTTCTATTACTTCATCTTGGTTAGCAGTTGGTGCGCTTGTGCCTGTTGATTGTACGCTTTCTGCAATGGGCGTAGGTGCTGGCTGTGTTGTTGTTTCTTTAACTGTTGCTTTTTCATCAAATTCTTTGAAAATTTCGACAAGGCGTGGGATTGGTAAAGGCTTTGGTAAATAGTCGTCACAGCCCGCTTCGAGTGCGCGCTCTTTATCACCAACCATTGCATAAGCAGTAACTGCGATAATGGTTGTGGTAACCCCTTGTTCTCGTAAGTGACGAACAACATCTAAGCCTGATTTGCTCCCTGCTAGTTGAATGTCCATTAGCACAAGGTCGGGGTCAATGTCGTTGAATTTGGCAATGGCTTTATCACCGTCAATGAAGTTGATAATTTCGTGATTCCCCATACGTGCCACTCGTTTGACAAGCGCGACATTGGCTGGGTTATCTTCAACATATAAGACTTTCATTGTTTGATAACCTCCTGAGCTTGTGGTTGGAGCGTCACGAGCTTAACTACTTGTGATGATTCTGTCGCAGGTTTGCTTTGATTGTCATAGACTTGTACTGTGAAGTAGAAGGTACTGCCTTCACTTGGGGTACTTTCCATCCAGATGCGACCATCCATCAGTTCGAGTAATTGACGAGAAATCGCTAGACCAAGTCCAGAGCCTGAGCGTGGGTCGCGTCCACCAGCTTTAGCTTGTTGGAACTCTTCAAATAATTTTGCATGGAATTCAGGGTCAATGCCAATCCCTGTATCAGCGAGTGCAAATTGAATTTCATTGCTTTCTGATAGGCGCGATACGGTTAGTTTAATTGAGCCTTCGTCTGTATATTTGCAAGCATTACTGTAGAGGTTGAGCAACACTTGTCGCAAACGCGATTCATCTGCCCAGATCTCTGGCATTGGGTCAAGCAAATCTGATTGTAATTTGACAGGTTTTGTCCCTAATAGACCCTTAGCTGTGGA